>NZ_JBIRWQ010000026.1:0-90652 GCF_044388125.1 Actinoplanes sp. NPDC020271
TGCGGTGATGAGAGATGATGCCATCGGCGGGTGAGGTCCTCGGAGCTTCGTGTGGCCTAGAGAACTTCATGATCACCGACGTGATCTCATCCGCCGTCTTCGGCTCCACAGAGGCCGATCACGATGCGAATCCCCAGTTCAGAGCCCTGCCGTCCGACAACGCAATGGCCCTGGGCGGGGTTTGGTGCCCTTCTGGTGGTGTGCCGGTCGTTGATGTGCTTGGCCGGTGACCAGCATGAGCCCCACGTCGTAACGGGTCACGGTGTGTCGGTTGCGGGAGCCCGGCGGGCGTCCCGGACCAGGCCGCGTGGGTTTTGGTGCACGAGCCGGCGACGCGCTGGTCGCGCGCAGGTTCCGAAACCCCGTCGCACCCGGGCCGGGGTGAGCCGCTCCGGCGCCGTCGGGCGTTCCCAGGGCCGCCGCAGGTCCTGGGCGAGCGGTCGAGCCAGGCGCAGCTGAGTATGCGCGGCCAGGACCAGCCACGTCCACCGGTCCGCCGCGGCCGGGTCGCGCAGCTTTGGGACAGTCCAGCCCAGCGTCTGCTTGATCATGCGGAAGGTGTGTTCGATATCGAAGCGGCGCAAGAACGCCTGCCGGCACCGGTCCACGTCTGCGGCGGTGGCGCCGACTTCGGACCACCACAGCCAGAGCGGCTTCGGCTCGCCGCGGCTGGGCAAGTGGTCGACGGTGAGCCGGATGACCGTGCCGGCGATGATCGGCAGCGCTTGGTCGTGGTCGACCCAGTCTGCTCGGCGGGTCAGCCGTGGGTGCAGCCGGTCCCATGCCTGCGCCTTCACCTGGCCGTAGAGCCGGGTGTCGGTGAGCGTGACCGCGTGCTCAGAATCCCAGGTGGCGGGGTCGCCGAAGACGAACTCCCCGCCGTGCTTTGCCGGCCGGCCGCCTTGCGGCTGGTGGACCCGTGGCGGGGTGGCACGGCGCAGCACCCGGTCGGAGCGCATCCGGCCGAGGATCTCCACCGGAAGGTCACGTAGCAGCCAGGCGACGCGCGGTGCTTCGTAGCCGGCGTCGAGCACGATGAGGATGTCGCGGTCGCCGGGCTTCCACTGCCCGGCGGCGGTCAGCCGGTCGACGAGTTGGCGGATCTGCGCGCAGGTGGTCGTGGTGACGTCCGCGCCGGGTAGCCGGCGGACGGCGTCGAGCAGGGCGGTCCACGAGGTGCGGCCGGTGTCCAGGGCGGCGATGAACGAGTGCGGCCAGCCTGGGATCATGCGGTGTTCGTCCTTGCCGCGCCCGTAGGTGTGGCAGAACGAGCGATCCGGACTGCAGTCGCCGTCCGGACGCAGCCACGGCGAGACATCCACCGCGAGAACCAGGCGGCCGTCCGCTGCTCGCGGCAACGGCAAGCTGACCAATTGCCGGCGCAGCGACTGGACTTCGATGCGGCCGTGGTTCAGCGCGTCGTACATGGCGCCGTGGCCCGTCGGTGCTCCGGCGTCAGCGACAACCCGACCAGCGTCTTGACCGGCCCGTCGCTGCACAGCAGGGCGTCGGTCAGCTCGAACAAGGCGTCCGCCCGCTGGGTCATGGACTGGTATAGCTGCTCGCGGAACTCCGCCAACGCATCGATCGCTTCTGCTCGGTCAGTCATGACCGCCACAACGATCATCGATAGACGTCGGGCATGGCTTCGCGGGCCTCAGCATGCCGAAGGGTCACCTACCCAGGCACCGGATGACGCTATGTCACAACCAGACGGATCGGAGGCAGGGCCTTTCGAGTGCACGGATCTGCCGATGTGAGGGCGCCGGTACGTCCGTTTCCCCTATCACCGGCCCATACCTATATTCCTTCTGTGGATCATTCGGATGGCTTCGCCGCAGAGACACGTCAGACCCTGGAGGAATACGGCTGGCACAGCGGCCGTCAGGTGGATACGACGCAATGGGAGTCGGAGCTCGTCGCGGACGGATTTCCTTCTCTGCATCCGGCGGCCCGCGTGTTCCTTGAAAGGTTCGGAGGCCTCTGGTTTCTCGACGGTGGCTCCGGAGTGACCCGTGCACGCGAGCCGTTCGAACTTGTACCTACCGCGTGTGAGGGTGAAGCCGACAGGTTCATCGAGTGGAGCGCTCACCTCGGCCGCAGTATCGCTCCGATCGGAGAACTCGGTGCCGGGACGTGTTCCTGGAGTTGGCTGGGCATTGATGAACGGCAGGAGATCTACCTCGTCTCCGATTGGCTGGGGACATTCGGACGAATGCCCCGAGCGATGGACGGCCTGATTCTCGGGTACATGCCGCGAGAACTCGACTGAGTGTGTGCGCCTTCATCACTGCGCGTTAGAGCGCCCTCATCTGCCGCAGACAACGCGCGCTGGGTCGCTTCGCTCTCCGTGTCCAGCGCGGGCCCGGCACGCACCGTAGTCACCCTTGGTGACGCAGCGATTTCGTCCGAACGGCGTCGGGGTGGAGCGAGAGGTTAAAGCACAAGGTGAGAGCTTGTCCTTGACCTTCAGGATCGGGTTTAGGTGGTCGTACGCTCGCGGCATGACCGGTGACGAGCGGCGTGCTCCGGGTTGGTTGTCGCTGGTGCCGCAACCGGCCCAGGCGGGTGCGTTGACCACGAACGTCCACCCGCGGCCTGCGGCAATTGACTGTGCGAGCGGCGGCAATGGCGCAGACGTGAGAGCCCGCAGCAATCAGGCTCTGACGGGCGACCGTGGTCAGGCGGGGAATCGGTAGAGCACGAACCGGACGGAGCCGTCGCCGACCGCAATGAGCGGGCTGCCATCCGTCTGCTCACGGAGATACTCCGCGACGCTGGTCGTCAGCGGCGGGACGGAGCGCGGCCGGGCGACTGGCTTGTCGCGGCCTGGGTAGTGCGGGGGGTCGAGCTGTTCGCCGAAGCGGACCGCCTCGGCGAACACGACGACCGCAAGCAGGCCGCGCTTGCCGAGTTCTTCCGAGGGCGCCGGGGCGAGGGTCAGCCGGACCACGGCGTCGCCGTCATCCATGCCCCACGGCAGGGTCAGCTCCAACTGCTGCGGGAAGCCCATGCTGATGTTGCGCCGGGCATCGCGTTCGAGGGAGCCCTGCGCGTACTGGAACATCAGTTTGAGATGGTCCAATGAGGCGACGTGCCATACGGGATCGATCATGCCTGGAAGGCTAGTGCGTTGACCTGGCGGGTGGCGGTGCCCTTTTGTCGCCGGCCGGTCGATCGGGCGGCAAGTCCGTGCACTGGATCAAGCTGAGCTGAGGTCCTCTCCACGGTGCGGCGTTCTGATTGGCGTCACCGTGACGGCCATACGAACGGCAGAGCCAGAGCTCAGCCGACCGAACTTCCCGCTCGCTGCGGAAACAGGGAGCGAGACAGCCACTAAGACAGGCGGCTGATTTTCGCTGCCACCGGGAACTCATCAGCGCCCCTCCGATCCAGGGCAACGCACTCACATCGGCAATTCCGGACGAGTTTCTTCGAGGGTCACGGCAATCCGTGTCGGTGTCAGCGGGGCCGCGGCGGGGGCCCTCGCGGTGGACGTGCCGCCGTGGCCACGCCTGGACGCACGTCGCAGCGTTCGTCCGGCCACATTCACGGCCGCGGCAAGGACGAACATCGAGGTCAGTGCGGCCCGAAGGGCAGACGACGCTTGTGCGCGGTCAGGTGGAAGCGCGCGGTGATCGCCTCGGCGACCTCCGGCCCGACCGGCCGCCCTTCGAGGAAGTTGTCGATGTCCTCATAGGTGAAGCCGAGCACGTCCTCGTCCGCCACGCCGGGCCGCAACGTCTCCAGGTCGGCGGTCGGAACCTTGCGGACCAGCGAATCGGGGGCCCCGAGCGCGGCTGCGAGCGCCCGGACTCGACGTTTGGTCAACCCCTCCAGCGGTACGACGTCGGCCGCCCCGTCACCGTGCTTGGTGAAGAACCCGGTGACCGCCTCGGCCGCGTGATCCGTGCCGACGACCAGCCCGCGGGTGGCGGAGGCGATCGCATACTGCGCGATCATGCGTTCCCGGGCTTTGACGTTGCCGTGGATGAAATCCTGCTCGGAGTGGTCCTTCGGGGTGAGCCCGCCGGCCAGCAGCGCCTGCAGGGCGGCGTCGGCGGCCGGGCGCACGTCGACGGTCAGCACCCGGTCGGCCCGGATGAACTCCAGGGCGGTCTGCGCGTCGGATTCGTCGGCCTGCATCCCGTAGGGCAAGCGCATGGCGATGAACTCGGCCTGGTGCCCGGCCGCCCGTGAGCGCTCGGCGGCGAGCTGGCAGAGCCGGCCGGCGGTCGACGAGTCGACCCCGCCGCTGATGCCGAGGACCAGCGCGCGGGTGCCGCTGCCGGCCAGCGCCGAGGCGAGGAACGCGACGCGCCGCTCGATCTCCGTGCCGGCGTCGAATTCCGTGGTGACGCCCAGTTCGCGGGCGATGGCCTCACTCATCAGCACTCCCGTTCGTCCGATCCGGCCCCACGTTATCGCGACGGTGTGACACGCGGGCCCGGTCCGCCTCGACACGGCCCGGCGCGCCGGTCACGGCTGATGGTGCGGTCCGACGCCGGCATCGCACCCGGTGCCGCCGGTCGGCGCGCCCTCTTCTCGCGGGAACAACGGCGGGAACGGCCGCGAGAGTGATGGTGCGGACGGCGCTGAGGACGGCGGCAGCGGCAGCGCGTTCGGCAGCGGCGGGCCGGCGATGTCGGGACCTGCCGGCGGGCCGCCGCGTCGAGGGTCATCCGCGCGATGACCACGGTGGACGTTTCAGTGATCTCCCGTAGACCGTCGGGCGTAGGCGCGCGCCGCCCGCGCCCGGTCCCCGCACCGCACCGAGCACCACTGCCGCCGCCCGCCGCGCAGCAGGAACCGCCGGCACGGCCGCGAGTCGCAGGCCGCCAGCCGGCCCGCGTCCGCCCCGGTCAGCAGGTCGGCCGCGTCGGCCGCGAGCACCCCGAGCGCGTGATCCACCACCTGGTCGGTCGGGTGCGGGACCGTCCGGTGCCACCCGCCGGCCTGATCCCAGTGCAGCTCGGCTGTGGTCGGCACCCGGGTCAGTGCGGCATTCACCGCCGCCAGGGCCTCGGCCGGCGGGGGTTCCGGCCGGACGGCGGCGGTGAACAGGTCCCGCAGGGCCGACCGCAGCGCCCGCAGCCGCCTCGCGCAGATCTCGTGCAGCACCGCGTCGGCCGGCACCAGCCCGCGCTCGGCCAGCCATGCGGTCGCCGCGGCGGGGGAGTCGAGCAGGTCGGTCACCACGCCGCCGGGCGCGAAAAGAAGGCTGTTGGCCAGGTCGAGGCCGGGATGCACATCTGCCCCGGGCGCCGCGTCGATCACGGGTCTCACGGTATCGCTTGCCTTTATCCGTGACAAACCGCTAGCTTCACGGATGACACCACTGCTATCCGTGAGGTTTCCATGATCACTGTTCAGGCGTTCGGCGGTCCGACGGCGCTCTTCGAGTACGGCGGCCTGCGCTTGCTCACCGACCCGACGTTCGACGAGCCGCGGAGCTACGTCTCCCCGAGCGGCACGACGCTGACCAGACTCGCCCCGCCGAAGGCCGGCCCGGAGACACTCGGCCGGGTCGACGTCGTCCTGCTCTCGCACGATCAACACGCCGACAACCTCGACGACTCCGGCCGCGCGCTGCTCGCCGAGGTGCCGCTCACGCTCACCACGGTCAGTGGCGCCGGACGCCTCGGCGGAACCGCGCGCGGCCTCACCCCGTGGGAATCCTTTTCGGTCAGCGACGTGACGATCACCGGCGTTCCGGCGCGGCACGGCCCCGAGGGTTGCGAGCCGATCACCGGCGACGTCACCGGTTTCGTCCTGACCGGTGCGGGCCTGCCGACCGTCTACGTCAGCGGCGACAATGCGTCGCTCGACGTCGTCGGGGAGATTGCCGGGCGTTTCGGCCCGGTCGACACCGCCGTTCTCTTCGCCGGTGCCGTGCGCACCGGCCTTTTCGACGGCGCGCTGCTCACTCTCGACAGCGAGCAGGCCGCCGAAGCGGCCCGCATCCTGGGAGCGAAACAGATCGTCCTCGTCCACTTCGACAGCTGGGCGCATTTCACCGAGGGCCACGATCCGCTGGTCACCGCGTTCACGAAGGCCGGTCTCATCGACCGCGTCCAACTGGGCTGAGCCGCTTTCCGGCGATCGACCGGAGCGCGTCCGTCGCCCGGTCGACGTCCTCGGCCGGGTTGTAGACGGCGAGACTCAACCGGCAACTCGCCGGCGGATCGAGCCCGGGCGCGCGATGCGCCAGCGTCGCGCGATGGCACCCGGCCCGTGACTCCACGCCGCGCGCGTCCAGTTCCTCCGCCACCTCGACCGGATTCCGCCCGCGCGGATCGAACGCGAGCAGAGGCGCCCGATCCGCGGGCGGCAAAGGGCCTTGAAGATCAAGACCCTCGATTTCCCGTACGCCGTCGAGCGCCCGCCCCGTCAGCTCGCGCGTGATCCTTGACCTTCCAGGCGCCGTTGAGCAGGGGCAGCAGCACGTAGCGGTGAGGGTTGGCGGCGGTCGCACGCCGCAGCGCGTCGATCGCCTTGCCGGACTCCTCGGGCGTGGTCAGGCCGTGCGCGAACGCCACCGGCAGCAGGCTGCGGTAGACGCTCTCCAGGATCGGCAGGCCCGCCGCGGACGGGACGAGCCGGCCGGCGACGTCGGTGCCGTCCGGCGCGCCGATCCCCGCCTCGGCCATCAGGTACGGCAGGCGGCTGCCGGCCCGCACGTCACACCCGGCCGCCCCGAACGCCGCGAGGACCAGCCCGGTCATCTCCTCGCTGACGTCGAGCTGCGGATTCACCCCGACCGGGCGCATGTCGTAGTCCTGCACCAGCAGCCGCCCGCCCGGCGCGACCGCGTCCCACAGCCGGCGTAGCACCTGCGCCGGCCGCGGCGTGTGGAACAGCAGCAGGCGGGCGTGGACCAGGTCGTACGGGCCGCCCGGCACCGGCTCGTCGGCGGTCAGATCGTGGATGATCACCCGGCCGGGCGCGAGCCGGCTGATCCCCGGGTCCAGGTCGATGCCGGTCACCTGGCCCGACGGCCCGACCCGGTCCGCCATCAACCGCATCGTCTCGCCCGGCCCGCACCCCGCGTCCAGGCAGCGTTCGCCGGCGGTGAGCCCGAGCCGATCCAGCAGCCGGGCGGTGTCCGCCGCCCAGAGCCGCGCCTGCGCGCGCACCCGCTCGATCTCCGCGTCGGTCTGTCCCAAGGCGTAATCCGTCGTCTCCATGCACCCAGGCTCGGCCCGGCGACGACATGTTGAATCGTGGATCCGACCACGAGGTTTTGCGCACGCCCACGACGACGTACGGTCGTCGCCATGCCGCGGCTGTTGTTGCAGCGCGATGCGGAGCTGGCGATGCTCGTCCACCGGCTCGGCCAGGTGCGCTCCGGAACCGGTGCGGTGATCGTGGTCGAAGGCCCGGCCGGCATCGGCAAGTCCAGTCTGCTCGCCGCCGCCGGCACCGACGCGGCCGCCGCCGGCCTGCGTGTGTTCTCGGCGTGGGGCGGCCCGCTCGAACGCGACGCCGGCTGGGGCATCGCCCGGCAACTGTTCGCGCCGCTGCGTCAGAGCACCGAGTGGGACACCCTGGCGGTCGGCGCGGCCGCCCCGGCCCGGCGCGCGCTCGACGACGAGGGCGCCACGCACGCCCCGACCGGCGACGCCATGCACGCCGCCGCGCACGGGCTGACCTGGCTGACCTGCGGGCTCGCGGCCCGTGCGGCGACACTGCTGCTGGTCGACGACGTACATTGGGCGGACGCGCCGTCGCTGCGCTGGCTCGGCCAGCTCACCCGGCGGATGACGGGGCTGCCGCTCGGCATCCTGTGCGCGGTCCGCTCCGGCGAGCCGGCGGCCGAGCCGGACCTGCTCGCCGAGCTGCTCGCCGCGGCCGGCGCACCGGTGCGACCGGCCCCACTGGGACCGGAGGCGGTCCGGGCGATCGTGCTGGACCGCCTCCCTGCGGCCGGTCCGGTGTTCACCAAGGCGTGCCACGCCGCCACGGCCGGCAACCCGTTCCTGCTCGGCGCGCTGCTCGACCACCTCGCCGCCGAGCGCGTCGTACCGTCCGACGAGGTCGCCGCCGGGCTCAGCGACTTCGGCCCCGACCAGGTCGCCCGCGCGGTCGACCGCCAGCTCACCCGCCTGCCGCCCGGCACCGCCGACCTCGCCCGCGCCTTCGCCGTGCTGGGTCGCGGCGCGCCGCTGCGACAGGCCCGCGATCTGGCCGGTCTCGATCATTCCGGTGCGTTGCGGCTCGCCGACCGGTTGCGCTCCGCCGGGCTCCTGGAGAACACGATCGAGGGGTACGCGCTGGTGCACCCCCTGGTCGCGGCGGCGCTCTACAACGGTCTGCCGGCGGGGGAGCGCGCACTGTGGCACGGACGCGCCGCCCGCCTGCTCGTCGCCGAGCGGGCCGGGCCGGAAGCGGTTGCGCTACACCTCCTACGGACCGAACCCGCAGGTGAGCCGGCCACCGTCGACGCCCTGAGCACCGCCGCGGACCGTGCCTGGCGCCGCGGGGCGCCGCAGAACGCCGCCACGTTCCTGCGCCGGGCGCTGGCCGAGGGGCCGGTCACGGCGTACGCCGAAGCGGATCTTCTCTGTCGTCTCGGACTGGTCACCGCCGAGCAGGTCAAGCCGGAGTCCTACCCGTTACTGGCCCAAGCCGTCGAGTGCGCGACCGATCCTGATCAGCGGGCAGAGATCGCGCTGGCGGGGGCTCGGGCGCTCGGGATGGCCGGCTTCCACGACCAGGCCCGCCAACTCTGCCACCGCATCCTCGACACCGACCCGGCCCTCTCGGACACGGTCCCTGCGGGTGACGCTTCGTCTGCCGGGGCGGCTGCCCCGGCGGTGCTCGACCAGATCGAGGCCGAACTGGTCTGCTCCGGCTGGCTCGATGCCGCGACCGAGGCCGACGCGCGCCGCCGAACCGTCCGGCACGCCTGCCCGGGCTCGTCGCCGATGTGGGGTGTCCATCACGGTCACCTGTCGATCGCCGCGGCGCGCCCGGCCGGGGAGACGTCCGCGATCCTGCACGCCGTCCTCGCCGCGGAGATCGACTCCCTGCTCGCCACCGTCCTCAAGTTCGCCCTGGTGGCGGCGGAGGAACTGGACATCGCCCGGGCGCTGTGCGACGGCCTGATCGAACAGGTCCGCCCGCGCGGCTGGATGACCGCCCTGGCCCACGGCAGCTTCATCCGCGCGCACGCGCTGGTGCCGGCCGGGCGGGTCCGCGACGCCGTCCCCGACGCCCGGTTCGCCTTCGAGTTCAAACTCGCCAACCCGCCCGCACCGGGCCTGGTCTGGACCCTGTTCCCGCTGGTCGAAGCCCTCACCGAAGCCGACGACCTATCCGGCGCGGACGCCGCCCTGACCGCCGCCGAGTCCCGGGGCTGGGGCAGCACGAACCCCACCGTGCCGTCGAGGGCAGGTGGCCCGGCCCTGGCGGTCCTCGCACCAGGAAAGTTACGGACGGCAATGCTCCTGGAACGCCGCGCCCGCCTCCGCCTGGCCCAGCACCGCCCCGCCGAAGCTCACGCCGACCTGGTCGCGGCCGGCGAGACCTGGCAGGCCCTTCGCAACCGGCACCCGGGGATCGCCGCCTGGCGCGTCGACGACTGCCTGGCCCTGGCCACCCTCGGTGACCTGTCGGCCGCCCGTCGCCTGGCCGAGGAGCACCTGGAACTGGCCGCGCAGGTCGGCCTGCCCGGCCCCCGCGCCGCCGGCCTGCGCGCCCTGGCCCGCACGGTCACCCCGGCCGAGGCCGTACCCCTGCTGACCCAGGCCGCCCACCTGCTCACTTCATCCCCGATGCGCCTGGAGCACGCCCGAGTCCTCACCGACCTGGGCGCCGCCCTGCGCCGGGCCAACCAGCGCGCCGCCGCCCGCGAACCCTTGACCCGGGCCCTGGACCTGGCCGACCGGGGTGGCATGCGCCTGATCGCCCGCCGCGCCCGCCAGGAACTCCTCGCCGCCGGTGGCCGCCCGCGCCGGACGGTCGTCTCCGGCCCGGGCGCCCTCACCCCGGCCGAGCACCGGGTCGCCGTGCTGGCCGCTCTCGGCCACAGCAACAAACAGATCGCCGACCGGCTCTACGTCACCCGCCGCACGGTCGAGACCCACCTGACCCACATCTTCCAGAAGCTCTCCCTCACAAGCCGAGCCCAGCTGGCCACATCCCTCCCCGACCGCTGACGACCACTCGCTGCAGTCCCGCCGGCGGCCGGGACCTCGCGCCGCGCTACCAGCCGGACCACGGCCCGTGTCATGCACTCGCGCCCTGTCCGCGAGGCCGGTAGGCGGCGGCCTCGCGGACCTCCGCGGACGGACTCACCAGCTGTGCAGGGTTCCGTCGGTGAGGCGGTTGACCGGGAGGGACGCCGGCCGGTACGGATACCGCGCCGCCAACTCCTCGTCGATGTCCACGCCCAGCCCGGGTGTCTCGGACGGGTGGAGGTAGCCACCCTCGAAGTGGTACCCGTGGGGAAAGACCGCGTCGGTCTCCGGTGCGTGCGGCATGTACTCCTGCAGGCCGAAGTTCGGGATGGCGATGTCCACGTGCAGCGCCGCGGCCAGGCAGATCGGGGACAGGTCGGTGGCGCCGTGCGAGCCGCTGCGGACGTGGTAGAGCGCCGCCAGGTCGAAGATGCGCCGCAGGTGGGTGATGCCGCCGGCGTGCACGACCGTGGTGCGGATGTAGTCGATGAGCTGGCCGGTGATGAGCTGCTGGCAGTCCCAGACGGTGTTGAACACCTCGCCGACCGCCAGTGGCGTGGTCGTGTGCTGGCGGATCAGCCGGAAGCCGTCCTGCAGTTCGGCCGGGACCGGGTCTTCGAGCCAGGTCAGCGCGTACGGCTCCAGGCTGTGGCCGAGGCGGGCGGCTTCGATCGGGGTGAGCCGGTGGTGGACGTCGTGCAGCAGTTTCAGGGTGGGCCCGAATTCGGCGCGGACGTCGGCGAGGACTCGCGGCACCGCGTCCAGGTACAGCGCGGTGTCCCAGACCGATTCGGGCGGCACCGCCGCTGAGGCCGGCTCGTAGGTCTCGCCCGCTTTCCCGACGCCGTAGACCGACGGCAGGCCGGGCACGGCCGTCTGTACCCGCACGGCCCGATACCCCTGGGCGACGAATCGGGAGATGTCCGAGAGCAGCGCCTCGGCGGTGTCCCCAAAAGCGTGACCATAAACGGTCACACCGTCCCGCGAGCGCCCGCCGAGCAACTGATAGACCGGTAGCCCGGCGATTTTCCCTTTGATGTCCCACAGAGCGGTGTCCACGGCAGCGACAGCCGTCATCGTCACCGGTCCCCGCCGCCAGTAGGCCCCTTTGTAGAGATACTGCCAGGTGTCCTCGATCCGGGCCGGGTCCCGCCCGATCAACGCCGGAATCACATGTTCCTGGAGGTAGGCGGCCACCGCCAGCTCACGCCCGTTGAGCGTCGCGTCGCCCACCCCGGACACGCCGTCGCTGGTCACGATCTTGAGGGTGACGAAATTGCGGCCCGGGCAGGTCACGATCACCCGGGCCTCGACGATTCTCACTCCGGGTCCTCTTTCACCCGCGCGACGAGTTGAGTCGGATTCACGAAACGCAGCGCCACCACGAGCAGGATCAGCATCATCACGCAGTAGATGACGGCCATCGCGTCGACCGACTGCTGTGCCCGGATGCCGGCCGCCGACATCGAGTAGAACAGCGCCACGACCAGGGTCTGCGAATCCGGGCCGGCGGTCAGGAACGTCAGCTCGAACATGCCGACGGTGCGGACCACGACGAGAATCGAGGCGGCAAGAATTCCCGGTACGAGCAGCGGCGCCAGAATCGACGTGAACACGTGCCGGGTCCGGGCGCCGCACATCCGCGCGGCCCGTTCGACGGACGGGTCGATCTGTTCGATGAACGGGGTCATCGTCAGGATCACGAACGGCACCGACGGCACGAGATTGGCGAGCACGACACCGGAGAGGTGACCGGCGAGACCGTATTTGTAGAGGACCGTGGCGAGTGGAATGCCGTACGTGATGGGTGGCATGAGAATCGGCAGGAGGAAGAGCAGGTACAGCAGGCGGCTCCCCGGGAATCGGCGCCGGGCGAGCGCGTAGGCCGCGGGCACGCCCACCAGCACGGAGATCCCGGCCACGAGCAGGCAGACGACGAGCGTGACGGTCAGTACCGGCAGCAGCGTGAAGTCCTTCCACGCCTGGCCGTACCAGTCCGGGGTGTACGCCTCCGGCAGCCACGTGTCGAACCACCGCACCCCGAACGAGTTGACCACCACCGACCCGATGACGCCGGCCAGCCCGACGAAGAAGACGGCGACGAGTCCCCACACGATCCACGCGCCGGGGGTGGCCACGATGCGGCGTCTCATCCTTTGCCTCCCGCCGTCGAACCGGTGTAGAACAGGCTCCGCAGTCCGAGCACGATGCTGATGACGACCAGTTCGACCGCGCCCATGACGATCGCGGTGGCGGAGGCGGCGGCATAGTCGTAATGGACGTAGGCGGCCTCGTAAGCGGCGATGCTGATGACCCTCGTGCTGCCGGACGGGTCGCCGACCAGGATCGCGGACGGGAAGACGCTGAACGCGAGCACGAACGTCAGGCAGAACGTGGTCGCCAATCCGGGCGCGAGCAGCGGCAGGGTGATCCGGAAGAAGCGTTGTGCCCACCCCGCGCCCAGGGTTGCCGCGGCGCGTTCCAGGCTCGGATCAATTCCGGACAGGTACGAGAGCACCAGCAGGAACGCGAACGGGAACCCGGTGATCACGAGCGAGAAGATGACGCCCCAGTAGTTGTGGGTGAGCGTGATCGGCTGATCGACCACGTGCAGTGACAAGAGCGTCCGGTTGAACCACCCGGTCGGGCCGAGGAAGTTCAGCAACCCCTCCGCGGTGAGCACCGTCCCGAGCGTGATCGGCACGACCAGCACCGTCGTGAGCAGGCGTTTCCCGCGGAATCGACCGCGCATCCGGTACGCGATAGGCACCGCCGCGAGCACGTTGAACAGGGCTGCCGGCAGCGCGATGGCCAGGGTCGTGGTGATGGTGTCCCGTTGGTAGGCGTCGCTGAAGAAGGCCCGGTACGCGGCGAGCGCCCCGCCCTGCGCCGGCTGCAACGAGACCGCGATGCCGTAGCAGAACGGGTAGATGAAGAGCGCCACGACGAACACCGTGGCCGGGACCAGGAGCAGCAGTTGCGGGTCGATGCCGCGCTCGGCGAGGCGGTGCCGGACGGCGAGTGTCGAGGTCGTCATACCGGGAACACCAGCAGCCGGTCGGGCGGAAAGGAGACGTGCACCTTGTCGCCCGGCGCGAGCCGTTCCGACGTGCGCAGATGCAGCTGCCGGCCGTCGGCGGTGCGGGTCTCGGCGGCGATCTCACGACCGTGGTACTCGGCGACCTCG
Organism: Actinoplanes sp. NPDC020271; assembly: GCF_044388125.1. Taxonomy (NCBI): domain Bacteria; kingdom Bacillati; phylum Actinomycetota; class Actinomycetes; order Micromonosporales; family Micromonosporaceae; genus Actinoplanes; species Actinoplanes sp. NPDC020271. The sequence continues at coordinate 13,369 of NZ_JBIRWQ010000026.1, forward strand.
ACGGTCACCTCGACTCCGGAGGCGCCGAGAACGATGTCTTCGGGACGAATCGCCACCACGACGGGATCGCCCTCGGCGACCGTCCCGACCGGGGTGCCGGGCACCTCGACATTGTTGAACTTCGCCGAACCTCCGGCGAAGACTCCGGGCAGCAGATTGCGGAACCCGAGGAAATCGGCGACGTGCCGGTTCGCCGGCCGATTGTGGACCTCCTCGGGGGTGCCGATCTGCTGCACCCGCCCGGCCCGCAGAACCACGAGACGATCCGCCATGGACAGCGCCTCTTCCTGGTCGTGCGTCACATAGACGGTGGTCAGCCCAAGGTTCTGATGCAGCCGGCGGATCTCGGTGCGCATTTCCAGGCGCAGTTTCGCGTCGAGGTTGCTCAGCGGCTCGTCCATCAGCACCAGCGACGGTTCGACGACGACGGCCCGGGCGATGGCGACGCGTTGCTGTTGCCCGCCGGAGAGTTGCCCGGGCAGTTTCCCGGCGTGTTCCTCGAGGTGCACGAGCCGGATCGCCTCATCGGTGCGGCGCTTGATCTCGGCCCGCGCCACCCCGCGCATCTTCAGACCGAAAGACACATTCTTGTGTACGGACATGTGCGGGAAGAGCGCGTAGTTCTGGAACACCATCCCGAATCCCCGGCGTTCCGGCGGTAACGTGTCCAACCGGGTCCCGTCCCGCCAGATGCTGCCGTCACTGAGTGGCAGCAGCCCCGCCAAGCAGTTCAGCGCGGTGGATTTGCCGCAGCCGGAGGGCCCGAGCAGCGCGATGAACTCCCCGCGCCGGATCTCCAGGTCGAGCCCGGCCAGGGCGTCCGTTCCGGCGAACCGGCGGGTCACCCCGTCCAGGCGCAGCGTCTCGAACGTGGTCATTTCTTCACCTTGGAGCCGCCGATTTCGCGGTCCCACCGGTCGAACGCCTTGACCAGCGCGGACGCCTCGAGCGGCACCTCGATCGGGTTGTTCGCGATGAGCTGCAGGTATGCGGGCCGCCCGTAGTCCCGGATCGCCTGCTGGCTCTCGGCCGGCGCCATCTCGATGCTCACGCCGTCGACCGCCGGACCGGGGAAGAAGTACCCCTTGTCGTACGCCTTGGCCTGCTGTTCCGGGGTGAGCATCCAGGCGAGCAGGTTGAGCACGGCGGACTGCTTGTCGGTCGGCACGCCTTTCGGGACGACGGCGTAATGCGCGTCGGCGACCCAGTGGAATCCGTTGAGCGTGCCGATCTCCGCTTCTTTCGGCACGGTCCCGAGGACGCGCGGATTGATGTCCCAGCCGGTGGTGGACGCGATGATTTTCGCCGATCCGTTGGCCAGGTTCTTCATCGTCTCGCTGGTCGACGACGGGTAGAGCGTGATGGACTCGCCGAGTTGTCTCAAGTAGTCCCAGGTCTTCGCCCATCCGTTGACCGGGTCCTTCGGGTCGGAGTCACCGAGCAGATAGGGCAGGCCCATCAGGAAGGTCCGGCCCGGCCCGGAGTTGGACGGGCGGGCGTACTGCACGGCGCCCGGGTTCGCTTTCGCGTACGCAAGAAGGTCTTCGGCGTTTCTCGGCGGATCGGGCACCTTGGCCGGCAGGTATTCGATCAGCGGCCCGGAGGGGTAATAGGTCACGGTCACGCCGGCATTCCCGGCCAGCTTCTGCATCGCCGCCGCGCCCGCGAGGTAATTGTTCATGCCGGAGAGGCGACTCGCGTACGCGGGCAGCAGTTCCACCCACAACTGCTGGTCGATGCCGGCGGCGAGCCCGTCCACCCCGGTCAGCACGAGGTCGATGTCCACCCGGTTCGCCGCCTGCTGGGCTTTGATCTTGCCGACGAGTTCGGGGGCGGTCGCCTTGGTGTAGGTGACCTTCTCGACGATCCCGCCGTTCTTGGCCACGAAGTCGTCGATCATCGGCTGGGTGAGCTGCAGGTTCCCGGCTACGTCGAGCACGTTGAGGGTGACCGCCTTGGCCGGCTTGTCCGGGACCGGGCCGCCGGCGCCGGTGGCCGGGTTGTTGTTCTCCGGCGGGCTGCAGGCGGCGACGGTGACCGCGGCGGCGGTGAGGGTGAGGAATTGGCGGCGGCTGGGCGACATGGTGGATCCCTTCTATACAGGAGCGGGGCCCGTCGAACCACGCACGATGAGCTGGGTGGGCAGCACCCGGCGGGCGGTGCCGGTGGAGTCGCGGTCGGCCATCAGCTCGAGCAGCAGGTCCACCCCGACCCGGCCGATCTGCTCCTTGGCGATCGCGACCGTGGTCAGCGGCGGGCCGACCAGCGCGGCGACCAGGATGTCGTCGAAACCGACGACGCTGATGTGCTCCGGGACGGCGACGCCCCGGGCGTGGAACCGCTGGATCAGGCCGAGCGCGGTCAGGTCGTTGTAGGCGAGGACCGCGGTGGCGTGGGTGGCGAGGACGAGGTCGGCGGCGGCCGCTCCGCCGTCGACGGTGGGCGCGACGTTCCCGGCCTCGACCAGGGTCATCCCGCGGGCGGCGGTCGCGGCGCGCAGGCCCCGCAGCCGGTCGCGGTTGGACCACGAGGTCCGGGGGCCGGCGACGTACGCCAATGATCGATGTCCTAAGGCGTGCAGGTGGGCGACCGCTTGGCGCATCCCGTCGGCGCTGTCCGCGGTGACCGACGGGAACGGCCTGACCCTGCGGTTGAGCACCACGATCGGTTTTTCATAGGCGTTCGATCGCAGGTCCTCGTCGGGCGCCCGCGGTGAGCAGAGCAGGAACCCGTCGACCTGCTTGGCCAGGGCCCGGATGGCCGGCACCTCGACCGCCGGGTCCTCGTCGGTGTCGCTGAGGAAAACCGCGTAGTCGAATTCGCGCGCCCGCGTCTGAATCGACTTGACCACCGATGGGAAGAACGGGTTGGCCAGATCCGGCAGGACCACGCCGATGTTCAGGGTGCGCCCGGTGATCAGGCTGCGGGCGACCCGGTTGGGGTGATAGCCGAGCTCACCGGCGGCGCGCTCGACGCGCTCGCGGGTCTCCGGCCGGACACGCGCGGGATCGGCGAGCGCCCGGCACACCGAGGACTGCGACACCCCGGCGAGCCGCGCGACGTCCTTGATGGTCACCGCCATGGCCGGCCCCTTGATCATTCGAAGTCGATCGATCAATGGAGCCAGTCTGGAATCGTTTCCAGAACATTGTCAAGAAGTTGCTGTCTTCGATCAAAACCCTTCCCGCGTACGTCGTCAGGAGCGCCCTTTCGTGCCGCCGCCCCGGCCGGAGCCCTCAGCCCAGCGTCTGCTCGAAGCCGTCGAGCAGCCAGTTCAACCCCTCGTCGAAGTCGGCGATCCACTCCTCGACAGTGCCCCGGAGCAGGGCGGATCGGCCGGCCGCGGCCAGGTTGATCAGGTCCCCGCCGGCTGTCAGCTCCGCGAAGTACTTCTCCATGGAGGCCTGCCACTCCGCCTCGGTGAGGCCGTCGCGCTGCCGGGCGGCCAGCTCCTGCCCGTTCAAGGTCACATAGCCCCAGAGGTACGTGTCGACGGTGCGCAACAGCTTGATCGAACGCTCGGCGCCCAGCCCCAGCCCGGCGATCGCCTGATGCGACTGCTCGGCGTGCCGCGCCGCGTTCGGTCCGATCGGCGCCCGCGTCCCGAAGACGGTCATCACCCACAAGTGCCGGCGCCCGACCGCGATCTGCCGGTGCAGCAGCGCCCGCAGCGCCGCCCGCCAGTCACCCGTGGGCAGCTCGGGGACCAGCATCTCGCCGAGCACGTGGTCGATCATCAGGTCGACCAGGTCGTCCTTGCGCTCGAAAAACGTGTACAGGCTCATCGGGCGGGCGGAGAGCTCGGTGGCCAGCCGGCGCACCGAGACCGCCTCGAGGCCCTCGCGGTCGGCGAGCGCGACCGCGGCGGCGACGACCGTCTCGCGGGTCAGCTTCTCGGGCCTGGGGGCGGCCGGGCGCGTCCACAGCGGACCACGGGTCTCTGCCATCCCGCGATTCTAGCGGTGTACGAATCAGCGATACGGTGTACCGTCTGCGATACACCGTATCGCTGTCCCGTACGACGTAACGAGAGGCCGGATCCTGTGGCAGAGAAAATCCCTCGGAGCCTGCTCGCCCTGATCGGCGCGACCCTGCTCGGCGTGTTCCTGGTCCAGATGGACTCGACGATGGTCAACATCGCGCTGGAGAGCCTGCGGCGCGACTTCGGCGCGGACCTCGGCACCGTCCAGTGGGTCAGCACGTCCTACCTGCTCACGATGGCCGCGATGATCCCCGTCGCCGGCTGGGCGATCGACCGCCTCGGCAGCCGCGCCGCCTGGCTCGGCGCCCTCGCGGTGTTCACCCTGGGCTCCCTGCTGTGCGGGCTGGCCTGGTCCGCGGAAAGCCTGATCGCGATGCGCGTCGTCCAGGGCGTCGGCGGCGGCATGCTGCTCCCGCTGTTCCAGACGATCATCGCCCGGCAGGCCCGCGGCCAGGAGCTCGGCCGCGTGATGGCGATGATCGGCGTGCCCATGCTGCTCGGCCCGGTCCTGGGCCCCGTCCTCGGCGGCGTGATCGTCGACGGCCCCGGCTGGCGCTGGATCTTCCTGGTCAACCTGCCGATCTGCGCCGCGGCGGTCTGGGCCGCGGCCCGCGTCCTGCCCCGCGAACACCCGTCACGGCCGGCACCCCTGGACGTGACCGGTCTCGCGCTGCTCTCACCCGCCCTGGTCGCCGTCGTGTGGAGCCTGTCCCGGATCGGCGACGACGGCGGCCTCGGCCCGGCCACCCTGGTCACCGCCGTCGGTGGCGTGATCCTGCTGGCCGGCTTCGTCCGGCACGCGCTCCGGGCCGCCGAGCCCATCGTCGACCTGCGCCTGTTCGCCGGCCGCGACTTCACCGCCGCGTCGATCATGATGTTCCTCGCGATGGCGGCACTCGTCGGGAACATCCTGCTGATCCCGCTCTACTACCAGCGGGTCCACGGCTTCACCCCGTTGCACGCCGGCCTCCTGCTGGCCCCCAACGGCCTCGGCTCGGCCGTGTCCCTGACCCTCGCCGGACGCCTGATGTCCCGCGTCGGTCCCCGCGCCGTGGCGCTGACCGGATCGTTGGTGCTGCTCGGCGTCGCCCTGGCGTTCACCCAGCTCACGACCGGCACCAGCCAGTGGCTGCTGCTGTCGGTGCTCACGTTGAACGGGGTCGGCTTCGGCGCGGTCCTGGTGCCCGCGCAGTCCGGCGTCTACGGCGGACAACCCCGCGCCGCGGTCCCGCACGCCACCACCGCGGCGCGCGTCTTCCAGCAGGTGGGCGCGTCCGTCGGAGTGACCGTCGTGATCCTCGCACTGCGCCACTCGGCGGCCGGCGCCCACACACCCGACACGCTGGCCACCGCCTTCGGTCACGCCTTCCGGTGGACCGCCACCGCCGCCGCCCTCATCACCCTCCCCGCCCTCTACCTGCGCCGCCCCGCCGGAACCGCAGCGGCCGCCCCCGAACCCGAACTCGCCCCGCCCGCATCCCGTTGACGCCACCCGCGCCCCCTTCTGACGTTTCGGAAGGGGCGGCCTCGTCGAACACGCGCAGATGTCGTCGTGTTCCGCCTGGCATTCATGGTCCCCAACAGCGCCGGGAACTGTGAACGCCATGCGGGCGCGCGGCGCACGCTGTGGCCCGACCACCAGCGCACCCCCGGCCCCGGGCTTCGGCTTTGCGCTCACCGTACGACCCCGCCGGTTTCTGGGGCATCACGCCAGCGCTGGGCGGACGAGCAGCGCGCGCTCCGGCTCGCAGCCGGTTGTCGACTCGTCGATGAGGCCGAGCGGTGACGATCAATCCGGGCTCGGCGACCGGCACAGCAGGTCTGCGAGAGAGTCCGGCGGCGTACCCGGATGACGCCTGAAATCGGCGCGCCCAGTAGCCACATCGAGTGCAGTCGGCAGCGCGGTAGGCCTACTGATCGACCGCCTGACGGACAGAACTCTGCACAGCCGGCGACGTTTCGTCGTCGAGCCGGTGGTCACCGACGGCGGCGAAAAGGACGATGGGTAGTTCCTTGTCGTGGTGGCCGACGCCCACGCAGACGACACGGTCGCCCACCCGCCATGTGTCGACCTCGACGGCGAACTGTGAGAGTTCGCCGGCGAGCGGCGGAACGTCCTCCCCGGCGAGGGAACGGTCGAGGACCGGCCAGAGCGGCACCCGGGCCGGTCTGCCCCAGAACTCGGCGAGACGGTCGGCCAGCTCGTCGCTCTGTGCTTGATATTCCGTACCGATCGGCTCGATGAGTTCCCGCTCCTCGGGTTCCCAGAACTCCTGGCTTTCCCGGAGGAACGCCACCACGTGGCCGGACGGCAGCTCGGCTGCGGCCAGCGCGCGGATCTTGTCGACCAGTTCTTGGATTTCTGCTGCTGAGCTCACGTTGTCTCCAGCATCTTCACGCGTGTTGCACAGCATAGGGAAGGGCGATCGACGATCAAAAACTAGCTGTCGACGAAACGGAACGTGGTTCCGTATGATGGTTGCGGAACCACGTTCCGTTTTGACGGGTGAGGAGACCACCGTGCCTTCGTTCGGGATCATGACCGCGCAACAGCAAGTCGGCTACCAGGACGTTCTGCGCGTCTGGCAGGAGGCCGACGCCGTGCCCGAGATCGACCACGCCTGGCTCTTCGACCATCTTCTGCCGATCGGCGGCGACCCGTCCGGGCCGATCCTGGAGGGCTGGACACTGCTCTCCGCGCTGGCCGCCCAGACCCGCCGCCTGCGGCTCGGGCTGCTGGTGACCAGTAATCGCTTCCGGCCGCCGGCGATGCTCGCGAAGATCGCCATGACGGTCGACATCGTCTCCGGCGGGCGGCTCGACTTCGGGATCGGTGTCGGGTCGCGCCCCGGGCATCCGCTGGCGGTGCGGGAGTACACCGCGCACGGCCTGCCGTTCCACGACGTCGACCACGCGGTGGGGAGCCTCGACGAGGGTCTGACCGTGATCAAGCGATTGTGGACCGAGGCCGAGCCGTTCGACTTCGACGGGGAGTTCGTCCAGGTCACCGGTGCCTTCGGGAGCCCTGGGCCGGTGCAACGGCCGTACCCTCCGATCATGATCGGCGGACGGGCGTCGGCCACGCTGCGGATCGCCGCCCGGCACGCCGATCTCTGGAACATCGCGGGCGGTGGGCCGATCGACGACCTCGCCGCCCGCAGCGCTCTGCTGGACCGTTACTGCGAGAAGATCGGGCGGGACCCGGCCGAGATCACCCGCTCGATCCACCTCGGCGTCTCCTACGACGACCCGGCGCACACCCGCGCGAAGATCGCCGAGGCGCTCGCCGCCGGTTTTGAGCATGTCATTCTCAGCGTGCCCGACCCTTACCCGCAGGGCGTCGCGCGCTGGCTCGCCGACGAGGTGATCATTCCGGGCAGGTGACGTCGCGCCGGGTCCCGTCGACCAGGAAGCGGGTGACCCGGGCGTCGTCCCCGACGGTCAGGTCAACCCCACCATCGTCACTCGTAGCGGTACTTCAACGCGTCCGCCTCCGTCCGCTCGATGTCCGCGATCGTCAGCTCCGGCAGGCGCAACTGCGCCAGCGTCACCTCGGCCGACGTCGGCTGGGCGTCCGCCGGCAGCCACTGCTCCGGCTTCCAGGCCGCGCCGCGCATGAGCGCTTTCGGACAGTGCGGGTAGACCTCTTCGATGCCGACGACCAGCGCACTGGCCGGCGGCTTGCCCACGGCGGTCAGCTGTGCCAGCAGCTCGGGGCGGGTCGAGACGCAGGCCCGGCCGTTGACCCGCAGCGTCGTGGTGCGCCCCGGGATGACGAACAGCAGCCCGGCCCGGCCGGTGGCGACCACGTTCTGCAAGGTGTCGAGGCGCTTGTTGCCGGTCGCGTCCGGGATCGCCACCGTCCGCGAGTCCAGCACACTGACGAACCCGGCCGGGCCGCCGCGCGGCGAGACGTCGACGTTGCCGCCGGCGTCGACGCTGGCGACGAAGACCAGCGAGGCGCACGCGACCAGCTGGCGGGTCTGCTCGGTGAGCTCGGTCATCTGCTTGCGGACGGCTCGCTCGTTGGGAAACTCATACGTCCGGCGCAGCGTCTCCGGATCAGTCACAGCATCGAGGCGCAGCGCGTCGAAGGCGCTGCCGGCAACAGTCGACGTCATGACGCCGACTCTAATCGTCAACCGTGAATGGTCGGACCCGCTTTCCACGCTTCGGTCGCCGCATCTCGGACAAGACGGCAGTCGCGGCTCGCCGTGTCGCCTGACTTCGTCCGCGTTCGCCGAGCCAGGGCGCGACGTGACCAGCAGCGCGCCCCCGGACCCCTGGACTCCGCTCAGCGGCCCGGACCCGCCGCGTGCGGGCGCGGAGGGAGTCACTGGGCGATGATGACCTCGGTGCCGGTGCGGCGGATGGCGTCGAGGGCGGCGGCGTCGGCGCCGGCGTCGGTGACCAGGGTGGCGACGTCGGTGACGGGGCAGATGCCGGCCAGGCACACCTTGCCGACCTTGGAGCCGTCGGCGACCACGATGACCCGGTCGGCGCGGCGGATCATGGTGGCGTTGGTGTTGGCCTCGATCTCGTCGTGGGTGGTGAGGCCGCCGCGGGCGCTGATGCCGTCGACGCCGACGACCGCGACCGCCATGTTGAGGCCCTGCAGCGCCTGGTCGGCGATCGGGCCGACCAACTCGTACGACTGGGTCCGCGACACCCCGCCCGTCATGATCAGTTTGAGGCGGGGGCGCAGGGCGAGTTCGGCCGCGATGTTCAGTGCGTTGGTGACGACGGTCAGGTCGACGCGCTCGGCGAGCAGGCGCGCGAGCAGGTGCGTTGTCGTTCCGCCGGTGAGGCCGAGCGTCAGTGGCCCCTTCGGGAGCAGTGCCGACACCGTACGCGCAATGAGGGTTTTTTCTTCGCGATGCTGCCCGGTGCGGTAGCGGACCGGCAGCTCGTAGGCGACGTCGACCGCGACGGCGCCGCCGTGGGTGCGGGAGAGCAGCCGCTGGTCCTCGAGAATCTGCAGGTCGCGCCGGATGGTGGCGTGGGAGACGGCGAATTCCTCGGCGAGGGCGCCGGCGTCGACCGACCCGGTGGCGGTGACGCGTTCGAGGATGGCTGACACGCGGTCGGCGCGGCGCAGGGACGACATGGAACCTCTTCACTGACGACTGATCAAACGCGCAGTCATGATAGTTCGTTTCCGCGCGATCCTTGCACGAGCGTGCACCCGGCCGGAAACTCCTCCCATGACCGTGATCGCATTCCTGGGCGCCGGCAGTGTGGTGTTCACCCGCGAACTGCTGGCGGACATCCTCTCCTTCGACGAGCTGCGCGGCGTCACCCTGTCCCTGCACGACATCGATCCCGAGCGTCTCGAGACCGCGGAGCTGATCGCTCGCCGCACCGCGGAACAGCTCGGCGCGAGTCCGGAAGTGACCACTCACCTCGATCGGCGCAGCGCTCTGGACGGCGCCGACTTCGTGATCAACGCGATCCAGGTGGGCATGTATCCGGCCACCGTCCGTGACTTCCAGATTCCCGCGAAGTACGGGTTGCGGCAAACCATCGCGGACACGCTCGGCGTCGGCGGGATCTTCCGCGCGCTGCGCACGTTCCCGGTGCTCGACGGGATCGCCGCGGACATGCGCGCGGTCTGCCCGGACGCGTGGCTGCTGAACTACACGAACCCGATGGCGATGAACGTCGCCTATCTCGGCGCGATCGCCCCCGATCTGCACGTCGCCGGGCTCTGCCATTCGGTGTTCTGGACGGTGCACGACCTGGCCGCGCTGCTCGGTGTCCCGCACGAGGAGATCGACTACACCGGTGCCGGCGTCAACCATCAGGCCTGGCTGCTGCGGTTCGAGCATCGGGGCGAGTCGCTCTATCCCCGGCTCGACGAGCTGCTCGACCAGGACCTGCAGCTGCGCCGCCGGGTCCGGATGGACATGTACCGGCGGCTCGGCTACTTCCCCACGGAGACCAGCGAGCATTCTTCCGAGTACGTGCCCTGGTACCTCCGCCACGACGCGGAGATCGATCGGCTTCGCATCCCGGTCGGCGATTATCTCCGGATCAGCGCGCAGAACGTCGACGATTACCACGCCACCCGGCGCGGCCTGCTCGCGGGCGAGCCGCTCGACCTGACCCGGCCCGCCACCGAGTACGCGCCGCAGGTGATCCACAGCATGGTCACCGGCATGCCGCGCCGCATCCACGCCAACGTGATCAATTCCGGGCTCATCAACAACCTTCCTTCCGCGTACGCCGTGGAGGTCCCGTGCCTGGTCGACACGGCGGGTGTGCATCCGGATCCGGTCGGTGACCTCCCCCCGCAGTGCGCGGCGTTGAACCGGGCGTTCGTGAGCGTCGGCGAGCTGACCGTTCGTGCCGCCCTCGACGGCGATCCGCGCATGGTCCGGCAGGCCGCGATGGTCGACCCGAACACGGCCGCGACGCTGACCGTGGACGCGATCTGGGAGCTGTGTGACGAGCTCACGGCCGCGCACGGCGACCTGATGCCGGCGAGTCTGCGTGGCTGAACGCGCATCCCAGAACGTTCACTTGCTGCTCACATCTTGTAAAGCGAGCACAAACGAGCATAATCCACGGGCATGAATAACACGTTCGCCGAGATCACCAGTCAGCCCGAGGTGTGGCGGCGGACCGCGTCGCTCACCGCGCTCGCCCGGCAGGAACTGGCCGCGCCGGGCGAGCGGATGCTGCTGCTCGGCTGCGGCACGTCGTGGTTCGTCGCGCAGAGCATCGCCGAGCTGCGCGAGAGTGCCGGGCTGGGCGAGACCGACGCGATCTGCGCCTCCGAGTACGTGCCGCGCCGCCGTTACGACCGGGTCGTCGCGATCAGCCGCTCGGGCACGTCGACCGAGGTGCTCGACGCGCTGCGCCAGGTGCCGGACGGCACGCGGCGGATCGCGGTCACGGCCGTGCTCGGTGAACCCGTGGACGACCTGACCGACGTCCAGCTGTTGCTCGACTTCGCCGACGAGCGCAGTGTCGTGCAGACCCGATTCCCGACCTCCGTGCTGGCGCTCGCGCGTACGGCGTACGGGAAAAAGGATCTTGATCTGATCGTCGCCGACGGTCGGGCCGCTCTCGCCGTGGCACTGCCGGCCGACCCCGCCGACATCGATCACCTGGTGTTTCTCGGTACCGGATGGACCGTCGGCCTGGCCCACGAGGCGGCGCTGAAGGTCCGCGAGGCAGCTCAGGCCTACTCCGAGTCGTACCCGGCGATGGATTTCCGGCACGGGCCGGTCGCGGTGGCCGGGCCGCGCAGCCTGATCTGGTCGTTCGGTGACGTGCCGGCCGAACTCGACGACGTGGCCCGGCGCGCCGGCGCGACCGTGCACCGCGACGACCTGGACCCGATCGCGCAGCTCGTGCTCGCGCAGCGGTTCGCGCTCGCCCTGGCCGCCCACCGCGGCCTCGACCCCGACACTCCCCGCCTCCTTACCCGCTCCGTGGTCCTGACCTGACCAGACCTGACCAAAGCCTGACCAGACCAAAGCCTGACCTGACCAAGGCCTGACCTGACCAAGGCCTGACCAGACCAAAGCCTGACCAGACCAAAGCCTGACCTGACCGAGGCCGGACCTGACCAAGGCCGGACCCGGTCGAGGTCTGGCCGGAAGTGATCGCTGCTCCGAAGATCGACGTCCTCACCTGAACCGCCACTGTCGCCGCGGAGGTGTCCCGAGATGAGACCTGGACTGATCACCGGCGGCGCGGCCGCCCTGCTGTTGCTGACCGCCTGCATGGGCGGAACCACGGAACCCGGCAAGGACGCCGCCGCCGGCTACGACCCGACCGCGACCGTCGAGATCACCTGGTGGACGGGCCAGACCGAGGAGGCCGAGAAGGTCGCCGAGACGCTCGCGGCCGAGTACCACACCGCCCACCCGAACGTGACGGTCAAGACCTCACCGGGCGCGCCGACCACCGACGACCTGCTCACCAAGCTGTCGGCCGGCTTCACCGGCGGGAACTACCCTGACGTCTCCTACGCCTACGGCAGCTGGGCGGGCGAGCTCGGCGGCAGCGGCAAGACCCAGGATCTGACCGCTTTCGTTCAGGATCCGTCGTTCGCGTGGGCGGAGATCCCGGAGGCCGCCCGCCAGACCGCGACCACCGACGGCAAGGTGATCGGCGTCCCGGCGCTGGTCGACAACATCGCGCTGATCTACAACAAGACGTTGTTCGACAAGGCGGGGCTCTCCTATCCGACCGATCAATGGTCGTGGGAGGACTTCCGGGCGGCCGCGAAGAAACTGACCGACGCGGGCACCAACACCTACGGAACGGCCTATTCGGTTTCGGGCAGCGAGGACACCACCTGGCATCTGTGGCCACTGCTCTGGCAGAACGGCGGGAAGATTCTCGACGGCAACAAACCGGCCTTCAACTCGGACGCCGGCGTGAAGGCCCTGGAAACGTTGCGGCAGATGGCCGTCGACGACAAGTCGATGTATCTCGATCAGACCGACGAACGTTACTGGCGTCTGTTCAACAGCGGGCGGATCGGGATGATGCTCTCCGGCCCGTGGTCCCTGATCGAGCTGAAAGAGGCCGCACTGTCCTACGGCGTGGCCGATCTGCCCGGTGTCAACGGCGACCACCAGACCGTTTCCGGCCCCGACCTGTGGGTCCTCTTCGACCACGGCGACGTCGACCGGGCCGGTGCCTCCCGCGACTTCGTCAAGTGGCTGACCAGCTCGGGGATCGACGCCAAGTGGAACCTCGCGGTCGGCAACCTGCCCCTGCGCACGGCCGAGTCCACCACCCCGGAATTCGCGAACTACGTCAAGGAGTACCCGGGCGGCGACAAGTTCTTCGCGAACCTCGCCAACGCCAGGCAGGCGCGTCCGACCGTTCCCGGATACGAGGAGATGAGTCGCAACGTCGGTGACGCGATCGCCTCCGTACTGCAGGGGAGATCGACGCCGGAAGAGGCGCTGGACGCCGCCGCCAAGAAGTCCGAGAACGCGCTGGTGAACTGATGGCGTCCCTGACGTTCGCGGTGGCCCGGCCGGTCCCGGCCCGGCCCCGCCGGAAGGCCCGGCGCCACCTGACCGGCTGGGCCTTCGTCGGACCGGCCACGCTGATCGTTGTCGGACTCTCACTCTTTCCCGCGGTGTGGGCGTTCTTCATCTCCCGGGCCAAGTGGAACGGCATCACCGCCGGAGTCCCGGTCGGCTGGCGCAATTATCAGCAGCTCGCCCAGGACCCGGACATGCTCGCCGCGGCCCGGCACACGCTGCTGCTGACGGTGCTTTTCGTGCCGTTGTCGATCGGACTCGGCATGGTGGTGGCGATCGCGCTCAATCAGCGGATCCGGCTGATCGGCTTCTATCGCACCTGCATCTTCGTGCCGTACGTCGCCTCGGCCGCGGCCACCGGCATTCTCGCGTCGTTCGTGTTCAATCCGCAGTTCGGCGCGGCCAACGACGTGCTGCGCCACCTCGGCATTCCACCGCAGCAGTTCCTGGAGAGCCCGTCGCAGGCGCTCTACGTGATCGTGCTGATCGCGCTCTGGGGCGAGGTCGGATTCACCACCGTCATCTACCTGGCCGCGCTGCAGGACATCCCGAAAGAGCTCGTCGAGGCGGCGACGATGGACGGCGCCGGGCGGTGGCGGGTGTTCCGGCACGTCACGCTGCCGGAGCTGCGGCCGGTGACGGTCTTCGCCGCGGTCTGGCAGACGATCACCGCGGTCCAGTTGTTCGACCTGATCTACACGACGACGCGTGGCGGTCCGCTCAACAGCACCCAGACGGTCGTCTATTACATCTACGAGCTGGCATTCCAGACGCAACGACTCGGATACGGTGCGGCGGCCGCCTACCTCCTGTTCGTCGTCACGTTACTGCTCACGCTCGGCATCATCTGGTACAGCCGCCGGCGCGGTTCGGAGGTGTTCTAGGTGAGACGTCTGCCGTTCAGTCCCTGGCATCTGCTGCTGATGCCGCTGGCGTTGCTGTTCGTACTGCCGCTGGTCCACATGGTCCTGACGTCGTTCATGAGCAACGCGGAGATCAACCAGTTCCCGCCGAAGCTCGTCCCGACGACGCTGCACCTGGAGGGCTGGCGGGCGCTGCTCTCCGAGACCAACGCGCCGCGCTGGCTCCTCAACTCGATCATCGTGGCCGCCGTGTCCGTTCTTGCCCACCTGGTGCTCTGCTCGACGGCCGGCTACGGGTTCGCCCGCCTGAAGTTCGCCGGCCGCGGCGTCGCGTTCGTGGTCGTCGTCGCCACGGTCATGATCCCGATCCAGTTGCTGATGATCCCGACGTACCTGATGTTCGCCCGGATCGGCATCGTCGACACGCTCGCCGCCGCCTTCGTGCCCTGGCTCGCCTCCGCGTTCGGGATCTTCCTGATGCGCCAGTTCTTCCTGGCCCTGCCCGTCGAACTGGAGGAAGCGGCCCTGATCGACGGCTGCGGGCGCTGGCGCACGTTCCGCAGCATCGTGCTCCCGCTGGCCCGCCCCGCGTGCGCCACCCTCGCCGTCTTCACCCTGCTCTCCAGCTGGAACGACCTGCTCTGGCCACTGATCGCGATCTCCGATGACAGCCGCTTCACGCTCCAGGTCGGCCTGGCCACGTTCCAGGGCACCCGGCACACCGAGTGGTCCCAGCTGATGGCCGGCAACGTGCTGGCGACAATGCCCCTGATCCTGGCGTTCCTGCTGGCCCAGCGCCGCTTCATCGCCACGATGACATTCACCGGTCTCAAGGGCTGAAGGCAGATTTGTCGTACGGGCGGTGCATGATCTCGCCGTGACATGGACCGAACGCGGCGTCGCTGTCCGACGCGGAACTCGACGGATTCGGTCCCGCGCTCGGCGCGGTCTTCGACTCGTTCATCGACGAGTGGGACACGCCGAGGGCGGTCCTGGCGCGGCTCGGCGAGCTGCACGGTGCGGCGTTCGCCAGGGCCGCTCCCCGGCCGCCCCGCAGACGGTTGCCGCCGTCGTGGAGATCCTGGCCACGCGCCCGGGTCCCGTGCCCGCGAAGGCCCTCGGCGAGCTGTCCGGCATCGTGAGCAGGAAAGCGTTGCTGTCCAGGATCCAGGTCGCCCTGAACCGCCGGCCCCCGCGCTGATCGGCGGGCAGTCGGCCGCCGGCTACTCCACCGGCTGCGGGATCGGCAGGAACGCGACGTCGGTGACATCGGCAGCCAGCTCGGTGAAATCGGTACCGTACGCGGCCGGCTCGACGACGCGCAGCACCAGCGCGAACGGCCGATCGGCGCCGAAGGTGCGGTGGAGCCCGGGGTAGCGTGCGGCCAGGTACCGGGCGCCCGCGAGGTTACTGGCCGCGCTCAGGCCGCCGATGAAGAACACGGGATGGCCGCCGGCCGGGCCCCAGAACCGGGCGAGCAGAACGTAGCTGACCTCGGGGCTGAGCACGTATTCGGTGTCGCCGACGGTGAACGCCATCCGGCGCTTCTCCGCGTCGAAGACCTCGTACGTCACCCCGCGCAGGATCGTGCGCACATGGGTGGTGCTCCGCGGGCTGGCCTCGCCCGGGCCGCCTACGCAGAACTCGGTCAGCCGGCCGATCTCCCCGACCGGCTGGCTCTCGCCGACCCGATCGGCGTGCGCCCCGCACTCCCGCGCGATGGTGGCCAGCTCCACCAGGGCGGCGACGTCCCGGCGGTGGACACTGAACTCCCGCGGCGACGACGCGTGCCGGGAAACCACCAGCAGACAACTGGTCCCGGCGGTGAGGCCGAAGAAGGCACGTTCCCGGTTCAGCCTCCGCCAGCGCAGCAGGAACCCCGCGAGCCAGACAGCGGTGCCGGCGATGACGCTCGCCAGGAGATTGATCAGAAGGTCACCCACACCCCGATGATGTCCGATGCCGTCCCGTCCCGATCAGGCCGACCTGCGGCCCGCGTCTGTCGCCCCGTCGATGTTGTCGCAAGGCGGCACGGATGCGTGGCGGGAGGAGCGGCCGCTGCGCCCGCATGCGGCCCCGGCTGGTCCTGACCGTGGTGATGGAGGCGGAATTACCACGGTGAGGCCCGGCCGGGGACGGGAGGGGCGTGGCCGCCGTGACCACCGGTGACGTGGCGGGGATGCCACGGGACGGTGGTCACGGCGTACGGGGAAGGGGGTTCAGCTTGTGGATCTTTGGTTGTATTTGCGTTTTGCCCAGACGTAGGAAAGGGCGGAGACAACCGCACACCACGCCAGAGTGATCCAGGCGCTGTTGCCGATCCCGGTGCCGAGCAGGAGGCCGCGGAGGGTTTCGATGACCGGGGTGAAGGGCTGGAATTCCGCGAATTGGCGGAGGCCGGCCGGCATCGTCTCGGTGGGGACGAATCCGCTGCCCAGGAACGGGAGCAGGGAAAGGAACATCGGGGTGTTGCTGGCCGTCTCGACGCTGTTGGCGGCCATTCCCAGAGCTACGGCGAGCCAGGTCAGGGCGAAAGAAGTGGCGAGCAGGACACCGAGGACGGCGAGCCATTCGAGCGGGGTGGCGTTCGGGCGGAAACCGATCAGCAGGGCGATGCCGAGGACGAAGAACAGGGCGATGAAGATCTGTACGAGGCTGCCGAGGACGTGCCCGGTGAGCAGGGCTGCCCGCGCTATGGCCATGCTGCGGAAACGGTCGACGATGCCTTCGGTCATGTCCATCGCGATGGAGATGGCGGTGCCCGCGACCGCGCCGGCGACGGTGAACAGGAGAATGCCGGGGGTCAGGTAGTTGACGTATTCGGAACGGCCGCCGCCGAGGCCCGCGCCCAGGGTGCCGCCGAAGACGTACACGAAAAGAAGCAGGAAGATGACCGGCAGGCCGATCAGCATGATGGTGAGCGACGGATAACGCTTCAGATGCAGCAACTGCCGGTTGAACATGGTGCGGGAATCGGTGATGGTGTTCGCCAGCGTCGTCATTGGTTCCCCTCGGAGGAAGCGCCGGTGAAGGCGAAGAAGACGTCGTCGAGATCCGGGGTGTGAATGGTCAGATCGGCGGGTTCGATCCCGGCCTGCTCGAGGGCGGCCAAGGCGGCGCGCAGTGACGCGACCCCGCCGTCGCTGGCGACCTGGAGGGTGAGCGCGTCGCCGTTCTTCTGCGCGACGTCCAGCACGCCGGCCGCGGCCCGGAACGCGGCCGGGTCGGCGAAGCGCAGCAGCAAATGACCGCCGGGGATGCGGCGTTTCAGCTCGTCAGGGGTGCCTTCGACGACGATCCGGCCGTGGTCGAGGACGGCGATCCGGTCGGCGAGCTCGTCGGCCTCGTCGAGGTACTGTGTGGTGAGGAAGACCGTGACGCCCTCGGCGACCAGGCCGCGGACGATCTGCCACATGGTGTGCCGGCTGCGCGGGTCGAGGCCGGTCGTCGGCTCGTCCAGGAAGATCAGCCGCGGGTTGCCGACCAGGGTCATCGCCAGGTCGAGGCGGCGCTGCTGACCGCCGGAGAGCAGCGACACCGGCTTGTTCGCGGATTCGGCGAGGTCGAAGCGCTCGATCAGCTCGTCGACGCGGCGTTTGCCCTCGATCTTGCCGAGGCGGTGCAGGGCGGCCATCAGGCGTAGGTTCTCCCCGACCGTCAGCAGGCGGTCGACGGCCGCGAACTGGCCGGTCAGGCCGATCGAGGCACGAACGCCGTCGGGGTCGCGGGCCAGGTCGTGCCCGGCGACGCGGATCGAACCGCCGTCGGGCGGCAGCAGGGTGGCGAGGATGCGGACCATCGTGGTCTTGCCGGCGCCGTTCGGGCCGAGCAGAGCGAACACGGTGCCCTCGGTGACGGTCAGGTCGATGTCGTCGAGGACGGTTGTCGTCCCGAACGTCTTGCGCAGACCGGCCACCGAAACGGCGGGCCGGGTGGAGACGGTGGTGATCATCGGGAGCTCCCAGGGCAGGCGTCATCGCGGCCGGTTTCGTGCGAAACGGCCGAGCAGAAAGGGGAAGCAGAAAGGGAGAACAGAAAGGGAGAACAGAACGGGGGAGCAGAACGGGAGAGGTCAGGCGCGGTGGATCAGGATGTCGCCGAAGGCGGTGCGGGCCCGGACCTCGGCCCGCTCGTCGGACTCCGAGGGCCCGTCGGTCGCGGTCATGTCGTTGCGCACGTTGCCGTAGTGGGTGTGCACATCGAGGCGGGCGGCGGTGCCGCTGCGGATGCCGACCTCGATGCGACCGGCCGCGGTGCGCAGGGTCGCGGCGCCACGGATCAGTTCCCGTACGAGAATGTTGCCGTTGGCCGTGTTCGCGGTGATGCCGGCGCCGGCCTGGTCGGCTCCGATGTCACCGTTCGCGGAGTTGATCCGCAGTTCGCTGCCGGCGTGACCGACCCAGCTCTCGCCGTTGCCGTTCTTCAGCGTCGCCGGGCCGGCCACCGAGCGGATCTCCAATTTGCCGGAGCCGGTCGTCATCCGGGCGTCGCCGTTGACGGTTTCGGCCGTGGCCAGGCCCATCCCGGTCAGCATGGTGAGGCTTTCGGCCTGCTCGACCCGCAGGTCACCGGCGCCGCTGCGGAGCCGGCAGTCGCCGAGCGGGCCGGCGCAGCGGGCGTTGCCGACGCCGAGTTTGGCGTCGACGCCGGAGCCGGCCGGCAGTTCGATCAGCACTTCGATGCTGCCGACCTTGCCGAACATGCCGAGGCCCGGCTGGCGCGGGCCGCGCACGGTGAGTGTGCTGCCGAGCAGGTCGACGCGGGTCTGTTCGGCAGCCCGGAGGTCGCGGTCGCTGTCGTCGCGGCTGGGGCGGACGGTGACGGTGGTGTCGGGCCGGTCGCCGGCGACGACGGTCAGCTCGCCGATCACCAGGTCGACGGAGGCGGTGATCGTTCCGGGGGTGTCGAAAACGGGCATCTCAGTCTCCTCGAGGGTCAGCGGACCCAGCCGCTGTAGCGCTGGCCGCCACCGGTGGCCGGGTTGGTGAAGGACGGGCGGGGGGTGTCACCGTCGGCCGCGGCGGACGCGGCGCGGATCAGCCAGGTGTTGATCGAGACGCCGTCGCGGGCGGCGGCCTGCTCGACCCGGCCCTTGAGGTGCTCCGGCAGGCGCAGACTGATCCGGACCATGGCTTCGTCCTCGGCGGGCGACGAAGCCGGTGCCGGAGCCGGAGCGGTGGCCGGCGACGCCGGGTCGGCCCAGGTCTCGGCCGGGGCCGGCGTCACCACGAACGAGGGCTCGCGCTGACGCAGGCGCAGGTCGACCGAGCCGGGCGCGAGGTCGCGGGTGATCTCCGCGGCCGCCTCGGAGAGGGCGTCGAGCAGGGCGAGCCGGACCGCGGACTCGAGTGGCGCGGTCAGCCGCTCGGCCAGCTCACGGGCGTCATCGCCGCCGGTGGCCGCCGCGAGCGCGAGCTCGTGACGCACGGCGTCGATGTAGGGGCGCAGTTCCATGACATCACTATGGCATCACCGTGATGCCATGCACAACCCTTTGGTGTCACCGTGGCATCAGAGCCACGGACGTAGCTTCTCCGGGTTGCGGACCGCCCACATCCGGCTGACCCGCGCGCCGGTGATCTCGAACGCGACGACGCCGGTGGTGACGCCGTCCAGCTGCACGACCAGGCCGGGCTGCCCGTTGACCGGCCGCTCCAGCAGGCACAGGCCGGGAGCCCGCTCGGCCAGACCGGCGGCGTAGCGGGCGACCTCGACGCTGCCCGTGATCGGGTGCAGCAGCGCGCTGACCAGGCCACCGCCGTCGGCGATCAGGTGCGCGTCCGGGTCGAGCAGCCCGACCAGCGCGGCGATGTCCTTCGACTCCCAGGCGTGCTTGAAGTCGCGGACCACCCGGGCCTGCTCGGAGACCGGCGGCGTCGGCGCGGCGGACGTGGCGATCCGGCGGCGCGCGGAGGACGCCAGCTGACGGCAGGCCGCCGGAGTCCGGCCGGCGACCTCGGCCACCTCCGCGAACGAGTAGCGGAACACGTCGTGCAGGATGAACGCGACCCGCTCGGCCGGCGTCATCGCGTCCAGGACCACCAGGAACGCCATGCTCACGGACTCGTCCAGGGTGATCCGGTCGGCCGGGTCGTCGCCCGCGGTGCTCGGGACCGGCTCCGGGATCCATTCGCCGACGTAGCGTTCGCGCCGCACCCGCGCCGACCGCAGGTGGTCGAGGCAGATCCGGCTCGCGACCTTGGTCAGCCACGCGCCCGGCACGTCGATCGCTTCCTGCTGCGCAGGAGGAAGAGCAAACCATCGCGCGTACGTCTCCTGGACCACATCCTCGGCGTCGGCGAGCGAGCCGAGCAGGCGGTACGCGACGTTGATCAGCTGGCGACGCTCGTCCTCCGGAGTCCTCATGACACTCCGACGAGACGACGGCCGCGAATGTGAGGGGCTGACGTTCCGCCCGCCCGTCTCGTCGAACCCGGTATGGACATCACCTCACGCCTCCCCGACCCCACGCAGTTCTTTCCCGAGCTGGGCGGCTGGGCGGCCGCCCTGACCAAAGCCCTCAACAACGGCACCGTCCCGGCGACCACGATCGCGCTCGTGCACCTGCGGGTCGGGCAGATCGTCGGCAGCACGTATCACACCGTCCGGCAGAGCGGGATTCTGCGCAAGGCCGGTCAGTCCGAGGAACGGATCACCGCCGTGGCGTCGTGGCGGGACGCGCCGTACTTCGATGCATCCGAACGTGTCGCCCTGGAACTGGCCGAGGCCGTGTGCACGCCGAACCCGACCGGTGAACGCGTCACCGACGACCTCTACCGGCGGGCCGCGGAGCACTACGACGAGCCGGCACTCTGGACGTTGACGCTGGTCATCGCCCAGATCCTGTTCTTCGTGCCGGTCGCCGCGATCGCCAAACCGATCCCTGGCACGCCGTTCGGCAAGAACTACCGCCCGTAGATCTCCTCCGGGAAGGCCTGGGCCTCGGTGCCCCCGGCGGCGCGCGTGCTGAGCGAGCCGGCGACCGCGGCCCAGGCCACCGCCTCCTCGATCGAGCGGCCGGTCAGGCGGGCGGCGAGGAAACCGGCGTTGAAGCTGTCCCCGGCGCCGACCGCGTCGACCACCTCGACCGGGACACCCGGCGCCCCGCACTCGCCACCCGGCCACCAGGCGCGGGCGCCGCGCGCGCCGTCCTTCATCACGACCGTGGTGTCCAGGACCTTGGCGCCCTGACCGTTCGTGATCGCGTCGAGCTCGGCGGCGTTGGGCAGGAACACGTCGGTGTGCGGCAGGATCTCCGGCATCCACTCCCAGCGCTCGGTGGGATCCCAGTTGGTGTCGAGCGACGTGGTCACGTTCTTCCGGTGGGCGCGGGCGAAGACCCCGGCCAGCCCCGCCGCGAGTTCCGGCTGCAGATAGAGCGACGCCACGTGCACGTGTCCTGTGCGTTCGAGCAGTTCATCGGTGACGTCCTCGGGCCGCAGCGCGGCAATCGTGCCGGGCAGGGTGAGCATCGCCCGGTCGTCGGCCTCGCTGAGCACCACGGTGACCCCGGTCGGCGCGCCTCCGGCAGCAACCCCGATCAGGCGTACGCCGCGAGCCGTCAACCTCTCACGCACCAACGCCCCGAAGAAGTCGTCGCCGAT
This sequence comes from Actinoplanes sp. NPDC020271, assembly GCF_044388125.1. Lineage (NCBI taxonomy): Bacteria > Bacillati > Actinomycetota > Actinomycetes > Micromonosporales > Micromonosporaceae > Actinoplanes > Actinoplanes sp. NPDC020271. Next base: position 34,832 of record NZ_JBIRWQ010000026.1, read on the forward strand.
GGCCGTGAGCAGCGCGGTCCGCAGCCCCAGCCGCGCGCAGCCGGTCGCGGTGATCGCCGCCGACCCGCCCAGCACCAGGTCGGCGCCGGTGAGCAGCTGTTCCTGTTGACCGAACCGGGGCCGGACGTCGCCGCGCAGCAGCAGATCCGGGTTGGCGTCACCGACGACGAGAACGTCGAACTCGTGCATCCGCAGGGTCCTCCGATGTTCATATGGACAGTTTCGATGCACGATACGCGCACGATCGACTATTGACACGTGCGCGTTCGATCAGTTGGAATCAAGCCAACGATCGCCGCCCAGCCGGTAACCAGTCCGGCAGTCAGGTCGCCAGGGCCGTTGTGCAACGCCCGAGGCGGGGCAGATCCTCACGCCCGCGGAAGCCCCACATGATCGTCACCGTCACGCTCAATCCCGCGCTCGACCTGACCTATCCGGTCGACGCGCTCGTCCCGCACCACACCCACCGGGTCACCGCGGTCGCCGAACGCGCCGGCGGCAAAGGACTCAACGTCGCCCGGGTGCTGCACGCGCTCGGCGAACCCGTCCTCGCCACCGGGCTGCTCGGCGGGCCGACCGGTTCCGTCGTCGCCGGACTGCTCGACGCCGACGGAGTGCCGGCCACGTTCACCCCGATCAGCGGGGACACGCGGCGAACCGTCGCCGTCGTCGACCACGAGGACGCGACCGGCTTCTGGGAACCCGGACCGGTCGTCCCGGCGGCCGAATGGTCCCGCTTCGTCGAGCACTTCCGCGACCTGATCGGCCGCGCGTCGGTGGTCACCCTCTGCGGCTCACTCCCGCAGGGACTGCCGATCGACGCGTACGGCGTCCTGACCCGCCTGGCCACCGAAGCCGGCCGGCCGGTGCTGCTGGACACCAGCGGGCCGGCGTTGCGAGCCGGACTGGCCGCGGGGCCGGCCGTGGCCAAACCCAACGCCTCGGAACTGTCCGCGCTGGTGCCGCAGTGGTCGGTCACCGACGTGCGGGCGCTGACCAGCGGCACGGTCGTCGTCACCGACGGGGCGGCCGGGCTGCGGGCGATCACACCGGACCAGGAGTACCACTGCGCGCCGCCGGCCCCGATCACCGGCAACCCGACCGGGGCCGGCGACGCGTGCACGGCGGCGCTGGCCCGGGGGCTGCGCGATCGGACACCCTGGCCGGAACTGCTGGCCGACGCGGTGGCACTCGGGGCAGCGGCCGTGGCCAGCCCGGTGGCCGGGGCGTTCGACCCCGACGTCTACCACGCGATGCTGGCCGGTGCCGGATGCTGACGCCGACCGGGGAACTGATCACCGACGTACGGGCCCGGGGCGGCGCGGCGTGCGCGTTCAACGTGATCACCGTGGAGCACGCCGAGGCGATCGTGACCGGGGCGGAGAACGCCGGCTGCCCGGTGATCCTGCAGGTCAGCGAGAACGCGGTCCGCTTCCACCACGGGCGGCTGGCGCCGATCGCGGCCGCGGCCCGGGCAGTCGCCGCCGCGGCGGGCGTGCCCGTGGCCCTGCACCTCGATCACGTGGAGTCGATCGAACTGCTGGACGAGGCGGCGCCGAACGGGTTCGGGTCCGTGATGTTCGATGCGTCGAAACGGCCGTACCAGGAAAATGTCGCCGCGACCGCGAGCGTCGCCACGGCCTGCCACGCGGCCGGGTTGTGGGTGGAGAGCGAACTCGGCGAGGTCGGCGGGAAGGACGGCGCGCATGCGCCCGGCGCCCGCACCGACCCGGCGGAAGCCGCGGCGTACGTCGCGGCGACCGGCGTCGACGCACTGGCGGTGGCGGTGGGGTCGTCGCACGCGATGCTCGAACGCACGGCCCGCCTCGACCAGCAGCTGATCGCGCGTCTGCGCGACACGGTCGGGGTTCCGCTGGTGCTGCACGGGTCGTCGGGCGTGCCGGACGAGGAACTCACCGCGGCCGTGCGCGGCGGCATGGTGAAGATCAATATCGGGACGGCGCTGAACACGGCGTTCACCGGTGCGGTCCGGGCGACGCTGGGGGACCGGCCCGACCTGGTCGATCCGCGGCGGTACCTGACCCCGGCACGCTCGGCGATGGCCGACACCGTCGCCGCGGCCCTGCGCCTCCTCACCCCGGTCCTGCACCCATGACCGCGTCTACGTCGGTCCCGCTCGCGTGACAACGTTCACCGCAGCCCGCAGCCCGCAGCCCGCAGCCATGGCAACGGCTCACCCGCGCTTCCGCGCCTGGGGCAACGGCTCACCCGCGGTTCCGCGTCTGGGGCGGCGGCTCACCGCGCTTCCGTGCCCGCGCCCGCGTTTCAGCGCTTTCGTGCCCGCGCCCGCGAGCGCGTTTCAGCGCTTCCGTGCCCGGTCGCGCCGGCATGCCGGTGGCTCGTGGCTGTGTGAGCCGGCCGCGCGTCGCCGGGGCGCGACCGGGGAACCCGGCGGCTTCGGCGTGTCGTCGGGCACGTGTTGCGGCTCCCCGGTGGACGGGCGGGGCGCTCAGGAGAGGATCTGGGGGTGAATGCTCCTGTTGTGCTCGACGGTGGGGACCGGCGTTGCGTGCTGCTCCTGATCGAGCTGCGCAAGCTGATCGCCACGCTCGCGCCGGGCACGGTCGTGCACCTGATCGCGACCGACCCGGCGGCACCGCTCGACCTGCCTGCCTGGTGCCACCTCACCGGGCACGACTACCTCGGGCCGGTGCCGGGGGACCGGCCGGCCTACGCGGTCGGGGTTTCCGCGGGCGCCCGGCCGACCGATGCCGGACGCCCCTGGCGGACTATCGACTCGTGAGCCGCTCCAACTGATCCAGGAGGGACCGGTCGGTGATCTTCTCGTCCTCGGCCAACAGCAGCACCTTGCTGAGGATCACGCTGGTCATCCTGTCCTCGTCGGCGAACGGCAAAAACAGCCGCCGATGCGCCGCCGACCCGAACCCGGCCGGCACCACACACAGGTAGCCGCCCGGCTCGACGTGGATGCTGCCGCTGGTCAGGTGCACGCGGTAGGTCGCGCGGCTGCCGCGGACGACGGCCGACGACCCGTCGACCGTGACCCGAGCCAGGCCCAGATCGGAGATCAGCGCGGCCAGGACCTGCGCGCGGGACTCGGCCTGCGCCGGCGAACCCCACGGCTCGGTGCCGGCGACCGAGACGGCCAGATCCAGATCGCGCATCACCTCGGAGAACACAGCCGGTGGCACATCGGCGAGCGGCGCCGGCCGGCCGTCGCGCAGCACGCTGAGCCCGCGCACGTCGACGTCGCCCATCCCGAAGTAGCCGTGCACGTCGGCGCGCAGCGCGGCCACGAGACCGTCACCGGCCGGGCGGGTCGCGGCGAACGAGCCGTAATCCCCGTGCAGGGTCCAGCCGCGGGACGCGAGGAGCTGACCGGCGACCCTGCCGTTCACGGTCTGCCCGTCGAACCGGTGAGACACGTCGACCGCCTCGCGCTCGGCCGGCGTCGGCACGTAGACCTCGCGGAATGCTTGCTTGACCGGCTGCCGCAGCCGGCGCCGCACGACCTCGCGCTGCCAGTGGGCCAGCAGCTGCCGGTCAAGAAGTTCGACCGGGTGCACCGCGGTGACCGGCCCGGTCGCGTCGACCTCGTCGAGCAGGCCGATCGTGCCGCGCCCGTCCCGCCAGAGCAGGGCCGGCAGCATCGCCGCAGCGGCCGGCAGGGTCAGCAGCCGGGCCAGCTCGCCGGGCTGCAACGTGCCGGACGTGGCGACCAGGCTCTCGACCAGGCCGGTGCGCATCCGGCGGGCCTGGTCGCGCAGCAGCTCCTGATGATCGCGCAACTTCTGGTACGCCCCGTCGGCCCGCACCGCGCCCGGCACCGACCGCAGGGTCCGGCCACCCCGGCTCACCGTCAGCACCGGGTCGGCGCCGGCGAAATGCAGCGCGATGCCGTAGTCGCCGGTCTGCACACTCGTCGGGGAGTCACTGACCAGGCGGGACTCACAGTCCCACTCCAGACGGCCCGCGCTCTCGTAGCCGGTGACCTGCGCCAGGTGGTCGAAGGCGATCGCGATCGCGGCGGCGTGGCTGTGCCGCCGGTTCGGCCCCAGTTTCGGCCCGCGCTTCGCCACCTCGCGCAACGCCAGGTAGCGGTCGAGAACCGTCTCCTCCGGGGCCAGCGGCAGCATCCCGAACGCGGCAATGCCCTGCAACGCGTTGTTCTTCACCCGCTTCAGCACCGCGGCGCGGTTGTCCCCGAGAACCGCCGCGACCATCTCGTTCGGCTCCAGCCGCAGAAGCCGCCGGGTGGCGTCGACACCGGCCTGCTCGATTGCCGCCAGCAACGCCGCCCGATCGTGCCGGACCGCCTCGTGACCGGACATCGCCCGGATCAGCCGGACCAGCGGCGCGGTGGACTCCAGCCCGGCGAGCGGAACGAAGAAGTCGGCGTCGCCGGCCTGCAACCGCCACGCCTGCACGCGGCGCTGCTCCTCGGCCGGGCGCTCGCGGAGCAGCTCCAGCAGAGCGGCTCGTTCCTCGTCGGTGATCTCGGCGGTGCCCAGCCGCTGCCCGATCCGCGCCTCGCCGGACCACTCCATGGCCCGGCGGACGAAGCGCAGGCCCCGCAACGGCACCGGCAGCTCGTAGGGATCCGGTGTCCCCGGGGCGGAGACCTGCTGCCAGACCACCTCGTCGAGGTGGTCACGCACCGCCTCCGTGAACGGTGACCGCGGCCGGCGGAAGATGGCGAACCCCAGGTGACGGTCGTGCTGGAACGCCAGGTCGATCAGCTCGCCGTCCAACCCGCCGTGCTCGTGCAGGGTCTCCAGCACCCGGACCAGCAGGGCTCGGTCACGCAAACCGGCGGACTGCTGCTGGACCAGGGCCCGCAGCGCGGGAAGGTCGGCGGCGGCGACGGCCCGCTCGACGGCCTCGTCGAGCGCGACCCGGTCGAAGTGGGCGCGTTGCAGATCGGCGAGCAGCACCGGCACGTGGATCAACTCGGCCATGGTCAGCCACCGGCCAGGGGGACCAGGCGCAGGAAGGTGACCGGCTCGCCGAGGCGGATCGTGAGCTCCTCGTCCAGGGTGGTCACCTGGCGGCCGCCCGCGAAGATCAGGAACGAGCCGCGGGCGAATGCCTGCTGGGCGCGGGTGACCTCGGTTGCCACGTGCGGCGCCTCGGGCGGGGACCGGCGGGGGAGCCGGACCACGCCGGTCGCGGCCTGGGCCCGTACGTCATGATCGGAGAGGAATTGCCGATCGAGCATCGGGCGGCATCGCGTGGCGTCGGCGCCCACGACGCGGATCTGCTCCTCGACCGTGCGGCGGATCAGCTCACGCGCGGTCACCCGCTCCTCGGCGAGTTGCACCAGGACGGACGGCAGGCCGCCGGACGTGCCGGTGACCCGGGTGCGCACCTCGACTTCGACCATGGCCGGAACCCTAGGCGACGGGTACGACAAAAAATCGAGGCCGGAACCGCTGGAGATCAGCGGCCCGGCCCGGAGGGTGACGGTGACGTCAGCTGGCCTTGCGGTCGACGGCCGACGTGGCCTCCGCGGAAGCGCCCCCGCCACCCGTGCTCGGCGTCGTGATGTTCGCCTTGACCGCGTCGGTGTCCTGGCAGGCGGTCTGCAGCTTGAGGATGGCGCTGCTGACCTCGGCCTTCAGCACGTCCTCGTCAGGCTCGCCGGCCGCGGCCTGCGCCTTGGCCACCGCGCCGCTGAGCACGTCGGTCGCGGCGGTGATGATCGTGCTCCGCGACGTCTTGCCCACGCTGATGATCTGAGTGGCGGTCGCCACGTCCAGATCGCGCCCGTTCTGACTGTGGGTGGCGTCGTAGGCGATCGTGCACGCCCCGGCGGATCCCTTGTCGAGTCCGGCCACGTTCGCTGCCCCTGCCGCGGTGGCGGTGTCGGGGTTGTTGTCACTGTTAGCGCAGCCGGTGATCGCCAGGAGGGTGCACGCGGCGACAGCTGCGATGGTGGGTCCACGCATGGTGCGGGAGGTTACCGGCTCGCGATCATGACGATCGGGCGTGGGGTAGCGGAGTGTGACATTCGGAACGTCCGATCTGCGGGTGTCCGCATAGTTATACGGCCGAAAATCGGTGCGGGCGCTGTTGCACTGCGTAATCATCCGTGGGTTGAGCGGCGTGAACTACGGAACCACCGGACTGACCATTCCGGACACCTTGCGGAACGTGTCGGGCAGCGAGGTCTCCGGATGGTCCAGCCAGAACTGAACGCTCGTACGCAACGCCGTCATGAACGTGGCGACCAGGACACGGGCACGCAACTCCGCATCCGGGCCGGGAAGCCGGGTGACGATCTCGGCGGACAACTCACGCTCGATCGCGGTGTAGGCGGCGATCTGGTGCGCCAGATGATTCGGGTCACGATGCAGCGTCCGGCGCTGCGTCAGCCAGGACGTGTCCGCATCGGCGAAGGCCTCGCCGAGCAGGTCGGCGGCCGCGCCGGTCAGAATCGTCCAGGGGTCGGCGGCCGGCTGCCGGCGCAGCGACTCGCAGAGCCGGCGCAGGCGGTGCGCGTCGCGGTAGTAGAAGACCTCTTCCTTGTTCGCGAAATAGTTCGTGAACGTTCGCCGCGAAACCCCCGCCGCTTCCGCGATGGCGTCGATCGTGACGTTGTCGGCGCCGCGCTCGGCGGCCAGGCGGACGGCGGCTTCGTGCAGCGCCATCCGGGTGGCCATCTTCTTGCGTTCACGCAGCCCGAGGTTCTCCTCCACCCCGCAACCCTAATGCGACGTAAGCCACTTCTCAAAGTGCAAACTTGCCTAGAGTGCAAACAAGGACGAGGCTGAGTGCGGTGAGCACCCGGGGGGATGCGGTCAGTGAACGACGCAGGTGGCGATGGCCGGCGCGCATCGCCGTGATCGTGCTTGCCGCGGCCGCCGTCGGGGTCACGGTCCGCGGGCGACTCCCGGCTCCGGCGGCGATTTGGACCATTCTGCGTACGGCGGACGCGCGCTGGGTCGCGGCTGCGCTCGCGGCACAGGTGATGTCGCAGGCGGCATTCGGGTTCCAGCAGCGCAGGCTACTCGGGGCGGCCGGGGTGCGCGTCTCCCGGATCGGGATGCTGGCCATCACCTACAGCCGGTCGGCGATCAGCCTCGCGCTGCCCGCCGGGTCGGCCATGTCAGCCGCCTACGCCGTGCAGCAGTACCGCCGGCGCGGCGCCGCCGGCGCGACCGCCGCGACCGTGACCGTGCTGTCGATGGTCGCCTCGATGAGCGGGCTGCTCGCGGTGTGCGTGCTCACCTACGGGCAAGGGGCAGTGGCGGGCTGGTGGCACTCGGCGTCGTACGAGGCGATCGCCGCCGCGGCCGTGCTCGTCGCGGCGCTGGTCACGGCGGTGCGGTCCCGTCCCCGTACGCGCAAATCGGTTGACCTTGACCTGCGACAGCCCGGCGGCGAACGCCTCGCAGGAGCCGCCTCGCGACCCTCCGGCGGTGCCCAGCACTTCTCCGGCGGCGGGCAGCATCTTTCCGGTGGCGCCTCGCACTTCTCCGGCGGTGCCCAGCATCTTTCCGGTGGCGCCTCGCACTTCTCCGGCGGTGCCCAGCATCTCTCCGGTGGCGCCTCGCACTTCTCCGGCCGCGGCGGGCATGCTGCGCGGAATGCCGTGCGGCGGTTCAGGGCGCGGGCGCATCGGGAGTGGACCGCGGCGGTCACGGCCGCACGGTCGATCCGGCCGTGGGACGGCGTCGCGGCCGTCCTCTGGTCGGCGCTGAACTGGGCCGCGGACGCCTTCTGCCTGATCGCGGCGGCTCAGGCCTGCGGTCTGCCGGTCAGCTGGCGAACCGTCGGCGCGGCCTACCTGGTGGCGCAGGTCGTCCGGCAGATCCCGCTGAGCCCCGGTGGTCTCGGTTTCGTCGAGGCCAGTCTGGTCACCGCGCTGAGCATGGGCGCCTCGCCGGCCGTCGCCGCCGCAGCCGTCCTGCTGTATCGCATCGTCTCGTTCTGGCTGATCCTTCCGGTCGGGTTGATCACCTATCTGGGGTTGCGTCAGGTGCCGGCCCGGCCGCTGGACTTCCCGGTCGCTTCGCCGTTGTCCCACCCGGCCCCCGCAGTCCTCGCGGAGTCGACCCGCTGATCCTCGCCCTGGCCGGACAGGCGCGACCGCTCACCCGGTCAGCTCGCGGCCTGACGGCCCTGTCCCTTGCACCCGGATGCGGCCCTGGTCTCCGCACCGGCTTGGTCCCTGCACCGGCCCGGCCTCGGCACCGGTTTGGTTCCTGCACCCGGCCCGGCCTCGACACCGGCCTTGCTGATGCTGATCTCCATGGCCAGATTGATCCACCCGCGAGTCGGAACGGAACAGGTTGCGGTCAGTCGAAGTTCAAGCCGCCGGTGCGGGTGCGCTTGAGCTCGAAGAACCCCGGATAGTTGGCCAGCGTCCGCGCGGCGTCGAAGAGGCGGGCGGCCTCCTCACCACGGGGGATCTTGTTCAGGACCGGGCCGAAGAACGCCACCCCGTCGATGTGGATCGTCGGAGTGCCGACATCCTCGCCGACCGGGTCCATGCCTTCGTGGTGGGACTTGCGCAGGGCCTCGTCCCACTCGGCGGTCTTCGCGGCGGCTGCCAGCGACGCCGGCAGGCCCGCCTCGGCGAGCGCCTCCGGGATCACCGCGTCGAAGTCCTTCTTCTCCTGGTCGTGGATGCGCGTGCCGAGCGCGGTGTAGAGGTCGCCGAGCACCTCCTCGCCGTGCTGCTGAGCGGCGGCGGTCACCACCCGGGCCATGCCGAGCGAGCTGTCGATCAGCTCCCTGTACCACTCCGGGAGCTCGCGGTTCTCGTTCAGGACATAGAGGCTCATGGCGCGGAACCGCAGGTCGAAGTCGCGCAACTGGCGCACCTCGAGGATCCAGCGGGACGTGATCCAGGCGAACGGGCAGGCGGCGTCGAAGTACAGGTCGACGGTGGTCATCAGAAGCTCCTCACTGATTTGTGGCGCTGACGCTAGAGCCCTGATCGGCCGGTGCGGACGCCAATTCTGCCGCAAGTGGATGGACCAATGCATCAGACCGGAGTGGTACCTCAAAAATCAGACCCAGGTCTGACGCCGTTCCTCGCCGGGCCGCCTAACTTTGCCGCCATGGCCATCGCAACCCACGCCACAGCCCGCCGCATCGAGGCCGCCACCAGGCCCGATCGCGACCGGGCCATCGATGCTCTCCGCGCGATCGCCATCCTCGGGGTGGTGCTCGGGCACTGGCTGGTGACCGCTCTCGTCTTCGACGACGGGCCGATTCGAGGTGCCAGTCCACTGCAGTTCCTGCCGGCGCTCACGCCCGTCTCGTGGGTCTTCCAGACCTTGGCGGTCTTCTTCCTGGTGGGCGGGCACGTCGCGGCCGCTGGTCGGTCACGGCGAATCATTCCGTACGGGGATTGGGTCGCGGGACGGCTGAAACGGCTGTTCCGGCCGGTGCTCCTCGTCCTCGCCGTGTGGACGGTCGTGGGCGGCTTCCTCCTGGCCGTCGGATCCGATCCGGCAACCGTCCGCACCCTGGTGATGCTGGTCCTGTCGCCGTTGTGGTTCCTTCTCGTGTTCGCAGCGCTCACCGCGGCGACGCCGCTGGTGGTGCGCTTGCACCCGGCCGTGCCGCTCACCGTCGTGGCGGTCGTCGACCTGTTCCGGATCCAGCTCGGAGCGCCTGCATGGGTGGGCTGGGTCAACCTGGCGGCCGGCTGGCTGGTGCCGTTCGCGGTCGGTGCCCGGTGGCAGCGGATGTCCCGGGGATCGCTGTGGGGTCTCCTGATCGGCGGCACGGCCACGACGATCGTGCTGGTGTGCTGGGCGGGCTATCCGGCCTCGATGGTCGGCGTGCCCGGGGCCGGCTTCTCGAACCTGGCGCCCCCCAGCCTCGCGGCGGTCACGTTCGGCCTGGCCCAGTGCGGTCTCGCCGGCCTGCTTCGGGAGCCGTTGGGGCGCCTGATGCGGCGCCCGGCGTGGTGGGCGGCGGTCGTGCTGGTGAACCTGTTCGCGATGACGATCTTCCTGTGGCATCAGACCGCGATGATCACGGCGGCGGTCGTCACGCGGCTGGCGGTCGGGCCTTTGGCCGGGCTGCACACGAGTCCGGACAGCGCGGTCTGGGTGCTGGAGAGGGTGGGGTGGCTGCCGCTGTTCGCCCTGGTCCTGCTGTTCATCGGCGTGGCGACACGCCGGATCAGGGGGTGATCCCCACGGGATGGGGGAGGTCAGCTCGGCGCGGGTTGGGCCTCGTGGATGCCGTGGCGGGCCATGACCGCGGTTCGGCGGGCGTGGTTGACGGCGCGGACTCGGCGGCCGATGAAGAAGACGTCGATCAGCGTGCCGAGGCCGAGACCGCCGAGCGTGAAGAGCATGACGACGGAAAGGGCGGTGTCACCGAGGTAGAAACGATGGCCGCCGAAGATGCCGGTTGCGCACCAGAGGGCGTACGCGTGCTTGGGGTTCTTCTTGATGGCTTCGTATTCGGATTCGGCGCGCAGCAGGCGGAGGCGGTCCCACTCCGGAAGGGTGACCTGGTCCTGCGGTGATCCCATCCGCGGAACGATAGCGGCCCGCGGCGGTTACGGCTTCCGGGCCACGGCGCCGAACAGGGAGGCTTCGACGGGGGTGGGGTGTTCCTCGGCAGTGGGGTCCGGGCGCCATTCGCTGATCGGGGCGATGCCCGGGGTGACGAAGTCCAGGCCCTCGAAGAACTGGGCGAACTCGGTCCGGGTGCGGGGGTGGACGTCGGAGCGGCCGGAACGGAGGGACTCGTCCCAGCTGGCCTTCAACTCCGGCGTGAGCAGGTCGGTGGTGGCCATGGTCATCGTCAGGTAGCTGCCGGAGGGGAGGGCGTCGACCAGGGTCCGGACGAGTCCGACGGAGTGGGGGTGATCAGGGAGGAAGTGGGCGACGGCGACCAGGATCAGGGCGACCGGCTGGGAGAGGTCCAGGATCTCGAGAGATTCCAAAATCTGCTGCGGGTTGCGCAGGTCCGCCTCCAGATAGCGGGTCTCGCCCTCAGGGGTGCTGGTCAGCAGCGCGCGGGCGTGGACCATCACCATCGGGTCGTTGTCGACGTAGACGATGCGGCTCTCCGGGGCGATCCGCTGCGCGACCTGGTGGGTGTTGTCGGCGGTGGGCAGGCCGGTGCCGATGTCCAGGAACTGGCGCACGCCCGTCTCGCCGGCCAGGAAACCGACCGCACGCTGCAAGAACGCGCGGTTGGCGCGGGCGGCGATGCGGGCGGCGGGGTACGACTCGGCGAGCAGGTCGCCCGACTCCCGGTCGGCGGCGAAATTGTCCTTGCCGCCCAGCCAATAGTTGTAGCGGCGGGCCGGGTGCGGCACCCCGGTGTCGAGCTTGTCGATCGTCACGGCCGAAATCCTAATAGGAACGCGAACTCGCTTGAAACAGGAGCGCGGCCGCACGGCCGGCGGCAGCGCGAACGGGTCGGCCCGGGCGCACGGCGCGCGACGGGGTGGGCGCGCGACGGTGTGGGCGCGCGACGGTGTGGGCGCGCGACGGGGTGGGCATGCGGCGGGGTGGGCATGTGGCGGGGTGGGCACGCGACGGTATAGGCATGCGACGGTGTGGGCGGGTGAGCCGATGAGGAGGGGTGGGGGCGAGCGGGCGGTGATCACGCATAGTGGCTGGTTGAGCGCCTAGAGTGTGGCGATTTGTCGAGAGGGCTGGGACGCGGCAGTATGCACGGGTGCAGCGTTACCGAGTTGGAATCTTGGCTGGTGCGGCGGTCGTGGTGTTCGGCGGTGGTGGCCTGATCTACGCGGGCCTCAACGACGGAGGGCCCGACGGCGGCAGCATCCTGCCCGGAGCACTGAGCGCGGGCGACTCGACGACGGGCCCGAGCGCGGGCGCCGTGGACACGGCGGCGGATGTCAGCGCGTCGCCCTCACCGACCGGGCCGAGCCCTGAGGAACTGGCGAAAGCCGAGCGGGCCAAGCGCGAGAAGCAGCTCACCGCTGCGCTGAAGAAGCTCACGGCGTCGTCGCCCGAGTTCTCGGTCGCGGTTCAGGACAAGAAGACCGGTGAGACGTACGCCTATCGGGGTGACGAGAAGTACGAAACGGCCAGCATCGTCAAGGCTCAGATCCTCGCCTGCATGCTGCTCAAGGACCAGGACGCCGGGCGGGACCCGAGTTCGGCCGAGATGACGCTGGCCAAGCCGATGATCCAGCTCAGCGACAACAATGCGACGACGTCGCTGTTCACGCGGATCGGCGGGAAGACCGCAGTCGGCAAGTGCAACAAGCGACTGGGGCTGACCGAGACCGCGGTGAACACGTCGTGGGGTCTGACCCGGACGACGGTCGACGACCAGATCAAGCTGCTGGGCGAGTTCGTGGACACGAAGGGCCCGCTGGACGCCGACTCGCGCAAGACCGCGTTCAAGCTGATGAACACCGTCAACGCCGCGCAGGACTGGGGCGTTCCGGCGATTGCGAAGAGCGGCGAGACGTTCACCGTGAAGAACGGGTGGGACACGCGCTCCGCGGACGGCGGGCTGTGGGCGGTCAACACCATCGGGCGCGTGACCGACGGTGACGACGTGGACGTGTCGGTGGCGGTGCTGTCGCACAACAACAAGTCCATGCAGAGCGGCATCACCCTGGTCGAGAAGGTCGCCAAGCTGACCCGGCAGTACCTCAAGTACTGAGCCACGGGCTCCGGCGGCTGCGGGCGTCGCGAGGTGCTCGCCGGCGGATGGGCTTCGGCGGCTGCGGGCGTCACACGGTGTGTTCGCCGGGTGGGCGGGGCCCGGGCGGTCGCGGGCCTCACGCGGTGCGTGCGGCTGGGCCCGGATCTGCGGTGGGGATGCGGGACGACGGTGATCAGGGCAGACTGCGCCGGGTGGAGATCAGCGACAACGAATACGGAAAGGGTCTCGTACTCGACGGGCGTTACCGGCTGACCGAACAACTCGGGGCCGGTGGCATGGGCGTCGTCTGGCGGGCGCACGATCACGTGCTGGACCGCTCGGTGGCGGTGAAGCTGGTGGCACCCCAGCATGCGGGGGATCGGCACTCGCGGGAGCGGATCCGGCACGAGGCGCGGGCCGCGGCGGCGCTCGCCCATCCCAACATTGCCCAGGTGTACGACTACGGCGAGACCGACCAGCACGGGCGGCTCCTGCCGTACCTGGTGATCGAACTCGTCCCCGGCGGAACCCTGCACCAGCGGATGGCGGCCGGACCGGTCGCCCCGGCGTTCGCGATGCGCGTCTGTGCCGAGGTCGCGGCGGCGCTGTCCGCGGCCCACGCGGAGGGGCTGGTGCACCGCGACATCAAGCCGGGGAACGTGATGCTCGCGCCGAGCGGGGCCAAGGTCGTCGACTTCGGGATCGCGGCCGCGGTCGACCCGGTCGGCGCGGAGGAGCCGGACGAGGAGTTGCTGGGGACGCCCGCGTACCTGGCCCCGGAACGGCTCGTCGGTGCCCCGGTGGTGCCGGCGTCGGACGTGTACGCGCTCGGGGTCGTGCTGTACGTGCTGCTCAGTGGTCATTCGCCGTGGACCGCGGAGAACACCCGGCAGATGCTGACCGCGCACGTCTACGTCGAACCGGCCGCCCTGCCGTATGTGCCCGGCGTGCCCGCGCATGTGGTGGCCCTGTGCAACCGCTGTCTGGCGAAGGATCCGGCGGTCCGGCCGACCGCGCAGCAGATCGCCTCGGAGTTGGGCGAGGCGGCCGGGCTGCGAGTGGTGCCGGACGACCTGCCGGTGCGCCCGGAACCGTCGACGGCACCCACAACCACGGCGGAAGCGGCGACGACGGTCTTGCGGGTGGCGAGGAACGAGCCCGCGATGGGAGTGCCAGCAGCGGGGAGCGTGCCGGCGGTGGGAGTGCCAGCAGCGGGGAGCGTGCCGGCGGGGGGAGTGCCAGCAGCGGGGAGCGTGCCGGCGGGGGGAGTGCCAGCAGCGGGGAGCACACCTGCGGCCGGAATGCCGGTGGCGCAGAACGAGCCGGCGCCGGGGCGGCGAGCCCCAGGCGTCGAGTCGGCGCCCACGGCGACGACTCGACGCGGGCCGCTGCTCGTGGCCGCGGGAGCGGTCACCCTGGCGGCCGTCGCGGGTGGCTTTCTGTGGTTCCGGGCCGGCGACGCCGATGATCCCGTCGTGGTGGCGGCGGAGTCGCTGCCGCCCGTGGTCCCGCCGCCGGCCAGTGCCGCGCCCGGAAAGTCCCGATCCCCGGAGCCGCAGCAGACCGTGGGGACCGGCCGCTCGGCGCTGCCGCCGGGAACGGGCCTGCCGGTGCCGGCCGCCACCGAAGCCACGAAAGCCACGAAAGCCCCCGTGGGCACGTCGACGTCGGCGGCTTCGACGGCTCCGGTGACGACGAAGCCGACTCCGGGAGCGGTCACCCGCACGCTGTCGTCAAGCGGTGGCACGGTCACCGCTTCCTGCACGTCGGACGGCACGGCCGAACTGCTGTCGTGGACGGCGGCCAAGACGTACAAACTCGATGGGGTTGATCCTGGTCCCGGCCCCGCGCCGACGGTGTCGTTCAAACACGGCTCATCCGTGGTGACCATGACGGTTGCCTGCTCGGACGGGGTGCCGGCGGCTTCGGTCAGCGGGTGAACGTCCGCGCGTAATCCGCGTCGCCCAGGTACTGCAGGTGGTGGCCGGCGGCCAGGCGGCCCGCGAACGCGGCGCTCCCGGCGGCGGCCTCGGCCCGCATGAAGGTGACCATGTGGTGCAGCCGTGCAGCCGTGCAGCCGTGCAGCCGTGCAGCCGTGCAGCCGTGCGGCCACCGCGTCCAGCAGCGTGGCGCGGGACTCCATGCCGTATCGGTCACAGAACAGCTCCAGCCGCTCCGCCTGTTCTGCCCGTGTTCCGTGCGCGTCGGCACTCCCGGGCCCGGTCAGCGGCGCCCACCGGTAGACCGCGTAGGCCACGTCCCACATCCGCGGGCCCGGAAGTCGAGGATCTCGGAGCCGTCCGGAGCGAGACCGCCGCTCGCCTTCATCGCGGACCCGCGCGCGATCGGCGTCGCCGGTGTCGGCCTCGTGGTCGCCGTGTGGCGGCGGCGACGCCTCCTGGCTCTCGTCCGCGGCTGACCGGTACGGTGCGGCGGTGACGGCTCGCCCGCTGATCTTCCTCGACGTCGACGGCACGGTGATCCCGCTCCGGGCCCGTGCCGTGCCGGGGGCGCAGCCGCACGCCAATCCGCTCGTCGCGCGGATCGACCCGGCCGACGGGCCACGCCTGCTGGCTCTCGGCGGGGAGCTGATCTGGGCGACCACCTGGATGGACGAGGCCAACGAGGTCGTCTCGCCCCGGCTCGGTCTGCCCCCGTTGCCGGTCGTGGACTGGCCGGACGAGAACCCGGTGGCGGGACTGCACTGGAAGACCGGCTTCCTGGTGGCGTACGCGGCGGGACGCCCGTTCGTCTGGCTCGACGACGAGGTGACCGATGCTGATCAGCGATGGATCGCGGCCCACCACCGCGGCCGGGCCCTGCTCCGGCGGGTGCATCCGTTCACCGGGCTCGCCGGCGCCGACTTCGCCGCGGTCCGCGCCTGGATCACGATCAACGCGTGAGGGGACGAGATCGGCCCGGGCGCGGCCCAGCAGGCGCGCCGGAGCGGGGCCGCCCGGAGTCCTGGCGGGATGCGCGTAACCTCCGGGGGCTCTCACCAGTAATAACGGGTGTGTCAGGCCAAATTCTCCGCAACGTCGACTTCCCGTTCCCGGATGCCCGCTTTCCCGAGCTGCTCGGCGCTGTGGTGCAGCGCACCGTGCTGATCGGCGAGGAGCCGGCTCGTGTCGTCATCCACGACGAGCACAACGACTGGCTGGTCGGCGACGGCGTCAACGATCCGAACCTGCCCGGCGCCAGCGTGCTGGCCTGCATCAGTCACCTCGCCGAGGACGATCCGGCGGTCGCCGAGCTGGTCACGCTGCCGATCGGGCACGCCGCCACCCGCGACGACCCGGCCAAGCCGTGGACCGTCACGCCGCACGAGTGGCCCGACGACGACCACCACTGACACCACCTGTCCCGCGACGGATTCGCACCGGTTCGGCAATCATGGGGAAGGGCCGGGTTGCCGACCGTGCAGTCGTGGAAATCGCTGCCTACACCTCCGCCTGGTATGTCCGCCATCCGGACGGCGCGCTGAGCGCGATGTTCGCCCTCGACGGCAGGGCGCCGGCCGACCCCCGTCCGCCCGTCTCTGTTCCTGTTCCGGCCGCCGCCGGCAAGAAGGTTGTGACGGAAGGTCCCGAATAGTCCTCACTCACCCCGCCTGAAGGCCGATCATGGGTGAGAGGGGGTGCGCCATGCGCTGGATCATCGCCGCGTCGATGGTGCTCGCCACGGCCGCCGGCTGCAGCAGCAGTACGGACGAGACGACCGTCGAGCAGCCGGATCGAGGCACCATCGGCATCGCGATGCCGACCACCAAGTCGGCCCGCTGGGTCGGTGACGGCAAGAGCATCGCGCAGCAGTTCGAGCTGCTCGGCTACAAGACCGATCTGCAGTACGCCGAGGACGACGTCGACAAGCAGATCAGCCAGATCAAGGCGATGATCACCGGCGGCGAGAAGGCGCTGGTCGTCGGCGCGATCGACGGGACCGCGCTCAAGGACGTGCTGGCCAGCGCCGCCACCGCCAAGGTCCCGGTGATCTCCTACGACCGGCTGATCCGCGACACCCCGAACATCACCTACTACGCCACCTTCGACAACTTCAAGGTCGGTGTCCTGCAGGCGAACTCCATCGTCAAGGCGTTGAAGCTGAGCAGTACCGGTGGAACCGACAACATCGAATTGTTCGCGGGCTCCGCCGACGACAACAACGCCACGTTCTTCTTCAACGGCGCCATGAGCATTTTGACGCCGTACCTCACCTCGGGTCGTCTGAAAGTCGTGTCCGGCGAGACCGCTTTCAAGACGGTCGCCACCCAGCGATGGGACGGTGCGGTCGCCAAGAAGCGGATGCAGCGCCTGCTGGCCGGGCCGCTGCGCGGCAAGACCGTCAATGCGATTCTTTCCCCGTACGACGGTTTGAGTCGCGGCATCATCGAGGCGCTCCAGGAGAACGGCTACAAGAAACTGCCCGTGGTCACGGGACAGGACGCCGAACTGGAGTCGGTGAAACTGATCGTCAACGGCACGCAGACCGAGACGGTCTACAAGGACACCCGCGAACTGGCGAAAGTGGCTGTCCAGATGACGAACTCGTTGCTACTCGGCGGAGTGCCCGAGGTCAACGACGAGAAGCAGTACGACAACGGCGTCAAGGTGGTCCCGACGTTCCTGCTGCAGCCGGTGAACGTGGACCGCACCAACTACGAGCGGGTGCTGGTCGACGGCGGGTACTACACCGCCGACCAGCTGGCGGGATGATCCGATGATCCAGCGCTTTCTCGACCTGTCGGTCCGCACCAAACTGACCGTCCTCGTCGCCGCCAGCCTGGTGGCGCTGGCCCTCTGCCTCGGCGTCACGGTGTTCAACAGCAACACCGCCGACAACACGGCCCGCGACCTGGAGAACCTCAACTCGGCCAGCGCGCTCGTCCTGCAACTGGACCGCGAGGCCAGCGAGATGCGCGCCAACGGCATCCAGGCGATCGTCCGCAGCGACCCGGCCAAACAGGGTGACCTGCTCAAGGAACGGGTCGTCTCGGCCAACGAACTGCTGACCAAGCTCGAGGCGATCGACCTGCCCAGCGGCCTGGACGCGGCGGTCGGCCGGATCAAGGCGGTGACCGCCGACTACACGGCCACGCTGACCCGGTTCGTCGCCTCGGCCGCCGCCGACCAGGCCGGCGCCCGGCTCGCCTGGGAACAGGTCGGCGTCGACAACTACCTGATGAGCGCGGTCCTCGCCAACGAGCGGGCGCTGTTCCTGGACACCGTCGCCAAGGCCAACGCGAACGCCGAGCACCGCCGGGCGAACGCCGAACACGTCCTGTGGCTGGCCGTCTCCCTCGCCGCGATCGCCGTGATCGTGCTGGCCAACCTGATCGTCCGCTCGATCACCCGGCCGTTGCAGCGGGTCCGGGCCGCGCTGCAGGCGATGGCCGGCGGTGACCTGACCGTCGCCGCCGACGTCCGCGGACAGGACGAAGTCGGCCAGATGGCCCGCGCGCTCGACGAGGCGCAGGCCAACACCCGCCGCGTCGTCTCCTCGGTGGCCGGCTCCGCGCAGGCCGTCGCCGCCGCGGCCGAGCAGCTCACCGCCACCGCCAGCACCATGTCGCTCTCCGCCGAACAGGCCGCCGCCCAGGCACAGACCGCCTCGGCCGCCGCGTCCAGCGTCAACGACAACGTCTCCAACGTCTCCCAGGGCACCGAGCAGATGGGCGTCTCCATCCGCGACATCGCCCACAACGCCACCGAAGCCGCCCGGGTCGCCGCACAGGCCGTCTCGGTCGCCGACGCGACCACCGCCCAGGTCGGCAAGCTCGGCGAGTCGTCGGCCGAGATCGCCGAGGTCATCAAGGTGATCACCAGCATCGCCGAGCAGACCAACCTGCTCGCGCTGAACGCCACCATCGAAGCGGCCCGGGCCGGGGAACTCGGCAAAGGCTTCGCGGTCGTCGCCGGCGAGGTCAAGGAACTCGCCCAGGAAACCGCCCGCGCCACCGACGACATCTCCCGCCGCGTCCAGGCGATCCAGGCCGACACGGCCGGCGCGGTCAGCGCCATCGGGGAGATCACCTCGGTCATCGCCAGCATCAACGAGTTCCAGGCGACGATCGCGGCCGCGGTGGCCGAGCAGACCGCCACCACCGAGCAGATGACCCACAACGTGGCGCTGGCCGCGTCGGGGGCGGGCGACATCGCCGCCAACATCAACGGGCTGGCCACGGCGACTCAGGTGAGCACGGAAGGTATCGCGCAGTCGCAGCAGGCGGTGACCGAGCTGAGCACGATGGCCAACAACCTCCAGACGCTGGTCAGCCACTTCCGCTACTGACCGGCCGCGGGCCGTACTTTTTCTCATGCCGAGCAGCACGCCGTCCGGCGCCCGCACCAACCTGGCGGATGTGCTCGCCGTTCTGGGGCTGACCGACCGCGCGGGTGCACGATGGTGGATCGACGAGGGCTGGGGGGTCGACGCGCTGCTGGGTGGTCGGACCCGGGAGCACGGGGATCTCGACGTCGCGCTGGAAGCCCGGCCACCTGGGCGCGCTGCTCCGCTGAGCCCCACGCCGGCTGCCCGGCGCGGGGGCGACGGTCCACCCGGGGTTACGCGGGGCGGGTGGCGAAGGCGGCGTCGAAGGCGGCGGACGGCGGGTCGAAGAGGTTGCGGCGGACGAACTCCAGGGCGGAGGGGGCGCCGACGAGACGGTCCATTCCGGCGTCCTCCCATTCGACGGAGATCGGGCCGGTGTAGCCGATCGCGTTCAGCGCCCGGAAGCAGCGTTCCCACGGGACGTCGCCGTGGCCGGTCGACACGAAGTCCCATCCGCGGCGCAGGTCGGCCCAGGGGAGGTGGGACCCGAGGCGACCGTTGCGCCCGTCGCCGACGGCGAGTTTCACGTCCTTGCAGTCGACGTGGTAGATGCGGTCGGCGAACTCGAGGATGAAGCCGGCCGGGTCGAGGTCCTGCCAGACGAAGTGGGACGGGTCCCAGTTCAGGCCGAACGCGGGTCGATGGCCGACGGCTTCCAGGGTGCGGCGGGTGGTCCAGTAGTCGTACGCGATCTCGGAGGGGTGGACCTCGTGCGCGAAGCGCACGCCGACGGAGTCGAACACGTCGAGGATCGGGTTCCACCGGTCGGCGAAGTCCTGGTAACCGGCGTCGATCATGGCGGTGGTGACCGGCGGGAACATGGCGACGTATTTCCAGATGGACGAGCCGGTGAAGCCGACGACCGTGTCCACGCCGAGCGCGGCGGCGGTGCGGGCGGTGTCCGTCATGGCCGAGGCCGCGCGCTGCCGGACGCCTTCGGGTGAGCCGTCGCCCCAGACCGCGGGCGGCAGGATGTCCTGGTGGCGCTGGTCGATCGGGTCGTCGCAGACCGCCTGCCCGGTCAGATGGTTGGAGATCGCATGAACTTTCAGCCCGTACCTGTCCAAGATCTCGCGACGTGAGCTGATGTATCCGGCGTCGGTCGCACCGAGCGCGACGTCCAGGTGATCACCCCAGCAGGCGATCTCCAGGCCGTCGTAGCCCCAGCCCGACGCGAGACGGCACACCTCCTCGAACGGCAGATCGGCCCACTGGCCGGTGAACAGAGTGATCGGGCGAGTCATGAGGCCCCTTCCAGAGAGATCCACGAAGACGTCTCGGCGGACCGGGCCACGGCGTCGAGAACCAGTTGGACCTGTAGCGCGTCGGCGAACGACGGCGCCGGATCGTCCCCGGCCGCGATTGCCCGGACCAGGTCGTACGCCTGATGGGTGAACGTGTGCTCGTAACCGATCAGGTGTCCCGGCGGCCACCACGCCGACATGTACGGATGCGTCGGCTCGGTCACGAGGATGCGGGTGAACCCCTGCTCGTCGACGGGCCGGGTACCGTCGAAGAAGGAGAGCTCGTTCATCCGCTCGAAGTCGAAGACCAGCGACCCCTGCGAGCCGTTGATCTCCACTTGCAGGCCGTTCTTGCGACCGGTGGCGAAGCGGGTCGCCTCGTAGGTGGCGACCACGCCGTCGCCGAGCCGGGCCAGGAACAGCACGGCGTCGTCCACGGTCACGTCACCGAACTCCGGCGAGCCGGCCGACGCGGACAGGCCCGACGACGCGGCGGGCAGCGGCCGCTTCTTCACGAAGGTCGACGTCAGGGCGCTCACCGAGGTGATCGACAGGCCGGTGACGAACTGGGTCAGGTCGACGATGTGCGCGCCGATGTCACCCAGTGCCCCGGAACCGGCGACCTCCTTCCGCAGTCGCCAGACCAGCGGGAACTCCGGATCCACGATCCAGTCCTGCAGGTAGGACGCCCGGACGTGCCGGATCGTGCCGACCCTTCCGTCGGCGATCATCCGCTTCATGAGGGCGACGGCGGGGACGCGGCGGTAGTTGAAGCCGCACATCGCCCGTACCCCCGATCGTCTTGCCTCATCGGCGGCCGCGACCATCGAGCGGGCCTCGGCCACCGAATTGGCCAGGGGTTTCTCGCAGAGCACGTGTTTGCCGGCGGCGAGCGCGGCGATGGCGATCTCGGCGTGCACGTCGCCCGGCGCGCAGATGTCGATCAGGTCGACGTCGTCGCGTTTCAGCAGCGTGCGCCAGTCGTCGGTGTGCCCGGCCCAGCCGAGCCGGCCGGCCGCGGCGGCGACCGCCGTCGCGGACCGGCCGCTGAGCACCTGCATGGTGACCGGCGCCGGCAGGTCGTAGACGTGGTTGACCGTGCGCCACGCCTGCGAGTGCGCGGCCCCCATGAACGCGTAGCCGACCATGCCGACGCGCAGCGGTTCCGACATCTGTGCTCCTAGAAGCCGAGCTTCGCGTACTTCGAAGCGTTGTCCTTGGTGATCGTTTCCGAGGCGAGCGTGATCTCCTTCGGCACCTGCAGCTCGACCAGGTCGGACATGCCCCGGCCCTGGCCGATCAGCCGGGCCAGGCTGATCGCCGACGACGCCATCGACGGGCTGTAGGTGACCGTCGCCTTGAGCACGGTGTCGTCCTTGGTGATCTGATCGATCGCGGCCTTCGAGCCGGCGCCGCCGACCATGAAGAACTCGTTGCGGTTGGCCTGTTTGATCGCGGCGAGCACGCCGATGCCCTGGTCGTCGTCGTGGTTCCAGAGCGCGTCCATCTTCGGCAGGGCCTGCAGCAGCGCGGTCGCGGCGGCCTGCCCGGAGTCGGCGGTGAACTCGGCCGGGCGCCGGTTGGCGACCTTGAACCCGAACGTGGCGAGGGCGTCGTTGAAGCCCTTGGTGCGCTCCTGGGTGAGTTCCAGGGAGTCGATGCCGGGAATCTCGCCGATGATCGGGTTGCTGACGCCCTTGGCCTTGAGCTGCTCACCGATGTACTGCCCGGCGGCCAGCCCCATGCCGTAGTTGTCACCCTTGATCTGCAGCCGGTACGCGGCCGCCGACGGGAACGCGCGGTCCAGGTTGACCACCGGGATGCCGGCCTTCATCGCCTCGAGCCCGGTCGCGTTCAGCTCCTTGCCGTCGTGCGGGAGCATGACGATCACATTCGGCTTCTGCGCGATCAGGGTGGAGAGGGCGGCGCGCTGGGCGGCGGCGTCGGCGCCGGCTTCGACCGGGCGCAGTTCCACGTCGGAGTACGCCGCGGCCTGCGCTTTCGCGTTGTTGGTGATCGCCGCGATCCAGCCGTGGTCGGCGGCCGGCGCGGAGAATCCGATGATCACTTTCTGACCGGGGGCGGCGTTCGGGTTCTGCCCGACGGTGTCGGTCTTCACCTGCGTGTTGTCGCCGGTGTCGTTGCTGGTGCAGGCGGTGAGCGCCAGGCCGGCGCCGGCTGCCGCGCTGCCGAGAAGGATGCGCCTACGACTTATCGGTGTCATTTCTCCTCCTGAGGAGGTTGGTGAGGGAGCGGTAGCGGAACTGCTGAAGGAGCACGGCGGCCACGATGATGCCGCCCTTGACCATGTTCTGGACCTCGGTGGCGAGGTTGTTGATGGCGAACAGGTTGGTGATCGTGGAGAACACCAGCACCCCGAAGAGGGCGCCGACGATGGTGCCGCGGCCGCCGGAGAGCAGCGTGCCGCCGATGATCGCCGCGGCGATCGCGTCGAGTTCGTAGAGGTTGGCCATCGCCGCCTGGGCGCTGGTGGCCTGCGAGGTCAGCATGATCGCGGCGATTCCGCAGCACAGCCCGGAGAGCACGTAGAGCAGCAGCGTGTGCCGCTTGACGTTGATGCCGGCGAGCCGGGCCGCCTCCGGGTTGCCGCCGACCGCGACCGTGCGCCGGCCGAACGTCGTCCGGTTCAGCAGCACCCAGCCCGCCGCGACGACCAGCGCCAGGATCCAGACGAGCAACGGGATCCCGATCAGTTTCGTGGTGGCGATGCCGTTGATCGTGTCGTTCGCGGAGACCTGCGTCTGCTTGCCGGAGATCTGGGCGGCCAGACCGCGGGCCGAGACCAGCATGGCGAGCGTCGCGATGAAAGGAACCAATTTGCCGTACGCGATGAGCGCGCCATTGACCAGCCCCACGGCGACTCCCACGACGAGCGCGGTGAAGACCATGCCGCCCGCGCCGTAGCTCTGCGTCGCCAGGGTGGTCGACCACACCCCGGCCAGCGCGATGATCGCGCCCACCGACAGGTCGATCCCACCCCCGATGATCACGAACGTCATGCCGACCGTGACCACGCCGATCGCCGACGCCTGCTGCAGGATCGTGAGGATGTTGTTCTTCACCCAGGACGGGTCGGAGTAGAGCTCGGGCCGGGTCACCACGCCGATCACGATCAGCGCGATCAGCACCCCGGCCAGGCCGAGGTTGCGCAGCAGCCCGTCGTTGTCGGTCTTGCGCGGGAGTGCGGCTTCGGCGGTCATGCGGCTTCGCCCTCCATCAGCGACCCCGCCATCACGAGGTCGAGCACGGTGTCCTCGTCCAGTTCGCCGGCCGGCGCCTCGTGGATCAGCCGGCCCTCGCGCATCACCAGCACCCGGTCGGCGAGCCCGAGCACCTCCGGCACCTCGCTGGAGACCAGCAGCACGCCCACCCCGGTCGCCGCGAGATCGTGAATGACCTGGTAGAGCTCGGCCCGGGCGCCGACGTCGACGCCCCGGGTCGGTTCGTCGAGCAGCAGCAGCCGGGTGTTCTCCTTGAGCAGCCACCGGCCGACGACGACCTTCTGCTGGTTGCCGCCGGAAAGGGTGCGGGCCGGGCGGTCCACGTCGCGCGGGCGCAGGTCCAGCCGGTCGGCGGTGCGCCCGGCGGCGGCCCGCTCGTCGCGGTCGGCGGTGAACCCGGCCCGGGCGAAACCGGTGAACGAGGCCAGGGTCATGTTCTTGTAGACCGGCTCGTCGAGCAGCAGCGCCTGGCTCTTGCGCTCCTCGGGGGCCATGCCCATGCCGTGCCGGACCGCGCTGCCGACGCCGGTGATCCGGTGACCGTTCAGGGTCACCGTGCCGCGGTCGGCCCGGCGTGCCCCGAAGATCGTTTCGAGGAGTTCCGAGCGGCCGGAGCCGACCAGGCCGGCGATGCCGACGATCTCGCCGGGGCGGACCGTCAGGTTGACGTCGGCGAACTCTCCGGCCCGGGTGAGGTTCTCGGTGGTGAGGATCGGTGACGTCTCTTCCTCGGCGGCCAGCCGCGGCGGGAAGACGTACTCGAAGGATCGTCCGGTCATCCTGCCGACGAGTTCCCTGGTCGGCGTGGTGGCGGGCAGACCCGCGGCAGTCGTGCGGCCGTCCTTGAGGACCGTGACGCGGTCACCGATCTCGCGGATCTCGGCGAGCCGGTGCGAGATGTAGACGACCGCGATGCCGTTCGCGGTCAGCTCCCGGATGATCCGGAACAGGTTCGCCACCTCGTCGTGGGCCAGCACCGCGCTCGGCTCGTCCATCACGATCAGCCGGGCGTCATGGGAGAGGGCGCGGGCCATGCTGACGATCTGCTTCCCCGCAGCGGGGAGATCCCGGATCAGGCGGCGCGGCGAGATCTCCGGGTGACCGAGTTTGGTCAGGATCGCGCGGGTCTGTGCGGCGGCGCTGCGACGCCGGGTGAACCCGAACCGGGACGGCTCGTGCCCGAGGAACGCGTTCTCCGCCACCGACAGGTCGTCGACCAGGTCCAACTCCTGGTAGATGGTGGCGATCCCGGCACGCATCGCGGCCTGCGGACTGGACGGCGCGAACGGCTCGCCCCGCCACCGGACCTCGCCCGCGTCGGCATGGTGAACCCCGGCGAGGACCTTGATCAGCGTGGACTTCCCGGCGCCGTTCTGCCCCAGCAGGCAATGAACTTCACCTTCAAGAACATTGAGGTGTACGCCGTCAAGCGCGCGAACCCCCGGAAACGTCTTCACCACGTCGGTGAGCGTGAGGATCTCGCTCATGCCGCCACCTCCGCTGCGCTCGGGCGCCGGCACGAGTTCTCGACCGAGCCCCGTGATTGGCGCGCAAGCTCGCTCATGGGATCTGCTCGAACGCGGCGTCGCTGGCCAGCACGGCCGCGCCGGTCACGCCCGCACGGCCGCTCAGTTCGGACAGGACCACGGGCAGGTTGCCGGTGGCCAGCGGCAGGGAGCGGCGGTAGACCACACTGCGGATCTCGGCCAGCAGTACATGGCCCAACTGCGCCAACCCGCCCCCGATGACGATCATCGACGGATTGGCGAAGCTGACCAGCGCCGCCAGCACCCCACCGACCCGGCGCCCGCCCTCCCGGATCAGCTTGATGCAGACCACGTCCCCCTCGGCCGCGCCCACGGCGACATCCCGGGCACTGAGCTGATCGCTGCGGGTCAGACGCTCGGCGAGCGCGGGCGACGCCCCCGACCGGGCCGCGGCCAGCGCGTCCCGGGCCAGCGCGGCACCGCTGAACACGGCCTCCAGACAGCCGGTGTTGCCGCACGAACAGGTCGGCCCGTTCGCGTCGACCTGGATGTGCCCGATGTCGCCGGCGCACCCGTCCACCCCGCGGTAGACGCCGCCCGACAGGTGGATCCCGCACCCGATCCCGGTGCCGATCTTCACGAACAGGAAGTCGTCGACCGACCGGGCCACCCCGCCGTGACGCTCCCCGACCGCCATGATGTTGACGTCGTTGTCGACGACGACCGGGCAGCCGTGCTCGCGGGCGAGCAGTTCCCGCACCGGATAGCGGTCCCAGCCGGGCATTATCGGCGGCGACACCGGCACGCCGTCACGGAAACTGACCGGGCCCGGGACGCCGATCCCCACCCCGTCCAGGCGGTCGTAGAGGCCCTCGGCGCGGGCCTTGGCGAGCAGTTCGCCGACGCGGTGCAGGATCGGTTTCGGTCCCTTGCGGACGTCGGCCGGCTCCCGGTACGCCGCCAGGGTCTCCAACCGGCCGTTGACCACCTCGACGTCGATCGAACCGGCCCCCAGGTCCACCGCCGCGAACCGCAGCCGCGGGTGGATCTCCACCAGCGTCGACCGCCGGCCGCCCCGCGACGCGGCCATCCCCGCCTCGGTGATGAATCCGGCCTTGATCAGGCGTTCTATCTCGCTGGTCAGCCGGGGGCGGGTCAGCCCCAGGCGGTCGCCGAGCTCGGCCCGGGACACCGGACCGTCGTCCCGGAGCGCACGCAGAATCGGTACCACGACAGCCACCTCACGATCCGTGCTGTGTTGGCCGTCACGTTAGGACTCTTCCGTCGGCGAGGTCCACACCTTCGTTCTCAATGGACCGAACTTTTGTCGCTCCATGCAAAAGTCGACGCGGTGCCTGCCGTCGACAGCGGTGCCGAGGTCCCGGCCTCCCCGCACCGCCGCGGCCGGCCACCTTCCGCACGCGGCTTGCCCGGTCACCATGCCGGGTCAGCCGGGGCGGTCGGTGGCGGCGTCGGGGGCTCGACCGGCGGTGTACCCGACAGCGGTGATGCGCTGCGCGCCCAACTCGTAGGCCTGTGGATCGTCCGGGGTGCGGGTTCCCAAGCCGTCCACGTAACGGTTGAACATGGCGAAGGCCGCGGCGATCAGGACTGTGTCGTGGATCTCGAGGTCGGTGGCGCCGGCGGATCGGGCTTCGGCGATCAACGGCTCGGTGACCGCTCGGCCGTCTCGGCGGACCGCCTCGGCGATGTGCAGGAGAGCCCGCAGCCTCGCAGAAACAGGGGCGGACGACGGATCCGCGCGAACCTGCTCGACCAGGGTCATGCCGTCCGGGAGTTGTGCGGCGGCGGCCGCGGCGTGGGAGTCGCGGCAGAAGTCGCACTCGTTGAGCGCGGAGACGTGGGCGGCGATCAGCTCACGTTCGCCGCGGGTGAGGGAGCTCGGACCGCGCAGGAGGGTTTCCGCGAGGGCCATCAGCGGGGTGGCCGTCTCCGGCCGGTACGTGAGAAGTCCCTGGATGCCGGGCAAGGCCTGCTCGTCGACGCCGAGATCGATGTACGCCATCGGGCCAAGATATCGGTGCCGGTAATCACGTGTCGGCCGGCGCGCGACCGGCCGGTGACGGAATCGAGGTCGCGTGAGCGTCGGGATGCGGGTGGGGCGGCTCACGACGTACGGGAAAGGGGTGGGGTTCGATGTGAAGCCTGTCGCGGCGCGGACCGCCGGGAATAGTGATCATGGCGGGGTGGAGATCACTACCTGGTATCTGGAGCAGACCGAGCCGGCGCAGGCCGGAGGTGGGGCGGCGCCCGCCGTGCCGGTGGAGATCAAGCGCGCCGAGGTGCCGTCGCCGGAGCTGAACCGTTTCCTCTACGCCTCGGTCGGCGGCGACTGGTTCTGGACCGACCGCCTCGCCTGGAGCCGGCAGCAGTGGCAGGAATACCTGGACCGGCCGGGCGTGGAGACGTGGGTGGGCTACGTGCGCGGGACCCCGGCCGGCTACGTCGAGCTGGACGGCACCCGGCCCGGCGCGGTCGAGATCGTGTACTTCGGGCTGCTCCCGCAGTTCACCGGCCGGCGGATCGGCGGCTGGCTGCTCACCACCGGGCTGGAGCGGGCCTGGTCGCTCGGCGAGCGCTGGCCCGGGCTGCCCGCCGTCGGCCGCGTCTGGCTGCACACCTGCACCCTCGACGGGCCGGCCGCGCTCGCCAACTACCAGGCCCGTGGCCTGCGGATCTACCGCACCGAGACGGAGACCGTGGAGCTGCCCGAGCAGGCGCCGGGGCCGTGGCCGGGCGCGTACCGGGACAGGAGCTGAAACGGGCGCCCAGGGGAGGCGACGCGCGGCGGGGCCGGGAGCCTCGCGGCGGGTCCTCAGGGGTGTTTCGGGCGCTGGTAGGACCGCTGGCGCCCAGCCTGCGCAGCACGGCGCGGCCGGCTCATGGGGTGTTCGGGCTCGGGTAGGACCGCGGGGGCCGCAGCCGGTGCTGCGTGGCTGGTCAGCGGGGGTGTTCGGGTTGGTGCGGTGTGGGGTGGGCCACACGGTGTCACATCCCTCCGGGGTGGTCAGTCCTTGCGGTGACAGTGACGCGAGGAAGGGTGACGGAGATGCGGATCGCGGTAGCGGGCGGCACCGGATGGCTCGGCGAACGGGTGGTCGCGGCGGCGAGCGACGCAGGCCACGACGTGGTGGTGATGTCCCGGGCGCGGGGCGTGGACCTGGTCACGGGCAAGGGGCTGGACGAGGCGTTGCGCGGCGCCGACGTGGTGGTCGACGTGTCGAACATCGGGACGTTGAACGCGGCGAAGGCGACCCGGTTCTTCGGGACGGTCACGCGGAACCTGCAGGCGGCGGAGCTGCGGGCCGGGGTGAAGCACCACGTGCTGGTGTCGATTGTCGGGATCGATCGGGTGCCGTGGGGTTACTACCAGGCGAAGCTGGAGCAGGAGCGGGTGGCGCTGGACGGGCCGGTTCCGGTGACCGTGTTGCGGGCGACGCAGTTCCACGAGTTCGCGCTGCAGATGCTGACGCGCTTCGGCGGGCCGGTCGCGGCGGTTCCGGTGATGCTGAGTCAGCCGGTGGCCGCCCGTGAGGTGGCCGTGGAGCTGGTCCGGCTCGCCGAGGGTGAGCCGCGTGGCATGGCGCCGGAGATCGCCGGCCCGGAGGCGCTGCAGATGGCGGATCTGGTCCGGAAGGTCTCGCGGCGGCGCGGCCCGCGCAAGTGGGTGCTGAGTTTCCCGCTGCCGGGTGCGGCGGGTAAGGCGATGCGGTCCGGCGGCGCCCTGCCGGAGGGGCCGGGCCTGCGCGGCACCCAGACGTTCGACCAGTGGCTGGCCGAGCTCGGATGACGACAGCGCACAACCCGGCCCCGGCCAGAAGTGTGGGCACGGCAACGACGCCGTGGGACGCCGGGAAAGGGATCGCGGCGACGGTGCTGGCGCTGAACGCTGCGCTCGTCGGTGTCTGGGCCGGAGCCTTCCCCCTCTCGTTCTACCGGGACTTTCCCTGGCCGGGCGCCCACTGGGTGTCGGCGCTCGGCCCTTACGACGAGCATCTCGTCCGGGACGTGGGCGGCCTTTACCTCGCCTTGCTGGTGCTCTCGGTCGCGGCGTTGCGCCGGCCGGCCCTGCGGGCGACCGCGGGCGGCGCGTGGCTGGTCTTCAGCGCGGAGCACTTCCTGTGGCACGCCGTCCACCTGGACGCCTTCCCGCCCTTCCACCAGGTCGCGAGCTCGGTGGCCCTGTCCCTGCCGTTGTTGCTCGCGGTGACGCTGCTGCTGCCCGGGCGCGCCGGCGCACCGGAAGGCCACGGCACCTGACCGTGGGCGGCCGCTCGGGACCGCCCACGAACGCGGCCACCAGCAGCGCGAACAGCCTGGTGGCCAGGACGGCCAGGAGCACGGATGCGAGGAGAGTGAGCGCGTCGTTACCCATGCCCACATTCTCGGGCGCGGGTACGACAAAATCCGCCCACGACCGACGCGAGCCAGATTTACGACAGAGCCGGCTCCGAGGGAGCCGGCCGCAACGGAGCCGGCCACAACGGAGCCGGCCGCAACGGAGCCGGCTACAACGGAGCCGGCCGCAACGGAGCCGGCTACAACGGAGCCGGCCGCAACGGAGCCGGCTACAACAGAGCCGGCATGGCCTCGGTCAGCATCGCGCGCCAGTCCGTCAGCGGCGCCACCCCGGTTCCGGCCCAGCGACCGTGACCGAGCACGCTGTAGGGTGGCCGCCGGGCCGGGCGCACGAAGCGGTCACTGGTCGTCGCCCGTACGCGGGAAGGGTCCAGACCCGCCTCCTCGAACACCGCCCGAGCCAGCCCGCACCACGTCGTCGACCCCGCGGCGGTGCCGTGGTAGATGCCGGGCGCGGCGGAGGACCGGGCCAGCGCCACCAGCTGCTGGGCGAGCGCTGCGGACCAGGTCGGCGGCCCTTCCTGGTCGTCGACGACGTCGAGCGTGTCGCGTTGGGCCGCGAGCCGGAGCATGGTGCGGACGAAGTTCGGCCCGTGTTCGCCGTACAGCCAAGCGGTTCTGACCACGAAGCCACCCGCCGCCAGCACCGCTTCCTCGCCCACCGCCTTGCTCCGCCCGTACGCGTTGAGCGGCGCCCGCGGCGTGTCCTCGGGGATCGGCGTGGTCGCGGTCCCGTCGAAGACGTAGTCGGTGGAGATGTGGATGAGACGTCTGCCGGCCGCGCGCGCGAGGCAGGAAGCACCGTTGATCGCGGTGGCGGCGTCCTCGGACGTCTCGGCGCCGTCCACGTCGGTCCACGCGGCCGCGTTGATCACGACGTCCACGCCCTCGACCGCGTCCCGGACGGCCTCGAAGTCCCGGATATCCAGGTCGGCCCGGGTCGCCGCGAGCACGTCCTGACCGTCGAGGACGGTTTGCAGGTCACGGCCGAGCATTCCGCCCGCGCCGGTGATGAGCCAGCGCATCAGAGGCCGGCCCGGGCCTTGAGCGGCTCCCACCAGGCACGGTTCTCCCGGTACCAGGCCACCGTGTCGGCCAGTCCTTGGGAGAGCGTGATCTGCGGCTCGTACCCCAATTCGGTGTTGATTTTGGAGATGTCGAGCGAGTAGCGCCGGTCGTGCCCCTTGCGGTCCTGGACCGGGGTGACCATGTCCCAGCTCGCGCCGCACGCCTCCAGGAGCAGGCCGGTCAGCGCCCGGTTGGTCAGCTCGGTGCCGCCGCCGATGTTGTAGACCTCGCCGGCGCGTCCCTTCTCGAGGGCGAACTGGATGCCGCGGACGTGGTCGGTGACGTGCAGCCAGTCGCGGATGTTGCCGCCGTCGCCGTAGAGCGGAACCTTCTTGCCGTCGAGCAGATTGGTCACGAAGAGCGGGATGACCTTTTCCGGGAACTGGTGCGTGCCGTAGTTGTTGGAGCAGCGGGTGACGACGACGTCCATGCCGTGCGTCCGGTGCGCCGCGAGGGCCAGAAGATCAGAAGAGGCTTTCGAGGCCGCGTACGGCGAGTTCGGCGCCAGTGGCCACGTCTCCGTCCACGATCCCTCGTCGATCGACCCGTACACCTCGTCGGTCGAGACGTGCAGGAAGCGGCCGATCCCGGCGGCCCGCGCGGCGTCGAGGAGCACCTGCGTGCCGAGCACGTTGGTCGTCACGAACGGAACCGCGCTGTTGATCGACCGGTCCACGTGGGACTCGGCGGCGAAGTGGACGATCGCGTCGTGGCCGGGCAGCAGCTCACGCAGCAGCGCGGCGTCGCCGATGTCGCCCTGCACGAAGTTGAGTCGGGAATCCGTCACCGGCAGATTCGCCCGGTTGCCGGAATAGGACAACAGGTCCAGGACGGTCACCGACGCGCCGGTCATCCCGGCGAATTCATCCTTTAGTACCGCCCGGACATAGGCCGAACCGATGAAACCGGCGCCCCCGGTCACAAGAATCTGCACAGCGGGCGAGTGTACTACCGCCTCCACTGTGTTTAGTCTTCGTCGGTGCGCGGAATCCTCCTTGCCGGTGGCACCGGCTCCCGGCTGTGGCCGATCACGATGGCCATGTCGAAACAGCTGATGCCAATTTTTGACAAACCGATGGTGTACTACCCGTTGACCACGCTGGTCTCCGCCGGAATTCGGGAGATCCTGGTCATCACCACGCCCGAGGATCAACCCCATTTCGAACGGTTGCTCGGTGACGGCAGCCGATTCGGACTGGTCCTTTCTTATGCCGAACAACCGAAACCGGACGGGATCGCCCAGGCGTTCCGGATCGGTCGCGATTTCATCGGTGACGAGCCGGTCGCGTTGATCCTCGGCGACAACATCTTCCACGGCGTCGGCCTCGGCCGGCAGCTGTCGCACTTCGCCGAGCCGGTCGGCGGCCGCGTCTTCGCCTACCCGGTCGCCGACCCCGAGCGGTACGGCGTCGTCGAGTTCGACGAGTCCGGCAAGGTGCTGTCCATCGAGGAGAAACCGGAGAAGCCCAAGTCGACGTACGTCGTCCCGGGCCTCTACTTCTACGATGCCGACGTGGTGCAGATCGCCGACGCGTTGGAGCCCAGCGCACGAGGCGAGCTGGAGATCACGGGAGTGAACGAGGAGTACCGGCGGCGCGGCCGGCTCGACGTGACCGTGCTCGACCGCGGGACGGTGTGGCTGGACACCGGCACCTTCCAGTCGATGGTGCAGGCCTCGGAGTACGTACGCGTGATCGAGGAACGCCAGGGTCTCAAGATCGGCTGTGTCGAGGAGGCCGCGTGGCGGCTCGGCTTCATCTCCGACGCCGAGCTGCGTGCGCTGGCCCGTCCGCTGCTGAAGAGCGGCTACGGCGTCTACCTGGAGCGTCTGCTGGAGACCGGCCCGTACGGGGGAGCGCTGTGAAGATCCGCCCATTGAGCATCGCGGGCGCGTGGGAGATCACCCCCGCGCAGTTCGGCGACGACCGTGGCACCTTCCTCGAGTGGTACCGCTTCGACCATCTGGCCGCCGTCGTCGGGCACCCGCTCGACCTGGCCCAGGCGAACCTCTCCACGTCGGCCGCGGGCGTGGTGCGCGGTGTCCACTTCGCCGACGTCCCGCCCGGCCAGGCCAAGTACGTGACGTGTGTCTCGGGCGCGGTCCTGGACGTGGTCGTGGACATCCGGGTGGGCTCGCCCACGTTCGGCCAGTGGGAGTCGGTGCGGCTGGACGACACCGACCGGCGCGCCGTTTACCTCAGTGAAGGGCTCGGGCACGCGTTCTGCTCGCTGACCGAGGGCGCCGTCGTGACGTATCTCTGCTCGGCGACGTACCGCCCGGGTCACGAGCACGGCGTGCACCCGCTCGACCCGGAGCTGGGGATCACCTGGCCGGCCGGGGCACCGCTGCTGTCGCCCAAGGACGCCGGCGCGCCGACGCTGTCCGAGGCTCTTGCGGCCGGGCTGTTGCCGCGGTACGACACGTGTCGTGACCATGTGGAGACAATGCGTCGAGATGACGACAGTCAATCATTCGTCGCGAGCGATTGACCTGCATAGATCACCATAGTACGGCGGTGGGCTCCGAACTGGACGGTCGCCTTTGAGCCTCGTCCGAACCGCCAATCCCGGCGGCCGGAAAGGTGTAGCGCGGACGGGGCACGGTTCGGAAGTCTGTCTCATGTGTCCGGTGGGTTGCCTACACGTGATCGACTGACCACTCTAAGCTAAGCGAGCGTTTCGGCGCCTGGCGTATCCGGCTTGTCCGGATTCTACTATTTCTTTGGCAATGGATTGACCGCAGCCAATGGGGGCAGAGGCGTGCAGACAATCGAGTCGCTGGCCACCGTCGATCTGAGCGAACGAGCGCTCGGCATCCGGCGGGGTAAACGAGCCGGCGAGACCCGGGCGGGCTGGCAGAGCCGGTATGCCCGGATGCTCTATCTGATCGACCTCGTCGTCGGGCTCGGCGCCGCGTGCTGGGCCCTGGTCCTGCGCTTCGGCCCGGCCGGCGACGAGCCGAACCTGAGAGGCTACATCCTCCTGACCGCGCTGCTGCCGATCGCCTGGGTGATCTGCCTGTCGGCGAACCGCGCCTACGAGCCGCGCCACCTCTTCGTCGGCACCGACGAGTACGCCCGGGTGTTCCGTTCCGGCGTGGCGCTCACCGCCGCGCTGGCCATCGTCTCGTTCGCCTTCGACCTGCGCCTGGCCCGTGGCTACGTCAGCATCGCGCTGCCGCTGGCCATCGTCGTCGACCTGGGTGCCCGCTACCTCTTCCGGCAGCGCCTGCACCGCTCGTGGGGCCGCGGCAACCGGCTGCACCGGGTCCTGCTGGTCGGCCACGAGCAGGCGGTCTCCGACATGACCCGCCGGTTGCGCCGCGAGCGTTACCACGGGCTCGGCGTGATCGGCGCCGTGCTGCCGGCCACCCCGACCCCGCAGACGTTCGCCGCCGGCATGCCGCCGGTCTACGGCACGTTCGACAAGGTCGACTCGGCCGTGACCAGGGCCGACGCGGACACCGTGATCGTGCTGGCGTGCCCGGAGATCGACGGCCCGGCTCTGCGCCGGCTCGCCTGGCAGCTGGAACGCGACGACATCGACCTGATCGTGGCCAGCACCCTGGTCGACGTCGCCGGCGACCGCACCACGATCCGCCCGGTCGACGGCCTGCCGATGCTGCACGTCGAGCACCCGAAGCTCAAGGGCAGCGCCCGGTTCTTCAAGGCCACCTTCGACCGGGTCGGCGCGATCCTGCTGCTCTTCCTGCTGTCGCCGATCCTGCTCGCCGTCGCCGGCCTGGTGATGTGGGGCAAGGGCGGCCGCGGCCCGGCGGTCTTCAAGCAGGAGCGGGTCGGCAAGGACGGCCGCACGTTCATGCTCTACAAGTTCCGCACGATGGTGGTCGACGCCGAGGCGCGGCTCGCCGAGCTGCAGGCGAGGAACGAGCACGACGGCGAGCTGTTCAAGATCAAGGACGATCCGCGGATCACGCCGATCGGCCACTTCCTGCGCCGCTTCTCCGTCGACGAGCTGCCGCAGCTGCTCAACGTCGTCAAGGGCGACATGTCCCTGGTCGGCCCGCGCCCGCCGCTGCCTCGCGAGGTCGCCGGGTACCCGTCGGACATGCTGCGCCGGCTCGTCGTCAAGCCCGGCCTCACCGGTCTGTGGCAGGTCTCCGGCCGCTCCGACCTGTCCTGGGAGGAGTCGATCCGGCTCGACCTCAGCTACGTGGAGAACTGGTCGCTCGCCATGGACCTGGCCATTCTGTTCCGTACCGTCAGCGCCGTCGTGCGCAGCTCGGGAGCTTATTGATGACCGCACGTCCCCGCCTCACCGTGATCGGCACCGGCTATCTCGGCGCCACCCATGCGATCTGCATGGCGGTCATGGGCTTCGAGGTGCTCGGTGTCGACGTCGACACGAGCAAGATCGCGAAGCTGGCCGCGGGCGAGGTCCCGTTCTTCGAACCCGGCCTGCCCGAGCTGCTGACCAAGGCCCTGGAGTCCGGCCGGCTGCGCTTCGGGACCGACTTCGGCGAGGCCGCCGCCTTCGGCGACGTCCATTTCCTCTGCGTCGGTACGCCCCAGCGGGCTGATTCCGAGGCCGCTGAT
Source organism: Actinoplanes sp. NPDC020271 (assembly GCF_044388125.1). Classification (NCBI taxonomy): domain Bacteria; kingdom Bacillati; phylum Actinomycetota; class Actinomycetes; order Micromonosporales; family Micromonosporaceae; genus Actinoplanes; species Actinoplanes sp. NPDC020271. The sequence goes on from NZ_JBIRWQ010000026.1 coordinate 69,724, forward strand.
CTGCGGTACGTCGACGCGGCCGTCACGAGCCTCGCTCCGCACCTGTCCCGGCGCACGCTGGTGGTCGGCAAGTCCACCGTCCCGGTCGGCACCGCCGCGCGCCTGGCCGAGCTGCTGCGCACCACCGCACCCGCCGGTGACCAGGTCGAACTGGCATGGAACCCGGAGTTCCTGCGCGAGGGTTTCGCCGTCGACGACACGATGAAACCCGACCGCCTGGTCTTCGGCGTCACCTCGGCGTGGGCCGAGGAGCAGCTGCGCGCCGCGTTCCAGCCGGTGCTGGCCCAGGACGTCCCGGTGAAGGTCACCGACCTGCAGACGGCCGAACTGGTGAAGGTCGCCGCGAACTCGTTCCTGGCCACCAAGATCTCCTACATCAACGCGATGGCCGAGGTCTGTGAGGCGACCGGCGCCGACGTGCACGACCTGGCCGAGGCGCTCGCCTACGACGAGCGGATCGGTGGGAAGTTCCTGCGCCCCGGGCTCGGCTTCGGCGGCGGGTGCCTGCCCAAGGACATCCGTGCGTTCGCGCACCGGGCCGAGGAGCTGGGCGTCGGACAGGCGGTCGGCTTCCTGCGCGAGATCGACGGCATCAACCGGCGGCGCCGCGCCCGTACCGTCGACCTGGTCGTCGAACTCTGCGGCGGGGACGTCGCCGGCAAGCGGGTCGCCGCGCTCGGCGCCGCGTTCAAGCCGAACTCCGACGACATCCGGGACGCGCCGGCCCTCGACGTGGCCGCCACGCTGCACCGGATGGGAGCGGTCGTGACCGTTTTCGATCCGGCCGCGCTCGACAACGCCAAGCGCGTGCACCCCGAGCTGGGCTACGCCACCAACGCGCTCGACGCGGCCCGGGACGCGGACGTGGTCGTCCTGCTCACCGAGTGGAACGAGTTCCGCGAGATCTCCCCGTCGGCGATGGCCGCGGTGGTGCGCCGCACCCGGATCGTCGACGGCCGGCACGCGCTCGTCCCCGCCCACTGGGCCGCCGCGGGCTGGGACTACCGCGCCCTCGGCCGCCCCTCCGTGCCGGGAATCACCCAGTGAGGATCACCGTGGTCCGGCCCGACGAGCTCGGCCCGGGCGAGCTGACCGCGTGGCGGCAGTTCCGCAAGGACGAACCCACGCTGCAGAACCCGTTCCTGGCACCGGAGTTCACCCTCGCGGTCGCCCGGCAGCGCCCGGCCGCCCGCGTGGCGGTACTGGAGGAGTCCGACGGCATCGCCGGATTCTTCCCGTTCGAGGTGCGTAACCGCGTCATCGGGGTGCCGATCGGATTCGGGATCAGCGACTGTCAGGGGCTCGTTCTCCGGCGCGGCTCGGAGTGCGACGCGAAAGAGCTGTTGAAAGCGTGCCGGCTGCCGGTTCTCGAATACGACCACCTGATGGCCGGACAATTCGTGGAACACCACACGACGATTTCGCCGTCGCCGCTGATGAACATCGAGAACGGCTATACGGCGTACGTCGAAAATCGCAATGTCGCGGGTGACGTGGTGAAGCAGACATTGCGGAAACAGCGGAAGATGGCCCGCGAGGTGGGCGACGAGAGATTCGTCTGGGACGACCGTTCCCCGGAAGCGCTCGCCGCCCTGCGGGAATGGAAATCCGCGCAATACCTGCGCACCCAGCAGTACGACCGTTTCGCCACCCCCTGGATCGCCGGCGTGCTGGAAGAACTGCAGTCGTCGGCCTCGGACGACTGCCGCGCGGTCGTCTCCACCGTCTACGCCGGTGACCGCCCGGTCGCCGCGCACCTGGGCCTGCGCAGCCCGTCCGTGCTCGCCTACTGGTTCCCCGCCTACGACCAGGACCTGTCGAAATACTCGGCCGGCATTCTGCTCTGCCTGCGGATGGCCGAGGCCGGTGCCGCCGACGGCATCCGCCAGATCGACCTCGGGAAATCCGAGGCGCTCTACAAGACCCGGCTGATGAACGACGAGACCCCGGTCGCGGCCGGCCGAGTCGGCCGTTCCTGGACGGTCACCACCGCCCGCCGCACGCAGAGCGCGGTGACCCGCTCGCTCAAACAGGGCGCGCTGGGGGAGAAACTGAAGAGCGGCCGCACCGGGAAAGTGCTCCGCGGACTGAAGGCGAGGATCGCGTCGCGATGACGATTCTGGTGGCGGTCGTCTCCTACAACAGCGAACGGCTGATTCCCGACCTGATCGCCGGGCTGCGCACCGGCCTCGACGGCATGAAATGGCACCTCACGGTCGCCGACAACGATTCGAAGGACAACAGCGTCGAGCTGATCCGCTCGCTGGCACCGGAGGCGACCGTCGTCGAGATGGGCCGCAACGCGGGCTACGCGGCCGGCATCAACGCCGCGGTCGCCGCGTCCCCGGCCCACGACGCGATCCTCGTCCTCAACCCGGACGTACGCCTCACCCCCGGCTGCGTGCCGCGCCTGCTGCAAGCCCTGCGGGAGCCCGGCACCGGCATCGCCGTCCCGAACCTGGTCGACGGCGACGGCCACCTCATCCACACCCAGCGCCGCGAGCCGAGCACCCTGCGAATGCTGGGCGACGCTCTCCTCGGGGCACGCCGCGCCGGCCGCTCCCGCCTGCTCGGCGAGATCATCACGACCCCGTCCGCGTACGAGGCGGAGACGTTCACCGACTGGGCGGAAGGCTCCACCCAGCTGATCAGCGCCGAGTGCTTCGCCCGGATCGGACCGTGGGACGAGGGCTACTTCCTCTACTCCGAGGAGACCGATTTTGCCCTCCGCGCGCGGGACGCCGGGCTGCGCACCCGTTACGTCCCGGAGGCGCGAGCGGTCCACCTGGAAGGTGACTCCCGGGTGTCCCCGGGCCTGTGGGCGCTGCTGACCCTGAACAAGGTCCGGCTGCACCGTCGCCGCCACGGCGCCCTGCGCGCGTCGGCGTTCTGGGCCGCGGTGCTCCTGCGCGAGTCCAGCCGGGCCGTCCTCGGCAAGAAACCGAGCCGGGCCGCCACCCGGGACCTGCTGACCCCGTCCCGCCTGCGCGAGACCCCGGGGCCGGCCAGCGTCACCCGCTGGTCGTAGCGGCTGCCCGGCTCGCGTCACCCGCTGCTCGTGGCGGCTGCCCGGCTCGCGTCACCCGCTGCTCGTGGCGGCTGCCCGGCTCGCGTCACCCGCTGCTCGTGGCGGCTGCGCGGTCATCGACGGGCCTCGCTGTCGCGGCATGGTCAGATCATCTTCACCTTGCGTGTCGTGACCTCATCCATGCGGGAGCCCACGTTCTGGGCGCTGACCGTCCTGGCCTCCGGGCCGCACCACGGCTACGGTCTGATCCGCGAGGCCGACCGGCTCTCCGGCGGACGGGTGCGGCTGCAACCGGGCACGCTCTACGCCACGCTCGCCCGGTCCGCGCCGTGGTGGCTCTGGGCGATGACGGTGGCCGGGGCGCTGGCCGGCCTGACCGTCGGGTGGCTGCTCACCGGGTGGATCAGCCGCCGCACCGAGGGCGACAGCGGGGCCACGTTCATCGCCGTGCTGCCGGCGTGGTTGTGCGCGCTCCCGCTGACGCTGGGTGCGCTGCCGCTCAACGAGCAGGTCGGCCGCCCCTGGCCGGAAGGCGTCTTCGTCGGCCTCCACGCCAAGCTCGTCCCTGGCCCGACCTGGGCTTCGACTACGTCAACCCGATCCTCGGCCTGGCCATCGCCGCCTTCCTCCCCGCCCTGATCGTCGCCGCGGTCACCCGGCGACCCCCGGCCGCCGGGCACGTGCTGAACGACGACAGCGCAGCAGCCTCCTGATCTGCGGCGCTGGTGGGCGCTCCGGCATCGGCAGCGCTCTCCGCCGAATCCCACTCAACAGCGCGGTTCGGCGATCGCACCTTTCAGCTGCGGTGGCTACACGCGACAGCGACAGGCATGCAGGCGGTCCGGTTACGGGTTGCTGATCGGCTGCCATGATCATCGGTTTGACCGGTTGCGAAGGATCTTCGGTGCGGACCGGGACAAGAGGGCGGCTCGGTACCGGTATCCCGATAGGCCTCGCCGGGTGGCCGAGCCGGCGGGCGCGGGAGAGCCGACCCGATTACGCGCCTGTGACATTCTGTCCTTGGCGATCGGTGTGAGCAGCATGATCGCCGGCTGGCTCGCTCTGTGGATCGGTCCGTGACGGCTGGGCGGGGGCGGTAGGAAACAGCGTGGTCGAATAGCGCGGTGGAACTGACCAAGCGATTCACCGACGAGCAGTACGCCCGCGCGCTGACCTCCTGGGACTGGCTGGATCTGACCGGCCGAACGCCACGGTTCGCGTCGCTCTTCGGTGACCTGTTCCTGGAGGACGAGCAGGGCGGCTGGTGGCACCTGGACACCTTCGAGGGCCGGCTCGGTCAGCGGTGGCCGGACGCCGCCGCGCTCACGGCCGACCCGAACACCGAGGAGGGGCAGGACCGTTATCTGCTGGGTGCGCTGGCGATGGGCGCGTTCCACCGCCGCGGCCTGGAATGGGGACCCGACGACGTGTACGCGTGGGCCCCGCCTCCGATGATCACCGGTAGTTTCGCCGTCGACGAGATCAAGGTGTTCCAGTTCGTCGCGGTGGTCCACATCATGGGCCAGATGCACCAGCAGCTCGGCCGAGCCGAGGGTGCGTAGCAGCCGCGGCTGGAAGGGACCTGGGCGGTTGTGGTGACGGTGACGTGACCGGCGCATCGGTATCAATCTCGGTATGACACGACACAAACGATTGACCGCCGGAATCGGGGTCCTCGTCGTCGCGGCCGGCCTGGGGATCGTCCCCGGCCCGGCCGCCGCCGCGGGCACGGCGTCACCCAAGGTGACGTGGGGTGACTGTGTGGCCTATTCGGATGCGGCGCTCGAGTCGATCGGGTTGCCGGCCGAGGAGCTGCCGAAGGTCCGGGCGCTGCTGGCCCGGACCGACTGCGGCACCGTGCGCGTGCCGCTCGACTACCACAAGCCGCACGGTGAGCAGATCACCGTCGCGATCACCCGGCTGCGGGCCACCGACCAGAAGCACAAGCGCGGGAGTCTGGCGGTGAACCCGGGTGGCCCGGGTGGCAGCGGCTACCTGATGCCGCACGAGCTGGCACTGACCAGCGCGCAGTTCGCCGAGCTCAACGAGCGGTACGACCTGATCGGCTTCGACCCGCGCGGCGTCGGCTACAGTACCCGGGCCACATGTGCGCACCCGGGTGAGGACGTCGTCCCGCCCGAGATCCCGTCGGGCCCGCTCTCCGAGGCGACCGCCCAGAAGATCTACGACTTCCAGGCCCTGCAGAACAAGACGTGCGTGCAGAGCAACGCCTCGTTCCTCGCGCAGCTGACCACGTCCAACGTGGCCCGTGACCTCGACCGGGTGCGGGCCGCGCTCGGCCTGAAGAAGATCAGCTACTTCGGGGTCTCCTGGGGCACGCTGCTCGGTCAGGTGTACCGCAGCCTCTACCCGCAGTCGGTCGACCGGATGTGGCTGGACAGCGTGGTCGGCCCGGCCGCGAACCGGCTCGACTCGCGCTTCCACGACGCGACCGCGGCCGACGAGCGCAAGACGACGCGCTGGGCGGCGTGGGTCGCCGAGCGGAACGCGACGTACCACCTGGGCCGGACCGCCGGCGAGGTGCTCGCCGTGGTCCGGCGCGTCGAGACCCGGCTCGACGAGCACGCGATCGTGTTCAGCGACGTCGAGCGGGAGATCGACGGCAGCCTCGCCTCGTTCCTGGCCGTCGCGCCGAGCCCGTCCTACGCCGAGGCCGCCGCGGGGCTGGCCGCGCTGGCCACGGCGAAGAGCGGCGACCCGGTGCCGGACGCGCTGCGGCCGATCATCGGGCCGGACGAGGACGAGACCGAACCGACGGAACCGCCGGCCGACCGCCCGGAACAGTTCAACGACGTGGCCGGCACCGCGATCCTGTGCAACGACGACACCAGCGCGCACGACTTCCCCAGCTTCTGGCGGACGTACCGGAGCTGGCAGATGGACTTCCCGATCGCCGGGCGGCTGGCCGTCTTCACCCAGCGGTGCGCCGGCTGGCCGGTCCCGGCCGCAGAGCCGTTCACGCTGCGCCGGTCGAGCGGGTCACTGCAGCTCTCCGGGCACCGGTGGGAGAGCCCGACGCCGTACGAGTGGATCGCGCAGGTTCAATCAAGGATCGGTGGCACGGTCTTCACCGTCGACGACGACATCCACGGCTCGGTCGCACGGGTTCCGGCGTGCACGGTGCACCTGGAGGCGTACTTCCGGACCGGTCGCCCGGACGCCGGCGGCTGCACCGGCGTGACCCCGCCCGGCACGACGTCCACCGAGCTCGCCGTCGTGACCGCCGCGGTTGACACGACCACCTCGTCCCCGGCGAGCGACCACTGGCACTGGCGCCGCCACTGATCCGACAAGTGAGTTGACGGGTGCCGGGGCGGCTGGTGGATTGGCCTGATGACCGAGAACGGCTTCACCATCCGCCCGGCCGTCGCGGCCGACCTGCCGGAGCTGAGGCGTGTCTACCGGGAGGCGTCGCTGTCCAACGCCGGGGACGCCCCGCAGTTGCTGGCCCGCCGGAATATCTGGTCTTCACCGGCGAGGGCGTCGCCGAGGGCCGCACGGTGGTCGCACTGGCCGGCGAGGAGGTCGTCGGGTTCGCCACCGTCGCCGACGGGTGCGAGCTCGAGGACCTCTTCGTCGACCCGCGGTGGCAGCGGCGCGGGATCGCACGGCGGCTCGTCGACCGGGTCTCCGGCCTGGTCCGGGCGTCCGGCCATCGGCGGATGTGGGTCACCGGCAATCCGCACGCGCTGGCGTTCTACCTGGCTGCCGGGTTCACGCCGGGGGAGCGGACCAGCACGGCGCTCGGTACCGGGCTGCGGATGTCGCTGGAGCTCCCACCGGATGCGGACGGGCCGGGCGCCGGGTGAGGACTCGCGGCGGACGGCCGTACCCGGAGAAAGGGGTTGTCGGCGCCGCCGGGTCAGCGGAGGCGTTTGACCAGGGTGGCGGCGGCGTTGCGGGCGCGGACGGGCAGCTGCCGGGAGCGGGCGACCGACGCCCGTACCGACGAAGGGGTGTCCTGGTGGTAGACGCTGAAGCGCGGCTGCAACCAGGCGCCGGGCGTGGCCGGGCGACGGTCGCTGGTGAAGACCGTCGTGTAGCCGAGGCGGCGCAGCGCGGTGAGGGTCGTGCGGTCGTAACGGCCCAGCGGGCATGCCGCGCGCGTCACCGGCTGACCGATGACGTCCGCGATCCGGTCGCGCGCGTCGGCCAGTTCCGCCCGGATCGCCGCGGGGGAGAGGCCGCGCCAGGGGTGGTGGTGCATGCCGTGGGTGCCGACCGCCATCCCGTTCTTCCGCAGTTCCCGCAGGTCAGCTTCGCCGAGACTGCCGGGGGCGTCGAGGCGCCCGGCGAGGACGAAGAATTCCGCGGTGAGTCTCCGCTCCAGTAGATGAGGAAGGGCGATCGCGACGTCGGAGGAGTTGCTGTCGTCGAAGCTGAGGTTGACCGGAAACGACCACGACAGGATCTCGTCGAGGATCGATTGAAAGGCCGAGACGCTGATCCAGTACGCGTCCTCGCCCGGTTCGAGCTCACGCTGCGGCTCGCCGACGCCGTGGAACAGGATGTTGATGTGCTCAGGCATGCGCTTCTTCCCGGGAGGAGGCGTCGTGTCCCCAGTCGACGTCGGTGCGTCGTTTCGCCTGGAACGCCGCGTAGGCGGTGATGCCGACGTAGCCGACGGCGGCGGGGGCGAGCCACGGGCGGCGCAGGACGACGTCCTTGAGCCAGGACGAGCGCCCGGCCGCCCGTACGTCCGCCTTGATCTCCCCGCGGGCCGCGGCCGCGCGCATCGCCGCGTTGCCGGCCCGGATCCGGATCAGGCGGCGGACCAGTTCGCGGGTGCGCAGCGGCGTGGCGACCACCGACACCACCGTGTCGACGTGCTGTTTCTCGTCGAGGGTGAAGAGCGAGTCGACGAACAGGTCGTCGGCGACCATGTCCGGGAACCGCTCGAACCGGGCCCGCCCGTCGGCCGACAGCGCGATCACGCCGCGGCCGAACAGGCCGGTCCGCAGCGCCGGGAGGTGCCGGTGCACGCTGAAGTACGCCCTGACCGGTATCGGCCGCCCGGTCACGTCCAGTTCGCGCCGGGCGGTGGCCGCGGGCGACGACGCGCAGGCCGCCACGAGGTCGCGCAGACCGGAAGTGGTCAGGTTGATGTCGGCGTCCAGGTAGATCCGGGGGAAACCGACCGCCACCTCGTCGCCGGCGTTCAGTGCGCCGGCCTTCCCGGGTTCGGGAAGATCGATCACACGTACGCCCCGGTCGCGCGCCACCCGCACGGTGTCGTCGGTGCAGCCGTTGGCCACCACGGTCACGTCGAACTCGCCCGGTGCCGCGTCCGCGAGCAGTGTGTCCAGGCAGCGCCCGATGACTGCGGCCTCGTTGTGGGCGGCGATGACGACGCTGGTCACGGCGCGTCCACCCGGGTCGTCGTGCCGGCCGGCCGGCGCTGGCCGGGGATCCGCGGCGTCGTGGCCGGGACGTTCAGCAGCCGGCGCCAGACCGCGACGTAGGCCACCGCCTGATGCTCCCAGGAGAGGAAGTCGCGGAACCGATCGCGTCCGATCTTGCGCATCCGGTCGCGCATCGCCGGGTCGTCCAGCAGCGTGTTGATGGCCTGGGCGAATTCGGCCGGGGTGCCGTTGGCGACGTAGAGGCCGGCCTCGCCGACGGTCGCGTGCGTCTCGATCAGGTCGGCGGCCACGACGGGGACGCCGCGGCCCAGGTACTCGACCGTCTTGGCCATGGTGGAGAGCTGGTTCATCCGGGTCGGCAGGTCGGGCTGCAGGGCGACGTCGGCCTCCCGCAGCAGCGCGTCGACCTCGGGACCGTCGAGCCAGCCGGTGAACTCGACGACGTCGGTCAGGCCGCGCTCCTCGGCGAGCGAACGCAACCCGGCCGCGGTCTCGCCGTCACCGGCGAGGATCATCCGCCAGCCGGTACGCCCGCGCAGCGCGATCAGTTCCTCGGCCGCCAGCACCGCCCCGCCGACGTTGTCCTGCGGGCCGAAGACGCCCAGGTAGACGACGCGGAGCGGGCCCTCGGCGCGCTCGTCGGGGGAGGGGGCGATCTCGGCGAACGCCGGGCCGTTGCGGACCACGGTCACCTTGTCGGCGGCGACGCCCCGCTTGACCGCGTTCTCCTTGAACGACTCGTTGGTGGCGAAGACCGCGGTGGCCGTACGCAAGGTAAGTTTTTCGAAAAGGACCAGGAGCCGGGAGACGAGCGGGTTCGGGTCGCCGCCCCGCGAGACGTAGACCTCGGGCGACAAGTCGTGGTGGTCGAAGACCCACGGCCGGCCCAGCGCCCGCACCAGCAGCGCGAGCGGGAAGTAGATGTCCGGCGGGTTGCAGACCTGGACCGCCTGGGCCCGGCCGCGGACGATCTCGCCGAGCAGCCGGATCGTGATCCAGAGGAACGACCAGAAGAACTCCAGCGCGAACGAGAGCACCCCGCTGCCGTAGACGACGATCGGGTACGGCCGCAGCCGTGTCCGCTCGCTGCCCGGCAGGATCGTGAGGCTCTTGTCGCCGCGCGGGGCGATGACGGTCACGTCGAATCCGGCCGCCTCGAGGCTGAGGCTCTCGCGGATGACGCGGCGGTCCTTCTCGGCGGGGAGGTTCGCCACCAGAATCGTGACGCTCGGACGCTTCACAAAGATCACCCCGTATCGGCACCAGCTGACGCGAACAACATTCCAGAAACGTGCTCGCGTAGCGATGCCGGGCCGTCCACAGCTAAGGGGCTGAACGGACCAATTGATCAGTCCAATTCGGTGAATCCGCCGTGGACAGTGCGGCATTCCGGCGCCGGCGGCGACGCTGCAGCAGAGCGGCGTCTGTCCACAATGTGACAGCCGACGTGACGATCGCGCCGAGCAGGGCCACGCCGACCAGTGAACGGATCGGCGAGTGGGTGAGCAGCTGGGAGGCCGGCGGGACGAGCGTGGCGACGGTGATCCGCAGATCCTTCTTCACGTTCCACTCGTCCTGCATGTCCTTGAGCTCCTGCTGGTAGGTGCTGCTGAGGATCTGCAGCGACTCCAGCCCGGCCTCCTCGTCGAAGCTGATGTTGGTGATCGACATCGAGCCGATCACATACCGCGGCTCCTGCCTGGTCCCGGTGTTGCGCGGCTCGAACTTGTACGTCCCGGTGACCCCCTTGGCCCGGAACATCTCCTGCGAGTCGGCGGTGTTCAACCGGTTCGCGATGGCGGCCGCGGTCACCGCGATCGACGGGTAGAGTCCGGCCACCGGGTTCGGCGCGTACTCCGAGACGGGTGGCTGGATCAACAGGACCTCGGAGGCCAGGAAACGGTCCTGGGTGTGCACCGCGGGGCTGGCCGCGCCGGCGGTCAACAATGCACCGACGACTATCAGATACCAGCGCCGTTCCAGCACTCCGGCCATATCGGACAGATACATCGTAATTCCGTTCCCTGGGTCTGAGCTGCTGCGAGACTCCTTAGCGCGTTACCCCAGATCTCGTCAACTTCGATTTCGATCGGAGGGCCGATAGCCACCGCTAGGATCGTCGTATAACTTGGCGCTGGTGTGGTCGGGGGGCCGCCGAGCGGCGCTCTGATGTGGAACTCCGCGGCGACGAAAGACGTCCTGGCGGAAATGTGGAGAGGCGTCCGTGGACCTCGGCGAGATTCTGCGCATCCTGCGCAACCGCTGGCTGATCGTCGTGCCCATGCTGGTGCTGGCGATCGGCCTCGGCATCGGCACGTTCGTCATGGTGCCGAACATGTACTCGACCTACACGATGGTCAGCCTCCTGACGTCGCCGTCCGCGACCCAGGCCTCGGCGCAGCAGACCGGCCAGGGGCAGGACAACCCGTTCCTCTACCTGAACGGCTCGCTGATCGCGACCGCCGACTTCCTCGGCCGCCGCCTGCAGTCGACCGACACCGTGCTGCAGCTCAAGGCGAACGGCCTGACCGAGAAGTACGAGGTCGCCCTGGCCGAGAACGCGCAGGGCCCGTTCCTGACGCTGACACTCAAGGGCTCTGACTCCGAGCACCTGCTCGCCTCGGCGGCCCAGCTGACCGCGTTCGCCGGCACCACGCTCAACGACATCCAGAAACAGAACAACGTCGCCGAGAAGGACCGGATCAAGCTCACCCAGGTCATCCCGCCGCAGACCCCGAAGGTGGAGACCAAGGACAAGCTGAAACTGGTGATCATCGCCGCCGGTGGCACCGCCGCGCTCGGCTTCGTGCTGGCGTTCATGGTGGAGAGCATCAGCCGCTCGCGCCGCCGCAAGGCCGCGCTCGCCGGTGCCGAGGAGATCGACGTGCCGGTCAAGGCCGCCGCCTCCGCCTCGGCCGACATCGAGGGCACGGTGGTCATCCAGCTGCCGGCCACCGCGCCCGCGCCCCGGCCGGCGCCCCCGGCGGAGAAGATCGCCGACGCCGAGAAGACCCAGCGGATCCAGGTGCCCCCACGCCAGTCCGCCACCGCCATCAGTCAGAAGGAGAGCCAGCCCCGGCGGCCCGGGCTCTCCACGACGTACCAGTCGAACGGCGATCGTGGGGGCCAGAATGCCAACCGGGTCAACGGTAGCTGAGGCCACCCGCCCGGCCGGGGCCGTCTCGCGCAACGGCCGTCTCTACCGCTCGCATCAGCGCCTGCGCAGCCTCGGGCCGGATTCGCTGCTCGCCGTCTATCTGATCCTGCTGCTCGTCGTCCCGGCCCGGCTGGTCGTCGCGAGCATCGGCGCGACCGGCACGGTGGCGAACCTGTTCCTGCTGGTCGCGCTGATGTGGTACGCGGTGAGCTGGCTGATGCGGCGGGTGCGGACCGCGCCGTACACCCGAGGGCCGCGGATCGCGCTGCTGTTCTACGTGGTGGCGGTGCTGCTGGCGTACGTGGCGGTGGGCCGGCGCGACGCCGACACCTCCGAGTACAGCGCCGCCGACCGGGGGCTGCTGCAGCTGGTGATCTGGCTGCCGCTGATCCTGCTGACCACGTCGCTGACCGAGTACCGGCAGATCGACCGGCTGCTGAAGCTGTTCGTGAAGCTGTGCACCGGGGTGGCCGCCCTGGCCATGGCCGAGTTCGTGCTCAAGCAGAGCCTGACCGCCTGGATCGTCATCCCCGGCCTGTCCGGCAGCGCCTCGTCCGAGCTGGTCGCCCGCGGTGACTTCGTCCGGCCGACGGCCACCGCGTCGAACACGCTGGAGCTGGCCGCGACCCTGTCGATGGCCTTGCCGTTCGCGATCCAGCAGGCCTTCTACCACACCGAGCGTAAACTCTGGCGACGCTGGGCGCCGGTCTTCCTGATCGCGCTCGCGACCATCATGACGGTGTCCCGCACCTCCGTGATCGGCCTGGTCCTCGTCCTGCTCGTGCTGCTGCCGACCTGGCCGGTGGAGCGGGTCGGCAAGGCGCTGCTGGTGATGATCCCGGCCCTGGGCGCCACCCGCGTGCTCGTGCCGGGTCTGGTCGGCACGCTGGTCGGGCTCTTCTCGGCGATGTTCAACGGCGGCGACAACAGCACCAACTCCCGCGAGGCGACCAGCGCCGACGTCGACGAGTTCCTGCAGGGCCACCGATGGTTCGGCCGTGGGCCCGGCACGTTCCTGCCCCTGCTCTACCGCTACACCGACAACCAGTACCTGCTGGCCATGCTGGAGATCGGCGTGGTCGGCCTGGTGGCCATCGTGTGCCTCTACGTGACCACCATCCACTGTGGCGGCGCGGGCCGGCGCCGTTTCACCGACCCGGAGCGCCGGGAGACCGGTCAGGGCTTTGTGGCCGTCGGGTTCGTGATGCTCGTCGTAACGGCCACATTCGACACCCTGAGCTTCCCGATCGTGGCCGGATCCACTTTCCTGATGTTGGGCCTGTCGGGTGCGTACCTGAGCGTGGCCAAACGCGAACAGGCGACTACGGGAGAACCTCCACAGTGACGGATCTGAACCGGCGGGTGGCCACGGCCGCCCGCTGGAGCCTTGTCAACACCATCGTCCGCCGGGTCGGCACCTTCGCCTCCGGTGTGGTGCTGGCCCGTCTCTTCTTCGGGCCGTACGAGTGGGGCCTCTACGCGGTCGGCCTGCTCGTGCTGGCGATGCTGCTCTCCCTCAACGAGATGGGCGTGAGCCTCGCGCTGGTCCGGTGGGAGGGCGACATCCGCCGCTTCGCCCCGACCGTACTCACACTGTCCACATTGTCCAGTTCGGCGTTCTACGTGCTGCTGTGGTTCTCCGCCCCGGCACTGGCCAAGGCGCTCGGCTCGCCCGACGCGACGCTGATGCTGCGGGTGCTCTGCATCAGCGTCATCATCGACGGCATCGCGTGCGTGCCGCTCGGCCAGCTCAACCGCGAGTTCCAGCAGTTCCGGCGCACCGCCGTCGACATCCTCAACTTCGTCGTCAACACGGTGGCCACCATCGCGTTCGCCGCCGCCGGCATCGGCGCGATGGCCTTCGCCTGGGGATCGCTGATCGGCAACCTGGTCGCCCTGGTCGGATTCGGGCTCTGCGCCCCCCGCATGCTTCGCTTCGGCTGGAACAAAGACCAGGCAAAACAACTATTGAGGTACGGGCTGCCGCTCGCGTCCGCAAGCCTGCTCACGCTCGGGATCGTCAACGTCGACTCGGTCGTGGTCGGCTCGGTGCTCGGCCCGGCGGCGCTCGGCATCTACGCCATGGCGTTCAACATGTCGAGCTGGCCGGTGCGGATGGTCTCCGAGACCGCCCGGCGCGTCTCGTTCGCCGGTTTCTCGCGCCTGGCCGACTCCTCGCCGGCCGAGTTCGCCGGCGGTTTCATCTCCGCGTTCACCCTGGTCATCGCGGCCGCCGTGCCGATCTGCGTGGTGCTCGGGGTGCTGGCCACGCCGATCATCGTGTTCGTCTACGGCAAGCAGTGGGCCGCCGCCGGGCTGCCGCTGCAATTCCTGGTCGCGCTCGGCCTGCTGCGCACCGCGGTCGAACTGGCCTACGACTGCCTGGCCACCCGGGTCCGCAAGACGCTGATGGTCATGCAGGCCTGGTGGCTGTTCTCGCTCATCCCGCTCCTGCTGCTCGGCGCCCACCTGTGGGGCGTGCCCGGCGTCGCCGCCGGGCACGTGGTGGTGGCCGGCCTGCTGGTCTCCCCGGTGTTCGTGGTGGTGCTCGGCCGGCTGGGCATCCCGACCGGTCAGATCCTGCGCGCGTGCGTCCGCCCGGCCCTCGGCGGTGTCGCCATGGGTGTGGTCGCGTGGCTCGCGCACCACTGGCTCGGCGAGGGCTTCCTCGGCCTGGCCGTGGCCGGGGTCGCGTCCACCGCGGCGTACGTCCCGTTCGTGCTCCCGATCATCAACCGCCTCCGCTCCGGCAGCGCCGGCGCCGGGGAACCGGCCACCGAGCCCGCACTCGCGTAGCTCTTTAGGAGATCAGGACTGATGCGTTCGTTGAAGCGGCGCCTGCGAGCCCGATACGGCTGGCTGCCCCTCGAAGAACTGCGTAACAAGGTGGTGCTCGGGCACACCGCGGTCGGCCTCGGCCGGTTCGAGCGCTCCGAGATCCGCCGGCTGACGCACACCCTGCCGGGTGGGATCCGCCCCCGCGCCCGGGTCGCCACCGTCGTGCTGACCTACAAACGGCCCGAGGGCGTGCTGCGGGCGGTGGAGTCGGTGCTCGCGCAGACGATCCGCGACCAGGTGGTGGTCGTGGTCGACGACGGCGGCGGCCAGTTGCCCGAGTTCCCGGCCGACCCGCGCCTGCACGTGGTCAGCCTGCGCCACAACATCAACGTGCTCGGCGTCAGCCGCAACGTGGGCATGGGGCTGACCGACTCGGAGTTCGTGGCGTTCCTCGACGACGACAACCTCTGGCACCCGCACCACCTGGAAACGGCCCTCGAGCGGCTCGACGCGGGCGGGCCCGACGCGGTCTACACGGCGATGCGGCGCGTGCTGCCGGACGGCACGATGCGCGACGTCCTCTCCGTGGACTTCGACCGCAAGCTGGCCTGGGAACGCTGCTTCCTGGACACGAACCCGCTGGTCATCCGCCGGATCCCGGGCGTGCGGTTCAGTCGCCTGCGCCGCCACGGGAAGGTGAACCCCAAGGAGGACTGGGAGTTCGTCTACCGGTTCAGCCGCCGGCACCGGGTCGAGCACATCCCCGAGCCGACCGTCGACTACGCCATCAACCCGGACAGCTACTGGACCGCATGGGAGGAAGTGTCATGACCGGCCTCGGCCCCACGACCCCGGAGCCGCAACCCGGCCGGCGCAAGTTCCTGCTGCCGGCCGGCCTGGCGGTGCTGGTGCTCGCCGTCGCGGTCGCGTTCGTCCTGACCCGCGGCAAGGACACCGGCGACCCGGCCGCCACCGGCGGCACGGCCTCGCCCGGCGCCACCGAAGCGGTCGCGACCAGCGGACCGCGCTCGTCGCCGGCCCCGAGCGGGTCGGTGCTGCCGCCGCCCTCCGCGTCCACCCCGGCCAAGGAACCCACCGGGGCACCGTCGGCCCCCAAGGCGCTGCCGGTCACCGCGACCGGCGGCGGCCGATACCCGGCGCGCTTCGCCGTCGGAGCGCCCGGCGTCCAGCCCTACAAGCAGTCCGACGCATCCCTGCCCGTCCCCAAGGGGTACAAGGTCGTCAACCCCAGCAACAAGGACAGCAAGGAATGGGACCTCTACGACTGCAAGGGCACGGTCAACCTCGACCACCGGTACTTCAAGGGGTTCATCTACATCGGCACCGGCTGCCACGGGACGGTGAACATCACCAACTCGATCATCGCGCCGCCGCCCGGGTCGACGAACCGGGCGATCCTGGTGAACACCGACGGCTCCGGCGAGTTGCAACTCAACCTCACGAACGTCACCATCCGGCCGGAACCGGTCGGGCTCGGTGAGAAGAGCGTGCCGCTCAACGACCACGCGGTCAACGACTGCGCCACGTGCACCATCACGTTCAACCGGGTGGACGTCGCCAACACCGGCGGCATGTGCCTGTGCGGCGCCCGCACCACGATCCGCAACAGCTGGCTGCACGACAACTACATCGCCAACCTGACGGATCCGGCCGCGGCGCACACCGGCGGCATCTTCCCGTACGGCGGAACCGGCCCGGTCACCATCGAGAACAGTCGACTGGAACCGGGAATCGACGCGCACACCGGTAAAGAGGTCAAGAACTACTGGAAGGCCATCACCGCTGTTCTGTTCACGCAGAGCGTCGACGGTTCGGTGCTGCGCAATTACTCCGTACGCAATAGTTTTATTTCTCTCGGTGCTTATGGTCTCTATGCCCAAAATGGTGCTGACCTGCGCATCACTGACAACGTCTTCGGCCCGACCCACTGGGACGCCGCCGGTGGATGTGACTCGAATTGTTCCGTGACGTTCGGCGAATGGTCGAACAACGTGGTGGGAACGATCGACGGGGTGCCCACCAAGAAACAGGTACCGAAGCCCAACTGAGTTTTGGCCACGAAAAGAGCTTGAATTGAGATCCAGAATAATTTCCGGCGTCATCTCGGCGCTGATGATCGGGGCGGTGATCGGGCTCCCCAGCGTGGTGCTCGCGGCCGACGACCCATGCGGCGTCAACTCCAACCCGATCGTGTGCGAGAACTCCAAGGAGGGCCTGCCGCTCGACGACTGGTACGGCGACGCGTCGTGGGGCGACATCGAGGGCTTCACCACCAAGATCAGCGTGCAGCCGGGCGAGACGCTCAAGATGAAGGTGAAGTCGCCGACCACGTTCACGGTGACCTTCCTGCGCCTCGGCTACTACAAGGGCGACGGCGCCCGGAAGATGCCGACCTCGCCGACCGCCGAGTTCCCGGCCAACACACAGGGCACCGGCGCCTGCCTCAAGGACGCGACCGGCCTGGTCGACTGCGGCAACTGGACGGCCAACGTCACCTGGCAGGTACCGTCCGACGCGGTCTCCGGCGTCTACCTGGCGCTGCTCGACCAGGGCGGTGGGCTCGGCTACATGCCGTACCCCTTCGTCGTGGGCAACGACAACAGCACCTCCAACATCGTGGTGCAGACGTCCGACGAGACCTGGCAGGCCTACAACTCGTGGGGCGGGCAGAACCTCTACGAGGGTGGTGGGCCCGCCCCGGACGGGCGCGCCTACAAGGTCAGCTACAACCGCCCGCTGCGGATCGCCGGTGACAACTCGATCCTGGGCAGCGAATACCCGATGATCCAGTGGCTGGAACGCAACGGCTACGACGTCAGCTACGCCTCCAACGTCGACGTCTCCACCAAGCCGGCGCTGCTGCCCAAACACAAGGTCTACCTCTCGTCCGGCCACGACGAATACTGGGACCAGGGCATCTGGGACAACGTCAAAGCCGCCCGCGAAGCCGGCGTCAACCTCGCCTTCTTCAGCGGCAACGAGGCATTCTGGCGAACCCGATGGGAACCGTCCATCGCCACCGGCGGCGGCGACCACCGCACCCTGGTCAGCTACAAGATGACCAAGATGGCGCAGACGCCGCCGAACGGCATCGCCGACCCCAGCGGCCAGTGGACCGGCACATGGCAGGACCCGGCCGGTGCCGGAACCGGCGGCAACAAACCGCAGAACGAGATCACCGGGACGCTCTTCTCGATCAACGGATACCGCCACGACTCGATCACCGTCTCGTCCCAGTTCAAGGACCTGCGCCTGTGGGACAACACCGGGATCGAGAACCTCGGCAACGGTGAAGTGGCCACCTTCCCGGTCGGCACGCTCGGCTACGAATGGGACTCCGACACGGAGAACGCCGCCCGGCCGCCCGGCGCGGTCCAGTTCTCCGCCACGACCCTGCAGATCACCGACGGCACGCTGCTGCTCGACGAAGGCAACAACTACGGCAACGGCGTCGCCACCCACAACATCATGATGTACCGCGACGAGTCGTCCGGCGCGCTCGTCTTCGGCTCCGGCACCGTCCAGTGGTCGTGGGGTCTGAGCACCAAGCACAACGGCCCGGCGAGCTCCGAGGACCCGCGGATGCAGCAGGCCACCGCGAACCTGCTGGCCGACATGGGTGCGCTGCCCAGGACACTGCAGGCCGGCCTGCACACCGTCGCCAAGTCCACCGACACGGTCGGCCCGACCGTGACCGTCGCCGCGCCCGCAGCCGGCTCGACCGTGCCGGTGCTCGGCGCGATCACCGTCACCGGCACCGCCACCGACGTCGGTGGCGGGCAGCTCGGCCGGGTCGAGGTCTCCACCGACAACGGATCCACCTGGCGCGCGGCCACCGGGCTGGCCAACTGGACCTACACCTGGACGCCGACCACGCAGGGGGCGGCCACGATCAGAGTGCGGGCCATCGACGACAGCCTCAACTTCGGGGCGGTCAAGACGGTCAACGTGACCGTCGGCCCGCAGAAGTGCCCGTGCACCACCTACACCTCGGCGGACGTCCCGGCCAACGCCGACTCGCACGACGCGTCGGCCAACGAACTCGGCGCCAAGTTCCAGGTGTCCGTGCCGGCGACGGTCACCGGCGTGCGGTTCTACAAGGCCGCCACGAACACCGGCACGCACCTGGGCAAGCTGTGGACGACCGGCGGGAAGCTGCTCGCCTCCGGCACGTTCCAGAACGAGACGGCCAGTGGGTGGCAGACGCTGACGTTCGCCACGCCCGTGACGATCGCGGCCAACACGCCGTACGTCGTGTCCTACTACACGCCGACCGGACACTACTCGTACAGCAGCGCCTACTTCACCGCCAAGGGTGCCGGCGACGGCATCGTGAAGCAGCTGCAGTCCGGGGTGTCCGGGCCCAACGGGGTCTACAAGTACGGCACCGGGGGCGGGTTCCCGAACCTGAGCTGGGGCGACACCAACTACTGGGTGGACGTCGTCGTGGACACCGCGACCGCGGTCACCACGCCGCCGGTCGTCACCGTGAGGTCGCCGGCTGCCGGTGACGTCGGGGTGGCGCGCAACGCGGCCGTCACCGCGACGTTCGACCACGACGTTGACCCGGAGAAGGTGGCGTTCACGCTCAAGGCCGGGAGCACCACCGTCGCGGCGAAGGTCGCCTACGACGACACGACGCGCAAGGCCACGCTCCGGCCGGACAGCGCGTTGGCGGCGAACACGCAGTACACCGCCTCGGTGCAGGCGACCGACGTGTGGGGGAACGCGATGAGCGCGCCGACCACGTGGACGTTCACCACCGGGGCCGGGGTCAGCTGCCCCTGCACGCTGTTCAGCTCGGCGTCCACGCCGGACGTGGAGAGCGCCGGCGAGGCGGCTTCGCTGGAGCTGGGGACCCGGTTCACCTCCGACGTCGACGGGTACGTGACCGGCGTCAAGTTCTACAAGGGTGACCGGAACACCGGCACGCACACCGGCACGCTGTGGAGCGCCGACGGTCAGGAGCTGGCCACCGGCACGTTCCAGAACGAGACGGCCACCGGGTGGCAGACGCTGACGTTCGCGACACCGGTCGCGATCGACGCGAACACGCAGTACGTGGTCTCGTACCACACCAGCGTGGGCTTCTACTCGTACAGCGCGAGCTACTTCTCGCAGGCCCGCAGCTCCTATCCGCTGACCGGGGTGGCCGACGCCACCACCGGCCACAACGGGTTGTTCAAGGCGACCGCCAACCGGGAGTTCCCGAACTCCAGCTGGAACGCCACGAACTACTGGGTCGACGTCGTCTTCACGACGACCACACCGTAAATCGGACCGGCCCGGCGCCCTCCCCGGCGCCGGGCCTCTTCTTGGGGGAGACCACAGGTGAGTTCGGTCAGCGTCGTGATCCCGTGCTACAAGTACGGGCATTACCTGCGCGCCTGCGTCGACAGCGTGCTCGACAACCCGGGCCTCGACGTCCGGGTGCTGATCATCGACGACGCGTCCCCGGACGACTCGGCCGAGAAGGCGCACGCGATCGCCGCGAGCGACCCGCGCGTCGAGGTCCGGGTGCACCAGGAGAACAAGCGGCACATCGCCACGTACAACGAGGGCCTCCTCGAATGGGCCGACGGCGACTACGTCGCGCTGCTGTCGGCCGACGACATGCTGACCCCGGGCGCGTTGAACCGGGCGGTGGCCCTGCTCGACGCGAACCCGAACGTCGGCTTCGCCTACGGTCACCCGGTGCACTTCCAGCACCCCGGCCCGCCGCCACCGGCCAACCTCGGTACCGGCGGCACCGCGGTCTACCCGGGCCACTGGTGGCTGGAGCGCCGCTTCCGCGAAGGCACCGGCTGCATCACGTCGCCCGAGGTGGTGGTCCGCACCGACCTGCAGCGCAAGGTCGGCGGTTACGACCCCGAGCTGCCGCACGCCGGCGACATCGAGATGTGGATGCGCCTGGCCGCACACGCCGACGTCGGCTACGTCAAGGCCGACCAGGCGTTCTACCGCCTGCACGGCAACAACATGTCCACCACCGACTTCGCCGGCCAGCTCGACGACCTGCGCCAGCGCAAGACCGCCTACGAAGCGGTCCTCACCAAGACCCGCGACCTCCTCCCGGAAGCGGACCGCTGGGACGAGATGGTCCACCGCCGCCTCGCCCGCTTCGCCCTGCGCCGCGCCGTCCGCGCCTACGATCGCGGCCGCACCGCGACCGTGCCGGAGGAGGAGCTCGTGGCCTTCGCCGCCGAATGCTGGCCGGACTACCGGTCCCTGCCCGAGTTCCGCGGCCTCCAGGTCCGCCGCCGCGTAGGTGCCAGAACAATGCCGTACCTCCAACCGTTGGTTCTCTCCGCCGTCGCTTCCAAGGGCCGCGAATGGCTCTGGTGGCGCTCCTGGGAACGCCGCGGCATCTGACAGCCGCCACGCCGGGCGCGCCCAGGCCTCCGGACCCAGCTCCTCGCCGGGTCGCACCGGCCGGCACCTCGGCATCCCCGGCTCGCGCCGCGTCGGCTCGCGCCGCGTCGGCTCGCGCCGCGTCGGCTCGCGCCGCGTCGGCTCGCGCCGCGTCGGCTCGCGCCGCGTCGGCTCGCGCCGCGTCGGCTC
>NZ_JBIRWQ010000026.1:90749-135493 GCF_044388125.1 Actinoplanes sp. NPDC020271
CTCGCGCCGCGCTCGGCGTTGCCCCCCGGACGGCGCGCCCTGGCGGTGTCCTCATCGAGTCGTCGGCATGTGCCGACTCCTGAAGGCTGCCCCTCATGCCGAGAGTGGCAGTCTTCGTCTTCCACTCATGCCCCCTTCTGGCGCCTGTCTTTAGCTTGAGCCCGACGCTCAGGGGCAGAAGACGGCGGTGACTGCTGAGTAGAAGGCCGGGCGGGCATCCGGGATCGCCGGGTGGGCTGGGTCGTGCTTCTCGGAAATCTCCAGATCGAAGACATCGGCCACCAGGACCAGCTGGTGTGACGTGTCCGTGCTGGTCATCGACAGACTGTTGTAACCAGGGCCACCGCCGTCGGTCTCCCATACCTGGACATCCCCGGTATCGCAGGGAACCGTGACCTGCTGGACGCCCAGCGCGTAGTTCTTCCCGGGCGCAGTCGTCAGGAGCTCGCGCTGCTGAGCCGGCGGCAGCAGCCGGCCGCCGAACAGTGCCGTGTCGAAGCGGGCCAGATCAGCGACGGTGGAGACCATCGCGCCTGCGGTCCACTCGCCGGACGGATTGAACTCGGTGACATCGCGGTAGCTCAAGTCATAGCCACGCAGGAACGGCCTCGGCAGAGTCGGATCGTCGAGCGGGAACGACGTCTCGGTCAGCCCGAGCGGTTCGATGATGCGCCGGCGGATCTCCTGATCCGCCCGATGGTGCGTCACCCTCTCGATGATCATTCCGGCGAGCAGGTAATTGGTGTTGGAATAGTCCCAGCCCTGCCCGGGTGGGAACACAGGCGGATGCGCCATCGCGGCGGCGATCACCTCCTGCGGCGTCTCACCGCCCCGATCGGTGCCGATCTCGGGATCGTAGATGCCGCTGGTGTTGTTCAGCAGCTGCCGGACGGTGATCAGCCTTCCGTTGTTGCCGTTGCCCCGGACCATGCCGGGTAACCACTTCTCCACGCTGTCGTCGAGGCTGAGACGGCGCTCGGCGACGAGCTGCAGCAGCACGGTCGACACGAAGGACTTGGTGTTGCTGTAGATCCGCCAGTGGTCCTGCGGCCGGGCGATCCCTGCGGCCAGCTGCCATCGCTGCCTGTCCTGCCGGACGAGCGCGATCACCCCGGGATTGCCGGCGGCGACCGCATCGTCAAGGGCCTGGCGCACTGCCGCCCGCGGTGGCGGCTCGCTTGCATACGCGGTGCTGCCACCAGCCATCGACACGGTCAGTGCTGCGACGGCACAGACCGTCCTCTTCACTCTGCTGCTCGACATGTCTCTGTCGTCCTTCGGTCGGTGAATCTGTCCGTGCCGACTCTGCCGGGGCCGACGCGCGGATTCGACCAGGTGAACCCCCGTCTTTGACCCCGGGGACAACCCGGTGGTGAGACGGGGGACTACCGGCTGCCGCGCCGGCCGACGATCATCCATCCTGGATGCATGCCCGCCCACGCACGCGCACTCCGCCAATTGCTCTACGCCCTGGTCGGTGTCCCCCTCGGACTGGCCGGCCTGGCCTACACGGCGTATGTCGTCGCCGGTGGCGCTCTGCTGTCGCTCACCGTCGTCGGCCTGCCGTTGCTCAGCGCCGGTCTCCGCGGCGCCCGGCTCTTCGGCCAGTTGCATCGAGCGCTTGCCAGACGTCTCCTCGGCGTGACGACCACGGCACCACCTCCACCCGCACGTGCCGGTTCCGGTCTCACCGGCTGGGTCCGAGCGGGGCTGACGGACCGGGCCGCCTGGCGCGCGGTGGCCTATCTGGTTCTGAAGGCGCCGATCTCCGTGCTGTCCCTGGCGGTTGTCGTTGCCGGCTACGGATATGGCCTGGCTGCGTTGACCTATCCCGTCTGGTGGCGGCTGATCCCACGGCAGGCCGATGCCGTCGGCGTGCTCCGGGCCGGTTTGCCGTTGCCCGGTGACGTCTACCTGGACTCCTGGCCACGAGCGCTTCTGACAGCCGCGATCGGTGCCCTCCTGCTGCTGCTCGCACCGTTCGCCCTGCGAGCCGTGCTGACACTGGATCGCATGCTCGTCACCGACCTGCTCGACGCGCGCCGGCTGGATGAGCGGGTCCGCGAGCTCGAGGCCAGCCGGAATTTCGCAGTGCAGGAATCTGCCGCTGCCCTGCGGCGCATCGAGCGCGACTTGCACGACGGCGCTCAGGCCCGGCTGGTGGCTCTGGCGATGAACCTGGGCGCGGCCAAGGAGCACCTGGAGCAGAGTGACGCGGACCCGCAGGCACGTGAGCTGGTGGTCAGTGCGCACCGCGACGCCAAAGCAGCCCTGGTGGAGCTGCGTGACCTGGTTCGCGGCATCCACCCGCCGATTCTCGACAGCGGTCTGGACGCCGCATTGGCGACCCTGGCCGCTCGTAGTCCGGTGGCGGTCGATCTGACCGTCGCGATTGCCCGGCGACCGTCGCCGGCTGTCGAGACCATCGCCTACTTCTGCATCGCGGAGCTGCTGACCAACGTTGCCAAACACAGCGGAGCACCGCGCGCCGCGATCGGCGTCGAACAGGACGACGGACGGTTGCGGTTGCGAGTGACCGATCACGGCCGTGGCGGCGCCGAGGCACGGGGCGGCCTTGCCGGTCTCGCCGACCGGGTCCGTACCGTCGACGGGCGACTCGTCATCAGCAGTCCGGTCGGGGGTCCTACCGTGGTGACGGTGGAACTGCCGTGCGAGTCGTGATGCCCAACAGCCGTCGGTCCGGAGCCGCCGAGCGTGTCCCGGTTGCCGGAGTTCCGGCGACGCCGTTCGTCCACACCGTGGAGCTGCTGTGCGCGTCGTGATCGCCGAGGACGCGGCAGTGCTTCGCGACGGCCTGACCCACATCCTGACCAGCCGTGGACACTCCGTGCCCGCCGCGGTGCCCGACGCGACGCATTTGCTGGCCGCTGTCGCCGAGCACCGGCCCGAGGTGGTGATCGCCGACGTTCGTATGCCTCCGACCCGCACGGACGAGGGTCTGCGCGCGGCAATCGCCATCCGCCGTGACTTTCCGGAGATCGGAGTGCTCGTCTTCTCGCAGTACATCGAGACGCGGTATGCCGCCGACCTGCTGGCCGGCGGTGCGCAGAAGGTCGGGTATCTGCTGAAGGACCGGGTCGCCGACGTCAGCGACTTCATCGGCGCGCTGACTCGAGTGGCCGGGGGTGAGACCGTCCTCGACCCGGAAGTGGTCACTCAGATGTTCGCTGCCAGCCGCCAATCCGGGCACTTGGCCGGTCTGACACCTCGGGAACGTGAGGTGCTGGCGCTGATGGCCGAAGGCCGGTCGAACATCGCCATCGGTGAACAGTTGGTGCTCGCCTACAGTTCGGTCGAGAAGCACATCACCAGCATCTTCACCAAGCTGGGCTTGCCGTCTTCGTCCAACGATCATCGTCGGGTGCTCGCGGTCCTGCACTATCTGCAGCAATAGCGCAGGCCTGCCATCCCGTAAGGGCCGCATTGCTGCCGCAGCCCGCGTCGGCTCGGGCTCGCCGGGTGCGGAGCCGCGCCGGGCCGGGCGCCGGGCTGCGTAGCGCTGCGCTTGTGCCGGGCGTCGGGCTGGGGCGCGTCATGGCGGGTTGGGGGGCGCGCTGTGCCGGGTTGCGCTTGTGCCGGGCGTCGGGCTGGGGCGGGTCACGGCGGGTCGGGGGCGCGTCATGGCGGGTTGGGGGCGCGCTGTGCCGGGTTGCGCTTGTGCCGGGCGTCGGGCTGGGGCGGGTCACGGCGGGTCGGGGGCGCGCTGTGACGCGCGCCGGGCTGCGTCGCGTCACGGCGGGTCGCGGCGCGCTGTGCGGGGCTGCGCCGTGCCGGGCGTCGGGCTGGGGCGCGTCACAGCGGGTTGGGCGCTCTGTAGCCGGGCTGCGCTGGGCTGTATTGCGCTGCGCTGTGGCGTTTCAGGGCGACGGAGTGAGAAGTCAGGCATCTGGAATGTCTCGGTTCCGATAGTTACCGTCCGGTAACCAGAGCCGAGCCAACTCCACCGGAGGCCGGACATGCCCATTCGCCTGCGCTTTTTCGCTGCACTGGCGGCCGTGACGACTGCTGCGGCGGTCGGCGCTTCCGCACCGGCGCAAGCCGCCGTCACCATTCCTGCGTTCTACACGCCGCCTGCGACGCTGCCGGCGGCCGACGGAGCGCTGATCCGCAGCGAGCCGCTCCCGCTCGCCTTGTCGCTGCCCGGCATCACCGGCACGCTGCCGGGCACCGCCACCCGAATCATGTACAAGTCGACCGACTCCAACGGCGGACCGGTCGCGGTCACCGGCGCATACGTCGAACCGGCCGCCCCCTGGTCCGGCGGCGGCGCACGGCCGCTGGTCGTGCTGGCACCAGGCACGATGGGCCAGGGCGACCAGTGTTCGACCTCCCTGGCCCTGCAGCGCGGCCTGATCATCGGGACCGAGAACGATCAGCTGACGCTGTCGATCGGCTACGAGGTGCTGGCCATGTACCGGCTGCTCGCGAAGGGCATCGCCGTCGTCCAGACCGACTACGTGGGGCTCGGCACCACGGATCGCCTGCACACGTACGTGAATCGGGTCGACGAGGGCCATGCGGTGCTGGACGCCGCCCGGGCCGCCCGCGCCCTGACCGGCACGTCGATCACCGCGAGGTCATTGGTCGGCCTGTACGGCTACAGCCAGGGCGGCGGAGCGGTCGCGTCGGCGGCGGAGTTGCAGTCGACCTACGCCCCGGATGTCAAGGTCACCGCCACTTACTCGGGTGCACCTCCGGCGAACCTGGCTGCGGTGACGGCCGGCATCGACGGCAGCGAACTGGCGGGCGCACTCGGCTGGTCCATCAACGGGTTCGCCCAGTCGGAGCCCGGGCTGCAGTCGGTCCTCGATCGCTATCTCAGTGACAGCGGACGTGCCGTACTGAAGAAATTGTCCTTCATGTGTGTCGGCGACGCGATCTTGAACTATGCCGGTAAGAAGAGCGCGTCGTGGACGACGACCGGGCAGTCGGTCACCGACATCATCAAGGCCGAGCCGGAGCTGAAGTCGTTCATCGATGACCAGCTCATCGGGACCCGCAAGCCGGCCGGCATCGTCCGTGTCGCGACCGGTACCGGCGACAACCTGGTTCCGCACGGTCAGGCTCGCACGATGGCGGCGAACTGGTGTTCGCTGGGTGGCCGGGTCGTCTACGCGCCGGTGGTGCTGGTTCCGACGATCAGTCCGCTGATCAACCACTTCGGTCCGTTGTTGACCGATCAGGGCACCGCGGTCGACTGGCTCGACCGGCGTCTGGCCGGCGTCCCGGCCGTCTCCACCTGCGCGCTGCTGTCGCTGCAGCCGTGACCGGCACGCGTGGCGGGCCGCGGCAACGTCCCGCCACGCGTCCGCGCGCCGACCACCCGACGCTGTGGCCCGCCCGCACTTGAAAAGTAGAGCGGCCGTGCCCGGAGAAGCCCGGGGGAGGCCGGGCAAGTCGCGGCCGTGCCCGGAGAAGCCCGGGGGAGGCCGGGCAAGTCGCGGCCGTGCCCAGAGAAGCTGGGGAGACCGGGCAAGTCGCGGCCGAGCCCAAGGAAAGCCCGAGCAAGACCCAGGCGCGAGGCGCGGCCGCGACCGGAAACGATCAGCGACGCAGCGGCACGACCGTCGTCGTCACGATCTTCGTCTTGACGGCGTGCTCAGCCGGCACCGAACTCACGATCACCGCGCCTGAGGCGATCGCCGCGTCGTCCCCGATGACCACGTCCGGCTCGATGTAGATTCCGGTGCCGAACCGGATCCGGGACCCGATGGTCACCTTGCCCGAGGTGACGACCGACGGCCCGCTCGCGTTGTCCGAGCCGATCACACTGTGGTGGTCGAACGAGTTGTACGCCGAGAAGAAGTTGTTGTCCCCGACCTGGACCCCGGTCGCGATGTGGCAGAACGCGCACACGATGTTCCCCTGCCCGAGTGTCACATCGGTGGCGATCTTCGCTGTCGGGTCGATCGCGTTCGCCAGCGGCACGCCGGCGTCCGTGCACAGCGCCCGGAATCGAGCGCGGACGGCCGGCGACCGCCCGATCGCGATGATCGCCGCGTCGTAGGAGCCGTCCGCGAACAGCGAGCCCACGAGCGAGGAGCCGCCGACCACCGGCACCCCGTGCACCGACGCCCCCCATCGGGAGGAGTCGTCGTCCACGATCGCCACGGCCTGCTGCGTCTTGCTCCCGGCCAGGATGTCCAGCACCTGGGTGGCACCGAGCGCCGCCCCGATGATCAGGATCCGCTGCCGTCCGGGCGCCCCGGCCAGCGGCGAGGGGAGATTCTCCACCGGAGTGACAGCCACCGCAGCCTCGACGTCCTTGACCGTGATCAACCGGTCGAGGCCGAGAGTGGCCAGGTCGACGCCCAGTTCAGCGGCGCGCTCCCGGGCCTTGACCGTAGCCCGCGGGCCGTCCGGGGCAGGTGCGGCAGCGGCGGCCGAGGCCTGCTCGACCACGAAGGCGTCCCGGGCGGCGGGCGAGGCGAACAGGTGCGCGATCGGCTGCGACAGCGGAACCTCGGTTCCCTTGGCCGCCCCGTGCAGCAGCACCCCGGCCACGGGAGCGACCACCTCGAGGACCGCCTTGCTCGTCTCCACCTCGGCGAGCAGCTCGTCCTTCTCCACTTCGGCACCGTCCTCGGCGAACCACATCACGAGGATGCCGTGCTCGCTGTTGACGTCGTTGGTGGGAACCAGAACCGGATTCACTGCAGGTCTCCTAATTCAGGCAAAAAAACGATTTCGGCGTACGGCCGTAGCCGGTCCCACTGTTCAGCGAGCGGCCGCACGAATGGCCGCCTCGATCCGGGCACTGCCGACGAGAACGGCCGATTCCTTGGTCTTCGACGATGGGATGATGGTCGGCTCGCTGGCCACCACGCTGACGGGCCGGCGCAGTCGCCCGAACAGCTCGCGCGAGACGACGGACGCGGCCTCGGCGCCCCACGACCACCCGTCAGCACCCTCTTCGACGGTCACCAGCGACTCGGTCGCCGCCGCCGACGAGAGCACCGGTTCCCAGTCCATCGGCGCGATCTGCGCCGGCACCACCAGCTCGGCGAAGATCTCCTCTTCCATGGCCAGCCGCTCGACCACCTTGGCCGCCAGATGAGCCTGGTATCCATAGGCCAGCACGGTGACCGAGCATTCAGAGGCCGGCACCGCCGACAGCCGGACCGTCGGCAGCATGCCGGAGGAGGTGGCCGTCAGATCCCCGACCATCCCGTTCACCGGCAGGGTCAGGTGTTGTGGATAGAGCAGCTTGTGCTCGACGTAGAGCACCGGTTCGTCCCGCGACAGGAAGTCCGCGAACACCACGCGCGGGTCGTGGTAGAGCGACGCCGCCACGACCCGCAGATGCGGCACGCCGAGGAAGTGCTTCTCCAGGCTCTGGCTGTGCGTCGGCCCGTAACCCCGATGCCCCCCGGTCGCCGCGCGGATGATCACCGGGCAGGTGGCCTGACCGGCGTACATCGTCTGGTATTTGGTGATGTGGTTGACGACCTGGTCGAACATCAGCGTCAGGAAGTCGCCGAACATCACCTCGGCGATCGGGCGGTACCCGGCCAGCGCGAGCCCGGCCGACACCCCGGCGATCGCTCCTTCGCTGATCGGCGTGGTCCGCACCCGGGCCGGGAAGGCGGTCGACAGGCCGCGGGTCACTTTGAAGGCCCCGCCGTACGGATCGGCGATGTCCTCCCCGAGCAGAACGACTCGCTGGTCGTCGCTGAGCGCGCCCCGCAGCGTGTCCCCGAGCTCCTTCGCGAAGATCACGGCAGGGCCCTCGCCGTCGCCACGACCTCGCCCAGCGCGGTCTCCACCTCGTCGTCGATCCGCGCGAGGTCCGAAGGGGCCAGGCGCCGCCCGTGCACGACCAGTGGTTCCACCAGCCAGTGCGCGTCGATCTCGTCCTGCGGCCGCTCGTCGTCGCTCTTGGAGTGGTGACACAGCCGATACGTGTGGAGGAGAAGCACCCGGGGCCCGGATCCGGAGCGGACCGCGGCGATCTCCTCACCGGCCGCGGCACTGATCTCGGCGACGTCGGTGCCGGCCAGCTCGGTCACCGGAATACCGAACGCGGAGAAGCGTGAAGCGAAGGAACCCGCCATGTTCGCCGCGAGAGGCGTGCTCTGCGCCCACCGGTTGTCCTCGCAGACCACCAGCAGCGGCAGTTTCCACAGCGACGCCATGTTCAGCGTCTCGTAGACCACGCCTTCGCCGAGCGTCCCGTCGCCGATGAACACGACGCTGACCGCGTCGGTGCCGGAGAGCTGGTTGGCCAGGGCGATCCCGGCCGCGTTGGGCACGATGCCGCCCTGCACGCCGTTGGACTTGAAGCCGGGCGCGCAGATGTGCTGGCTGCCGCCGAGGCCGCGGCAGACGCCGGCCTCCTTGCCCATGATCTCGGCCATCAGCCCCAGCGCGTCACCGGAGTGGGCCAGGTAGTGGCCGTGGCAGCGGTGGTTGCTGAAGATGTGGTCGCCCTCGGTGAGGTGTTCGACGACGCCGACCGCGTCCGCCTCCTGCCCGATGCAGGCGTGCGTGGTCCCGTTCAACGCACCCTCTTCGAAGAGCTGGAGCAGCGTCTCCTCGAACCGGCGGATGAACCGCATTCGCCGGTATCGCCGGTGGTCGAGCGGTTCGCCGGTGACTCCTGTGAGCCGCTGGTCGGACCGCGCCGGCGCGAGCGCCGTCGTCATGAAGAGCCTCCCCGAGGGCGGTGATCCATCGCGCCCGACCCTACCGATGCTCAGGGTTCCGTTGGAGACACCTTCAGCCATCGTGGAGCCGACGGGGATCGTCGAATACGAGCCGAACGGCCGGTCTGCCCCACCCAACGGATGGCACCGGCCCGCGTGTGGCGCTGACTACAGTAGACGAGCCGACGACGACGTACCGTGACGAAGACCGGCCTGCCGGATAGCCGTCACAGCACTGCCGCAGGGGCCCTCCCGGTAGTAGCGTCCGTCCACTCCAGACTTCTCATCCGGGAGCGCACACAGACATGATTCCGCTCGTCGATCTGCAAGCCGCCCACGCCGAGGTCGCCGAGGAGGTCGACGCCGGCTTCAAGCGGGTGCTGGCCACCACCGGGTTCGTCGGCGGTCCCGAGGTCGCGGCGTTCGAGCGCGAGTTCGCCGAGTTCTCCGGCGCGGCGCACGTCGTCGGCGTCGCGAACGGCACCGACGCGGTCGAGCTGGCCCTGCGCGCGGCCGGCGTCGGCCCGGGTGACGAGGTCGTCGTCCCCGCGAACACGTTCGTCGGCACGGCCGAGCCGGTCGCCCGGATCGGTGCTCGCGTCGTCCTGGCCGATATCGATCCTGCGACCTACCTGGTCGACGTGGACAAGATGGTCGCCGCGGTCACCTCGAGGACGAAGGCTGTCGTCCCGGTCCACCTCTACGGTCAGATGGCCGACGCGGCAAAGCTGCGCGAGATCCTTCCCGCGGAAGTAAAGGTCGTCGAGGACGCCGCCCAGTCCCAGGGTGCGCTGCGGCACGGCCGCGGCGCGGGTGCTGACGGCATCGCCGCCACGAGCTTCTATCCGGGCAAGAACCTGGGTGCCTACGGTGACGCCGGCGCGGTGCTGACCCCCGATCACGATCAAGCGATTACGGTACGGACCCTGGGCAGCCACGGCGGTCTCCAGAAATACGTCCACGACCTGGTCGGCGTGAACTCGCGCCTCGACGCGCTCCAGGCGGTCGTGCTGCGGGCCAAGCTCGCCCGGCTCGGCACCTGGAACCAGCAGCGCCGCGCCGCCGCCGCCCGCTACCACGAGTTGCTCGCCGACGTGGAGGTCGTGCTCCCCGCCACTCTGGAGGGCAACGAGCACGTCTGGCACCTCTACGTCGTGCGCGTCCCGGGTGGACCGTCGCGCCGCGACGCGGTGCTGGCCAGGCTGCACGAGTCGGGTGTCGGCGCCGGCATCCACTACCCGTACCCTCTGCACCTGACGCCCGCCTTCGCCGACGAGAAGTACCCGGCCGGCAGTTTCCCCCTGGCGGAGCAGGTCGCCGGCGAGATCCTCTCGCTCCCGCTCTACCCGCAGATCACCGTGGACCAGCAGGAGCAGACCGCCGCCGCGCTGAAAGCGGCCCTGAGCAGCTAGGTAACACTGTGTACATCACCATCCGGGACCGGCCGGCCGGCAAGCAGGCCGGTCCCAAGGCGAGGGTGGCCACGACGGTCGTCCTGCTCGGCGTGGTCAGCCTGCTCACCGACATCTCGTCGGAGATGGTGACCGCGGTCCTGCCGCTCTACATGACCGCCGAGCTCGGTCTGAGCCTGCTCGCGTACGGCGTCGTCGACGGCCTCTACCAGGGTGTCAGTGCCCTGGTGCGGATCTTCGGCGGCTACCTGAACGACCGGACGAGCCGCCCCAAGTGGGTCGCCGTGTTCGGCTACGGCATCTCCGCCCTCAGCCGCGTCGCCCTGATCCCGGCGCACAGCTTCGCCGCGATCACCGGTGTGATCACCGCCGACCGCCTCGGCAAGGGTTTCCGCACCGCCCCGCGGGACGCGCTGATCGCCGACGCCTCCGAGCCGTCGATGCTGGGCCGGGCGTTCGGCGTGCACCGCACCCTGGACACGATCGGTGCCGCGCTCGGCCCGCTCGTCGCGTTCGGTCTGCTCCTGCTCGTTCCCGGTGGTTACTCGTCGGTGTTCGTGGCGTCGTTCGCGTTCGGGTTGCTTGGTGTCACCGTGCTGGTGCTGTTCGTGCCGGATCTCCGTACGTCGGGCGGGGGTCTGGCCGCGAAGCGGTTGGTCAAGGAACTGGCGAGTCCGCGACTGCGCAAGCCGCTGGTCGCGGCCGGGCTGCTCGGCCTGTTCACGGTCAGCGACGGCTTTCTCTATCTGTCGCTGCAGCACAGTGGCGATTTCGCGGCCCGCTGGTTCCCGCTGATGTACGTCGGCACCAACCTCGTCTATCTCACGCTCGCGATTCCGCTGGGCCGGCTCTCCGACCGGGTCGGCCGCGCGAAGGTGTTCCTCGGCGGGCATGCCGCGCTGCTGGTGACGTACCTGGTCGCGGGTGGTTCCAGCGGTGGCCTGATCGCGACACTGGTCGCGCTGGGCCTGCTCGGCGCCTACTACGCGGCGACCGACGGTGTGCTGCCGGCCCTGATCAGCAAGCGGGTCCCGGCCGCGGCGCGGGGCAGTGGCATCGCCGCCGCGCAGACCGTCGTGGTGCTCGCCCGCTTCGCTGTCTCGCTCGCCTTCGCCGGACTGTGGGAGACGATGGGGCCGCAGCACGCGCTCTACCTGGCCGCTGGTTTCCTTGTCGCCGGCATCGGAGTGTCCGGGTGGCTGCTGAAGGGCATCGACAAGTGAACCTGCGTTCCCGGCTGGCGGCGTTCGCCGTCGTGTTCGTGCTGGCGATCGGCGGCACGGTCTGGTCGATTCTGCACACCCGGGAGAAGCACGCCGACGAGGTCGCCGCCGCGCACCCCGTGCCGACGGCCGACCTGACCACGGTCACTGCCGAGCCGCACGTGGTGTTCCGCAGCACGGCGATCGGCAACGACTACGGCACGGTGGCGATGGTGCCGCTGACCGATCCTGACGGGCCACGCGCGTTCACGACAGTGGCCTGCGATCGCGTCTACGCCCACCGCGACGAGGCCGTGTGCATGTACTCGAAGCCGAGCCTGGTCACGACGTACACAGCAGAAGTTCTTGATCAGAACTGGGCGGTGCGCGCCGAGCTGCCGCTCAACGGTGTGCCGAGCCGCACCCGCCTCTCGCCGGACGGCAGCTGGGCCGCGACCACGACGTTCGTGTCCGGTCACGCCTACTCGTCGCCGGGCGACTTCTCCACCGAGACGCTGTTGACGCCCCTGGCCGGGGGAAAAAGCCTCAACCTGGAAACCGACTTCCAGCTGTACGTCGGTGGCAGGCGCACCACCGCCCAGAACCGCAACCTGTGGGGCGTCACGTTCGCCGGCGACGACGACCACTTCTACGCGACCGCCGCGTCGGGCGACAAGACGTGGCTCGTCCGTGGCAGCCTCC
Source organism: Actinoplanes sp. NPDC020271 (assembly GCF_044388125.1). Classification (NCBI taxonomy): domain Bacteria; kingdom Bacillati; phylum Actinomycetota; class Actinomycetes; order Micromonosporales; family Micromonosporaceae; genus Actinoplanes; species Actinoplanes sp. NPDC020271. Next base: position 102,732 of record NZ_JBIRWQ010000026.1, read on the forward strand.
GCGAGCGGACACTGACGGCCCTGCGCGAGGACGCGGAATGCCCGTCGCTGTCACCCGACGGCACGCGGGTCGCGTTCAAGACGCGCAACGGGCAGCCCGAAGGCCAGTGGATGATCGCCGTCCACGACCTCGCCACCGGGAAGTCCACGCTGCTCACCGAGAAGCACAGCGTCGACGACCAGATCGAGTGGCTCGACGACCAGCGCGTCCTTTACGGCCTGCCCCGCTCCGGCGACGGCCCCTCGGCGAGCGACGTCTGGGTCGTCCCGGCCGACGGCACCGGATCTCCGTCGATCTTCATCCCCGACGCCTGGTCGCCGGCGGTCGTGCGCTGACGCGGTCTCCAGTGCTTGAGTGACATCGCCGGGCGCTCGATGAGATGCCACGACGGGATCGCGAGGGCGAACGTGCCGATGCTCGCGATCACGATGTAGGCGAACAGGCCCAGATCCGGCACGCCGAGCAGCGCCAGCAGCTGCTGCACCGGGAACGCGTAGATGTAGAAGCCGTAGGAGTAGTCGTGCCTCCGCCCGACCCGCTGGAACGGCTTCGGCAGCCGGACGGCCAGCCACAACGTCAGATACGCGAACGCCGGATAGCCGGCCACGTCGAAGCCGCCGAACTGCAGGCTCGCCGGCAGCACGATCGCGGCGACGATCGCGCCGAGGTCGTTGAGCACGATCCGCTTGCGGTACACCTCGAACAGCGCGCCGAGCAGGAAGACATAGGTCAGATACACCAGCGAGTACGTGTCCAGGCCGCCGATGCCGAGGAACGGGCCGTGGTCACCCTGCGGGCCGGGGATCTGCGGGGCCGTCACGAGATCGCGGACGATCAGCGCGAACAGCCCACCGGCCAGCACCGCGACGACCCAGCGGGCGCGCTTCAGGACACCGATCAGCGCGAGCCCGGCCACCATGAAGTAGCAGAGCACCTCGTACATCAGGCTCCACAGCGAGCCGTCGAAAACCGAGGTTCCGGTCATTTTCCCGTACGGCGTGTCCAGCAGAAGCCCCGAGATCCCGTACTGCCGGACGGCGATCGCGACGTTGTTCACCACATACCCGAACGGTCCACCCGGCTCGGCGAACACCCCGGTCAGGGTGCCCCGCTCGATCAGCGCGACGACCGGGGCGAAGACGAACGCCGTCACGATCAGACACACCCACAGCCCGGGCAGGATCCGCAGGCCGCGATGCCACAGGTAGCGGGGGAGCGACACCCGTCCGGCACTGCGCGTGATCAGGAACCCGGAGATCGTGAAGAACCCGAGGATGCCGATCTCGCCGAGCGCGGTCTGCCCGTGCGTGAGCCCGCCACCCGGATCCTCCCGCCCGTAACCCAGCGGCAGGGAATGGGAGACCAGCACGGCGAAGGCGAACAACAGGCGAAGAAAACCGAAACTGTTCTCCGGCCCGGAGAAGGCCGCGTCGACCGTCCGCCGCGTCCAGATTGGAGCCCGCATCCCAGGATTAGACCACGTCGCTCGAAGTCAATTCCACAGCGTCGGAAGAACGACTCGCCGGTACGGGAAATGCGGGCCGAATGTCGGATTCTCGTGACCGCTGCGGAGACTAAGGTTCCCACCATGATTGGAAATGAGCGGTGAGGTCGTTCCTCGCAGTTTCCGGGGAGCTCGCTCCGACCCCCACCGTCCTGGCGCACCTCGCCGGAACGCCGGCCGTGACCCGCACCCCGACCGGCTGGGTCGCGATGGGCGGCCCCGACGCGACCGACCGGGTCGACGACGGCTCGTTCACCGTGCGGCTCGGCAAGGCCGCCCGCACGCGCGGCGGTGACGTCTCCACCGAGGCCCTCGCGGTGCTGCTGCGCGACGGCGTCAAGGCCGACGGGTCGCTGCTGGCCGCACTGGTCCCGCCGTTCGGTGCCGCGCACAGCGACGGCGCCTCGGTCGTCGCCGCCACCGATTGGCTCGGATTCCAGCAGCTCTTCTGGTGGCAGGGGCCGGGCGTCGCCGCCGTCTCCACCAGCGCGCTCGCGCTGCACGCCCTGGCCGGGGCCGGGCTCGACCGGCAGGCCCTCGCCGTGCAGAGCCTCGTCGGCTGGCAGGTCGGGTTGCGAACCGTGTTCGCCGAGGTCAGCAAGGTCCCGGCCGGCAACCTCGCGGTGCTGGAAGCGGGCCGGGTCACCCTCCACCGCTACGTCGAGGAGTCCCTCGCCGTCGACGGCCGGCCGCCGTCCGTCGAGGAGGCCGCCACGGAGCAGGCCGCGCTGATGCGCGAGTTCCACGAGAACTACCTGCGCGACCACCCGCGGTCCGTGCTCCAGCTGACCGGCGGTCAGGACACCCGCGTGCTGCTCGCCGCGATCCCGCCCGGCCTGCGCCGCGACCTGCCGGCCCTCACGCTCGACGTGCACGGCGGCGCCGACTCCCGCTTCGCCACCCGCCTCGCCGGCCTGACCGGCATGAACCTGCAGGTCCACTGGATGGACGACGGCCCGGCGGTCACGCCCGCCGAAGCGTTCTCGCTTGCCCTGCGCGCGGCGCGGGAACTCGACTGCATGGCCAGCCCCCTCGCCCTGGCCCCGTTGCTGAGGGCCGAGGCCGCTCTGGAGCAGGGGCACCGGTTTTCCGGCCTCGGCGGCGAGACCTGTCGCGGGTTCTACTACTTCGGGCAGCCCGGCAACTCGGTGACCGGCCCGCGGCTGATCGAGAAGCTCGCGACCTGGCGCCTCTACGCCAACGAGGCCGTCACCCCGGACGCGCTCGCCCCCGACTTCGCCGCGTCCGCCCGCTCCTCCGCGCTGGCACTGATCGTCGAGTCCTTCGAGGGCTACCCGTCGGAGTGGCTGGCCGCGACCGACCACTTCTACCTCTACCAGCGGATGCAGCGCTGGTCAGGCGCCCACGGCTCGGTCGCCGCCGCGAACCGCCACTTCATCAACCCCATGTTCGACCGCCGCTTCATCCAGCTCGCGCACGCGGTCCCTCCGTCGGACAAACGCGGCGGCCTCCTGACCGGCCGCCTCATCTCCCTGCTCGACCCGGCGCTGGCCGCGGTCCCGCTGGACTCCGGCCTGATCCCGAACCGCCTCGGCAAGCCCGGCCTGGCCGCCCGCACCGCGGCGTACCGGGTGACAGCCCAGAAAGCCGCCCGCAAGATCCGCCAGAAACTGCGTGGCCAGGGCCGCCCCCAGCTCGGCGCGTCGGAGATGGCGTCGTTGGTGGTGGCTCACCTGCGAGCCGAACCCGCTGCGGCCGCCCCGTTGCGCGCGACCGGCCTGATCCGGGACCAGTGGCTGGACGACGTCCTGGCCGCCCGGACCAGCCCCGAGCCGGCCACGGTCGCCTTCCTCCTCAACGTTCTGGCCGCCGCGTCGTAGCCGGTCCCCGGTGCAGCCCCGCGTGAGTCGTCGGGGCCGCCGCCCCGCTGTTGGTCGCGGACGCGGCGCGCCTCGCCGGCTCCGCTGGTTCTCACCGTGGTCATGAGGCACGAATAACCACGGTGAGAACCAGATGGAAAGGGTGACTCGCGCTGCTTCTCGGCACCCGTTACGGCCTCGCGTGGGTCCTTTTGAGCGTGACCACCCACGGACGCCGCCCTTTCGGGATTTGCGTTCTGGGCCGCCCGCGGCCCTGCAAATTCCGGAAGGGTCCCCGCGGGAGCGACGATCCGGACCACAGCGGAGACAGGCAATAAAGAATTTCATGCGCCAATAGGCGGGACCGAATACGCGGCCCCGCCTATGAGCACTCTCAGGCGAGCTCGCGCAGGACGTCGACGATGTACTTCTGATCGCCTTCGGTCACCTTGTGGTGCAGCGGCAGGATCAGCGAGTCCCGCGTGATCCGTTCGGTGACCGGCAGCGGCCCGGGTGTCACGTCGGCGTAGGCGGGTTCCAGGTGCGCCGCCATGATGCCGCGCCGCGCCGAGACGCCACGTTTGGCCAGTTCAGCGAGGACGTCGTCGCGGCTGGTCCGGTATCCCGGGTTGATCAGGACCCAGAACGACTGGTAGTTGGTCTGGCCGTGAGCGGGGTCGCGCACCGGGACCAGGCCGTCGATGCCGGACAGCAGCGACTGATAGTTGGCCGCCAGTTCGCGACGCTGCGTGACCAGACCGGCGAGCCGGCCGAGCTGGACCAGCCCGACCGCGGCCTGGATGTCGGTCATCCGGTAGTTGTAGGCGGTTTCCAGGTACGCCTCGAGCACCGGCTGTGAGCTGGCATGGCGGTCGGCCGCGGACACGTTCATGCCGTGTTCGCGCAGCCGGCGCAGGCGTGTCGCCACCGAGGCGTCGTCGACGGTGACCATGCCGCCCTCACCGGTGGTGAGCACCTTGCGCGGGTGGAACGACCAGGCGGCGACGGCGGCGCCGGTGCCGGCCGGCTGACCATGAGCGGTCGAGCCGGCGGCGCAGGCGGCGTCTTCGACGAGGGCGACGTCCCAGTCCGCGGCGGCCTTGCGCAGCGCGACCGTGTCGAACGGCACGCCGCCCTGGTGGACGGCGATGATCGCGCGGGTTCGCGGGGTGCGGACCGCGTCGATCGTCTCGACGGTCAGGTTGCCGGTGGCGAGGTCGACGTCGGCGAAGATCGGTGTGGCGCCGACGTAGCGGACCGCGTTCGCGGTGGCGATGAACGACAGTGACGGGACGATGACCTCGTCGCCGGGCCGCAGGTCGAGCAGCACCAGCGACAGGTGCAGGCCGGTGGTGCAGGAGCTGACCGCGACACCGTGACCGGCGCCGACGGTTGCCGCGAACTCCTGCTCGAACTGCTTGACCCGCGGCCCCTGGGCGACCCAGCCGGAGCGGACGGCGTCCGCGGCGGCCTGGGCCTCCTCCTCCCCGAGCATGGGGATCATGACGGGGATCACTTCGAGGACCGCCACCACTCGACGAGACCCTCCAGGCCTTCGGTGAGGCCGATCTCGGCGCGGAAGCCGATCGTCTCGTAGGTGTGCTCGACCTCGGCGAGCCGGCGGGTGACGCCGTTGACCGCGCGCGCCGGGCCGTGCTCGGGTACCAGGTCGGACTTCATCGCCGCGGACAGCGCGGCGGCCAGCTCCTTGAGGCTGGTCTCCTCGCCGGACGCGATGTTGAACACGTCGTCGGTCACGTCGGCCTGAGCGGCCAGGATGTTGGCGCGCGCGATGTCGGCGACGTGCACGAAGTCCATGGTCTGCAGCCCGTCGCCGAGGATCAGCGGGGGAGTGCCGGCCTCGATGCGCTCCATCCAGCGGATCAGCACCTCGGTGTAGAGACCGAAGATGTCCATCCGCGGGCCGTACACGTTGAAGTACCGCAGCGCGACGTAGTCTAGGTCCTTCATGGCCTTGAAGCTGCGCAGCGTCGCCTCGTTGAACGCCTTGGCCGCACCGTAGAACGTGTCGTTGTTGTACGGGTGGTGGCGCTCGGTCGTCGGGAATTCCTCGGCCAGGCCGTAGACCGACGCCGACGACGACGCGATGACCTTCGTGACGCCCGCGTCGGCGGCCGCCTCGATCACGTTGAACGTGCCGTCGACGAGCACCTCGTTGGCCAGCCGCGGCTCCTCGGCGCACTGCGTGATCCGGATCGCGGCCAGGTGGAAGACCAGGTCCTTGCCGGCGGTCACGGAACGCACCAGGTCGACGTCGCGGATGTCGCCCTCGACGAGCGTGACCGGGCCGTTCTCGAACGCCCAGGCCAGGTTCTCCCGCCGGCCGCGGACGAAGTTGTCCAGGACGACGATCTCCGCGGCGCCGCCACGGACGAGTTCGTCGACAACGTGCGAGCCGATGGTGCCCGCACCGCCGGTGACCAGGGCGCGCGCGCCCTCGATCGATACTGCCGTCACGCCATGTGCCCTTCGTCGATCGTGATCATCGTGCCGCCCTCGGCGAGGCTACGGGACGCCGCCTGCAGCAGTCCCAGTACCCGCAGACCGGAGCGGCCGTCGGTGAGCGCGGGCGTCTTGGTGGTGATCGCCCGTGCGTACTCGTCGACCATGGTGCGCAGCGCCTCCCGCTCGGTGAGCGCCGGCGCGACCATGTCGCCGGAGCGGTACGAGATCAGGATGTCCCGGCGCTGCTCGTCGCCGAGCTCGTCCGGGGACGCCACGTCGACGCCCCGGTCGTAGATGGCCAGCCGCTGGCTGGGGTTCAGGTCGTCCCACACGAGCGTCCGCTTCGACCCGCCGAAGATCGCGGTGCGGATCTTCACCGGAGACAGCCAGTTCACGTGGATGTGCGCGATCGCGCCGTTGCTCAGCTGCAGCGTCAGGTACGCCACACAGGCCCGGCCGGCGCCGATCCCGTCCGCGCCGTGCGCCGCGACGGCCACCGGGGTGAGGCCGTCCGGCAGCACGAAGTCCAGGATCGACAGGTCGTGCGGCGCCAGATCCCACAGCACGTCGATGTCCTTCTGGACAAGACCGAGGTTGATCCGTACGGAGTCGAGGAAGTGCAGTTCGCCCAGCTCGCCCGCGTGCAGCAACTCGCGGATGCGCAGCACCGCCGGGGTGTAGCAGTAGGTGTGGTCGCACATCAGGGTCAGACCGCGCTCGTCGGCCTCCTCGACGAGCGCAAGCCCTTCCTCGTACGTCGCGGCCAGTGGCTTCTCGACGAGGACGTGCTTGCCGGCGCGCAGTGCGGCCAGCGCGACCTTGAGGTGGGTCCCGGCCGGGGTGGCGATCGCGACGGCCTGCACGGCGGGGTCGGCGAGCACCTCCTCGAGGTCGGCGGTGACCTGCACGGTGGAGTACCCGCCGAGGACACGGCGGGCCCGCTCGACGTCGAGGTCGCAGAGCCGGCGCAGCCGGAACTGCGTGCTGGCCTGGAAGTTGCGGACGAGGTTGGGGCCCCAGTACCCGGCCCCGATGACGGCGATCCCGATCGGCTCGGACGCGTTCAACAGACTTCCCGTTTCTCTGGTCGGGCATAGCAAACCCTTGGCAAGCTATCGATCCCCTTAGGAGTGACGCCAGATCCAGGTCGGAATCCCGCGCTCCCGGCGGCGAAAGCCGATCCGTTCGGCCGTTCCGGTTAGACCAACGGCCACAACAGAGGTACGCGTCGAGTTCCCGACAACCACAGCGGTGGCCGGCCGCTACCCTGTGCCGGACCTGACGTGAAGGGCTTTTCATGACCGACGTGACCGTGGCACCGACCGCCGATGTCGACCCCCGCGCCGAGATCGGTGCCGGCACCCGGGTCTGGCACCTCGCCCAGATTCGTGAGGGCGCTGTGCTCGGCAGCAACTGCAACATCGGACGAGGGGCGTACGTCGGCCCGGGCGTGACCATCGGCGACAACGTCAAGCTGCAGAACCACGCTCTGGTCTACGAACCGGCCGAGCTCGCCGACGGCGTGTTCATCGGACCGGCCGCCGTGCTCACCAACGACGAGTACCCACGCTCCGTCACCCCGGACGGCCGTCTCAAGGACGGCCACGACTGGACCGCGGTCGGCGTCACGATCGGCGAGGGCGCGGCGATCGGCGCGCGGGCGGTCTGCGTCGCCCCGGTCACCGTCGGCCGCTGGGCCCTGGTCGCGGCGGGCGCCGTGGTCACCACGGACGTGCCGGACTTCGCCCTGGTCGTGGGCGTGCCCGCGCGGCGCGTCGGCTGGGTCGGCAAGGCCGGCAAGCCCCTGACCCCGAAGGGCGACGGCGTCTGGGTCTGCCCGGAGACCGGCGCGTCCTACGTCGAGGCGGGGGACGCGCTCACCGAGGCGTGATCCCGCGGCCGGGCGCCCTGACCGCTGTCTGCTTCGCCCGGCGCGGGACCCGGAACTCGACCTCGGTGCCCTGGCCGGGACGGCTGTGAATCGTGGTGGTGCCGCCCAGATCGCTGATCCGGCCCCGCATCGACTGAGCCACCCCGAGACGGCCGGCCCGGGCGGCCTCGTCCAGCCGGGACTCCTCGAAACCGGCTCCGTCGTCGCGCACCGTGACGCGCACCGCGTTTCCTTCGTCCTCCAGGAGGATCCAGGCCCGCGCGGACGGACCGGCGTGCCGGCCCACGTTGTCCAGTGCCGCCCGCACCGCCGCGAGCACCTCGCCGGTCCGGTCCAGCTCGACCGGATCGACCGGCGTCGCCACCTCGACCACCGGGCCGGCGAGCCCGATCAGCGCGGCTCGCAGGTCCGTCCCGGCCGCGCCCGCGGAGCCGCCACTGAGCAGGTTGCGCAGGGCCGCCTCCTGCTCGGCGGCGAGTGCGGCCAGTCGTTCGCCGCCCTCGCGCTGCACCAGGGCGAGCACCTGCAGGACGCCGTCGTGGATCGGCCGGGCCAGCCGCTCCCGCTCGGCCGCCGCGGCCTCCCGGCGGATCAGCTCCGCCCGCCGGCGTTCGGCCCAGCGTTCGGTGATGTGGTGGGCGACGCCCAGCCCGGCGATCGCGGCCGCCGCCACCAGCAGCAGGTATCCCGCGGTCACCATGTGCGGGACCGGTTCGGCGGTGAAGCCGATCGGGGTGCGGCCGCGAACGAAGCTCACCTGGGTGGTGAACAGACCGGCCAGGACGAGAGTGCCGGCCAGCGGGCCGAGCGCGGCCGGCAACGCGCCGCGCGGGGCGAGGACCGGGGTGATCGCGCCGACGACCGCGACCGCCGCCCCGATCGTCAGCATCAGCAGGATCAGGGCGGGGAGGACCCGGTGCTGGGCGATCGCCTTCTCGGGGTGGCCGCCGGCCGCCTCGTAGGTGATGAAGAGGGCGGTCGCGGCACTCACCGTGAGCGCGGCCGCCGCCGCGACCCGCCACCGGCTCGCGGCGATCACCGCCCCGATCGCGGCTCCGGCGAGCGCACCGGTCCAGCGTGCCGCCGGTGACGGGAGCAGCGACGCGACCGAGAGCGCCAGCGGCGTCGAGACTCCGATCTGCACGGTTGCGGCGGTCGCGGCCCCGGCGAGCGACCATCGGCCGGTGACCGCGGCGAGACAGAGCCCGACAACCAGCACGACCGCGCCGACGATGGCGGTGCGAGCCAGGGGATAGCGGTCGAAGGTGCTGTCCCGCACGTCCAGCCACCCACCGAGCCGGCCGAAAGCGGTCAGCGCCGGAGGAGTGATCAGGAGTGACGCCGCCGCGGCCGCGACGATCAGGCGGACGCGCGCGGCCGTCCACGCCTCGGCCGGCTCCCGCACCCACAGTGCCGGGACGACGGTGATCAGCGGCAGGACGGCCGGCACCGGGGGGTGCGCTCCGGCCAGCAGCACCGCCGCCGCGCTCAGGCCGGTCAGTCCCGCGGCCGCGGCCCGGCCGCCCCGCCGGTGCAGGCTCTGGGCGGCGCCGAGGACCCCCACGAGCAGTAGTGGCATCGAAGCCAGCACCCCGCCGGCGATCAGCGCCACGGGCCAGCGGCGCGCCATGAGCAGTGCGAGCACGACAGCGAGGGTCCGGGTGATCCCACCGCCGGGCACGGTCGCCACGATCGACAGGCAGCCGCCGGCGCCGGCCAGGGCCACCCGCCACCGCGCCGATCGTTCGCTCATGTCGATCACCATCGTAGTGATCGAGTGGTGCGGCGCCTGAGTACGGATACTCAGGTCGTCAGGATCGCGACATGCCGTCAGTCACCCGCCGGTCCTCGGGCGGCGCCGGCCGTCGCGCCGTGGTCGAAAGGCCCGGATCATCGAGGCGACCGAGCGGCTCCTGGCCGGCGGCACGAGCAGGCAGCATTACTGTATGAAGTTGAGCAGCGTGGCTGTTCATCCACAGTCGGCGCGGGTGCTCACACGTCGGTGGACTCACCGGCCGGCAGGATCTCCAGCGGCAGCCCGGTCAGCCCCTTCTCGCCGAGCAGCATGCGGGCCGAGTTCTGCCCCAGCTCGCTGAGCATCAGCTCGTGCACCTGGATCATCCGGGCCGGGCGGACGGCCCGGACGAACTCGGCGGCCTCGCCGAGCTTGGTCCACGGGCCGCTGGTCGGCAACAGCAGCGTCTCGACCTCGGCCTCCGGCACCCGGTAGGAGTCGCCGGGGTGGAAGACCCGCCCCTCGACCAGGTAACCGACGTTGTCGACCAGCGGGATGTCCTCGTGGATGAGGGCGTGCCGCTCGCCGTGCACCTCGACCCGGAAGCCGGCCACCTCGAGGCGGTCACCGGCGCGCACGGCCACCACCCGGCCGTCGCGCTCGCCCAGCTTCTCCCGGATCGCGGCCGGCCCGTAGACGCGCAGCTCCGGACGCCGGTCCAGTTCCACGGCCAGGGCCGCGTCGTCGAAGTGGTCGAAGTGCTCGTGCGTCACCAGCACCGCGGTCGCCTCGGCGATCAGCTTGGCCGCGTCCGGGGTGAACGTGCCGGGGTCGACGAGCAGGGTGCCGTCGCCGCCGCCGGTGAACGCGACGCAGGCGTGGGTGTGCTTGGTCAACCGCATGGTCTTCTCCTCGTGCCATAGCCCAGATATACAGCTGAACTGTACAACAAAGCTGTTGAAAGAACAGCTTCGCTGTATTGTTGGCGGATGACTACGGGCGCCGAACCAGAGGAAGAACTCGCCGAGCGGCTGCGACTGTCGATCGGCCGTCTCGTGCGCGGTACGCGCACGGGCGCGGACACGCTGCCGCGCACCCGCTCCGAGGCACTGGGCCTGCTCCTGCGCGAGGGGCCACGGACCATCGCCCAGCTGGCCGGGCACCGGGGGGTCAAGCATCAGAGCATGAGCCGGACCGTCGCCGAGCTGGAGGCGCTCGGACTGGTCGAGCGGCAGCCCAGTCCCGACGACGGGCGTGCCTTCGTGATCACCCTCACCGAGGCCGGCGCCGCCGCGCTCGACGCCGATCGTCAGGCCCGGCGGCGCCTGCTGGCCACCGCCATCGCCGAGCGCCTGAGCCCCGCCGAGCGGGAGATGCTCGCCGTCCTGCCGACCCTGCTGGACCGACTTTCCGCCGCGATGGAGCAGTGAGAACGGCTGGGAAGTGGGCAATATAGACCGGGGAACGCGAGTGGATCAGCCGTACGGGCAAAGTTTGTTGGCCGTTCGGGTGGTTTCAGGTTCGTGCTGTTCGGAGAATGACGAGCCGCGAGTTCGCTGGATCATCGGCGGACGCGGGAGAGACTGAACCGGACAGGGAGTTGTTTGATGACCGTCATCGTTGACACCGCCGTCGAGACGGATGCTGCGACCAGCACGGATTCGGCCGGCGAGCTGATCACCGCGATGGCTGCGCTGCCCGTCGGTCACCCGTCGCGCTCGCAGCTTCGTGACCGCGCCATCGAGGCCTGGCTGCCGCTGGCCCGGCACCTGTCCAACCGCTACGCCAACCGGGGTGAGCCGCGCGACGACCTCTACCAGGTCGCCGTGATGGGGCTGATCAAGGCGGTCGACCGGTTCGAGGCCGATCGCGGCGTCGACTTCGCCGGGTTCGCGGTGCCCACCGTCATCGGTGAGCTGAAGCGGCACTTCCGTGACAAGACCTGGTCGGTGCGCGTGCCGCGGCGGCTGCAGGAGCTGCGCCTGGCGATCACCGCGGCCAACAACGCGCTCGCGCACGAGCTGGGCCGCTCGGCGACCGTGGCCGACATCGCCGCCCACCTCGGCATCAGCGAGGACGAGGTGATCGAGGGGCTGGAAGGTGCCCGTGCCTACAACTCGACCAGCCTCTCCACGCCGATCAGTGACAGCGGCACCGAGCTGGGCGAGACGCTCGGCGGCATGGACTCCGGCTTCGAGGAGGCCGAGCTGCGCGTCGCGCTGGGCCCGGCGATGGCGACCCTGGACGAGCGCGAGCAGAAGATCGTCAGCCTGCGCTTCTACGGCAACCTGACCCAGTCGCAGATCGCCGACCAGATCGGCATCTCGCAGATGCACGTCTCCCGGCTGCTGACCCGCGCCCTCGCCAAGCTCCGCAAGCAGCTCGGCGCCGCCGCCATCTGACGCGCCCCGTCTGCCGAAGCACCCCTGAGGCCCAGCCGGCACCCCGGCTGGGCCTCGGGCCGTCTCAACCCACTCGAACCACCCCTGACCGCCGGCCACGTGCCCTCCGGCCGACCCTCAGCGCCGCCTCGGCCCACCCGAAACACCACTGCGCGCCGGCCGCGCGGTCTCGGCCGGCTCTCCGGTGTGTCTCGGGGCGGTCGAAGCACCGCTGACGCCCCGCCGAAGCCGCGACTCGGCGCGGCCGGCGGGGGCCGGCTTGGCCCGTGGGGTCAGTTCGGGGGGGTTGTGAGTGGTGAGCAGGGCTGCGAACTCCTCGGCCGGCATGATGCGCAGGCCCAGCTCCTCGGCCTTCGTCGCCTTCGAGCCGGCGCCGTCGCCGACCACGACCAGGTCGGTGCGTTTCGAGACCGACCCGGAGGACTTGCCGCCGAGCCGCTCGACGGCCTCGTTGCCCTCGTTGCGGCTCAGGCCCGGGACGGAGCCGGTGACGACCACGGTCATCGGCGACCCGTCCTCCTTCTGCAGCGGCAGGCGCGGCCCGTCGGCCGCAGGGGGCGCGTCGGCGAACGGGGTCACGCCCGGCTCGACCATGTTGACGCCCCGCGCGACGAGTTTCTCGATCACCGGCGCCAGGTCGGCCAGCTCGGCCGCGATCGTCGCCGCGCGTTCCGGCCCGACCGCCTCGACCTGCTGCAACTGCTCGACGGTGGCGGCGCCCAGCGCCTCCATCGAGCCGAAGTGCCGGGCGAGCCGCCGTGACATGGACCGGCCGGTCATCCGCACGCCCAGGCCGGTCAGCACCCGGGAGAGCGGCTGCCGCTTGGAGCCCTCGATGTTCGCGACGAGTTTCGCCGCGGAGGTGCGGCCGAGTCGTTCCAGCTGTGACACCGCCTCGACGTCCAGGTCGTAGAGGTCGGCCGGGTCGGTGACCATCCCGGCCGCGACCAGGGCACGGATCACCTTGTCGCCGAGCCCTTCGATGTCCATCGAGTCGCGGGCCGCGAAGTAGGCGAGGGACTCGGTGGCGCCGCAGGCCCGGCCCTGGGTGCAGCGCCAGCGCTTCTGCGACCGGTCGATCTCGCCGCCGCAGCGCGGGCAGACCTCGGGCGCGGCGAACGGCTCCGAGCCCTCCGGGCGTTCCTCGAGCTTGGCGCCGGTGATCTCAGGGATGACCTCGCCGGCCCGGCGGACGAAGACCGTGTCGCCGACCCGCACGTCCCGCCGGACCAGGTCGCCGAAGTTGTGCAGGGTGGCCGAGGTGACCACCACGCCACCGACCTGGACGGGCTCGATCACGGCGACCGGGGTGATCACGCCGGTGCGCCCGACCTGCACCTCGATGCCGACGAGGCGGCTCGTGCGGGTGTCGGCGGGGAACTTATAGGCAATGGCCCAGCGCGGCGCCCGGCTGGACGACCCGGCCGCGTCCCGATCGGCGGGGGAGTCCGCCTTGATCACCACGCCGTCGATGTCGAAGCCGAGCTTGTCGCGCAGCGCCCCGAGGTTCGCGATCGCGCCGACCAGCTGGTCCGCGGTGGAGCAGACCGCCATGCCGGCCGCCGAGCCGCCGGTCGTGGAGACGCCCAGCTCGGCGATCGCCGCCATCGCGGCGCTGTGCGTGAGCCCTTCGCCGCCGGGCAGGTCGTGCACCGCGTAGGCAAGGAAGGACAGCGGCGCCACGTAGGCCCGGTCCTGCGCGCGCAGGGTGCCGGCGGCGGCGTTGCGCGGGTTGGCGAACGGCTGGCCGCCGTGGGCCGTGCGCAGCTCGTTGGCCTTGGCGAAGTCCTCGTCGGTCATGAAGACCTCGCCGCGGACCTCGACCGTCACCGGTCGTGCCAGCTCGCCGGGAAGACCGGCGACGGCCCGGGCCTGCGCGGTCACGTCCTCCCCGGCGCGGCCGTCGCCGCGGGTCGCGACCTGGACCAGCGCGCCGTCCACATAGCGCGCGGCGATGGCCATGCCGTCGATCTTCGGCTCGACCGTGTAACCGGCGGCCGGGCGGCCCAGCACCTTGTCGAGGCGGGCGGCCCAGGCCCGCAGCTCCTCCTCGTCGAACACGTTGGCCAGGCTGAGCATCGGGGTGCTGTGCTCGACGTCGCCGACCACACCGCCACCGGCCCCGACCACCTCGGCCGGGGAGCCGGCGACGGCCCACCCGGGCTGTGCCGCCTCGGTCGCGGTGACCCGGGCCAGCAGCGCGTCATACGTCGCGTCGTCCATGGCCAGGTCGGTGCCGGCGTAGTAGGACGACGCGGCCGCCCGCACCCGCTCGACCGCCGCACGATAGTCGTCGGCGGAGTCGAACGGCTGGGCGTGCGCCGCGTCGACGACGGGGGCGATCTCGGGCTCGGTCGGCATCGTGCACTCGTTTCGTCGCTGGTTGCGGTGTCAGTGACCTTGATACCGGAGGGGTCTGACAAAACGCGGGGGTGGCGCACGGCGTACGGAAAAGAAGTTTCTGATCCCGAGGGGTTTGAGCGAACGCTCAAGACTGCTACGTTTGAGCAGTCGCTCAACCCGGCGGGAGGGCCTGTGGCCAGGGTTTATGTGGAGACGATCATCGACGCGCCGATGGATCGGCTCTGGGCGGCGACCCAGGATCCGCGCCGGCACGCCCGGTGGGACGTCCGGTTCGGCCGCATCGATCCGGGTGACGGATCCTTCACCTACGCCACCTCGGTGCTGCCCGGGGTGGAGATCAGCGGCTACGGCGTGCCCAGCGGCGAGCGCCGCCGGCCCGACGGCAGCGGGGTCTCGGCACTACGGTTCGGCTCCGACGACCGGCGGTCACTGATCCGCGACGGCTCCGGATACTGGCGCTACGAGCCGACCCCGTCCGGGATCAAGTTTCTCACCGGGTATGCCTACCGCCCTCGCTGGGGACGCCCCGGCCGCGTGATCGACGTGGTGTTCGGGCCGCTCTTCGGCTGGGCCACCGCCTGGTCGTTCGACCGGTTGCGGCTCTGGCTCGAGCGCGGGGTCCCGCCCGAGCGCGCCCGGCGGCACGCCGTCGCCGAGTTCGTGCTGCGCGCGACGCTGGTCGTGGTCGCGATCGTCACCGGCTGGTGGCTCCTCGCCGTCCCGGCCGTCCTGCTGCCCCCGCATCCGCTGACGCCGGCCGCGCGCCGATGCCGTCGCCGCCCCCGGAAGGAAACCGCACGATGACCTCGGTGTTCCAGCAGGCGCTGGGCGACGACTTCGACCGGCTGCACCCCGAACTGCAGCGTCGCCTCGGCGTCGACGGCGAGCGCGACCAGGGCTGCGTGGGCATGGGCACGATGGACCGGGTGTGGCGCGGCGGGGCGTTCACCGCGCCGTTCCTGCACGCCGGGACGCTACGGCACATCCTGTTCCCGGAGACCGGCGCGAACATCCCGTTCACCATCGAGAACTATGCCTATCCGGACACGTACGGCCGTCCGACCCTCACCTTCGTCCGCACGTTCCAGGTCCGTCCGCACCGGCGCCGCCGCTTCGACGCCACCATGGTCTACCACCCCGGGCGGAACGTCGTCGTCGACTACCTGGGCACCACCCAGCATCTCGCCGTCGACCTCGACGTGAGCACCGACGGGCAGGGTGGCCTGCGGATCCGTAGTGGCGCCCAGGTGTTCCGCGGCGGGCTGCGCTGCCCCCGGCTGGTTCTCGGGGACGCCGAGGTGCGCGAGTCGTGGGACGATGCCGCGGGGTGCTTCCGGATCCGGGTGACGGTGACGAACCGGCGCTTCGGCCCGCTCTTCGGATATCACGGGACGTTCCGGGCCTCCTACGTACGGGCTGGATCTCCCGTGCCGGCCGCGGTCCTGCCCCTTCGGGAGAACCCGGCCTGACCTCACCCCTTGCGTGAGTCGTCGCCCGGGGCCTTGAACTGGATCGTCTTGTGCGTGCCGTCGCAGAACGGCTTGATCGCGGACTTGCCGCACCGGCACAACGCGATCGTGCCGCGGGACGGATCGATCGGCTCTCCGTCGGCGGTCCGGAGCTCGAAGTCGCCGCGCACGATGAGCGGGCCGTCCTCGTACGGAGTGATGATCGAAGTCATGCCGCAGGGATCCCCGTTTCGCGGCGGCGCAAACGGGAATCAGGCCGCCCATGAAGCTGCCCTCCCCGCGGGGATCACTGTCGGACACCTTGATCGGCGCCCTGGGCGGTGCGTCTCCGCTCGCACTCGCCGAACCGGACGACGACGAGGACCTCCAGCTGTCGCTGTTCATCTGTTACGAGCTGTCCTACCGGTCCTGGGACGGCGTCGACGACGCCTGGGAATGGAACCTCGACATGCTGCGCCTCCGCGCCGGCCTGGAGGAACGCTTCGCGGCCGGGCTCGGCCGGCCGGAACCCGCCGACCCGGAGACGGTCCCGGCCGCGCTCGCGGCGATCGTGGCCGCCGACGACGGGCCGTCGCTCTCCGGTTACCTGCGCGGACGCGCCACCCACGAGCAGTTCCGCGAGTTCGTCACCCACCGCTCGGTCTATCACCTGCGCGAGGCCGACCCGCACAGCTGGGCGATCCCCCGGCTGGGCGGGCGGGTCAAGGCCGCTCTGCTGGAGATCCAGATCGACGAGTACGGCGGTGGCGCCGTCCACAAGATGCACCAGGAGCTCTTCAAGCAGACCATGTCGTGGTTCGGGCTCGACCTGACCTACGGCGCTCACGTCGGCGTGGTGCCGGCGCCGGCGCTCGCGGTGAACAACCTGATGTCGTACTTCGGGCTGCACCGCGCCCGCCGCGGCGCGCTCCTCGGGCACCTCGCGGCGTACGAGATGACGTCCTCCCTGCCGAACCGCGCCTACGCGAACGGGTTGCGCCGGCTCGGCGGGGACGCCAGCGCGACCGCGTTCTACGACGAGCACGTCGAGGCCGACGCGGTCCACGAGCAGATCGCGGCGCACGACCTGTGCGGGGCGTTCGCCCGCGACGAGCCGGAACTGGCCGGTCAGGTGCTGTGGGGCGCGAAGTGCGCGCTGGAGATCGACAACGCGTGGGCGCGGTCGGTGCTGGACGCGTGGGCCTCGGGAGGGTCGTCGTTGCGGGTGTGACGTCTCGGTCGCCGTCGACGTGGTATCCGACAAGGTCGGGACCAGGACAAAGCTCCCGTACTCGACGCCGCCGCGCAGTTCCGGGAGGACGACGAACACACGGTCGCGCTGCCCGTGCAGCGGCTCGGGCGGGGCATCGGCCAGCGGACCGCCGAGGTGCTGCCCCGCGGCGCGTCCGAAGCCGGCGTGATCACCGCGAAGCAGCACGCCGGCGAGGCCGGGGAGTTGACGGCCGGCCCGGACATCAGCGCGGTGCCGATCATCACCCCGCGCTCGTCCCGGACAACCACGGTGAGGCCCGGCTAGGCGGCGAGGGTGCGGCCGAGGCGGCGGACGGCCACGGCGAGGCAGAGGGCGCCCATCGCTGCCAGGTAGCCGGCCGCGATCAGGATCCTCGGGGACAGGATGCCGAGCGCCGGGTTCCGCAGCAGCTCGATCGCCTGGTAGAGCGGTAGCCACTGCACCACGACCTGCACCGGGCGCGGGTACACCGACAGCGGGTAGAACGTCGTCGCGAACAGGAACATCGGCAGCATCACCAGCTGGATGTACTGCATGTCCTGCCAGTCCCGCAGGAACGTCACGACCACCACGCCCGCCGTCGCGAACGCGAACGCGATCAGGGCCGCGCCGGGGACGACCAGGATCGCCCACGGCGACTCGACCAGGCCGGACGTGGTGATCACGGCAAGGAACGCCAGGCTCACGAGCGTGCCGCGCAGCACCGCCCACGCGATCTCGCCCAGGGCCACGTCGCGTTCGGACAGCGGGGTGGCGAGCATCGACTCGTACGTGCGATCGGTCTTCAGTTTGCCGAACATCAGGAACGTCGTCTCGTTCATGGCGCCGTTCATCGCCGCGGTCGCCAGCAGCGCCGGTGCGACGAAAGCGGCGTAGCGCACCGGTGATCCGCCGGTCACGCCGGTGACCGTGCCGACCAGGACGCCGATGCCGACCCCGATGCTGAGCAGGTAGAGGATCGGCTCGAAGATCTCGGCGAGCAGCACGTACCAAGTGTGCTTGTAGATCATCAGGTTGCGTTCGACGAGGACGGCGGCGCTCATGCGGTGAGCCTCCGGGTGTAGGCGCGCCGCCCGGCCGGATAACCGATGACGATCAGTGCCAGCAGGACGAGCACGTGGACGACGATCGGGCCGGAACCGCGGCACAACTCGGTGCCGTGCCACAACGGGCTGATCCAGACGAGCGTCCGCAGCGGGCCGGGGAGTTGCTCGGCCGGGAAGAACGTGCCGGAGAACACGTACAAGGGCATGATCACGAAGCGGAACAGGGCGCTGAGTTTCGCGGGGCGATCGGTGCTCACGGCGTACGCCGAGATCGGGGTGGCGAATCCGAGGGCGGTGAGCACCGCGCCGGGCAGCGCGGCCGGCGACGCGGCCCGGAAGACGAGCAGAACCAGCAGGATCGCGGCCGAGTCGAGGGTCGCGCGGAACGCGGTGAACAGCAGGTGCCCGGTGAAGATGTCGGAGGGTTCCATCGGCGTCGTGACGGCGGCCCGGTAGTTGCCGCCGATGCGCGCGGACTGGAAGACCGGGCCGGAACCGTGGATGAAGCCCATCTGCATTGCCGACGCGGCGAGCAGACCCGGGCCGATGAATGCCAGGTAGGAGCCGCCGTGCAGGTAGGCGCTGTTCCGCTCGTCGACCAGTCTGCCCAGGCCGAAGCCGAGCGCGGTGACGAACAGCAGCGGATTCGCGATGCTGATCACGGCGGTGCCACGCCAGGTGCGGCGGTAACGATGCCACCAGTAGCCGAATTCGTGCACGGCTGGAAAGCCCGTCGTGGTCATTCGATCAGCGTCCGTCCGGTCAGGGTGAGGAACACGTCCTCCAGACCGGCGCGGCGGACCAGCGCGGTCAGCGGATCCAGCCCGCGCCGCCCGGCCTCCTCCAGCGCGGCCTCGCCGTCGGTGGTGTAACAGAGCAGCCGATCGGGCAGCACCTCGATCCGCTCGCCGATGCCCTGCGCCTTCTCGGCCGCCTGTTCGTGCTGGTCAAGGGCAAATCGCAACTCCAGGACCTCGCGGGTGACATACCGCTCGATCAGCTCCCGCGGTGAGCCGTGCGCGACGATCGTGCCGCCGTCCATCACGGCCAGCCGGTCGCACAGATGCTCCGCCTCGTCCATGTAGTGCGTGGTCAGGATCAGCGTGACGCCGTCCTGCTTGAGCCGGAACAGCCGCTCCCACAGCAGGTGGCGGGCCTGCGGGTCGAGCCCGGTCGTCGGCTCGTCGAGCAGCAGCAGGTCCGGCTCGTTGACCAGCGACCGCGCGATCGTCAGCCGGCGTCGCATGCCACCGGAGAGATCCTGGACGCGGCTGGTCCGTTTGTCGGTGAGCCGCGCGAACTCGAGCAGCCGGTCGGTCCGCTCTCGGATCAGGCCGCGCCGCAGCCCGAAATACCGCCCGTAGATCAGAATGTTCTCCTCGACGGTCAACTCGGTGTCGAGCGTGTCGTCCTGCGGCACCGACCCGAGCCGCGCCTTGATCGCCCGCCGGTCGCGCGCGGCGTCGTGGCCGAGAATGCTCAGCTCACCACCGCTGCGCGGCGACACGCATCCGATCATCCGCATCGTCGTCGACTTCCCGGCCCCGTTCGGCCCGAGAAATCCGAACGCCTCCCCGCGCCGCACGTCGAAGTCGATCCCGCCGACCGCGACGTGCTCCGGCGGCCCCACGTAGACCTTGGTCAATCCCCGTGCACTGACCAGCACCCCCGCGTCATCCACGACCGAACGCTACAAGTCACGAACTGTCGGGCGCAAGAAATAAACAAAGAACAGAAAAACCAAGACTTTCTCGTACGTCGACAAGTGGCCCCGAGGCCGGCCCAGCGGCGCCGGCTCGGAGGTGACACGCGTGGTCATGAGGAGATCATCGGTTCGCCATGTGTGAGTCAGGCCCGGATCCGCGCGCGTGCCTACGGTCGTAGCTCATGAGTGCGCTGCCCGAGTGGGCCGACCCCGCCGTACCGGAAAATGATCTTGATTCTCAGGGTCTCAGCCGTCGCGGCATCCTGAAGCGTGCCGGCCTGTTCGGTGCGGCCTTCGCCGCGACCACGGCAGTGCCCGCCACCGTGCCGGCCGCCGCCTCGAGTGCCACGAATCCTGACCCCGAGCTGGTCTACCTCGTCGGCGACCACCACGTGCACACGCAGTACAGCCACGACGCGAAGTACACCCTGTCGCAGGCGGCCCGTCGCGGCGCGCAGTTCGGTCTGGACTGGATGGTGCTCACCGAGCACAGCAACGTCGGTCACGGAAACCTCGGCGCGGCCCAGGAGCACGCCGACATCGTCACCGCCCGCGCCGAGAACCCGCGCCTGCTGATCTTCCAGGGCCTGGAGTGGTACATCCCCGGAGCTGAGCACGCGACCGTCTTCACGCCGCCCGGCGATCACGAGGCCGACGTGCTGCGCCAGTTCGAGCAGTCCTTCGACGGGAAGCTCCTCGCCCGGACCGAGGGCACCGCCGCGAACGAAGCCCTGGCCGTGGCCGCCCTCGAATGGCTCGCCGCGCAGAAGGCCTCCGGTTACCTCGACGACGCGCTGGTGCTGGCCAACCACCCGTCGCGGCTCGGCATCGACTCCCCGCACGAGATCCGCGCGTGGCGCGACGCCGCCCCCGGCATCATGATCGGGATGGAGGGTGCACCCGGCGCGCAGGGTGCGGCGCTGCCCGGCCTGCGCGGCGCGACCAGCATCCGCGGCGAGTACGAGAACAAGCCGTCCGCCCAGTCCCACCCCGGCTATCCGCTCGACGCCTACGTCACCTACGGCGGCTTCGACTGGATGACCGCCACGGTCGGCGGCCTGTGGGACGCGCTGCTCGCCGAGGGCCGGCTCTTCTCGATCACCACCAACTCGGACAACCACCGGACGGTGCACGACACGCTGCGCAACGGCGACTACCCGGCCGGCAGCGGTTTCGACAGCCTCGGCAAGGTGCCGGACCCGGTCGAGACCGGCGTGGAGCAGCCCGGCAGTGACTTCTGGCCGGGGCAGTTCTCCCGTACGCACGTGGGCGTGACCCGTTTCGGACACCGCGAGGTGATGGCAGGCCTGCGCGCCGGGCGTGTCTGGGTCGACCACGGCCAGCTCGCCGACGGCATCGACGTGCGGCTCTCCTCGGCCCACGGTCACTCCGCGACGCTGGGCGGGCGGCTGCGCGTGCGCCGCGGGGAGCGGATCACGCTGACCGTCACGGTCGACAGCGCGTCACGTCCCAACTATCACGGTGTCGTGCCGCGACTGGCTCATCTCGACGTGATCCGTGGCCTGGTCACCGGCCGCCCGCCGGTGGACCGGGACTCCTGGCGGGCGCCGGACACGCGCGTGGCCGAGACCGTGGACGTCTCCCGGCGCAGCGGCCGATACACGGTTCGCATCCCGCTGGGCAAGGTCACGGCTTCCGGATACGTCCGGGTCCGCGGCTCGGACGGGAAGCGGCACGGGGCCGGTCTGCTGGGTGCCGGGATCGACCCGCACGGGCCGATCGCTCACACGCCGGGCGACGGCGACCCGTGGCTGGACACCTGGCTCTACACGAACCCGATCTTCATAGACGCGGTGTGAGGGCGGCCGGGGCCGGCTTGCCCGCCACGGGAACGACGGTCAGTGACCGGCGGCCGGTGACTACGAGCGGCGGCTGCGCCGCAGAAGGGCGACCGCAGCCGCCAGCACCGCGGCCGTTCCGGCGATCAGGAAGAGCACGAGCGGCAGGCGGGACGGCTTGTTGCCGCTCGCCCGGGCCGGCGCCACGTCCGTCGACGGCGATGCCACCGGCGCCGGGGACGACGGCGCCGGGGACGACGCCGCAACGGGAGCGGGTGCGTCGGGCAGCGGATAGCGCATGAGCGAAGGCTTGGAGCCCTCGGAAACGGTCACCAGCGCCGTTCCGTCGGCCGTGTAGGCGACCGACTCACCCTGCGGCTCGTCCGGCAGCGCGACCTGCCGTGGCGTGCCCGAGGTCAGCGCTGCGACCACGTCACCGCCGGTCACGTCGTACTCGAAGGCATCGGCGTAGGTGCGCAGCACCACGCGCGACCCGTCCGGGCTGGTCGCCGCCCCGGTGACCAGCAGTCGACCGGCGAACGAGAACGGATTGCTGGTCGCGGTGATCGGAACCGAGACCGACCCGGCGGACTTCAGCGCCGTCGTCCCCCCGGACCTCAGCGGCCCGGCCGGCACATAGATGCCGGCCGACCCCGCGGTCTTCGTCACGATGATCGGCGACCCGTCCGGCGCGATGAGCAGCGCCTCCGCGTCGTGCGCCCCGTCGGGATAGGACAACCGCAGCAGCGACGGCTCCGACGCGCCGGGAGCGAGTTTCCACAGCGCGACGGTGTCCCGCGACGAGCCGTTGTCGCCGATGTCCGCGACCCAGAGAGTGCCGTCCTTGCCCAGTTGCAGATCCTCGGTGTCCCGCGGCCGGGACGGGTACGACACCGTGCGCTGGACCGCACACTTCTTCGACAGGTAGAAGATCTTCCGGTGCGAGGCCTGGTCGGCCCCGTCGTTCACCACCACGTAGCCGTCAGCGGTGGCGACGAGCCCGGACAACTCGTCCAGACGCTTGTCGTCGATCTTGCAGACCGGCCCGGCCGCCACCGCGGCCGCGAGCATCGGGGCGAGCAGCATGCCCCATTCGACCATGCCGGTGCCACCCCGGAGAACTCCGGCCGCCGGGGCGTGCTCAGAGAGGCTTGGTGCAGAGCACGTCCGGCACCGGGAGGTATCCCAGCTCCTGCCAGAACCGCAGCCCGGCCTCGTTGTGCGGCAGCACCAGCAGGTTGATCCGCGGGCACCCGATCGCCCGGAACCGCGCCTCCACCTCACGGACCAGCGCTGTCGCGATGCCCTGACGACGGTGCCCCGGGTCCACCGCCAGGCGGAAGATCCAGCCCCGGCGCCCGTCCCAGGTGCCGAGGATCGCCCCGGCGACGACGCCGTCCGGGGCGGAGACCAGGAACAGCTCCGGGTCGCGGGCCAGCTTCGTCTCCAGCTCGGCGCGCGGGAGGACGTCCGCCCCGGCCGCCACCCACACGGTGGCGACCGAGTCGTAGTCGTCCCAGGCGAAGGTCCGGATCATGTGCGGGGGAGGGCGTCGGCGAGCAACTGGACCAGGTGCACGCCCGAGACGTCGGCGAGGTCGTCGGCCTGGGTCCGGCACGAGAACCCGTCGGCGAGGAAGACGTCCCCCTCCTCGGCCTCGGACAGGGCGGGCAGGAGCTGCTGCTCGGCGACCGCGACCGACACCTCGTAGTGCCCGCGCTCCACCCCGAAGTTGCCGGCGAGCCCGCAGCACCCGCCGAGCCGCTTGACCGTCGCCCCGGTCTGCTTCAGCAGCTTGGCGTCGGCCTCCCAGCCCATCACGGCGTGGTGGTGGCAGTGCGGCTGGGCGATCACCCGTACGCCCGCGAGCGACGGCGGGGTCCAGCCGGGGGTGGCGGCGAGCAGTTCCGCCACGGTCCGGGTCGCGGCGGCGACCTCGCGGGCGGCCTCGTTGTCGACCAGCTCGACCGCGTCCTGACGCAGCACGCCGGTGCAGGACGGCTCCAGGCCGACGATCGGGATGCCCTTCTTGACCGCCTGGTGCAGCTCGTTCACGGTCGTGCCGAGGATGCGCCGCGCGGCGTCGAGCTGCCCGGTGCTGATCCAGGTCAGCCCGCAGCACGCCTTCCTGCTGGTCACCTGGGGCGCATAGCCGGCGTCCACCAGCAGGTCGACCGCGGCCTGTGCGATCGACGGCGCGAAGTGATCGGTGAAACTGTCCACGAACAGGATGACCGGCTTACCGGTCTTCACCGGCGTGAAGCCGGCTTTGAACGTCCGCGGGGCGAAAGTCGGGATCGACCGCCGCGAGTCCACACCGGCGAGCCACAGGGCCAGCCCTCGCACGCCGGGCAGGCTGGTCATCAGGTTCGCGAGGGCCGGCATCCTCGACGCCAGCCGGGACCACCGGGGCAACCACCCGAGCGAGTAGTGCGAGCGCGGCCGTGTCCGCCCCTTGAAGCTCTGGTGCAGCACCTCGGACTTGTACGCCGCCATGTCGATCCCGGTCGGGCAGTCCGAGGCGCATCCCTTGCAGGACAAACAAAGATCCAGAGCATCGTGTACGGCCTCCGAGCGCCAGTCCGGCGCCAGGTCCCCGTCGAGCATCTCCTGCAGGACGCGCGCCCGTCCGCGCGTCGAGTCCTTCTCGTTCTTGGTGGCCAGGAAGGAGGGACACATCACGCCGCCGAGCACGGTCGTGTCCGCGCGACACTTGCCCACCCCGGTGCACCGGTGCACCGCCTGGTTGAAGTCTCCGCCGTCGTGGTGATAGGCGAGAGCCAGTTCCGTCCGCACCGGCCGGGCCTGCGAGACCCGGATGTTGGCGTCGACCGGGTCCGGGTCGACGAGGTTGCCCGGGTTCAGCAGGTTCGACGGGTCGAACGTGTGCTTGATCTGCCGGAACAGGGTCATCGCGGCCGGCGAGTACATCCGGCTGAGCAGCTCGCTGCGCGCCCGCCCGTCCCCGTGCTCCCCGGAAAGTGACCCGCCGTAACTGACCACGAGATCGGCCGCGTCCTCCAGGAACGCCCGGAACTTGCCCGGCCCACCCGGCTTGTCCAGCGGAAAGTCCAGCCGCACGTGCACACAGCCGTCGCCCAGATGCCCGTACGGCATCATGCTCAGCCCGTGCCGCTCACCCAGCGCGTCGAAGTCGCGCAGGTACGCCCCGATCTTCGCCGGCGGCACCGCGGAATCCTCCCAGCCGGCGTGCGCCGGGAGCCCGCTCGGCGCGCGCCCGGCCAGCCCGGCCCCGTCCTCGCGGATCTTCCACAGCGGCGCGGCCTTCGCCGGGTCCTCGACGATCAGGTGGTCGATCGCCTGGGCGGCTTCGACGAGCTTCTCCGTGCGGGACCGGACGTCGTCCCGGTCGTCGCCGGCGATCTCGACCATCAGCCAGGCGGTGCCACCGGGCAGCGGGGGCACCGCGTCCGGCCCGCGGCGGCTGCGGACCACGTCGCAGATCCGGTGGTCGAGCCCCTCGCACGCGGTGGGCTTGAACTCCAGGATGGCCGGGATGACGTCACCGGCCGTGCCGAAGTCCGGGTAGCCGAGCACGACCAGCGTGCGGTACTTCGGATCGGCGACCAGACGCACCGTGGCCTCGGTGATCACGGCCAGGGTGCCCTCGCTGCCGACCAGGAACTCGGTGAGGTTGAACCCGTTCTCCGGCAGCAGGTGCTCCACCGCGTATCCCGAGACCTGCCGCCCGAAAGTCGCGAACTCGGTCCGCCCGACCGCGAGATTCGCCCCGACGAGGTCGCGCAGCTCGTCGACGATCTTCGACTCGATCAGGTTCTCGCCGTCGATCGTGAAGGCTTTCAGGTCAAGAACGTTATCGGACGTACGCCCGTAGCCCAGGGTCCGTGACCCGCAGGAGTTGTTGCCGATCATGCCGCCGATCGTGCAGCGGGTGTGCGTCGACGGGTCGGGCCCGAACCGCAGCCCGAACGGCCGCGCCGCCGCCTGCAGGGTCGCCTGGACGGTGCCGGCCTGGACCCGTGCCGTCCGCGCCTCCCCGTCGACCTCCAGCACCTTGTTCATGTGCCGGCTGAAGTCGAGGATCACGCCCGGGCCGATCGCGTTGCCGGCCACCGAGGTGCCCGCGCCCCGGGCCGTGATCGGAATTCCCAGCTCCCGGCAGACCGCCAGCGTCGCCAGCACGTCGTCGTCGTGCCGCGGCCGGACGATCGCCTGCGGCACCACCCGGTACAGCGAGGCGTCGCTGGCGTAGGCCGAACGGTGTGCCGTGTCGGTCAGCACGTCGGGCACCCCGGCGCGGGCCAGGCTCTGGACGAGGTCGGTCGAGACAGCAGCGGTCGTCACGTCGTTTCCAGAACAATCTCTCGGCGGTCAGTCCCAGCACATTACCGACATGCTGGTTCCGGCCGTCGGCGCCTTCCCGCTGCTCGGGACTACCTCACACTCCCGCCCGGCGCACCCGCCCGAGGAAGAGGGCGGCGAGCGGGGTGCGCCGGGCGGACCGGCCCCGCCGCCGGGCGGTCCGGCCTCCTCACCGGCGGCCCTCGTGGGCGTGCCGCTTCGGGCGGCCGCTCGTCCTGCGCGACGTGTCACTGCGTATCGAGGCCGGTGAGCGCGGGGGCGTGGTCGGGCGGACCGGCTACGGCAAGTCGGCCTTCGCCGGGTTGCCGGCCCGGCGACCGGCTCCCATTGCGTCCGGCCGGGCAATGATCCTATCCTCCTAGGATGCCTTAGGCGGTGTGCCGGCGGGCGCGGCGACGACACGAGCACGACCCCGGCCCCTACCGCGCGGGTGCCCGCTGACGTGCTGTGGGAGCATCGCGCCGTGCGTGACGAGCAACGACTGCGGACCCGGACGCCCGAGTCGAGAGCCTTCGCCGAGCGGGTCCAGGTCGCGATGAGTCTGTCGGCGCAGTTCAACGCCCTGGCCTTTGATGACCTCGGCGGCCGCCGGGCGGTGCTGACCGAGATCTTCGGTGGGACGGTTCCCGAGTCGTTGTCGATCCTGCCGCCGTTCCAGTGCGACTACGGGCTGGGGGCGTCGTTCGGGGAGCGCGTCTTCATCAATCAGGGCTGCTTCTTCCTGGACTTCGGCGGGATCACGATCGGTGACCGGGTGTTGATCGGTCCGCGGGTCACGTTGAGCACGGCCGGGCACCCGGTCGAGGTCGCCGAGCGGTTCGACTTCCTCACGTACGCGCCGATCGTGATCGAGGACGACGTCTGGATCGGTGCGGCGGCGACGATCACCCCGGGCGTCACGATCGGTCGCGGCTCGGTCGTAGGTGCGGGCGCGGTGATCGCGAAGGACGTACCGCCGATGACGGTGGTGACCGCCACCAGCCACATCGAACGGAAGCACCTGCCCCGCTGAGGTCGTCACCCTCCGTCCACGCGCCCCGATCCACCCCTGGCACCCGGCCGAGCGGCACCGGCCGGGCATCGGTGGTGCCTTGGGCCCGGTGAAACACCTCTGCCGCCCAGCGGGGGTGGTTCCGGCTTGTGGGGACAGATGACCGTCGCCGACCGCCGCGTCGTCAGCGACGCCGCGATGCGCCGCCAGCTGCGGCTCTCCTATCGGGACGCGATCAAAAACGGTCCGGCTCGCCGGCCGGCCCTACCTGCTGACCAGCCCGGAAGGTGCGCGCGGCAGCCTGGCCGGGGACGGGTGGAGGTCGCGGGGGGATGCTACGGGCGGGGGCTCGCGGCGTACCGGGAAACGGGGTTGATCCGGGGTGCGCGACGACCGGCGGCCCAGGGTTGATCAAATGGGGGGATGACCGACGAGGAGATTGCCGCGCGGATCCGGCAGGAGCGTCCCGGTGCGGTGACCACGGCCGTGATCGGTGGGCATGACGTGCTGATCGACACGGTCCGGCGGCCCGGTGGAGAGGTCACCACCGTTCATCGGGTGCGTGACGGGCGGGTGACCGTGCTGCGGGCCGGGGCCGGGTCGTTCCGTGAGGATGTCGCGCGGGTGCTGCTCGACGTGCCGCCGGTCGCGACCGGCACGATTCAGCCGGTTGCCGTCGAGCTGCCCGGTGTCCGGCTCGACCGCGCCCTGGTGCTGGGCCTCGACCCGGTGGCCGACAGCAGCGGCGGGCGGGGCGACGCCCGCGGCGGACCGGGCGAGAGCGGGAACGGACCGGAGGTGACTGTGGTGGCGGTGCATCGCAGTGAGATTCGGGTGGGGGAGAGTGAGAAGGAGTTTCACGGCGCGATCTCGTCGCACGGCACCGGCCTCGCTCACCGCCTCGACAACTGGGATCGGCATCCGGTCCCGCGCGCCGACGCCCGCCTGCTCGACGACTGGCCGGGCGGTGTGATGCGGCGTTCACAGCGGTTCCATCCGTGGCAGGCGGAGCGGATGCTGACCGCGGTCGCCCCGGACGGCCCGGCCGGCGTTCGGGTCGAGGTCCGCAGCATGGCCGGTCACACTCTCGTGCTGGAGCGCCGCTGGGACCGGGGGACCGGCACGCTGACGTTCCCGGACGGTGCGACGGTCCCGGTCGATCTGCCCCGGCGTGAGCTGTGGGCCCGGCTCGGCCCGCTGTTCCGGGGGGAGCCGGGCGAGCCGGTCACGGTTGTCGCGGGCACACCGGAGCCCGACGTGCTGGAGTTGCGTTATCAGACCGAGGACCGCGGCTGGGCGTCGCTGCCGCGGATGGAGTCGGTCGGCGACTGTGTGGCGCGGCTGGACCGGCAGATCCGCCGTACCCCCGGAAGCTGGGCTGTCTTCACGTCCCGCTCGGATGCGGTGATCCAGGTGGAGTGCACCGACGACGGCGACCTGTGGCTGGAGACGCCGGACCCGGCGACGAAGCAGTCGCGGGGCCGGGTCGTGACCGTCGCCGAGGCGGCCGGGCTGCTGGAGATCCTGGCCCGGGAGGATCGCAGCGCCGTCGACGAGCTGCCGGGGGCGCAGACCGTGGACTGGGACTGATGTTGACCATCGTCACTAGCATCGCGGCATGTCGGACAGGCGGAAGGCCACGCGGCGCGTCATGGCGCTGATCCTCGTGGCGATCGTCGCGCTGGGCGTCGTGGCGATCAAGGATCACTTCGACGAGGGGCTGAGCCCGATCCTGTACGACCGGGCCGCGAAGTCCCTGCCGGTGGTGCAGGCGCTGGCCCGGGAGCACGTCACGTTCCTGCGCGCCGGGGACGGATGCCAGGTGTACGCCGACGATCGGGAGAAGCGGGCGAGTCAGCTGTCGTCGACCTGCACCCGCGAGGCCGGGTATCAGCTGTTCGACGACGCGTCGCGGGCGCACTTCGCGCAGCTGCGGGCCGCGTTGAAGGATCTGCCGTACGACGTGGACCAGGTCACGATCACCTACGGGGCCGGCGGCACGCTGGACGAGGCGCAGCTGGCGATCGACACGGTCAATCCGTACCGGCTGGACTCGATCATCTACCACCCCGGGTACACCCTGCCGCAGGCCAAACCGGGTGAGCTGGAGTTCCAGCGCATCGACGCCGACTGGTACTACATGTGGGAGGACTGGAACTGACCGGGCGTCCCGGGTGACGTGACGCCCGGCCCACCCGGATCAGTCGACGCAGAACTCGTTGCCCTCGATGTCGAGCATCGGGATGCAGGACTCGTTCACCCCGTCGGCGATCAACTCCTGCACCACGACCGCACCGAGCGCGACCAGCCGGGCCGCCTCCGCGCGCAGGGCGGCCAGGCGCTCGTCGCCGACGAGGCCGGTGCCGACGCGCACGTCCAGGTGCACCCGGTTCTTGACGACCTTGCCCTCCGGCACCCGCTGGAAGAACAGCCGCGGGCCGACACCGGTCGGGTCCTTGGCCGCGAACCATTCGCCGCGTTTCTCGGCCGGCAGCGAGGTCTCGTAGTCGGCCCACGTCGCGAAGCCGGCCGGCGGCGGGGGCACCTCGTAGCCCAGCACCTCGCACCAGAAACGGGCGACCCGTTCGGGATCCTTGCAGTCGAACGTGACCTGGAACTGTTTGACCGATGCCATCCGCTCACCATAGGGGACCGTCAGTACGTGTGCGGGTCCAGCACACGGCGGACGCGGTGCCGGCGCTGCAACGCCCGCACGACCGGATGCCCGGGACCGACCCGTTCGGCGAGCCGGTCGACGACCGCGACGTGGTCGCCCTTCTCGGCGATGGCCAGGTTGGCCCCGCTGACGTACGTGTCCGGGTGGTTGTCCCCGAGCGCCACCGCGAGTCGTTGCACCACGTCGGCCAGCACGTCATGCCCGGCGTCGCGCTGACCGTTCTCGATCAGCAGCAGGGCCAGGTTGTTGTCGGCCGCCATCGTCGACGGGTGCGCCGGCCCGAGCGTGTCGCGCAGCACGCCGGCACTGGTCCGGGCCAGGGGCAGGGCGTGCTCGTGGACGTAGCAGTAGTCGCACTTCAGGTCGCACCGGCTGGCGACCTTCAGCACGAACTGGCTGATGCTGGACGTGGGAGGAGAAGAGCGCCGAGTCGATGCGCCCGTGGTCGCGGGCGTCCCGGACCTCGGCCCGGGCGACCTCGGCCGCCGCAACGGATCGATGCTGCCCAGTGGTGTCCGGCGCAGGTCCTCCAGCGGCGGACGGCGTGTGCTCCGGTCCTCGATGAGATCCACGTGCTGCCCCAGTGACTCGGCGACGACAGCCCGACAAGAGACAGAAGTCGACGCGTTGTCACCGCCGGAACTTTGTCAGACCCTCTCGTTAGGATCGCGGCATGACGGCCGAGATGCTTGCTGAGCTGCGGCCCGAGCTGGTCGGGTACTGCTACCGGATGCTCGGGTCGGCGTTCGAGGCCGACGACGCGGCCCAGGAGACGATCATCCGCGCGTGGCGGCGGGAGGCGAGCTTCGAGGGCCGCTCCTCCTATCGCACCTGGGTCTACCGGATCGCCACCAACGTCTGCCTGGACCTGATCCGCGACCGGGGCCGGCGGGCCGTGCCGATGGACCTCGGGCCGGCCTCGGTGGTCGACACGTTCTCGCCGGCCGAGCCGGCCGAGCAACTGTGGCTGACCCCGCTGCCGACCGACCCCGGTGACGTCGTCGCCGACCGCGAGACGATCCGGCTGGCGTTCGTCGCCGCGCTGCAGCACCTCCCGGCCCGGCAGCGAGCCGTCCTGATCCTGCGCGACGTGCTGGCCTGGCAGGCGGCCGAGGTCGCCTCGCTGCTGGAGGCGAGCACGGGCGCGGTCAACGCGATGCTGCTGCGGGCCCGGGCGACCCTGGCCGCGCACGAGGGCGCCTCCGGGCCGCAGCTCAGCGACGACGAGCAGGCGCTGGTCACGCGCTATGCCGAAGCCTTCGAACGCTACGACGTGGACACTCTGGTCACACTCCTGCACGAGGACGCGGTCCAGTCCATGCCGCCGATCGCCGCGTGGATCCGGGGCGCCGCCGAGATCGGCCGCTTCTGCATCGGGCCGGGCGCTAAATGCCGCGACTCTCGACTGATTCCGATCACCGGTAACGGCATGCCCGGCCACGCGCACTACCGGCGTGACGGCGACCGGTGGACGGCCTGGTCGATCCAGCTGATCGACGTGCGCGGCGACCGCATCGCCGGCCTGCACAACTTCCTCGACACGCGACTGTTCGAGGTTTTCGGGCTGCCGGCCGTCTACTCCGGGCCGGCCCGTTCGTCAGAGGGTCATGACTAATCTTCCGGAAATCGTGTCCCGCGATGAGTGGATCATCGCCTCGAATTCAACTACCGCGGGCCCGGCGAACCGCGCGCGGCCGGCATGGACTGGCTGCTCGACCCCGCGAACCAGCCGATGGAACAACCCGGCATGAGCTGCTTCCTGCGCGCGGACGACGCGGTGTCCCACACGTACTCGACGTTCGCCCGTGGCACCGAGCAGTTCGGCGGGTCGTACGGCTTCCTCGACATGACGGCGCTGGGCCGACAGGAGGACTGGAGGAGCCGAAGGGCCGCTCGAACGTCTCCCGTGGCGCCATCCCCACCTTCGACTGATCCCTGTTCCACGGCGCGCCCCGGCCCCGGGCCGGCACTCGCGCTGCATCCGAGCCCGGGCAACACCCCTTACCCTCAGCCGAGTCGGCGGGGCTGGCGGGGCTGGTGCTCAGCGTTGCTTCCGTCGCTCGGTGGCACCGCTGAGTGCCGGCTGAGCTAGCGGGGCTGGCGCCCGGCGTTGTATTCGCCGGTCGGAAGCACCTCTCAGCCTGCCGTTCAACCAGTTCGGCGGGGCTTGGTGCCCTTCTCGTGGTGGGCCCGTCGTTGGTGTGCCCGGCCGGTGACCAGGATGAGTCCAACGTCGTGGCGAGCGGCGGACTGCCGGTTGCGGGCGGCCGGGGCCCGGACGGCTGGGTGTGGACACATACGCTGGCGGAGGGCTGGTCGCACGCAGGTTCCGAAACCCCCGCCGCACCCGGGCCGGGGTGAGCCGCTCCGGCGCCATCGGGCGTTCCCACGGCCGGTGTAGGTCCTGGGCGAGGGGCCGGGCCAAGCGCAGGCCCAGCCGACAATGGACTTGTGCGGTACTGCCTTGCTGCCGCCGTCCTGCGGCCTGGTCGAAGGGCTCGCTCCCGAGCGATCTGACGCCTCGGTCGGCGCGGCCAGGATCCGGGTGGTCGGGTAGGGCGGACGAGACCGCAGTGCCGCCGCGCGTGCTGAACAGGTGCGGATTGAGGCAGCCCGGGCGGCGGATAGAGCACCCCTGCACACCGATCGCGATATGCTCGCCCGGCCCCCGGCGGGGAACCGTACCTTACCGTCACGAGGGCTCGGCGGTGGTGGTGCCCTCCAGCAGCTCTTGCGCGGCCTCCTTCGTGATGATCAGGCTGATCGGACGGGTCGCGCAGTTGACCAGAATGCCTACGCAGCCGGGATCCACCACGGCCATCTGCAACAGAACCTGGCCGGATATACCGGCATTGCACTGCGAGCCGGGCGTTCGCGACGCGATCTCCGGATCGGCAAAGGTGAGGATCCGCAATTGTCCGTCGCCGTAGCTCGTGCGCCCAGCGCCGAGCTCACCGACCGAGAGCAGTCCCGGCCCGTCGTCCGGCGTGGTGCTGACGCCAACAATGCCCACCACGGAGTCAGCAAACAACCTCAGGAACCGACCGTAGCTTTCCGGGCTGCCCGCGTCCGCGTGCTCCGCCATGACGTCCGACAAGGGGGTAGCGATCACCCGCAGACAGTATCCCGCTCACTGCTCGCTGGACCGGACCCCCTGAGCGAGGGCGTCCTCAACTGCCGCTGATCTCGCTCTCGCGAGCGCGGCGACAAGGCCGACGGCTAAGTGTGATATCCGGGGACGTTGGTCGAGGAAGTGTGACCACTCGATCTGAGGATTGTTGATCCATCTCGCGAACAGGTGAAGGCCTCCAGCAGTGC
>NZ_JBIRWQ010000027.1:0-135095 GCF_044388125.1 Actinoplanes sp. NPDC020271
CAGCCGAACACGAGGCATCACACGCGATGACCCAGCCGATCACCGCACCGCTGGAAACCAGCTAATCAACTCTCCACCAAACCCGGGGCTTGACACTCGGGCTGGCCACCGTGTACGGGATCGCGACCGCCGCGGGCGGCGACGTACACCTGTACTCCGAGGCGGACATCGGCACCACCGTCACCATCATCCTGCCCGCCGTCGAAGCACCCAGCAGCGAACATCCCGCACCCGTAGTTGTTCCGGCCGCCGCGACGACCGCCGGAACGGCATCGCACCAGACCATCCTCATGGCCGAGGACGAAGACGATCTGCGCCAGATCACCGCCCGCGTACTGGCCCGTGCCGGCTACCACGTTCTGGCCGCCGCCGGTGGCGCCGAGGCGATTCACCTCGCCCAGACCTACCCTGGTCCCATTCATCTGCTGCTCACCGACGTGATCATGCCCAAGATGATGGGCAACGAAGTCGCTGCCCAAGTCGAGCAACGGCGGCCCGGCATCCCGGTGCTGTACATGTCCGGCTACGCCGAACCCGTCCTCACCGAGAACGGCACCCTTCCCGACGGCGTCACGCTCGTGGAGAAGCCGTTCACCAGCCGCGAACTGCTCGACCGCATCCACACCGTCCTGCACTCCGCCACGGCTGCCCGATCGGATCTCCCGCAAGCGCCCCACCCCGCCACGAAGCAACACAATCCCGTCGTCTGATGTCGCACGGGTCGTCACCGCGCCGGGGTACTCACGAGAAGGCCGCTGCTCAGCCCGGCTGACGACTGCTTGCGGGGTAAGGGCCAGAATGGGTATCTGAAGCATTGCCAGCGATGCCGGTGGGGTAAGGGCAGCGGCCGGAGTGAGGGGGCGCGGTGAACCCGTGGAAGCCCGCAGCTAGCGAGGCCGTCGACAAGACCGATCTTCCCTTGGCAGCCGTGCCCGCCCCGAGGCGAACGACTCAGGACTTCACCGCCCAGGAACTACCATCCCTCCGACACGCGGTCCACGACAGCGCTCTCGCCTACGGACTCACCGGGGACGTACTCGACGACTTCGTCATCGCGGTTCATGAACTCGCCACGAACGCCGTCCGTCACGGCGGCGGCCGCGGCACGATCGACCTACACGTTGACGGCGACACCTTGCTCTGCGAC
This sequence comes from Actinoplanes sp. NPDC020271, assembly GCF_044388125.1. Lineage (NCBI taxonomy): Bacteria > Bacillati > Actinomycetota > Actinomycetes > Micromonosporales > Micromonosporaceae > Actinoplanes > Actinoplanes sp. NPDC020271. The sequence continues at coordinate 1,148 of NZ_JBIRWQ010000027.1, forward strand.
ATACGCGACCACGGACCAGGCTTTCCCGACGGCGTACCGGCAACCGCGGAACCGCCGTCACCACAGACGCCGGGCGGCCGCGGCCTCTGGCTGGCCCGGCACCTCACCGACACCCTGATGATCACCGACGGCCCGGGCGGAGTGACCGTCTCCATCACCGCATGCCTACCTGCTCCCCAACACCACGGCATGCCAACCGCCACGGTGGCCGACGAGCAGAGCAACGCACAAGTGGAGATCTCGCCCGGCGTGATCATCCAGGCCACATCGAACTCCGTTCCGGCGCCACACCCGCTGATCGCCGCCGGCCCGGACACTGCCGAAAGCACCGCGGAAGCAACCGGCTCACTCGAAGGCTGACCGCAGGAGGGCCGGCAATCAACACAACCTGGCAGTACCACAGCCACCTGGACAGCGACGCATACCTCATCAGGCTCAGCGGCGAACTCGACTACGCGGTAGCTCAGGAACTCACCGAGGTACTCGCCGCGAGCACCGGCCGATCCGGGGTCACCGCGATCCACCTCGACATGGCCGCCGTCACGTTCCTCGACGCCACCATCATCACCGTGCTCGTCCACGCCCATCAGGCCGCCGCCCGGACCGGGCGGCAACTTCGTGTGCACGGACCGCAGGGCCGCGCCCGGCGGGTACTCGACCTGACCGGAGTGCTGCTCTTCCTCAGCCCAGATACCGCCACCCCGGATACCGGCCCCCGATGACAAACCCCGTCCGCGGAAGTCTCGATTTCTACGCAAGCGACCGCGAGGACGTAGCCGAGGCGGGCCGCGACGAAATGCCGCACGTCAGCCCGCACCGCAGCGTGATCCCGATTCGCCCGGCCGATCACGTCCTGCGTGCCGCCGGGGCCGCCGTCACCGGAGTAGTGCACCTCGGACGGGCCGGGGGACGACCGCCACTACAGCACATTCCAACTTATGATGACGGGCACCCCATTCTCGTAACCCAACGAATTCATCGAACCTGGATGGGGGTGCCCGAACCGCCGTGCCGATGACGCATCGAGCCCGAGCCAGCGCGCAGCGATGACGCGTGATAGGTGGCCGTGCGCGACAACGGCCACGTCGCCCTTGTCCAGCGCCGGCCGGACCCGGCCGAGAAAAGCGTCGACCCGCAAGGTCACTTGCCCGAGTTCCTCGCCGGCGTCGACGCCGTCGCGCCACAAGTCCCAACCGGGCTTGAGCTGCTGAATCTGCCCAGCGGTCAAACCTTCATAGCGCCCATAGTCCCACTCGACCAGGTCGAGGTCAGGCTCCGCGCCGCTCAGCCCCGCCAACTCGGCCGTCCGCACGGCCCGAGTCAGCGGGCTGCTGTAGACAGCGGCGAACTCCCGTCCGGCCAGCCGAGGGGTGAGCGCACGCGCCGCTTCCTCTCCCGCCTCGGTCAGCGGCAGGTCGGTGCGGCCGGCATGCTGCCCCGTCCGGCTCCACCCGGTCTCGCCGTGCCTGATCAATATCAACTCACCCATGGCCAGGACCATATCCGACATAGAAAAGGGCAAACGTAACGGAGCACTGCCGTGAGCTACTTACCGCAGATCGCGACTCAACGGTGGTCAGGACGGATCTCCTGCTGGAGTACTAAGCAATTTCACGGCATCGGCTCCAACTCCACACCCCGTGATAACGAATACGACTTTCTGGAATTCGTCGAAAGCGTCAGACGCGCGGATAGAACCGGCTCCGTACTCTCATGGCACCCCGCTGTGTCAAGGGGCGGCCAGAAGTGGTGTTCTGAACCGGGTTCGGCGGGTCCGTCACCGCGGTGACGGTCAGTCCGCCCGAGACGGCGCCAAGATCAACCGAACAGCGGAGCGGGACGGATCGATCGTCGCTCTAGGCTTCGATGTCGACGGCTCAACCCGCTGTGGCTGTGTTACGGCACGTCAGACCGAGGAGCGCAGTGCCCGATTCGTCCAGGACCCGGTCGGCCTCGGAGGTCAGGCATGGTGAGAAAGCGGCATCGGGGCCGCCGCCCGATGAGCGCCGGCATGCGTGACGCCCCGCGGACGGCGCCGGCGATGGCGGCCCTGCTCGCATCGTTGAGCTTCGCTGTATGCGGGTCCGCGGAAGCCGGCCCCGCCGCACCGGCGGGTTCCCCCGCTGGACCATTGGACCCGATTGCTTTGGTCGGCATGTGGAAGCCGGTCGGTAGAGGCGCAGAGCCCGCCTCGGTAGTGGGCCTGACCCCGCGGGAACTCACGGTCTACCAGACTTGCGGGGAGTTGCAGGCTGCTTGGAAGGCCGATTCTCAGGGCCTGTTCGTCGCCGACGTCGTGAGCAGCACCGGCGGATGCGACCTGGACGTTCCCCTCCACTGGCTGGACAGAGCCGCCGGCTACCGGCTCGACGGGCGTACCGTGGTGCTGGTCGACGTCGACGGCGCGACCGTCGCGCACCTGGTTGCCAGCGGAAAGCCGCCGCGGCCCGACCGGGAGTCGTTCACGGTGACCGACGAGTTCCGCCGCTCCGTTGCCCCGCCTGCCGTGCTGCCCGCCGGTCTGACGCCGGTTACCCGGCGCGACCTGCCCGGCCGATGGATACCGGTCGGTGATGGACCGAAGCCACCCCACCAGCCGTTCCTCAGGTTCGGCGCTGATGGCCGCTGGGCGGGCTCGGACGGGTGCAACGGGTCCGGGGGTGGCTGGCTCTCGGGCCCGGCGGGCACGATCTTGACCACGAGTGGGATGACGACCCTGGTGGGCTGTGACAACGTACCGGTTGACGGCTGGTTGTCGTCGGCGCGGCGGGCCGGATTCGACGGAGCGATCCTCGTGCTGCTCGATCAGAACGGCGCGGAACTGGGGCGCCTCCGTCGTGACGACGGCGACCCGGGCATCACCACAACGCCATCCGGTGACTGACCGGTCACGGGGTGCGGCATGGTCGTTCTGTCAGGAGCTCGATCGCGGGAGGCATGAATGGGATTGTCAGGCCGGGACTGCCCTGACTGCGGTCGCCGTGTCCGCGAGCCGTTCGAGAAGACGATCACTGGGCGCGAGGTGTGCCCAGACTGCGCGAACGCCCTTTTCATGGGCTCGGCTGCGGGTGCGATCACCGGAGATGTCGGGTCCGGCTACGGGGTCTGGGCGATGCTCATGCGCAGGATTCGGCGCTCCGGCTGAGCGGGGCGATTTTCCCCGATGGCACGGCGGGGGTGGGCGGCCGGCAGTGGCAGCGCGGCCGGTGGGCGGCCGGCAGTGGCAGCGCGACCGGTGGGCGGCCGGCAGTGGCAGCGCGGCCGGTGAGGCGCAAGCGGCCGCGCGGAGAAACGCCCCGACCGAGCTCGCGGGGAGGCCGGGAGCCGGCACCGCGACAAGGATCGGACCACGTCTCGCCGGGAATGCCCCGGATGCTGCGGGTCGGCCTGGAGTGGGCCGCAGCGTCGCGCTGCTCGGCGGGCGTGGGCAAAAAACGTACTATATAAGCTTTTGATCTGGCAGTGTGAAGATCACCTGAGTGCCGCCGCCCGGATTCTCGGCGACCCGGATGGTGCCGCCGTGGCGGTCGACGATGCGCATGCAGCTGGAGAGGCCGATGCCGTGCCCGGCCGCGGAGGTGCCTTCGAGGCGGGTGAACATGTCGAAGACGCGGCTGCGCTGTTCCGGGGGGATGCCCATGCCGTTGTCGGCGACCGTTATTGCCCAGCAGCCACCGTCGCGGCCGGCGGTGACCTCGACGTGGGGCAGGCGGTCCGGGTGGCGGTATTTGATCGCGTTGGCGACCAGGTTCTGCAGGAGCTGGCGGGCCAGGACCGGGTCGCAGGAGACCTTGGGGAGCGGGTCGGGGGCGATGACCGTGGCGGTTCCGGCGCTGATCTCGGCGTGCAGGTCGGCGACGACGCTGTCGAAGACGTCGCCGAGGTCGGCGGTGACGCAGCGGATCGGCGCGCTGCCGGCCTGGGCGTATTTGAGCAGCGAGCCGATCAGGTCGCGCATGCGGGTGACCGCGCGGGAGGCGGCGTCGACCCAGTTGCGGGGCTGGCCCTCGACGACGTCCTCGAGCAGTTCGAGGTAGCCGCCGACCGCGCCGAGCGGGGCGACCAGGTCGTGACTGACGGCGCCGGCGAAATTGGTCAGGTCGGTGTTGGAGCGGCGCAGTTCCTCGTTGGCGGCGGCGAGTTCACGGCGGGCGTTCTCGATCACGCGTTGCTGGGCGCGGTCGGTGGTGACGTCGTTCATCGCGACGACCGCGCCGATCGGGGTGCCGTCGGGGGCGATCAGGGCCCGCCCGCTGACGGTGGCGTGGATCGGTGCGCCGCTGTGCCGTCGGATGATGATCTCGGCGTTGCTGACCGTGCCCTCGTGCAGGGCCCGGAGCAGCGGGATGCGTTCCGGGGCGAGCGGGGTCTCGCCGTCGGCCTCGAAGAGCGCGTAACGGTCGGAGTAGTCGGCCGGATCGACGCGGGGGTCGGCGTCCACGCCGTGCCACTCGCGCGCGGTACGGTTGAAGAGCGTGAGGTGCCCGTCGCGGTCGCAGGCGACCACGGCCACGTCGATCGTCTCCAGCAGCGTGTCGGTCCAGCGCTGCCGGGCCTCGGACATCGCGGCCAGCTCGGCGTTGATCCGGGCCTGGCGCCGCCGCTCGAAGAGCGCCACGATCACCTGGGCGAGATCCTTGAGCCGGGCGACCTGCTGATCGTCGAGCGTCGCAGGCTGGTCGTGGAAGACGCAGAGCGAGCCGAGGGCGTAGCCGTCCGGCGTGATCAGCGGTGCCGACGCATAGAACCGGACGTTGGCGTGCACCCCGGTCACCCAGGGATTTTCGCGGTACGTGTCGTCGACGCTCGCGTCCGGGATGTAGGTGAACTCCCCGGACTCGAAGCGGATCGCGCACATCGAGTCGGAGCGCGCCGAGTCGCCGCCCTCGAACCCGACCGTGGTCAGCTGGCACTGCCGGTCCTCGTCGATCAGGTTGAGCGTGGCGGTCGGCACCCCGGCGACGGTCGCCGCGACCCGGACGACGGCCTCCAGCTCGTCACCGGCCGGCGAGTCGAGCAGACGGTACTCGTGGAGCGCGGCCAGTCGCCGCTGCTCCCGCTCGTCCACCGGGGTGACCAGGTCCACCTTCACCCTATCGGCGGGTGGCGGCGGTACCTGAAGAACGGGTGGCCAGCGCGTCCGCGAGCAACCCGTCGATCACGTCGCGCATCCGGACCACCTCGGCCGAGCCGGCCACCGCGTCCGGGTAACCCTCGCAGGCGAGCAGGTCCAGGTAACCGCCGACCGCGGCGAGCGGCGCGATCAGGTCGTGGCTGACCGCGGCGGCGAAGTTGGTCAGGTCCGCGTTCGAGCGTTCCAGTTCGGCGTTGGCCGCGGCGAGCCGCTCCCGCGCTTCCTCGATCATCTGGCGGCGACGGCGGTCGGCGGTCACGTCGATCTGGGCCAGGACCGCACCGACGATCTGGTCCTGCGCGCCGCGCAGGGGGCTGGCGTTGACCCGTACGTACACCGGGTCGCCGTCCGGGCGACGGATCACCATTTCCTTGCCGGTGACGACGGACGCGCTGCTCAGGGCGACGCGCAGGGGTAGCTCGTGGTCCGGGACAGGGGTCACGCCGTCGGCCTCGAACAGGCCGAACCGGGCGGCGATGTCGGACGCTTCCCGGTCGCCCTCGCCGGTGCGCCCGTGCCAGTCGCGGGCCGCGCGGTTCCAGAGCGTCACCCGGTAGTTCTCGTCGCAGGCGATCACCGCGGCGTCGACGGTGTCCAGGAGCGTGTCCATCCACTGCTCCTTGGTGTGTGCGGCGACGGCCAGATCGGCGGTCAGCCGCGCCTGGCGGCGGCGCTCGAAGAACGCGATGACGATCCCGGCCAGGTCACTGAGGTGCTCCTGCTGCTGCGCGGTCAGCTCGTGCGGCTCCTCGTCGAAGACGCAGAGCGTGCCGAGCGCGTGCCCCTGCGGGGTTACCAGGGGCGCCGAGGCGTAGAAGCGCAGCCGGCCCTGACTCCCGTCGACCCACGGATTGTGCTGGTAGAGCTCGTTCTCCGAGGCGTCCGGCACGTACACGAGCGCGCCCGACTCGAACTGGACGCCGCACATCGAGTCCTCGCGGGCGCACTCGATCGGCGCCCCGCCGACCCGGATCAGCTGGTACTGCCGGTGCTCGTCGATCAGGTTCAGGCTCGCCGACGACACCCCGGCGATCATGGCGGCGACCCGCAGCACGGCCCGCAACTCCTCCTCGGGCGGGGTGTCGAGAAGGCGGTACTCGTGCAGGGCCGCCAAGCGCTCCTGCTCCATACCCCTTCCTTTCGCCCGCCCCCACCGGAATCTGAGGAACGTTAAACTCCGTCGATGGAATTCCTGAAGCCGTTTGTCCTTCCGGTCGAAGCCCGCACCCCGGAACGTCACGAGTTCCACGACCTCTACCTGCCCGACGACCTCGCCACGCCACGGCCGGCCATCCTCGTCGTGCCGGGTGGACCGCTCCCGGCCGAGGTCAAGCCGGCCCAGCGCGATTGGCCGGTCTTTCAGGGGTACGCACTTCTGGCCGCCGGCCGCGGAGCGATCGGCGCGATCGTCGATCATCGTCTGTACAGCCCCGAGGCGTACGCGGAGGGCGCCTCGAACGTGGAAGCCGCGCTGGAGACGCTGCGCAGTGATCCACGAGTGGACGAGAACCGGCTGGCGCTCTGGTTCTACTCGGGGAGCGCGCTGTTCTCGGCCGACTGGTTCCGGGAGCCGCCGTCGTGGCTGCGGGCCGTGGCGTTGAGCTATCCGCTGCTGGCGCCGTTCCCGGGGTGGCCGGACCTCGGGGCGCGGTTCGATCCGATCGCGGCGGTGGCCGAAGCCGGGGAACTGCCGATCGTGTTGACGCGGGTGGGGCGGGAGAATCCGTTCATGGCGCAGGCGGTGGAAACGTTCGTCACCGCGGCGGCCAAGGCGAATCTCGAGATCGTGGACGTGCCGGACGGGCAGCACACGTTCGACGCGAAGGATGACACCGATGAGTCCCGGGAGGCGATCTCGCGGGGGATGGAACTGGTGTTGGCTCAGTTGGCGTGAGGGTCGATCGAAGCGGCCGGCCGGAGTTCCCGGCCGGCCGCTTCGTTGCCGTCAGACGGCTACGGAGTCGTCGTTGGTTTCGGGGCCTTCGGCGCCGGCGCTTTCGACGGCGTCCGGCTTTCCCGGCATTGCTGACTCGCCCTGGGCACGGGAGTCATCTTCGGCGCGCGTTTCATCCTGGTCGCGCGTCTCGTGCTCGGCGCGCGCGTCGTGGTGGTCGCGCGTTTTGTCCGGTTTCTGCGTCTGCCGGGCTGTGTGCTGGCGGTGCTCGCGGTGGTGACGTGGCCGGTCGCGCTCACCGGTGCTCCCAGCGCTGCGCCCCAACTCGTCGCCCCAGCCGAAGACCCCGTCGTCGCCGAACAGCCCGTCATCGCCGAACAGATCGGGACCGCCGTCCCCGGGCTCGAAGCCGTCGTCGCCGTTCCAGCCGCTGAACGGGAACGACTGCGGGAACGGGACATGATCGGCCGAGCGCTTCATCGCGATCGGCATCCCGGCGTGGCTGAGCCGGACGATCTGCGAGTCCATGTCGTCGAGGCCGGGGTCGAAGCAGAAGTTCGAACCGGCCGTCCAGCCGAAGTCGGTCGCGCCGCTGCAACTGCGGTCGGCGTTGATCGGCCGGTCCAGGTCGCGGACCCAGGCCGGACGGTTCCGGGTGGCGTGGTGCTGCGCCGGCCGCTGGTGCCGGATCGGACGCTGTTGCGCCGGATGCTGCTGAGCCGGCCACTGCTGAGCCGGCCACTGCTGAGCCGGCCGCTGGTGCTGCGCCGGGCGCTGCGGGGCGGGGCGGTCGTCGTCCTGCGCCGGGCGGTTCGAGCTGACCTGCGGCCGGTCGACGCTCACCGGCGGTTCCACGTGCGGCCGTACGGCCTGCGGCAGGATCACGGCAGGCATGTCGCGGGACGGCGGCTGGTTCTGGGACGGCGGCGGGTTGTGCGCGACGATCGGCCGGGCGAACACCGGCCGCTGCTGGGCCGGACCGGCCGCGGTCAGCGTCCCGGGCCGGGTGACCGTCGCCGGGCCGGCCGGGGCCGGCTTCTGCGGGGTGCCGGCGGTCGTGCCGCCGAGCCCGGGGCTACCGGCGCCACCCATGACGGGGCCGGTCACGCGCGGGCTGTCGACAGTGGTGCCACCGAGGCCGAGACCACCACCACCGACGGTGGTGCCACCGAGACCGAGGCCACCGCCGCCGTGGTGGTGATGCCCGCCGGCCCCCGGGGCGACGACGGTGCCGCCGGGACCCAGCGCGTGCATGCCGGAGCCCTGCTGCCACTGATCGTCCGCGCCGCCGACCGCCGTACCGATGCCGCCGGATCCGGTGCCGAGTCCGTCGCCCTCCAGCGGCTGATCGTCCTCGGCGGTCGCGTCGGGCAGCTCCGGGGCGCCGTCGCCGACGGTGTCCGGGTGCGGCGCCTCCAGGGTCGGCCAGATCGCACCGGGTGGCGGCAACTCACCCGCGAACGGCTTCTCGTCGTCACCGGTACAGCCGGCGACGGTGATCAACAGGGCCGCTCCCAGGGCGGCACCGATCCGGCGCGAGCCTGCGGGCTTGAATTCGGCGCTCTGCATGAGTGGTCCACTCCCCCTACGTGGACGCCATGATCAGCATCCGGGCGGGGATCACTATCCACGGTCGAGCGGCGGTGACCCGGGCGTTCGATCCTCGACACACCCAGGCCGGGGACCCATTCCAGCCGCTCGGGTGACCGGCCGGAATTGCCCGGTCGCCCGGTCGTTAACCGGCCTTCAGCGGTGCCATCGCAGTGGTCCGGGGTGAACGTTCCACCAGATCTTGCGCCACCAGGAGCGGCGTTCCCGCAGAGCCGCCGCGTACGCCAAGGCCTGCGCGCCGGCTCGATCCGCCTGGGTGGGGTCGGCCGCGCCCGGCGCGAACCCGACGGTGTTCAGCGCCTCGACAAGCTGATCAAGGGGTGGGAGTGGTGGAAGCGGCGCCGGCGCGCTGTCCGTCCCGGCCGCCTCCCCGCGGCTCGCCTCAACGGCCTGCGCGCTGCCCGGCCCGGGCGCAGCCGCCGTCTCCGACACTGCCCCGCCCGCCGCCGCTTCCGGAGGCTTTCTGTCCGCTTTGTGCGGCGCTGCCCGCTCCAGCACCGCCACCGCCCCCGGCGCCGCCCGCCGCAGCAACCCACCCCGCCGCGGTGCGGGCGGCTCCGCCGCGTAGGACGCCATCTCGGTCGCCGACAGATGATCCGGCACCGGCTGCCCGGCCAGCCGCAACGCGTCGGTGAACTCCAGCCAAGCCCCGGTGATCCGCTGGTCCGGGCTCCCGTCGTACAGCCGTCGCCGCCGCAGCCCGCGGCGCAGGTACGCCACCACGAGCGCCGCCACCACCAGCAGAACGAGAAGCGTCCCGGACGTCCCGCCGGCGACGACGCCCGCCGACACCCCGCCCGCCGCCTCGACCGGCGCCGCCGACGCCGCCGCGGACTCCGACGGCGGGTCCACGGTCGCGCTGGTCTGCGGCGGTGTCGTCGGCGGCGTGGTCGGTTTCGGCTGGAAGTCCTGCTCGACCGGGGTCGGGTCGTCGCTGGTCGGCATCGGGTCGAACGCCACCCAGCCGAGGTCGTTGAAGAGCACTTCGGGCCAGGCGATGGCGTCCCCGCCGGTGACCTCGCCACCGGCAGCCGGCGCGTCGAACCCGACGACGACCCGGCTGGGCAGACCGGTGAGCCGGGCGAGCAGCGCGAACGACGCCGCGAACTGCTCCGACGTGCCCTCCTGGCCGCCCTGCCCACGCGGCCCGAACAGGAAATACGCCAGGTTCGGGTAGGCGTGCCCGCTCGGCGCGTCCGCGGTCTCCCGGTAATGCTCGGCGAGGAACTCCTGGATGGCGAGCGCCCGGTCGTAGGACCCGCCGTTGCCCTCGGCGAGTTGTTCGGCGAGCCGCCGCACGGAGTCGGGGACGCCGTCGCTGACCGCCAGGTAGCGGATGACCGCGTCCCCGGACGGCGACTGCGCGCCCGGCAGCATGTTGAGGTCGGGCGCCTGCACCCGCGAGGTGGCGGTGTAGGTGAGTCCGCTGGTCAGGCCCTCGGGGCGGATCAACGTGCCGGTGCTCGCGTCGTAGGCCACGCGGGCGCCGGACACCGCGGTGGGAGTCGCGACGGCGGGCAGGAGCCGGCCGGTCAGACCCTCGATCACGATCTGCTGCCGTACCTCGGAAAGGTCCGCACCGGCAATGGGGGCCTGTTCCGGCAGCACCCGGCCGGCGTTGCGGTAGACGCCGCCGACCCGCCACGTCACGCCGTCATAATCGGACAGCACGGCGAGCCGCACTTTGACCGTCTTCGCCTTGCCGGTGTACGCGGTCTCCGGCTTGTAGCCGAAGAGCTGCTGTTTCGGCGCGAGCATCCACCCGGAGATCCGGTTGAGTGGGCTCTCGTCGAGGCTGTCCACCTGCGGCGGCTCGACGTAGCGGCGTGGGTCGACCGGCGCGGCGCCGACCTGCCCGCTGACCCAGGGGCCGACGACGGCGGCCAGCCCGATCACCGCGACCAGTCCGGCGGCGCTGCCGACGAGCGTTCGAGCGCGGGCATTATCGGACACGTCGACGGGTGTGCCGGCGCGCCGGGCGGATATCGCGAGCGCGATGACGGCCAGTGCGGCGAAACCCAGGGTCGGCCCGGCGGCGGCGCCCTCGTTCGGCCCGACGACATAGAGCGCGCCCGCGTAGAGCCCGGCCGGTGCCAGCGTGCCGAGCAGCACCCGGCGAGCGCGCACGCCGACTTCGACCGCGGCCAGCCCGGCGAGCCAGGTGGCGATCATCGGCACGACCACGGTGTCCGGCGTCGACTCGACCGGGATCATCGCCGTGAGCAGCCGTGGGATGCCGTTGACCAGGGAATCCCGGACCATGGTGGCGAACGGGGTGGTCACGGCGGCATGCCCGGCGGCGACTTTCAGACCGAATCCGACGTACGCGATGAGCAGCACCGTGGAGACCGGCGCAGCGCTCCACGACGGCAGCCGCCGGGTCGCCAGCCCGGCGCCGACCGAGCCGATCGCGGCTCCGGCGACGAGTTGGACCAGCAGTGCGTCGGCATAGATCCGCCCGAGCACGACCCCGGCCAGCGCGAGCATGCCGGCGAGCGCGGCGGCGACGACGTAGGGGCGGGCCCTCACCATCCGCGGACCCCGTCCCACGCGGCGGCGAACTCGGCCCCGTCGGCGGCCTCGATGACGATCAGCCGGTCGCCCGCGCTGACCGGGGCGGCGTCGCGGTCACCGAACAGGGCGGCGAGCACCACCGGGTACGTCCCCCGCAGTGAGCTGAACGTGCCCAGATCCCCGCGTCCGCCGGGCCCGGTCAGGAACACCAGCGTGTCGCCGAGCCGCTGGGCCCGCAACCGGCGCAGTGTTCCGTCGAGGTCGCCGTCGACCAGGGTGACCTCGGTCAGCACATCCAGGTACGGCCCGGTCGCCACGGTCGAGACCAGGTGCAGGCCGACCGGCAGGTCCTCGCGCACCGCCGCGGCGACGATCGAGGCGGCCGCCTCGCACGCCGACTCGAACGCCTCCGGATCGGGGTAGGCGCGGGCCCGGTCGTCGAGCAGCACCACGATCGTCGGCTCGGAGGTGTCCAGCTGTTCGCGGACCATCAGCTCGCCGACCTTGGCCGAGCTGCGCCAGTGCACACGGCGCAGTTCGTCGCCGATCACGTACTCCCGGAGCGCGTCGAACGTGATCGTGCCCTGCGGAACCTTGTCGATGCGGCCGTCGAGGCTGCGCGCCATGCCGGCCGGGACCGCCCGCAGCAGGTGGATCGTCGGGTGGACCCAGACCTTGGCGACCTCGCCGTACGTCCGGTTCAGGGTGACCAGGCCGAGCGGGTCGCCACGGGTGACCCGCAGCGGGCCGATCGGCACGATGCCGCGCCGGGTGGTCGGCACCGGGTACTCGACGGTGGTGTCCATGCCCGGTCGCAGGCGCAGCAGCGGGACCGGCACGCTCGCGCCGCCGCAGCGGTCGGAGGCGACCATGCTGGCCGCGCGCATCCGGCTGGTGTTGCTGACGGTCAGGCGCATCCGCGCGGGTTCGCCGCGGGCCACCCGGTCGGGTTCGGCGACCCGCTGGACGCCGAGCTGCGGGCGCCAGTAGGCGAAGACCAGCGCGCAGCCGACCGCGACCACGGCGGCCGCGCCGAGCAGGGCAAGATCCGGGTAGCCGTACGCGAACCCCGCGGTCAGCAGGGCAGCCGCCGCGGCCAGCAGGCCGATGCCGCGAGCGGTCACGCGCTCGCCGGCAGCGGCACCGGCACCGAGTTGATGGCGTCGGCGAGCACCTCGGTCGCGGTGACGCCCCGCAGCTGGGCGTCGGCCGAGAGCAGCACGCGGTGCGCGAAGACCGGCTCGACCAGGGCTTTCAGGTCCTCCGGGAGGACGTAGCCGCGGCCGTTGATCAGGGCATAGGCGCAGGCCGCCCGGGTCAGCGCGATCACGCCACGGGGGCTGACGCCGACCCGGACCTGCGGATGGTTGCGGGTGGCGGCGGCGAGCCGGACCGCGTACGCGTAAAGGGGGTCGGCGACGTGGACCTGCAGCGCCATCTTGACCATCTCGCCGACGGTGGCGGTGTCGGTGACCGGTTCGAGCGAGTCGGGTGAGCGGCCCGCGGCGCCCCGCAGCACCTCGATCTCGACCTCCTCGTCCGGGTAGCCGACGCTCAGCTTGACCAGGAAGCGGTCGAGCTGGGCCTCGGGCAGCCGGTACGTCCCGTCCATCTCGACCGGGTTCTGCGTGGCGACGACCAGGAACGGCTGCGGGACCGGGTGCGGCACGCCGTCGACGGTGACCCGTCGTTCCTCCATCACCTCGAGCAGCGCCGACTGAGTCTTCGGCGACGCGCGGTTGATCTCGTCGGCGATGACGATGTTGGCGAAGACCGGGCCGGGATGGAACTCGAACGCCCGATTCGCCTGGTTGAAGATCGTGACGCCGGAGACGTCGGAGGGCAGCAGGTCGGGTGTGAACTGGATGCGCCGCCACTGCCCGCGGATCGACGCGGCGAGCGCCCGCGCGAGAGTCGTCTTGCCGACGCCGGGCACGTCCTCGAGCAGGACGTGGCCCTGCGCGAAGAGCGCGGTCAGCGCGAGCCGGACGACCTCCGGCTTGCCCAGCACGATGGAGCCGATCCGGTCGGCGAGCTCACTCGCGACCTGGGCGAAGCCGGAGACGTACGACGGCGGCAGCGGTTCGGATGTCACGTGGTCCTCATCAGCAGGTGGGCAGGTTGTCCAGGTCGTCGCCGCCGTCGAGGTTCAGCCATGCCCAGGGAATGTAGGGCTTGCCGCCGTTGTAGGCGATCTGAATCCACCAGGTGCTCTTCTTGTGGTCGTTGTAGACGTACGAGTCGACGTCGTCACCGGTCTTCTTGCAGTACGCCTTCAGCCGGGTGCCGTTCTTCACCCAGCCCGCCTGCTGGGCGTTGTCCTGCTCGGTGACCTTGAAGATCTCGTTGCCGTTGCGACCGCTGACATCCTTGTCGCAGTACGTCTTCTGATCGCCGGTGGTGCCGTTGATGCAGGTCGCGGTGCCGTAGAGATCCGCCGTCGTGCCAGTCGCGTTCTTGGAGACGGTGCCGGCCGCGTTCTTGGCCGTGATCTTGAAGGTGTAGGCGGTGCTCGGCTTCAGCTTCGTGGCCTTGAGGTTGTTGCAGTTGCCGTCGGATCCGGTGCCGTCCGTCACCGTCAACGCGCAGGTGGCGGTGCCACCTCCCGCGTCCACGCTGAGGCCGACCGTCGCGCTGTTGAAGGTGGTGTCCACCCCGGTGACGGTGATCGTCGGCTGGGCGACCGTCCGGGCCGTTGCCGTCGCCGGGTCGCTCTCCCCGCCCTCGTTCACGGCGATGACCTGGACCTGGACGCTCGCACCGGCACCGAAGCCGGCCAGCGTGGCGGTCGTCGCGTCGCTGACGTCGGTGCTCTTGTCGCCGGCCTTCACCACGTACTTGCTGATGGCGCGACCGTTGTCGGCCGGAGCCGCCCAGGTCACCTTGATCGTTCCGGCCTTGTCGGTGACCGTGGTCGCCGACACGTTCTCCGGCTTCTCCGGCTTGGTGAACGGCACCACGCTGTTGCTGACCCCGGACGCCTTCGACCCGGCACCACGCTCGTTGACCGAGACGACCGTGAACGCGTACTGCTTGCCGTAGTCGAGCTGCCCCGCCGGGATCGTCATCGACGCGCCCTTGATGTCACCGACCGGGGCGCTGCCGCCCTCGGTCACCCCGGTCACCGTGTAGTGGTCGATCGCCAGGCCCTGCCCGTTCGCGGCCGGCCAGGTCACGGTCACCGTGCCGTCGCCCTTGGCCTCGGCGACCGGCGTGCCCGGCGGGTCCGGCACCTCGGCGGTCGGCTTGACCGGGTTGCTCTCCCGATCCGGGCCGGCGCCCTTCGCGTTCACCGCGTGGACCTTGAACGTGTACGTCTCACCGTTCGTCAGCCCGGTCACGGTCAGCGCGCGCTGGTCGGCACCGACGTCGAACGTCTTGTCGTTGCCGGTCACCACGTACTTCGTGATCTCGGCGCCGTTGCCGGCCGCCGCCTGCCAGGTGACCCGGGCCTCGGCGTTGCCGGCCGCGGCCCGCACGTTCTTCGGCGCACCCGGCTTGGAGACCGCCGGCTTGGTCGGCTTCTTCTTCTCCGGCGGCGGGATGACCGGCGGCGTCTTCACCGGAGGCGGGTCGCCGCCGAGAACGTCATCCGCGTACTTGTCGACCGGGCGCACGCCGTGCTGGTTGTCGACCACCTGCGCGACCGGGGAACCGGGCGCGTTGATGAACAGGTAGTTCTCCCGGACGTCGAGCTCGACGGAGCCGCCGGGCCGGTCGAACGTGATCGGTTTCTGCTGCGTGCCGCCCTGGTCGAAGACGTGCACGGTGCCGCCGTCAGCGTCCGCCGCGTAGTAGAAGCCCTCCCACGCGATCGCCGGCTGCAGCTGCGACTCGCTGCCGGGCACGGTGAACTTCGCCTTGATCGCACCCTGCGGGTCGACCCCGATCACCTCACGGGTCGCCGGCACGGTGACCGCGACCGTGTTGCCGTCGGTGTGCGGCGCCAGGACGCCCGGCCCGCTCAGCGGCAGCGTCGCCTTCGTCGTCGCGGTGTCACCGACGCGGGACAGCTCGTTCGTCGTCCGGTCCAGCACCGCGATGCCGTCGTCCAGGGTGGTCATCGCGAAGTCGTGGCTGGCCCCGCCGACCTGCTCGGTGCGCACCCGCCGCGGGTCACCGGCCGGGCCCTGGGTCGACGCCGGCGCGGGCGAGATCGCGGTGGCCGTGCCCTCACTCGGCGCGACGATCCAGAGCCGGCCCTTGCCGTCGAAGTCACCGCCGGTGATGCCCGGCGGGAAGCTGACCGCCTGCCCGATCGCCTGCAGGGTCTTCGGGTCGACCTGCTGCACCTTGCCCTGCACCGAGTCGACGACGAACGCCGAGTCGTCGTGCAGCGCGACGCTGACGCCGATGCCCGGCGACGACTGCTGGTTCCAGAACGCCTGCAGCTCCTTGAGGTCCATCGAGCCGATCGCGCCGGTGTTGACGTCACGCAGGATGACGAATCGGTCGCTCTGGCTGACCTCCAGGCTGTGGCCGCGGGCCTGACCCACGTCGACCCGGGTGTCGATCTTCGCGGTCACGCCGTTGACCCGGGAGATCTCGCCCTTGCCCTTGCTCCACACCCAGGACGCCGCGTCATAACTGGCCACCGCCTCGTCGGCGTTGGCGAGCCCGAGAACGGTCGCGCCGAGACCAGCGGCGAGCGCGAGCACCGTACCCATCGTGACCAGATAGCCACGACTGGGCAATCGACGCTTCCGAGCACTCTCCGGCGCGGCGTCTGTGCTGCTCACAGCGGCTGTCCTCCCCGTTCGCAAAGCCTGGCGTGCCAAGGACGCAGGCCACCATACCGGGATCGCAGTGGCAGTCGATACCCACCGTTCCCGCCTGTGGACAATCAGCTAGATCACTTCTTGGTCCGTTCGGTGCAGACCTGTGGCGAAGTGGCGAACTTGTCGGTCGCATAAACGGCCACCACCGCGAAGCAGTAGTTCAGCGTCGGACTGAGCCCCTCGATGCGTCGCGAGGTCTGCCCCGGCCCCACCGTGCTGACCGGTTTCAACTGCTCACCCGGGTGCGCCATGGTGATCATGAAGCTCACCGAGGCATCCGTCGGATCACTCCAGCTCACGTCGATCTTGCTGCCCCCGTCGGTCAGCTTCACCTCACCGGGCGGCGCCCCCGACAGCGTCGGCGAACCCGACGGGGTGTCACCCTCATCACCCTTGCGAGTGCCCTGGGCCAGCGTGAACACCAGCGCGGCAACCGCCACGACAGCCGCGAGAGTGGCAGCGATCACCGCGAAGAGCGCCATGCCCCGCTTCCGGTTACCACTTTTCCCGTACGTCGTGAGCACGCCCGCCCCGACCTCCGGCGCGGGCGCGTCAGCGGCGCCGCCCTGCCAGGTCCCGTCCGAGCCCTGGTGATAGACGCCTGGCTGTTGCTGCTGGTAGACGCCGGGGTGAGCGGTCTGCTGGAAGCCACTGGGCACGACGTCCGGCGGCGTGTAGACGCCCGGGTGCCCAGCCTGCTGAAAGCCGGTCGGAACGGCATCCGCCCGACCGGCCCGCTGGAAGCCGCTCGGCGTGACGCCCTGCTCGAAGCCACTCGGTGTGACGCCCTGCTCGAAGCCGCTCGGCAGCACGTCCTGCGGTCCGGCGTCCCGGACCGGACCGGCCTCCTGGAAGCCGTTCGGTGCCGCGTCCGCCCATCCGGGGACGCCTGAACTTCCCGCTTCCGGCAGGTAGACGGTCTGCTTCCGGGAATCCGGAGTGAGCTCGGCCTCGCCCGGCCAGCGGTTGAAGTCGGGCCAGGCGGTGAACGGCTCCTCAACGGCCGGCTCAGGGACAGTGGCAGGTTCGGGGGCGGCGGCCGCTTCGGGGGTAATCGCCGGGAACGGGGACGTGGCCTCGTCCACGGGAGCTTTCATCGGCGTGGACGCGGCTTCCGGCCGCACCGGCTCAACCGGTTCTGGACGCACCGGAGCTGCCGGCTCCGGGCGCACCGACTGAGGCGGTTCTGCGCGCACGCGCTCCACTGGTCCTGGACGCACCGGCTCGGCCGGGAACACCGGTGCGATCGGGGCGGGCGGAGCCGACACGCCCGGGGTGACCGATTCTGGTCGTGCCCCGGGGGAGGCTTCACGACGTACCGGAAAATCGATCTGAGCCGGAACCGGACCGCCTGCAGTGATCGAATCCGGTCGCGACGCCGGCGCGGGCGACGGTTCCGTGCGCAGCGGCATGACCACCGGATCGGGGCGCTGAACGACCACAGCATCGTCGGAACCGCGATGGAAGAGCGCCGGAGCCGCCTCGTTCTTCGGCACCCCGAACACACCGGGTTTGAGCTGACGGAACGGGTTTTCCTCAGGCTCCTCGTCGGTCCAAGGCGCGGGCCCCCACGGCGACTGCCCCCGGCTCGTGTCCTGCGTCTCTTTCTTCCCCACCGGCTGCTGCGGCACCGTCTCGGCCTCCGGCTGCAGCCGCACCCCGTCGGCCTCCGCCTGCAGCGCCGTTGCCTTGCTCTCCGCCGGATCGGGCCGGCGGGGCGCCGGAATCGCCGATCGCGGCTGCTCTTCCCCCGGAGCACCAGGCCGGGTCGGCGCCTGCGCCCACGGGTTGCCCTGGCGCGGCGCCGGAAGACTCTGCCACGGCGACTGCTGCGGCGACGGCGCCTGCTGCGACGCCTGCGGCTGCGACGCCTGCGGCTGCGGCTCGGTCACGGCCGGACGGGGAATCGGTGGCGGCGGCGGAAGCTGGACGCTCGGCTCCGGCCGGAGCACCGTCGGGTGATTGTCAGGCGGCAGAACGCTCGGCTGCACGGCCTCGACCCGTACCCCCGAACTCTGATCTTGTCCGATATAGGCCTGTGCCCGGACGACGGCCCAGTGCCCCGCCCCCAACATCATCGGCCCGAAGTCCGCCACCCGCCCGAACGCGACCCGAGCCTCGTCCCGGCGCCCGAGCTCCTCGGCGAGCACCCCGAGGTCGTAAGAAATCTGCAGCATCAGCGGGTCATCGTCCCCAAGACTGAACTGCCCCGCCTCGTGCGCCGCCTCCAACACCAGCTTCGCCGCCGCCGCGTTCCCCGCCTGATGATGCAGCGACGCCAACTCCCGCTGCGTGGCCAAAACGTCCGGATGATCATGGCTGAGACTCGCCTGACCGATTTCGATCGCACGTTCGAGCAGCACGGCCGCCCCCGCCAGATCACCAGCGGCGACCAGCGAGTGCGCCCTTTCCAGGGCCGGAGTCAACGGGGAGGGGTGGGACACCCCGCCATGCTGCCCGCTACGCCCCCGCAAAACCAGGCCGGATCCCCGTTCGCCCTTATACGCCCCCGAATGTCCACTCACCCACCCCTCCTGCAAGCCCCTCCGGGGACCGTGTACTGTTCTGACCTGTGCGGCCGACAAGGCAGCCGAAACCCCCGGCAAACACGGGGGAAACGGGTGCCGCTAAGCTGTACGAGCAAGTCCGGGTGGCGGAATGGCAGACGCGCTAGCTTGAGGTGCTAGTGCCCGCAAGGGCATGGGGGTTCAAGTCCCCCTCCGGACACAAACTATTGCCCCAACGGTGCGTGCTGAGATCAACATCAGCCCGCACCGTTGCTGTTTCCGGGGTGTACGTCAGCCGTAGGCCCATCTGTCGGTAGATCTCGGCTTTGTCTTCCGGGCTGGCTTGCCGCAGGACGGTTCCGATGTCCCCGATCGACTCGACGAGCGCGCGGATCTCATCGGTCCCCATGCGGGGTGCCGGTTCAGGGACTTTCGCGATCTCCCGCTCCAGGCGCGCACGTTCGGCCTGCGTCTCCGTGATCCAGCTCGTGACGACCACGGGATCGGCGCCGGCTTCGAGCGCCGCCCGGTGCTGCCCGAGTTTGGCGTCGCAGGCAGCGATTGCCCGCCGTAGGTGGCTGGTGCTGGCCTCCGCGACGTCCGGCGGCTGGGCGTCGACGAGCGTGGCGATGGTGTGGTTCAGGTTGGTCGGCGAGAAGGCGGATGCGAGCCACGCCTCGATCGGTCCGGCGATGACGTCTTCACGAAGGTAGACGTTGGCCGGGTGCTCGATGTGGTTGGAGATTGCGTATTCCTTCGGGAAACGGCATCGGTAGTAGGTCAGACCGCCGGTCAACTGGCCTTGCATCCGACGCTTGCACACTCCGCAGTAGACGCGGCTGCGGAACATGTACGGATTCCGCGTGCGGAGCTTCTGGCGAGGAGTCCTGTATCGGGCTCGCGACTTGAGGAGTTGCTGCACTTCGTCGAAGGTTTCGCGGGTGATGATGGCTTCGTGGCTCGGGTCTTTCGAGGTGACCCATTTGCTGTCTGGGTTCCAGCGCATGATGCTTTTGTGGCCGAGCGCGACGTCGTTGACGTCGAGCAGGATTTCGTCGGTGCGTTGCTTGTTCCACACCTGGTATCCGGTGTAGCGGGGATTGGTAAGGATGGCGCGCACGGCGTGCTTCGACCAGGCGATGCCGGAGCGATGTTTGTTGCGGGCCCGGTCGTAGGCTGATGGTGAAGGGATTCCCTCCGATGTAAGTAGCTCGGCGATCGCGAAGAATCCGTATCCGCCCAGGAAGTGGGCGAAGATCCGGGCGACAACCGGAGCGGTGACCGGATCGAGGACGAGGCCGCGCAGCATGCGTCCGGTTGAGGCTTTGCTCGGGTTCGGGTGTCGGCCGAGGTCGACCACCTGGTAGCCGTAGGGTGGCCGGCCGCCGAGGTAGCGGCCCTCCAGTTCGGTTTGTGCGGCCATGGCGGTGCGGACCCGGACCTTGATGCGGTTGCGTTCGCCTTTGCTCATGCCGCCGTAGACCTGCATGACCAGTTCGTGGGCTTCGTTGTCCGGGTCGATGGGTCCGCCGATCTCCGGCACCCACAGCTGGATGCCGAAGTGAGTGAAGACCGGCATGGTCATGCCGAACTGGTTGCCGTAGAAGGCGCGGTGCGGTTCGCCGATGACGACCGCGTTGAAGCCACGGTTCGGGTTCCGCAGTTCGGTCAGCAGCAGTTGCGCCTGTTCGCGGCGCTGCCAGGGCAGGGATCGACTCTGACCCACGTCGAAGAACTCTCGCACGATGCGGCCGCCGCGGGGCTCGACGAGCGCGCTCGCCCGGGTCAGTTGCCAGCCTCGCGATGAGGTCGGGTCCTGGTTGTCCTCGGTGGAGACGCGACCGTAGAAGGCAAAGGTCAATTCGTTTGCGGTTTCTATCATTCAGACTTCATCTCCCGATGACTTTTCTGCCTCTACAGACAGGCTTGACTTGACCAGCAAGGACAGCAATGCGCGTGCGGCCCCGCCATTGATTTCAGGCGGGCGGCCGGGAACAACGACGTGCAACCGTTCAACGGCGTCCGTTTCGGCACATTTCGGTCGTTCCAATTCGTTTATATCAACCGTGTCAAGCCTGTCTGCATTCTCGGGTTCAGCCATATAGCACCCGACACCGGTCGAATATGTGCGTCGTCAAGCGACGCCCTCCCACGAAGGGAACAAGAGAACCTCGGTTCGCGATGTGAAACTCTTGCGTCTCCGAAATCATCATTTCCTCCTCTGCTCGCCCATGCGGGCATAAAAATTTGGCCCGGGGACTCTCCCCGGGCCAACACTCACAATTTCGTCCGCATGTTACCGCTCGGGATTCGTTCCCCTCGCAAGCTCGCGCAGACAAGAATCGGCTTATGCCGGCGAGCCGAGCCAGCGCTTGAACCATGCGCCGAGCGGGGTGCCGGCCGAGATTGCTGTGACTGTCGTCGTCGCGGCCCACCAGATGAGGACGGCGACGTACGCGCTGGTCAGGTAGCGGGCGGTGAAGAACCCTGTGACCAGGGCGTAGCCGATGCCGAGGACCACTCCGGCGATGACGCGTAGCAGTGGCTGGCGGGTCGCGGTCAGGGCGGTGGCGACGCCGAGCATGGCGGCACCGATGGATTGGAAAAGACCCGTCATGTTGAACAGGTATGTGGGGGATGTCGAGACGGCCAGCTGTTCGAGGAAGACGCCGGCGGCGGCGAGGGTGATGACGGATACCGGTGGGCAGGCTCGGCGAAGCCATTCGGGTAGTGCTGGTGCCGGGATACGCGGGGACGCGACAGCGATGATGGCCGCCCCGGCGGCGAAGGGCGCGGCGGTGGCCAGGGCGACTTTCAGGTATGGGTCCGGGGTGTAGTGCAGGCCGATGCCGACGCCGAGTCCCCATAGCCCGGCGATGGCGAGGCTCAGCGATGCGGCGCCGAGGTAGCCACGGCGCAGCAGCGCTCCGGTGGTGACGTCGTCGTCGGCGTGCGAGGAGAGGATCCAGGTCGTGGGCGTCAGCTGGGCCGCCGCCCAGCCGGTGAGAGCAGCGAGCGCCGCCGCAAGGGCGATGTTTTCCCGCGGCAGGTAAACGGACGTGACCACACTTCCTGTCTTCCACGTGAGAGCGGTCCGGATCGTCTGGAGCAGCAACGCGACCGAGCAGACGGCCAAAACGGCCGTGCGTGCGAGGTTGGCCAGCGTCAGCCGGGTCCGAGGAAGCCGCGTCGTGGCTGCTGTGCCGTGGCTTGCAGCATGCAGCGGCTGGGTGAGCAGGAGGGCGCCGACCGCGATCGCATGTGGGTCCCGCAAGACGACGGCCGGCGCAAGTCCCGCGGCGGCAAGTTCGGTCTCCAGGGCCGCGATGACGGCATCGTCACCGACGAGTGCCAGCGCGCCGATCTCCGAAGTTTCCAGCTCGGCCTCGGCGACCAGCCGTTTGACGCTTTCCTCGACGTGACCGAGGTGCGGGGCGGCGGCGGCAGCCACGTCCTCACGGCTCAACGCCACGGGCGGATACGGTTCGGGCAGCAGTAGCGAGGTCCGGGGCTGCGTGGCGAGCACGGTCCGCGCCTGTTGCACCTCTCGCATGACGCGCCAGCCCGCCGGCAGGTCGGCGGAGTCCGCGGCGACCCGCTCGACGGCTTTCACCAGCAGCGCCTGGTCGACGCTGTCGGCGACGGGATCGCTCACGTGTAGGTTGGCGAGCTGCTGGTAGTCGGTCGGGCAGTCCAGGATCGCCAGCTCGAGTCCGGCGGTGCCCACCGCGACGTATTGAACGGGGCCGTCCGGCCCGGGCCGGTTGACCGCGCTCGCGGCTGCAGCGGCCACGGTGACAATGTGCGGGTCCGGCAGGCCTGCGCTCACGGCTGCCTGCTGCAGGCGTTGGCGGGCTCGCGGACCCCAGGCGCGGGCGGTGACGACGGTCAGTCCGGTCACCCGGCCGGTGGTCTGCATCGCCGCGACGTTTGCCACGTGGGCGAGGACCGCTGCCACCGCGGCGAGCGCATCGAGGCCGTCGACGGAGGATGTACCGGCTTGCAGTAACGCCATGGGATCTGGCTCGTATCTGGCGGGGTCGTCTATGCCGGCGGTGAGCGCGGGGGCTCCGGTGAGTAGAGCGCCGGTTTCCGGCTGGCGATAGACGCCGCTGGGTAGGCGTGCTTGTCCTTCGAAGTAGAGCGGCGATGTGGTGTCGCTATGCGCGTAGACCGCGGTGGTCCACCATGCGCCGATCTCTACAGCCAGATGAAGATCGTTCACGGCCATGCCGGGCAGTGTCCCAAAAGGACAGTAGCGAGGTGGTCTCATGCTGATGTTCTTCGGATGGTGATAGATGCGCACAAATGCGCTGGAGTGGCAGGTGAATTCCCCGGTAGAGATCGAGGCTCGGCGCAATCCTGAGGCAGGCATATGAGCGACGGCAATGAACTCGACGAGGTGCAACGCAAGGCCGCGGCCTTTGCCCGGCAGCCCTCCGTCTGGGCCGCAACGACACCTGCCCACCCCGAACCGCGGATGCGTTCCCGGCGAATCGTGGCTGCCGGGCGGGCGTCGACCGGAGTGCTCGCGCTATGTCTTATCCCGCCGGCGCTGCTCACCATGGTCTTCGGGGATCCCCGCCACGTCGTACCGTCAAAAGAAGTTCTGACCGGATTCTTCGGGAGCCAGCGGTCGCAGAACGCCACGCAGGTAGCTGTCGCGGCGGTCGCCGTCGGCCTCTGGCTGCTCTGGATCCTGACGATCATCCTGCTGGTCGGCAGCCTGCTCACCGTGATCCTGGGCTGGCGCCTCCCGCGATGGCGTCTACCCGCTCCACTGCACCGCCTGCTGTTCGGGCTCGCCGGCACCGCGGTCATCGCGTTCGTCACGACTCCACACGCTGGCGCGTCGACCGGGCAGCCATCAGCAGCGGGCCCTGCCACGCCGGGCGCCGACCAGCCGGGCGCGAGCGCGCTGCGACAGGGCGGGACCGTCACGGTGCTGGTCGGCGAGACCCAATTCGAGTACGAGGTGAAGCGCGGCGACACCCTGTCGAAGATCGCCCGCCGGTGGCTCGGGGACGCCGACCGGTGGCCTGAGATCTGCCGGCTGAACCGGCATCAGCACCAACCCGGAGGAGCTGAGCTCACTGACTGCGATCTGATCTATCCCGGCTGGAAGATGCGACTTCCGCACGACGCCCGGCCGCCCGCCGGCACCGCAACCAAGCCGCCGAAGGCATCCAGGCCGCCGAAGAAGAACCTGCCGTCACCGAGTACCCCGGAAAGCAACCGGCCGGGCTCGACCAATCCCCCCACCGAGACGCCAGGTCCTGAACCATCGGCCGCCAGCCCCGCGACCACTGAATCACCATCAGCAACGGTCACCGACGAGCACGGGGTTCGACTTTCCTCCGGGAACTGGCTGCCCTGGACACTCGTCACCGCGATCGCCGCCGCCGCGACGATGGTGTGGCGCCAGCGCCGTCGCCGCTACACCGGCGAACCCGACACCGCGACGCCGACGCAACTCCCGCCGACCGTGGCCGAGGTCGACCGCGTCGCCAACCGGCATCCCGAGATGACGACGAGTTCCGGCGACCAAGCACCTACTCCCTCGGGCCCTGCGGACCTTGTCCCTTGGCCGGCCGGTGGAGCTAGCCTTGTCGGCGACGGTGCGCCTGCTGCTGCCCGCGCGGCGCTCGTCGCGGTCCTGGCCTCCGGCGATCCGGACCACCCGGCCGCCCGCGGAGAAGTCATCACGGACGTCGCGACGCTGTCCACCCTGCTCGGGCCAGACGCTCCCGCGCCCTCGCCGTGGCCACGGATGCACGTCACGCAAAACCTCGACGACGCGCTCGCCATGATCGAGGCCCAGCTGCTGCACCGCAGCCGCATCCTCGACGAACACGACCTCACCAGCCTCGAACAACTTCGCCAAGCGGCCCCGGACGAAGAAGCCCTTCCCCCGGTCATTCTCATCGCCCAGACGCCGGCCACGGGCAGCCGCATGCGGACCAGAGCCGCCCTGACACTGGGCCAGGCACTCAACGTCTCCGCAGTGCTGCTCGGTAGCTGGGATCATGGTGTCACCGTCGAGGTCGCCGCA
The DNA here is from genome assembly GCF_044388125.1 of Actinoplanes sp. NPDC020271. Classification (NCBI taxonomy): domain Bacteria; kingdom Bacillati; phylum Actinomycetota; class Actinomycetes; order Micromonosporales; family Micromonosporaceae; genus Actinoplanes; species Actinoplanes sp. NPDC020271. The sequence continues at coordinate 25,638 of NZ_JBIRWQ010000027.1, forward strand.
GACGGCAACTCTCAGGTCGTATCCGGAGGCGAGATCGACGCGCTGCCGCCCCGCCTGCCTGTTCTCGAGCCGGCCGCCGCGCTCGAAATCCTTGACGTGCTTCGCGAGGCACACACCGGCGAGCCACCAGCCGCCACGCAGACCACGTCCGCGACGACCCCGCCTTTGGACCCTCGTGCTGACGAGGCGGCACCTGAAGAAACGCCGGTCACGCCTACAGCTACTGCCGCATCAGGGCGAGCGCGCCTGCGAGTGCTCGGTCCACCGCGCATCGAAGGCATCACCGGGGAAGGACGACCGCTGCGAGCCAAAGCCCTGGAACTGGCAGTCCTGCTCGCCGTCCACCCCGCCGGCATGGCCACCCGCGACATCGGCGAATACCTGGAGCCCGACGCCCGCATCAGTCAGGCCGACCAGCGCGTCCACACCAACGCCTCGAACCTGCGCCACGTACTCGGCCGCGCCGGCGCCGCCGAACCGAAGAACTCCTACGTCATCAAAACCGCCGGACGCTACCGACTCGACCCCACAACCGTCGACGTCGACATCTGGACCCTGCGCGACCTCGTACGCAGCGCCCACATCGCCGCCGAACCCAACCGCCGCGAAATGCTCACCACAGCATGCGAGCTATACACCGCACCGCTGGCCGAAGGACGCGACTACGACTGGATCGGGCCACATCGCGAAGCAGTACGCCGATGGGGAACCGACGCCCACCTCATGCTCGCCGAGGACCTGATGGAGCACGATCCCCAAGCCGCATCCGACCTACTCGACAAAGCCATCGCCCTAGACATCTACAACGAGATGCTCTACACCAAAGCAATGCGAGCCCGGTATGCCCTCGGCGACGCCGACGGGATCCGTACGCTTCTTCGAGGACTGACCAAATCCCTGGCTGACCTCGATGCAGAACCCAGGGAAGAAACATTCACCTTATCCGAAAATCTCAGAGAAGACCTCGTGGATAGCTAATTGCCGGTCGGCACGCCCTTCCAACCGCCAGATTTAAAGCAGTCCATCCGCCACTCGAACGCTCACCCATCTAATCCGTAGTCAGATGACTAGTGGTTGTGAGTACACTCTAGTAGCTTCCGGGCTCAAAGCCGTTTCCGAGGACATATTAGCAGCTCAAGGCGACTCTACGTTTCCGCAGTTCGGGGCCGGGCCCATGATTGACTCGCCTCCCGCACTGATCGCTAGTGTCGCGTGTCTCATTTCGTTTGACGGTTAGCATCGTCCTCGTGAGTAGTGACGTGGCGTTTTGGAGGGTCGCTGAGGGCGATGCAGGTGACATCTTCGATGCACTGGCCGACGGGGTCACCGAACGGCTTGAGCCGCACTCTGACGTCTCGTGGTTTCGCGGAGAGTTGCTGTCACGGTGGCCGGACCTGGTGGACGTGCTTGAGCCGACCGAAGATGCTCTACTCGACGTGCCCGAAGACGGCGCGAAGTACGTTCTACTCACCTTGCCGGTGGGCATGCTCGACCGGCTTGACGGCATCTTCGATTTAGCTCAGCAATATGGGTTGAGCGGCTACAGCGGCGTTGCCAGCCAAGCCTTCTGATTAGTCGCGCACGGCCTTGGCGAGGATCTGATCGGCGGTTTTGGTCCAGCGGAACGGCTGGCAGCGCTGGTTTCAGCCGTCGATGAACGCGCGGATCGCGCCGATCAGATCCGGCACGCTGGTGAAGCTGCCTCGGTGATGGCCTGGCGGCCGATGATCCCGAAAAAGATCTGGACCATGTTCATCCAGGAAGCCTCCACCACGTCCGTGATGTGACTTCCGTGAAGACCTGCACCAAGCCCGGACCAGCAACGGACCCGCGGTCATCGCGACCCTGCGTAACACCGCGATCGGCTGGCATCGGATCACCGGCGCGACCAACATCGCCCGCGCCACCCGGCAGGCCAACCGCCGGTCACACGACCTGATCACCGCCGTGACCAGCAGTTACCCGAGAATGCAATGACCCTGGCTGTGCTGTCTTACCCTGCTGCCGATAAATCTTTCCGGTGAGACCGTATGGCCACCCTTAAACGTGGCAGCCACACGATCGTCTAGGTGTCTGGCGAAATGCAGGAACAATCTTCTAGATAATTCCTACCGGCACATCCTCTACCCGCTATCTTCCGCCTACGTTGAACGCTCGCGCGACCAATTTCGCCGCAAATTCTCTAAAAGTCTGCGAATAGACATCCTGCGCACCTCCCACGCGATCCAATTCCTGTCGGATCAGCAACTCAGCAGCGGATCGATCTCCGTTGATTGCAGCTATAAGGGGAAGGATAAAGAAACGCTGATTGTCAAGCAGGAGCCCCGAGCCGGCAACCCCAGCAGAGAAATCCTCCCAGATCGCCCATTTGTCAATGAAAGGCTGCCCATAGACCCCAACGGCAGACGCCAAGTCCTCAGCTGACGCAGTCAGATCGCCCTCCGCCAAGAAGTCCCACTGTACAAACGTGTTCTGCGGCATGAGGTAGCCCAGTGGTTTCGAGACGCATGCTACTGGAGCTTTCCAGCCCGCCAGCTCCACCAACGCCTTCTCAAGCTGAACATACCTAACGCCGACCACGGGGTTGACCTGCAACTTAGCCGGCAACCCCCATGTTGCAAGGTTGAGGCCAAGCCACCCTGAGACCTCCTTCTTGTCGCGAGGTTGCAAGAGAAGGCCTCGACGCTTCACCGTGTAACCGTACTGCCTCAAGGCAGATGCGCAGGCGTCCTGGCTGTCCCGCTCCAGGTTGCTCATTTCATCACCTCTTCCAGTCGTCAGCAATGAGGATAGCCGCCGAAGCCAGCAATGTTCACGCGTGTGGGGCCAAGGACCGTTCCGGCAAGACCTGCCTTCCGCGCGTTGCGCCCGTAGAACGTTCCTCCGTTCGTTTCTACCGAATTATATCCGCCCAGCTTTCCTTGATTTTCAGTATACCCGGCAGAAGGCCCATTCTTGGCGTCGTAAACTGAAATTACACCGTTCTTTTCGGCCACAACATCAAACCGCACCTTTACGCCGTTAGCAGCCTTGAAGCTGATCTCTGTGCCTCGAATGACGTACCCCCGGACGGTCAGGTCGTCGATCAGCATCTGCGTGCCAGCGGCCCCCTTTGACGGGCTAGAGGACCCGCCAGCATTGTGTACGAGAACCGGCGTCGTGCCGACAATTACATAGTACGTGTGAATGTCAGCAACCGTGAGATTAATCATGTGCCGACTACCTGAATAAATGACGCGGCTCGCGACCTCTGCACTGCCCTTATTGGTTGAGCGCAGGTACGTGCCAATGCTCAGGGAACCTGCGTTAACCCATTCGTGATCACTTTCGCTCCAGAATGGATGTTCGCTCGTTGTATGAATAGTTTCCAGGTGACCGGTGGCGTCAATTATGTTCAGGTCAACGAATTTTGAGTCAACGTTATCATGAACCTTTGTTACCGCTTTTTGAGACGTTTCTCCAGTTTCAGGATTAGTGGCAACAACTTTGTCACCGACGCGTACGGATCCGATTGGTTTCGCTGTCCCATCGGCCATCAGCACAGGGGTATCGGCGGTAAAGCTGTTACATGACGGCTGCTCCATCGGCGCTCTAGCCGGCGGGGCCTCCGCTTTTCCTCCGAAGAATGGCGAGTGACCTCCGAGTCCGGCTCCCGATTGTTCACCGGCACCAAGAAACATTCCATCGGCTGCGGCAGCCTGAATAAGGGAATCTAGCGAAGTTATTTTGTCAATGGCCTCGCCGCAGCCACCCTCGGAGTGACACACATCTTTGAGTAGCGCTGTGAAGTTGTATGCCATCAGATTCTCGGCATCGTCGTAACAGAATCCGCTGGGCATGCAGAATAGGTATCTGTATCCCTTCCAGAACTTGGCGATAATCCGGTCCTGCTTCTCCTTGCTCATCGAAGCGGGTAGAACAATCTTCTTGTAAAGGACCTGCTGGCCGTCACACGTGGCGTAACAGGAGTCAGATCGCTTCTCTGATGAGTGCCCGCGACCGCCAGTCACGCCTGATTTCGGGGTTCCGCTGCCGTTGATTTCGGTTCCGGTGGTGCTGTTTTCGGCGGCGTCAGCGCTGTTCTTTTCTTTAAGGCTGGCGCCGGTTGATCCGTAGTATTGGTCGTCGCCGCGCAGCCCAGTTGGGTCGCTCATGCTGGCCGGATTGTTGTTGGCGTATGCGTAGCCATTCCACTGCTGTGGATCGGACAGGTCCTGGACAGGGTCGACTGAGATGAATCGGCCTATCGCCGAGTCGTACTCGCGGGCACCGACGTGGATCAGGCCCGTTCCACTGTTGATTGTCTTGTTGAGGAAGCCACGATTGTCGGGGATGTTGATGGTGGCGCCGCGGTTGTCGCCATATGGGGTGTACATGCGCCAGGTTGGTGTCTGCGCAGTACTGTCCAGGTAGAGCGTTGGCGAGCCGTGTGCGTCGGCGATTGCGAAGGTGTAGGTGCCGTTGGTGCGGATTGCGCTGCCGCCGCCGGGTAGGGCGTAGTAGCGGGTTCCGGTGACTGCGTTCGTGCTGGTGTTCAGCGCGAACTGCTGGCTTCCCACGAAGAGGGTGGTTGTTCCGGGATCTTTCTGCAGCAGTAGCTCTCCGTCGGGGCCGTAGACGTTGCTGCTGCTGCCCTTATTGGTGACAGCGCCGGCCAGGTTGCTGTTGTCGTCCCAGCTCAAGGTCTGGTCACCGGTGCCAGGGTTGCGGGTAATGGTGTTGCCGGCCGCGTCGTAGGTGTAGCTCGTGGCGCCGGTGCTGGCTCCACTAGTCGTGGTCGTGGTGACCTGGTGCGGTTTAGCACCGTACGTGTAGTTGGTGGTGGTGTCCGTAGTGCTGGATATCGCATGCTGGACCTGACTAGTGCGGTTGCCGAGGTCGTCGAAGGTCCAGGTGGTCCAGTAGGCGCTGCCTGCGCCGATGGTGTTGCCGACTGTTGTGTGATCGGTGGTGGTCGGGGTGGCGGCGCAGCTGTCGGTGGCGGTCCAGGCTTGGGTCAGACGTCGGAGTTCGTCGTAGGCGAAGCACTGGGTTTCTCCGATGCTGCCTGAGGCTAGGCGGGTGCTGGTCTGCCGGGTGAGGTTTCCGGTCGGGTCGTAGGTGTAGTCCTGCTGGTCTACGTCGGCGGGGGTGCCGGGGGTTCGGGTCACCAGTTGTTTGGTCAGTTGGCCGGTGTGCTCGTCGTAGTAGCTGCTGACGTTGGCGAGGTTTGGTGCCGCGCCCAGGGTTTGGTAGTTGACTCGTCCGTACGCGTCCTCGGTTACGCCTTGGACGTAGCCGTTGACGCCGCTGAGGGTGTCCGGGTTGTCGAAGGCGTCGTAGTGGTGGACCAGTGTTTCGGCCGGTAGGTCGTGTTTAGCCGGGTAGACGTCCTTGAGCAGCAGGCCGTTGCTGGTGGTGTATTGGTGGCCGACGGTGTAGTCGCCGGCGAGGGTGCCTTCGCTTGCGGGAATGGTGATTGTTTCGGCGATTGAGGCGCCGAAGACGTTGAATCCGCGGGCTTGGAATTTGTAGGGCTGGCCGCCGTTGTAGGAGGTCGCTGAGGTCAGATGGCCCTTCGGGTAGGTCATGTTTGTGACGGCGTTGTCGCTGTTGTCGTACACCAGCTTGGTCAGCTGGTTGCTGGCGCTTTGTGCGCCGGTAGTTGCCGCATATGTACCGGTCGGCCGGTTCAGTGCGTCGTAGCTGGTAGACACGGTCTTGCCGCGTGCGTCGGTGGCCTGCAGCAGGTTGCCGTTGCTGTCGTAGGACATCGCGGTCGTGGTGCCGGCGTCCGGGTCAGTTTTGCTTGTTGTCTGGCCGAGCAGGTTGTAGGCAGTGGTCCAGGTGTTGTTCTTGGTGTCGGTGACGGTGGTCCGGTCGCCGCGGGCGTCGTAGCCGTAGGTCGTGGTGATCATTTCGGTGGCAGCCGGTTGAGCGATGCTGTAGCTGCCGGTGAAGGTATCGGCCGGGATGTTCACCGAGGGGCGGACCTTGTACTCGATCAGGGCGTTGGTTCGGCCGATCGGGTCGGTGGTCGCTGTTGTGACGGTGCTGCCGGTGGGCGGGACCACGGTGGTCCGGTCGCCTTGGTAGATGGTGGTGGTCCGGGAAACCTCGACGTTGTTTTTGGATTGGCGCACCACGACCGGCCGGCCGAGGCCGTCGTAGGTGGGGAACGTCTGGCTCGGTACGTTCAGTTTGAGGTCAGTGGCGCTGACGGGGGCGCCAACTGTCGGGCTGGTCTTGGAGTCCCACCAACCGTTGTAGGTGGCGCTGATCCACCCTCGGCTGTCGTAGAAGTTGTCGGTGATCATCCGGCCGCCTTGGGGGGTGACCGTCTGTGTCTGCCGGACGCGCTGCATTGCGTCGTAGAGCGTGACTGATTTGATGTAGCCGCCGGCGTCGTTCGCGCGCTCGGTGGTGGTCGCGGTGATGCCGGTGTTGGAGATGGTGTAGGTGAACTTGTAGTTGGCGGGACTGGTGACGGCGCGGTTGTTGAGCCAGACCCCGGTGGTACGGCCAAGCGCGTCGTATCGGTGGCTGTTCACGACGCCGTTGAGGTCGGAACCGCTCAGGACGAGCCCACGCATCGGGCTGAAGGAGGTGGAGCTGGTTTGCCCGAGCGGGTTGGTGACGGTGATGCCGGTAGTCAGCCCGGCCGTGTTTGCGGTGAAGTCGGTCTTGGTCAGATTGCCGTTGGCGTCGTAAGCCTGAAGTTCTCGACCGTAATCGTCGTAGGCCTTCTTGCTGATGGTCTGGTAGGTGTAGGTGCTATTGGCGTAGTCCTTGGCGGTTTGCGTCATCGTGACTTCGCCCTTGGTGGGCACGCTGGTCTGCGGGAATGTGGTGTTCCAGGTTTTGTCGTCGTAGAACGTTCGCGTCTGTGACAGCACCTGCGCTGGCCGGGTCACTGTCGTCGGTGCGGTCAGCGAGTTCGGGCTCACCGGTACCGAGGCAGGGTTGCCCTGGGTGAATCCGCCGCAGGCCACGGCGACTGTTTCGGTCTGTGACACCAGGCCCACCAGCGCGCTGGCAGTTCCGGTCGGCGCGAAGGTGTTGGTGGCGCACCGGTCGAATTTGGGGTCGGCCGGAACCGTGTGGCTGTAGCCGGTTTTCATGACACCGAAGGTGGGCGAGCTGATGTTGGCGTCGTAGGTGTAGTCAGCCTCCTGATATCGCCAGGTCGTTCCACCGCTTCCGGTCACTCGTTGGCGTGTCAGTTTGAGGACGGGTTCTATCCAGTTGGCTGTCAGCGCGGGAAGGCCTGTGCGGGTACGTGTCGCGGTGGCTGCGGACACCCAATAGGCGCTGATCGTCGAATTGTCGACGGCGCCTGACTCACCCTGGTATGTGGTGGTTTCCAGCACGGAACCGGCAAGTTCGTTCAGGTCCTCGTGTGTACCGCCCTGCGAGTCCGTCACGTTCACCGTGGTGGTGTTGTTGTTCTTCGACATGCCGCGGTAGAAGGTGTTTTCTGACATGGTTCGCCGGTCGCTGACACCGTCACCGGTATAGGTGCGGACCTTGGCGTAGCCGCGGAACTGCCCGTAGGTGCGGTACTTCGGCTTGACCAGTTCGTCGTTGTCGAAGTGCCATGCCGCGCCGCCCATGTAGTCGTAGCTGGTCGATGTAGCAACAGCTCCGCCGGTCGGGTCAGTGGCGGTCACGCGGGTGACGGCGTACTTGTTGAACCAATCCAGGATCGGATCGGTCAGCCCCGCCGGCGTCCAGCGCACCGGGTAGCAGGAGTTCGTGTTCGTCGCCGGGTCGAGGCCGCTGGTCGCCGGGCATGCCTTGGGCAAGTCATAGTTGGCGGTGATAACCGAGCCGGTCTCGGTAGTGATCGACTGCAGCCGCTGCCGGTAGTAGGCCGGGAACCCGTCGCTCACTGCGACCCGGTTGGGCAGCTTGACGCTGGCGAACGACACCGGTGGCAGCGTGACCGCCGAGCTCCCGCCTGATGTGGTGTCCGAGCCCGTCCGGACGATCGAGGACAGCCACAGGGTCGGTGAAGTGCCGTCCCCCGTGGCTGGCATCGCCTGGGCGAAGGCGTAAGTGTCAACCGCTTGGTAGGCGCTCGAGGTGTACTGCTTGGTGGTGATGGCGGTTAGCCGGACGGTCGAGAAGAATGACGGTCCCCATGACTTACAGGTGGCACCAGAAACGCAGATCAGGTCGTAGGGAACGTCGGGCCAGTTCGCTTTGTTGGTCGTGTTGAGCGGCTGGCAGGTGCCGGACACGCAGCGGTCACCGGTGGTGAATTCAACCTTGTTCGGAACCGTGCCGTAGGCGCCGCCGGCGCGGAAGCCGTAGTCGATGTGGTCCAGGTAGCTGTCGCGGACATAGGTGTCCATGGTCTTGCCCTGGTTACGGCCGTAGTAGTTCGTGGACTGCTTGTAGTAGTACGACATGGCGTTGCCGTGCACGTCCGTGACGTAGTCGAGGTTCCACCGGCGTGCCATCGTGCACGAGGACGAGTCGAAGCCGGACGTGCTGTAGCACGGATCGCCTGCGTGCGAGCCGTACACCGGTACGGTGTCGACGGAGTTCGTCGTTGCTTTGCCCGTGGCCCAGCCAGGGAGTTTGTTCAGCCCAAACTGGTAGACGATGCCGTCGCGGGTTGTCACCTGCCAGGTGCCCGCGTCGTATCGCAGCGATTTGTCGTAGACGTGCTGGATGATCTCGCCGCTGTCGGATTGCGCTCGGAACACGTCCGTGGCCTTGTTGTTGACAACCGTGCTTTTGGCCTTGTCGTAGACCAGGGCGTTGGAGGCACCATTCATTGACATCGTCAGGATGAGGCCGTCGTAGCACAGGTCGTCGGTTTTCGACGGTGAAGCGGTGCCTTCGGGATCGTCCTTGCAGGAGATGAAGGACTGTTCGATGTACGAGCGTGGAATGCTCCAGCCATCACCGATCCAGGAGGCCTGTGCCTGAGTCGATGCGGTCTGCCCGTCCACTGCGCTCGAGTCGTAGGACAACCCGACGGTAGGGATAAGCGAACTCGGGGACGGGGGCATGGCGATCGGGTAGTTGTAACCAAACGAGCCGGCGCTGCCACCGCCCGCCCAGGAACCGGACGCGTTCAGGTCGCTAGCACTGTAGGTGCCGGCCTTGCCACCGTTGCTGTCGGTTCCGGCGGTCGCGGCCAATACCACCGCGGAAGTACTGACCGCAGCCGACCGAGAAACGGCCGAGGACGAGCTGGATGCCGCGCTCGGCAGGGTTACGTCGGCGGAGACCGCTTGAGACTTGGCGTCGTTGGCCGAGTTCAGGGGGGTGCGAGTGCGGCACTCGGCCTTAGCCGGTGTGGTCAGTACGCACTCAGGCATTTGTACGAGCTGTAGCCGCGAGCCGTAGTTGCCGCCGTAGGCCTCGGCGAACGTACCGTAGTCCACGCCTACCTTGATCCGGCCTGCGTTGCCGCTCTTCGGAGTTAGCTTGACCAGTACGCCCGACACGCCAGCACGTTCAGCCGCAGCTTGATCCAATACCTGCACATCCGCCTGCGCTGTACCGGCGTAGCTTTTGGCCGCCGGGCGTGCCCATACGGGTGTGCCCGCCACGCGCCCATATTTCGAACCCGCCAGGGTCAGCGCACCAGTGGCGGCTGTGGGCAGCTGAGTCGCTGTCGGCCGGTAGCTGCTCTTGGCGTCGTCGTGTGGTTTGGCAAACCGGAACGTGGTCGGTTTGACGCCCGATACCGACCGGCCCGGTGATGGCTTCGGCCTGGCCTGAGCTGGCGCGGCCAATGTCGGGACCGCGACGGCGGTACTGACGCCGCAGACCACCGCGGTCACGAACGCCAGGGCACGGCGAGATAACCCCATGGCGGATAAACCCCCGTTGAAGTGCAGAAACAGGTCGCGGTCGGCAAGATCGCCAAACCCTGGGGCGGGAGTCTGCCACGACCGGCGGCAAATTCACAGAGTCTTCACAACAATCCGGCCACGTGCCAGCGCGGCGAGTTGCGCAGCTGAGACGATCATCACGCCTCCCCACGGGCGTGGCATGGACGACCGCCTGGCGATCGGCGCCTGCTTCGAGCGCGGCAACAGCATCCATAGCCAGAACCGCCGCGCGCACCGAGGTCGGAGTTGGGCGGTTGGCGGGCTTATCGGGATTGTCGACTACTTCCGGAAATGGGGCACCGGAAACGGCACCCTGGTCACCTTCGGCTGTCCTCAGAGGCCCTAGACATCGCAGGAGGTGCCACAGCTCAACAAGGGATTCGTCAGCCGGTCAGCATCAAACCCCAATGCCATGATGCGCGCGTACATGACTCCGGCGGGCTGGTCGCACACGCGTTCGGACCTCACCTGCAATGGCCGTCGTAAGCGGCACCGACGGGCCATGCGTACAGGAACGATCCGATATCAGATTCACTTATCCTGCGCCCTGTGGCGCCCTATGGCAGCCTCACCGAGAGGCTCTACCCCCGGACGTGTCGTGCTTTCGTCGACGAAGCAAACCGCGGAACGTCTGCCAGGACCGTGTTCGACTGGGGCCGCGAGGCGTCGGCGGTCGATGCCGGGGGCCTCCCACCGAAATGACGTGGGCGTCCGATCAACCCGCGTTTAACACCAGTCATCTAGGTCGAGGCGGCGAAGTCCGTCTCCGGATTCACCTTGCAGGCAGTCTGCCCCTTGCAGATCATCCGCTAGGGCAATAGCGCTTCACACAAGACGCCCGCGGCGTTTGTGGATTCGGCTATCTTCTTGTCATCGACGAAGATCCTGCAGGTGGCATCACCAGAGCCGGCCAGATCAACAGCCAAGGACAGCCTTTTACCCCGGTTCTTGAAGGTGACCGTGGTTGACCACGGGATGCTGACCGTCTCACCGAGTGAGGTAGGCGCCTTGGCTAGACCTTCGCCAGAGTCAACCGCCCAGGTAATCATCGTGGCCATATTGTTTTTTGACTCTACCTCGTAACGCACTTCCTGATCGCCGTTAAATCGCCAAATGGCGAACCCCGCAGTAACGAGCGCAACAACGAAAGCTACAGAAAAAGCGATGAGGTAAATCCGCAAGCGAGACGGCGGAATCGATGGATTAATCGCAGACGAACTCACGGCTTTCTCCCTACAATAATTGACGAAGCCGACGGGTTGATAAAATTCGTAGTTAAGGGAAGCAGGCAGCGTGGGCCCGCGACTTCGAAGGGCGGATTCTTCGATGGCGCCATCCGGGCGGGCTCGGTATGCGTTTCTACCAATGGTAGAACATAGGGCAGAGAAGAATCCTGCAACCAGTCAACACCGGACACCACCAGTTGGAAGCGAAGTCTTGCAGCAGAGCGCGTATAGCTGCGCCGTAAAGCACGCACTACTCAAGCCTGGTAAGCGCATCCCACCTCAAATTTCCTTCAGGTACGGTCACGATTACTCCTGTCGCCCGAACGGCCGACAACCGTTCTGGTCGGCTCGGCTTCGAAAACTATCCAGCTCAAGCGACGGCGCCGGCCACCGCTTGAGCCGGTACGCAAGTGTCGGAATCACGGTTGTTGACGCCGACGACGCGGACCATCGCGGTCACGTGCGCCAGAGCACGACGAGATAACCCATGGCGGATGTGCCCCCATTGAAGCGCAAACCAAGTCACGGCTCAGCCGGACCACCGAACCCGGTGCGGGAGTCTGCCACGAGCCCGGCGAAATTCACAGAGTCTTCACAACAATCCGGTAACCAGCAAGCGCGGCAAGTTGCTAACTGAGACACCAGTCACCATCCGGATGATGCGTTCGGGATGTTGCCAGGCATAGAGTGCCCCGCCGTAAGGACCACTCCACGAACCTGGAGAAAACGTGCTCAGAGCGGGGAAATCAGTCAGCGCGAGCAGGCGCGCGCTGTCGTTAGCAGCAGCCGTCGGCGTGCTGACAACCTTGGTCGCGGGGCCGGCCTTGGCGGCGCCGGAACCAGCGGATCCGTCCTCGGCAACAGCGTGGCCACCACTGCCAGCAGACTCTCAGCAACCGGCAGCTACGGGCATAAGCGTCGATGACGCCATCGCACAGGCGCGGCAGACCGGCAAGCCGGTCGATGCGACAAGCGCCACTACCGAAACCTCAACCCTGACGGCGAACCCGAACGGAACGGTGACGCTGAACCAGTCCGCACTTCCCGTCCGCACCAAGGTCGGCGACACCTGGCAGGACCTGGACGCCACGCTCGTACGCAACGTGGACGGGACGTGGTCACCGAAGGTCGCGCAGACCTCGCTGCGGATCTCCGGCGGTGGCAACTCCCCCATGGCCGTGCTAGGCGACAGCAAACTCGGCACCACCATCGGGGCACCGATGACCCTGCCCGAACCGATCGTAGCCGGACCGACCGCCACTTACGCCAATGTGCTGCCCGGCGTCGACCTCCAGGTCACCGCCCGCACAGTCGGCGGTTTCTCCGAAGTGTTCGTCGTGCACGACGCGACCGCAGCGACCAATCCCGCCCTGTCGAAGCTGGCACTGCCGATGGCCCCCACCGGCATGACCATAGCCACCGACAAGGCCGGCAACGTGACCGGCAAGGACCGGCTCGGCCGCACCATCTTGTCCGCGCCGGCACCAACCATGTGGGATTCCACCGAACCGGCCAAGCCCGGCCGCGCCTCTCTCGACGGGATTGACCGCGACCCCGCCGGCCAGCCGATCCGGTCCACGCTGCGCGGCCCAGGCGCCGGCGCCAAGGTCGCCAAGCTCGGCGCAGCCATCCGATCCGGCCGACTCGAGTTGACCCCAGACCAGAGCCTTCTCTCCGGTGCAGCGACCAAGTACCCGGTGTTCATCGACCCGACAGCTACCTGGACGCCGGTCGCGGGCGGGTTCAGCGGATGGGCAACGATCAGCAAGAACTTCGCCGGCACCAACTACTGGAAGAACACTCCGGATCCTGACGGGCACATGCAGGTCGGCTACTCCGGCGAGATCACCGCCCGGACACTGATGAACTTCTCGGTGCCGACCTCGGTGCTGTCCGGCGCGACGATCAACAGTGCCCTGCTGAAGGTCACCCAGATCTACGCGTACTCCTGCACCGCGAGCAAGGTCAACCTGTTCGCGCCGGCTAACAACACCCTCACCTCATCGAACGCGACGTGGAACGCCTGGTCTGGCGTGAGCCTGGGCACCGCCGTCGACTCTGCAACTACCAACTACGGCTACAACTCCAGCTGCCCGGCCACCGCCATCCCGTTCGACGTCAAAAGCACGATCACCGCTGATGTGAAGGCCGGCAAGAAACTCCAGACGTTCGCGCTGGTCGCCAGCAGCGAAACCGACACCGGAGGCTGGAAGAAGTTCCTCGAGACCAGCCCCACCCTGGCCATCACATACAACCACAAGCCGAACACTCCGAGCGGCCTCAAGACGTCGCAGTCCAACGACTGTGCCTCCGCGGCGCTGGTCAGCCAGGGCTCGATCTCGCTGTACGCAACTGTCGCGGACCCCGACGGCGGAACGGTCGGCGCCAGCTTCAAGGTGTGGAAAGACGGCACCAACACGATGCTCGTCGACCCCGCCAAGACCTCGCCGCTGGACGTTACCTCCGGCAGCACCACCGTCGTCAGGCTCAACGCCGACGACCTCACCAACAACACCCCTGCAGGTGGAACCCAAAAATTCAACTGGGCGGTCCAGGCCTCTGACGGGTTGTCCACCAGCGATTGGGCCACCTGCAGCTTCGTCTACGACACCACACGAGCCGGACACCCCGACATCGAGCAGGTCGCAGCCGGTACTGCTCAGATCGGGCAGTCAATCTCGATTGCAGTGACCCCGCCCAAGGACGGCGCCTCCGCACCGACGGAATACCTGTACCAGCTCAACGCCGGCCCCTACGGCACGATTGACGCGACCACCGCTACCCAGATCGTGGTCACGCCGACCCGTTTCACCAACACGCTGACCGTCACCAGCCGCGGTGCCAGCGGCAACATCGGCTCCTCCTCGTCCATGACGTTCAACGCCAAACCGGCTAACACCGCCATCGACGGCGACCTCAACGGCGACAACCTCACCGACCTGGTCACCGTCGGCGGAAAGAACAGTGTCGCCGCCGGCGTGTGGCTTGCCCAAGGCAAGGGCGACGGCCGGATCTCCGTCACCGCCACCAACGTCGGCGCTCACGGCAACGGCGTCACCAGCCCCGGCCAGAGCGGCAGCCCCACCAGCTTCAACGGCGCCCAAGCCATCACCGGGCACTTCGCCGGAACCGGCCTGCAGGACGTCCTGGTGTACTACCCCGGAGACTCCACCCCCGGTGAGATCACCGGCGGAGCGGTCATCCTGAACGGCAGCGGCGACGGATCGGCATTCCAGACCCAGCGCGACGGCACGTTCACCAACATCGCCAGCGGCAGCTTCACCACCACCGACTGGAACGACTTCCAAGACATCAAAAACCCGAAACAGGTCGTCAACGCGGGCCTGTTCAGCGGCAGCTATCCCAGCTTGCTCGGCATCGCCTCGAAACCTGATGCGACCAGCTTCCTCACCTACTACCCGACCACTGCGGTCGGCGGCTACGGCGAAGTGAACATGCTGTCGAACAAGACCCCTGCCGACGGCACGGACTGGTCGACCTGGACCCTCGCCAGCGCACAAACCGCCACCGGCACCGCCCTGTTCCTCTGGCAGGCCAGCACCGGCAAGCTCTACCTCTGGAACAACATCAAGTACAACAAGGAAACCGGCGCCCTCGACTCCTTCACCTCCTACCAGCTGTCCACGACGTTCAACACCGGCGCGAACATCTCCCTGTCCGCCGCAGACATCAACGGTGACACCATCCCTGACCTGTGGACCGTCGGTGACGGCGCCGCAGCCACGGCCTGGCTCGTCACGAACCTGACCGACACCGCCGGCACCATCACGGCCAAACCCAACCAAAAAGTCCTCACCGGCACCCACGCCTGGATGCTCAACGACTACGTCGCGCCCGGCGCCGGCAGCGGCGACACCACCACCAAGGTCGTCTGGAACGTCGACGCCGACCGCCCCGCCAAGGACAGCATCACCAACGCCACCGGCCTGCAGGCCGTCGCCACCCAGAAGGCGACCTGGAACAACGGTGACCTGTTCGAACCCGACGTCGCCTTCGACGGCGGCAGCCTCGCCACCACCTCATCGGCGATCAACACCAACGGCGACTTCACCGTCGATGTCTGGGCCAAACCCACCGCCCTCGGCGGTGTCGTGCTCTCCCAGGACGGCACGAACACCACGGCATTCAAGCTCTGGTCCGACACCGCCACCGCCAGCTGGCGATTCGGACTCACCAGTAAGGACGACACCACCGCGACCTGGGCCGTCGCGACCGCACCCAACAACAGCGTCAAGCTCGGCGTCTGGACCCACCTGACCGCCACCTTCACCAAAGGCACTGGTGTTCTCGACCTGCACGTCAACGGCAAGGATGTAGCCACCGCCAACCAGCCCTACCCGTGGGCCTCCACCAAGGCCTTCCGCATCGGCGCGACCCGCGAAGGCACCAGCCCGTCCGGATTCTTCACGGGCCAGATCGCCGAGGTGATCACCTTCAACCAGGTCGTCGTCCCCGACGAAGGAAACCCCGCGATCCGCGACTTCAGCGGTGACAACCGGACCGACGTATTCACCAGGGCCTCCGACGGCGGCCTGCGCCTGTACCGGGGCAACGGCGGCGGCGGATTCACCTCCGGCTACAGCGCCATCGGCAGCGGCTGGAACAACTACACCATCGTGGTCACCGGCGACTTCAACCGTGACGGCAACGTCGACCTCCTCGGCCGTAACACCGCCGGCGAGCTGTACCTGTACCGCGGCAACGGCACCAATGCCTGGCAGAACGGCGGCAGCCCGGACAAGATGGGCGTGGGCTTCAACAGCTACAACATGATCGTCGCCGGCGACTTCAACCGCGACGGCAACACCGACATCGTCGCCCGAAACAGCGCCGGGGAGCTCTACCTGTACCGCGGCAACGGCAACAAGTACTGGCAGAACGGCGGCAGCCCCGACAAGATCGCCACCGGCTTCAACACCTACAACCACCTGTTCACCGGCGACTTCAATCACGACGGCAACACCGACATCGTCGGCCGCAACGCCGCCGGCGAGCTGTACCTCTACCGCAGCACCGGCAACAAGACGTGGCAAAACGGCACGAATCCGGACAAGGTCGGGACCAGCGGATTCAATAACTACACCGCTATCTTCTCGCCCCAGGATTTCGACGGCGACGGCCTCGACGACATGATCGTCCGCAAGGGTGACACCGGCGAGCTGTACCTGTTCCGCGGTAACGGCGCCAACGGCTGGCTTAACCCCAGCCGGCCGAACTACATCGGAACGAGCATCTTCAACAGCTACACGATGATTTTCTGACCGTCCCGCTCACCTCGTACCACCTCGGCGCCTGCTGGAACCAAATCCAGCAGGCGCCGAGCTTCATCACACAGTCCAAGCACCATTCCCGGAACATCGCTGAAGCCGGCTAAGCTGGATGCGCTGGCAAGATCCCTTGTCAAGCGGCACCGACCATCGCATCCACGCCGGGCGAGGCACCGCGATCGGTGACTACATCCCCTTGTGCAGCCAGTACGCCCGACCCAAACCCGACCGGATTGCTGTTTAGACAAGGCTGACGTGAACGTGGTTGGTGTGCCAGCCGTATGGGTCATTGCCTCCGTACGGGTTGTTGTAGGCATACCATCCCTGTTCTGGCGTCCAGATCATCCGGAACCAGATGACGTACTTGATGCCGAGCTGGTTTGCATTGGCCACGACCCATGTCGCCATCGCGTCTCCTCGTGCCTTTTGAGCTCCACTGGCTTCTTCTCCGGCGGTCATCATGAAGTCGCAGGCGCGTCCTTGCGGATGCTCGCCATGGTCGTCAATCCGGAAGCAGTCGGGGTCCGGCCAACCGGCGGCGGTGGCTTGTTGGACGAGGTGGAGGGTGCGCGGGGTGATGCAGCCAGTGCCGGTCGTCGGGTCGGGGACGATGGAGCAGGTCTCTTCGGGCCAGGAGCCGTCCGGGTTACGAGGTGCGGGATCGGCGTTGCCGAACGACATGCCTGTGCAGTCGAGCAGCACTTGGCCAGCTCCGTATCGGTCGACCAAGGCGATGGCATCGTTGGTCCACTTCGCGTATGCGTCCGGGTACGCGGACACCTGGACGGCCTGAGCCGCTTCGGTGAGCGGCATCGTCTGCCAACCGGAGATGGCCTTGAGCTTGTCGTAAAACTTGCCGGCCTGGTAAGCCGGTTGAGCTAGCTGTTCGGGCGTTCCCCACCCTTGGCTCGGGCGCTGCTGGAAGATCCCGATGGAGTCGTGGTCATTGGCCTCACCGAGATAGGGCAGGTTCCGTAGGCCGGACTCCTGCATGCCGACCGCGAGCGCGATGGCCTGCCCCCAGCTGCCGACGCCTTTGGCGGCCCCGACTTGGATGATGGTCATGGCGATGTTGAGCTGCTCGGCGTCCCACTGCGCGGTGCTCGCCGGCTGGCTGGCGATATCGGCGCTCGGCGCGGTGGTTGAAGTGCAGGCGCCGGTGGCGCCACTCATTACGGCGGACATCAGCAGAGCGGGTAGGCCGAGGCAGGCGATGATGACGAGGGTGACGGTGCCGAGGACGGCTTTGAACATGGAGTGTTTGGCCTTTCGCCGCAAAACACAAAAGGGCCGGACTTCGCGCGTGTGCGCGGCCGGCCGGGCAACGGTGCGGTCGTTCAGAGGTCGTGAGTGAGGTAGCGCAGCCTCGCGTGTGTTTCGCGGAGCAGGCTGGGTGATCAGTTCGCCGGCGTCACGGAGCCGATGTTTGGCGTCGACCGGGGCGGCGTTGTGCCAGTCCCAGTGGAGGGACTTAAGGCCGGACTCGTACCAGAGCACGTCGTCGTGGTCGAGGAAAAGCGCGCCGTTGATTTGCGGGTTGAAGAGGGTCACGGGTTGGCTCGCGCAGTTGGTCAGGCGGTGGCAGTCGGGATTGTCGTCAACCGTTCGCCGCTGGCCGTGGTGGATGCGGCGGCCGCAGTTGCAGCATCGGTCGTAGGCGAGGCTCGGATGTGGTTCATCGCTGTCTCGCTTGGGGGTGAAACGCAAAAAGGGCCGTGGGCCGCCCTTTCCAGGACGGCCCACAGATGAATGTCAGGGGTAGCGCCTGATGATGCTCGTGTGGCCGGGGCCGAGGAGTTTGCCGTGCTGGATGAGGAGGGTTTCCTCGGAGGTGAGCAGATGGGCCGGTAGCTGCGGGACTCCTGTGCGCCAGGCGTGGTAGAGGCGGTGTACGCCGTCGATCAGCATGGCGGCGGGTTGCTGGTCGCCGATGTGGACCATGCCGAGCAGCACCAGGTTGGTCAGGTCGGTGCTCATCGCGTAGAGCCGGTCGAGGCCGTCTGGTGTGGGTCCGATGAGGCTGGCCGTGGTGGGCTTCTCATCGTCGAGGTGGGTGAGGCCGTACGCGGTGGCCCATGCCGTGACGTCCAGGTCGTGGGTGTCGCGGGGAGCAGCGGCGACCAGTGCTGTCGCGGCGCTGATGTCGAATACCCACGGCCCGAAGTGGAACCACTGCTCAAGCTGGCCGGTCATCGCTCACCGCGCCGGGAGATGAGGTTGGTGTAGATCCGGACGCACCGCAGGATCAGTTCGTGTGACGGCAGCGTGAGAAGGCGTTGGCGTTTGTCCCCGTGAAGCTGGCCCCAGATGAGGACGGTGACGGTGGCCGACCAGACGTCGACGAGGACGCCGTCGATCTTCTTGTAGTGGTTGTCGGCGACGATGCGCCGGAAGGTGTCGATGAGGATCGCATCGTCGATCGGGTGGTTCGCGTCGTCGGCCCGAACCGCCTCATCGTACGGGGTGAGGCAATCCTCGCAGGTGTGGGCGCGGGGCGGGTCTTCGGTCTCCCATCGCCGCACTTCGGCGGCGGGGATGCCGCAGACCGATTGGCGAGGGTCGCGGGGATGCAGCAGGTGAGGGGTCACCGGCTCGGCTCCTTTCGGGGCTATGAGCCGGGGCCCGCTGACCCGCGCAGGCCAGCGGGCCCCGGGCGGGTTGATGTGGTCAGAGCTTCAGCAGGTCGAAGGCGAGCAGCTTGATGTCGCCGGTGGTGCCGGTCAGGACGCGGTTGGCGAGGACCAGGTCGTTCATGGCGGTCGTGCCGTCGGCGAATCGCTCGAGTTCGTGTGGCACAGGGTTCTCCTCTCGGATACGGGGTGTAGGGCTGAGCTGACGCTCGGCCTCGCGATGAACTGCGTGGATGATCAAGACTTCAGGGCGCCGCCTTGCGTGGCCGGCCTGGTCGGGAAGGCAAACGTGACCGGCGCTTCAGCGACTTGAAGGAGGCGGCCGGTGGACGCCAGCAGCAGGCAGTAGTTGCGGACGGCGTCGTCGTCCAGGGGACGCCCAGTCGCCGCCGTGATGCCGCGGGCAATCTCGCCCGGTTCCAGCGGCTGGTCGGGCTGCGCTGCGCAGTAGGTGCTGATCAGGTCGGACAGCACCATGTCAACCTGGCCGTTGTTCCTTGCCAGAGTCACGCCATCGTCGCGACGGTGCGCCAGATCCGCACGTTCCAGCAGGTGCAGCCGATGCAGCACGATGCGCAGCGGGATCCCGGTTCGTGCTGACAGTTGCGCTGCTCCGGCGGTGACGTTATCGGGCATGGCCGCCATTATCTGAGCCGACTCGTTGTCGAGCTGGTCGTAGGACTGCCGCAGATCGCTACCTGCTGATGTGTAGCGTTGCCCAGTCACGTCCTTTGCTTCGGGTTCGTCGGCTGCATTGCTCGTACCGGTTTCGCGGGAATCAGTCATTACTGTCGCTCCTGTCTCAGGACGGGTATGGGGGCCGAGCGTATTGCGCTCGGCCCCCATGAGAATGAAATCGGTCAATAATTATGGTCGGTCAGAATTGCCAAGTGCCGTCAGCGTTTCTGGTGCTATTGCTCCCTTCTTCGGGGTGCAGCAGGGAGCGGACGGCCTCCGGCGTGACGCCATACTCGATTGCTTCGGCAATCAGCGGAATCAGCGGGTCCATCGGTGCGGATTCCTTGGCTCGTTCGATGGCCAGGCGGGCCAGAAGCCCTTGTCCGCTCTGGAGCGCGGCGAGCGCGAGCAGGGCGGCAGGAGCAGCGGCGTGGTCGGGGTCAGCACGGCGGGTCAGGTCGGTCCAGAGGCGGATGTCACGGTCTTCGCCGTTCACGCGTGACAGCACTCCGTCGCCCAGCAGGCAGACGCTGAGGACGGTAATGAGCAGCCCGGCGGCCTCGTCGGTGAGGCGCTCGGCTTTCTCGTAGGTGGCGAGTGCCGCGTCGAGAAGCTGTTCGGTGAGCTGGCGAACGCGCGTCCGGATTGGTTCCTGACTCGTGCCGGCGAAGAGGTCGCTGAGGTGTCGGTGCGCTGCCGTCAGGGCGGTTTGCATGCCCTTTCGTTCTTCTCCGGTGACCGGGTTGAGCCTCGCGATGTAGGTGTATCTGTCTTCGACGGCTACGAGGCCGGTGAAGGTGGCTTGGGCGGCTGCTTCGGTTGTGCTGGCGTCGAATGCCATGCCCGTTTGGCATTGCGCGTTGTCGCAGTGCAGATGCCAGAGCCAGTCGTCATAAGTGCAGAATGCGGCCAGAACGGTGACGTTGAGATTGGTGAAAGCGTCGGTCGCGCGGTCGATCAGGGGGATGACGGCTTCTCTGGGGCCGTACCCGACGAGAATGACCTGGTTCGGGCCGTGGGCTGTAAGGCGGACCGCGATGTCGGTGGCGCCGCCGGCCATGTTGAAGTGCGGCAGGGTTGCGGCTGCGGCAAAGAGGACTTGGAAGTTCTTTGCCGCGACGATGACGATCTGGTCATGTGGGTGGTAGCCGATTAGGTAGGGCACGGAGGCAACAAGGTTTGTGGAGTCTTTGAGATTTAGATGTTCCGGGTATGTCATGGTCACTTTCCCAGTGAGGTAAGGACCGGGAAACCCGGACACACGTCTGGCCCGGTTGCGCCGGGAAACGTGGTTCGGGTTTCCCGGCAGGGAATGAGGTGCGAAGTGTCAGCGATCGTGATCGTTGACGTTGGATCCTTGCGATTCGTCTCCGGCGGTGGACGGCCAGCGGTCAGCTAGACCTGTCGCCGTCATCACCGCTGTGCGGGAGGACGTTCGTTCGGCCGAGCTTCGGCCGGCCGACGCCAGAGGCGGGTTGGGGTCTCGTCGCTGCGGCGACAGGTCAGGACTCGTCGGCGGCGGTGGTTTCTTGCTCGTCGGCGTCATCAGCAACACTGCGGCCAGTGCCGGACCCGTCCGCGGCCGGCGCCTTCTCGGGGGTGCTGTCCGGGACGGCGGGTGCCGGGAAGACGAACGTCAGTGGTGCTTCGGAGATCATCCGGATGGTTCCCGCGGCGGCGGCCTTGGTGCAGTTGTTGCGGATCGCGCCGGAGCTGACGTTGCGGCCGTTGAGCTTCGCGCTGATGGCGGCGGCGATCTCTTGCGGGTTCATCGGCCGGCCGGGGTTGGCGGCCAGTTCCGCGACGGTCAGTTTTTCCAGCTGCCCTTTGGCGAAGGGTTGGTTGCCGTCGCCGTTGGCGGCTGCGGCGTTGCGGTACGCCCCGGTGTTCGGGGTGTTATTGAGTGTGCGCGGGGGCAGCCGGGTCGGGAGTTTCACGACGTGGACCTCGTCGTCCGCGGCGAGAATCTGCAGGGTCCCGTCGGGGCGGATCAGGCTCTGCACCGCCGCCACGGCCGCCGGGGTGCTCGTGACGCCACGGATCACCTGGAAGCACAACGCGCAGCGCGGCGGCTCCGGATTGGGGTCGACCTCGGAGGCTTTGGTCGGTCCGGCGATCCACCGCTGCGGCAGGCCCGTCTTGGGCGGCAGGCGGCGGGCGGCGTCGGCTTGCTCCATCGCGGCCAGCAGCCGGATGGTGGTTGCCTCGCTGATGCCGGTCTCGGCGACGATCACCTTGACGCTCGCGCCGTCCTCGCCGGATTCGGCCAGGACGCCCTTGATGGCCATGACCCTGCGGTCAGCCGGTCGCGCCGGTGCGACCACTGCTGTTCGCGGCTCGTCGTTGGCCGTGGCGTCGCTGCCGTTCTGGGCCGGGGTGGGGCTGCCGTCCTCGTCCTGGTCGCCGGCCCCGGTGTCGGCTTGGTCGCTGGCGTCCTCGCCGTCGCCGGGCTCCTGATCGCCGGGGCCACTGGTTTCGGAGGTGGGACTTTCGTCGGCGCTGGTCTCGTCGTCCGGGTCAGAGGGCAGCTCGTCGTCGGCCTCGTCCGAGCCGGCGCCGTTCTGGTCGCTGAGGTCGGCCGAGTCCAGTGCCGCGGTGGCCTGTTCCGATAGTGCCCAGCGGGCCGGGGTGCCCTCGGCCGCGTCCGCGCCGAGGTCGACTTCGACGATCAGACCGGCCTCGGCCAGGATCCGGAGAGCCCGGTCGATGGTGGAGCGGGCCTTGCCGGACTTTTCGGCCAGCTCGACGATGTTGCCCTGGCCGAGTTCGGCCAGGGCGTTGAGGACGGCCTGGGTCGCGGGCGTCAGGGACTGCAGTTGCATCAGGGTTTCCCTCCTCGGGAATAAGGGGTGTAGGCCCGGCACCGGACGGTGCAGGGTGGTCAGCGGCGACGTCGCCGTCTGTCGCCGGCGGGGCGAAGGTGGTAGAGGCGGCCCTCGATCCGGTCGCGGTAGATCCCGGCGGTGGAGTGGTCCAGCCGCACAGGGCTGGCGTACTGGGCGGGGTCGAGTTCGACGCTGGTCTCGTTGATCCGCGCGCGCACGCGCTTGCCCGCCAGTTTTCGTTCGCGCAGGTATTGGTTGTCCGGTAGCACGAGTTTGACGATGTCGCCGGGGTTGACGTAGCGCCGCTGGACCGCCTGGACGGGGTTCGTGGCGGCGTACGCCAGGCGATCGGGATCGTTGATCAGCTGGTCGAGGTGGAAGCGGGCGATCTCGTACTCGCCGACGTGGCTGCTGATCTCGTCCAGGGTGCTGGTGAGCGCCGTGGCCGCATTGGTCAGGTCGTCGCCGTTGATCAGCTGGTATCGGAACTCGTCCACCGAGGCCA
Source organism: Actinoplanes sp. NPDC020271 (assembly GCF_044388125.1). Lineage (NCBI taxonomy): Bacteria > Bacillati > Actinomycetota > Actinomycetes > Micromonosporales > Micromonosporaceae > Actinoplanes > Actinoplanes sp. NPDC020271. Next base: position 48,623 of record NZ_JBIRWQ010000027.1, read on the forward strand.
GCAGCGCCCCGCGGGCGACGTTGAGCTGGTCGGCGGCTGCCCGAAGGTTCACGGCGGCCGGGATGGGATCGGCGGCGTGTTGGTCGAGGGTCCGGCCGGTGGTCCGGACAATCCACCTCTCCACCAGGTCGAGGTACATCACGGATTCTCCTTTCAGATGGTTGGGACATGCCGAAGACCGGTCGCAGCGGGGCTGCGACCGGTCTTCGAGGTGCGAAGGGATAGAGGTGGGGTCAGGCGATGGCGACGGCGCACAGTCGTGCGCGGTTGCTGAGGGTGCGCAGGTACGTGCACGCCTCGTTGAGGAATCGCAGCCGGTCCGCGACCGTGTCGGTTGCGGGCCGCATGATGCGTCCCTCGGTGGTGATCAGCGCGTCGCCGACGAGAGCGGCTCGCCAGTAGAGGCCCGCGTAGGTGGCCTCGCCGGCCTGGTAGAGCGACAGCTCGTAGGGGTCGAAGACGTGGTCGCCGTGGTAGGCGAGCATCGCCAGCACGCGCGGCTGTTGCTCGAAGCGGCGACGGGCCTCGGTCAGGCTGACCTTGGCCGGAGCGGCGTGGTGCTGGGCGAGGAAGTCCTCCCAGAGTCGGGCGGGCTTCGTCGTCGCGTTGATGTGCATGTTCCAGGCGCGCCAGCGAGCGATGGCCTCGTTCGCGGCGAGCTGGGACATACCGGGGAGGTCGAGTCGACTCTTGCGACCTCCGGCGGCCTGGGTGATGGCGCCGAACTTGCGGGCGGCGTCGAGCAGGTAGTACCCGAGCCAGCGGGTGAACCAGCCGATGAACTTGCGGTGCCGCACGCGGAACCGGCGGGCCGGGGTGCCGCTGGCGTTCATCAGGTCGTTGACCTTCTCGCTGGCGGCGAACCAGTCGGCGTCGTCGCCCGGGTTGAAGCAGACGGTGACGACCTGGTCGGTGAGGGGGTGGTTGGTGGGCATGGCGGTGCTCCCTTCGCGAAGCGGGCGGGGGTGGGTGTGGTGCCACCGGATCGCGGCGTCGGGACCGGCGGGAAGGCTGCCGAGGAAGATGCGCGGGGCGCAGGTCACGAGCCGACCGGGAAGGTGGGCTGTGGGTGAGCTGGGCCGGGCGCGGGCAGTCCCGCGAGGCGGGTCGAGACGGGCGGCGGTGCGAACAAATGAAGAAGTCGCACCGTAGCTTCGTGACCTGACATCTCTACCGTTGTCAGGATTCGTGATCATGCTCGTGACCTGCGCTGACAGGTTGCGAGTGGAGAGCTGTCAGCGGCTGTCAGAGCAGGAATTCGCCGTCGTCGTAGTTCGGGTTCTCGGCCACGGGTTCGCCGTGGTCGCTGGGCAACTCGGCCAGCGTGAGTCGGCTGGTGGCGCCGCGCAGGAGCCAGACGCGGGCGGCGGGATCGGCGGTGTGGGTGGCGGTGGCGACCGGGACGGCGGTGTGCTGACCGGGCAGCAGCCGGTGCAGATGTTCCTCGCGTTGCTCGCTGCCGAGCCAGAACAGCACCGGGTACCGGGCGCCGCCACGGCGGATGAGGTCGCCGTACTTCTTGAGTTTGGTCACCACCCGGCTGCCGAGAGCTTCACTGCCGGTGTCGGTCTCCAGGAAGAACCCGACCGTGCTACCCGTGTCGGTCCACAGACCGTGCCCGTCGGCGGTGATGGTCCAGAACCGTTTGGCGGTGATCTGCTCGGACCACCACCGGTCGAGGCTGGCGCCGTCGTACCGGCGGGCGTGCTCGCAGAGGCGTACGAAGAATTCGTTGGTCAGCACGAGGTGAGCCAGACGCGGGTTGGCTGAAAGCCGTTGCACGATCTGGTTGCTCGATCGGGCGGTGGGTTCGGGCCGTCCGTGGGCGGCGGCCTGGAAGCGATGCCCGTTGTGGCCGAGCGTCCAGTGCCACGGCTGGCTGCCGCCGCCGTCGCGGGAGAACCGGAACCGAGCGATCAGGCCCAGCGCGGCCAGCTCGTTGAGCCGTAGCTGGCAGGTGCGCCGCGCGGCGAACAGCATGCGGTGGATCTGGCCGGTGGTCAGGACCTGATGGTCGTCGAGCAGCTGGAGCAGGTGCCGGTCCCGGTCGGTGATGTGCGGATAGATGGACAGCAGGCTGGCCGGCCGCGACAGCGGCATAGTGCTCACCCCCTGGTGGAGAAGGACACCCTGTAGGGAGTCTGGACTTGTCGATCTTGTTCCCGGGGTCGCCGACAGGCAGGTTTTTCCAGCTCACCTACCTGACAGCCGGCGTGCGGCGGGCTCGTCCGGGGCCTCGTGTCGCAGACACCCCCGAACGAGCCCCCGATGACGCACCCAACCGAGCCCCCAACCGCAGCACCCTGGTCAGCGGTTGCGGTCGGCCCGGCGCCGCTTCATCGCCGTGCGGGCGAGCTGCTGCAGCGCCGGCTCCTCCCCCGCGGGCGTGTTCGCGGCGGCACACGCAACCCGGATCGCGGTCGGATCTCCGTCAGGCGCCGCAGGCGGGTTGGTGACGAACGTGAACGCCGGCAGTTCGCGATTGCCGACCAGCAGCCGGGCCGTGGCGGTGAAGACGTCGAGGTGGGCCAGGTCGTGCTCGTCGACCTCAGGTTTGGTGTGCCGGGACAGTTCCCGCGCGTCGGCCGGATCGACGTTGAAGAACACCTTGGACCGGGCGTTCGCGGACACCGCCGCGGCGACGTCCTTGGGGAGCTGCGCGAGGTCCTGGTGAGCGAACACGGTGCCGAGGCGGTAACCGCGGGCCTCGGCCAGCATGTCCCCGACGCTTCCCGGCAGTGTGAGGAAGTTCTGGAATTCGTCGAGGTACAAGGTGGCGTCCTTGCGCTGATCCTCGTCGATCGCGGCGCGGGCGATCGCCGCCTGCCACACCCGGGCGACGATCAGCGAGCCGAGGATCCGGCTGGTTTCCTCGCCGAGCTGGCCCTTCGGTAGCCGGCACAGCAGCACGCCGCCGTCGAGGATCCTGCCCATGTCGAACGACGAGTGGGCGTTGCCGATCACGCTCTTGACGAAGTCGCGGAGCAGGAACGCTCGCAGCCGGGCCAGCACGGGGGCGATGACCTGGCCGCGGAACTGCTCGTTGATGCCGTCGTACCACATCCAGAACCCGCCGAGCCCGTCCGGGTCGTCCAGGCCCTGGGTGAATCGGGCCCGGAACTGATAGTCCTGCAGCAGCGAGGGCACCAGGCTCAGGGTGGGTTTGGCGTGCCGCATCAAGGTCAGACAGGCCACGCGCATGGTGTCGTCCATCCGCGGCCCCCACTGGCCCTGGAAGATCTGCGCGAAGATCCCGACGAGGTTGTCCACCGCCAGGTGCGGATCGCCGGCGTCGTCGAGGGGGTTGAAGCAGCCGGGATTCTCCTGGTCCGGGTCGATGATGACGATCTTGTCGGCGAAGGAGGCGGGTAGCCGGGCGAGGATGTCGTTGATCAGGTCGCCGCGCGGGTCGATGACCACGGTGCCGCGCCCGGCCTTGATGTCGCCGACGATCAGGTTCAGCAGCAGCGTGGACTTGCCGACGCCGGTCTTGCCGACGATGTGCATGTGCTGCCGGGCGTCGGTGACCCTCAGGCCGACGCTGTGGTGCCCGACTTGGGAGCGGCCCAGGATCTTCACGCCGCGGCCGCCGCTGGGTACCTGCACGGGCGCCGGCACCGCCTTGGCCCGAGCCCGGTCCAGGCCGGGCACGGCCAGATCCTGCGGCAGCGCCGCGAGAACAGCAAGCTCCGGCACGGAGGCCAGGAAACCGCGCCGCAGACGACGTCCGGCCAGGGTCGCCACCGGGTGCGTCATCTTCATCCGGCGCAGCCGGTTCGGGCCGGTGTACGCGGCGGCGGCCGAGGCGAGCGTGTGCCCCAAGCCTTTGAGGCGTTGCTGGAGCTGCGTGGCCCGTTCCGGGGTCGGCGGTGTCTTGTCCGCTTCGGCGGCGACGGCGAAGCGGATGGCGATCTCGTAGTGCGGCACCCGTACGGCCTTCTCGACCACCGTTCGGGCCTCGGCTCCGGCGACCGGGTCCCGTTCGGCCGGCCGCGCGGCTGCGGTCCTTGCCGTGGTCCGGGTCCGGGACGGACCGGGCAGGAAGACCTCGAGCAACCACAGCAGCGGCTCGATCGCCAGCCGGGCCGCGCCTGCCGCGACGCGGGTCGCCGGGTCGGGACGGCCGTGCGGATGGTTGGCCGAGGTGGCCGCCGACCGGCGTGCCGCCCGCACGCGGCGCGCCGACGCCGGCCGTGCCAGAACCTGTACGCAGGCGTACTCGCGGTGCCAGACCTCGGCTCCGGCCGACAGCAGCGCCCGCAACGGGTCCGCGTCATGCTCCACCCGCAACGGCAGCACGTCGGCATGCTGGGGCCAGTGCGCCCCGCCCGCCTGCTCCCCCACCGTCAGGGGAATCGGTGCGTGTGCGTCCTCGACGGTGAGGGTTGCGGCGGGCCAGGCCGCGCGGACGGCGGCCTCGACCGAGCCGGGTGGCACGGTGCCGGGTACCCAGACCCGGATGGCCAGCGCGCGGCCGGTCCAGGTGTACTCCCAGCCGACGTGCGGAGCGCCGTAGATCCGGCGCCGCCACACCGACGGCGTGAGCACGCCGACCAGGGTGGTCCAGAACGCGGCGGCGGCCTCCGGGCTAACCGCCGGCGGCGCGGCGATGGTCACCCAGCGCGCGCCGACGGCGAACCGGCGGTGCCGCCAGTTGAGGAACTGGTCGTGGCCGAAGAGCGCCGTGACGATCAGCGCGACGGCCACGAACCCGAGCCACGGCCGGACAACCACCCAGTGCACGAGATCGGCGGGCCAGGTTGGTGCGGTGCTCATGCGCTCACCTCGCCGATCCCGGTCACGGCGATGCGGTGCTCGGCCGCCGAGCCGACGCTGCGGAACGGGATCCGCGACCGCCCGGCGACCAGCAGGCCCTCCCCGCGCGGGGCGGCCAGCAGCATTCGGGCTTCCCCGGCCGTGAGCCCGAACGCCTCCGCGACCGCGTCGATCGACTGGGTGGACTGGCGCATCAGCACTTGGGTCGCGGCATTGGCGACCACGGCCAGGCCAAGATCGGTCGACAGGACGTCCGCGGCGTCCTGGGTAATGACGCACAGCCCGGCGCGACGTTTACGGGCGGCCTTGGCCATCCGGAACAGAAACCGTGCGCCTTCGCCGGCGCGCATCAGCAACCACGCCTCGTCGACCACGACCAGCCGCCGCCGGTGTCCCCCGGTGTTCGGGGCGTCGATGCTCGACCAGATCGCATCCAGCGCCAGCAGCGTCCCGACCGTGCGTAGCTCGTCCGGCAGATGACGCAGCGACCACACCACCAGGTGGCCGCCCGGGGCGGTGGTGGTCGGGCCGTCGAACAGGCTGGAGAAGTTCCCGCTCGTCCACGGGGCCAGCCGTGCGGCGAGCTCGGCGGCGGCCGGATCCGAGTCGCCGGCCAGCGTCGTCGCGAGGTCGCGCAGCAGCGGTGCCGGCCGGCGCCAGGTCGCTGGGTCGGCGTTGATCCCGGCCCGGGCGTAAGTGGCGGTGATCGCCCGGTCCAGGGCGGCTCGTTCGGCCGGCGGTGGCGTCGCACCGAGCAGGACCGCGATCAGCGTGTGCAGGTAGAGACCCCGCCGGGTCAGCGTGTCGGGTCGGCCGTCGGCCGGCAGATCAAAAGGATTTACCCGTACGCCCGGTGCGCCGAGCTGCACCACGGTCCCGCCGACGTGCTGGGCGAGGGACGCGTACTCGTCCTCCGGGTCGATGACCGCGACATCGGTGCCCTGGTAAAGGTTGCGCAGCACTTCCAGTTTGACGAAGTACGACTTGCCCGCGCCGGAGCGGGCCAGGACGACGGAGTTGTGGTTGTCCTGCGCCCACCGGTTCCACAGCACGACGCCGTTGCTGGTGGTGTTGAGTCCGTAGAGCACGCCGTCCGGTGCGGTGACCACGCCGGGTGCGGGGGCGGCGAGGTCGGCGGAGGCGAGCGGGAACGCCGCGGCCAGGGCGGTGGTGTCCAGGATCCGGTGCACACGAAGCGGGTCCACTCCGACCGGCAACGTGGCAATCCAGCCCTGCTGGTGACGAAACGTCGCCGGTTGCAGGTCCAGCAGCACGCTCGCGGCGGCCGCCTTCACCCCGGCGGTGATCGCACCCAGCTCCTGCAGGTCGCGGGCGTGGGTGGTGACGTAGATACCGGTCTCGAACAATTTCGCCGCGCCGCGGGCGATGCGTTCGGCCAGGTCGGCGGCGTCGGATGCCGCCGCCTCGGTCATCGGGTCACCCAGCCGTCCCTGGTGGGCGTCCAGGCGGCGCGACGACTCGAAGCGGGCGCGCTGGCGTTTGAGCATCGGCGCGGCCAACGCGGGTGCGACTGGGGTGATGTGGATCGCGACGTCGACGCGGCCGGGATAGGACAGCAGCGGGTCGAGCCAGGCCGGGCCGACCTCGGCCGGGAACCCGCACACCACGAACGTGGCGGCATAACCGTCGCCGACCTTGACGTGCGCGGGGGTGATCGACAGCGCGGCCGGGGAAGGCATGCCCTCCCCGGCCGCGACGCTCCTCTTGGATGTCAACAGGTTCACGGTGTGCTCCGCAGGGCGATGGGGACACCGGGCACCGCACGGGGGCCAGGCGCCGCAGGATCGAAGGGGTCGACCGCGCCGGCCAGGGCCGCAGTGACGGCCGGCCCGTCCAGCACGGCAGCATCGACCCCGAGACTCGACAGGGCGCGCACCGCGGCATCGGCCTTGTGCTCGCCGGTGACGACCGCGATCACCTGGCGTCGCAGCGGATCCCGGGCGGCGTCGAGATCGAGCAGGAACGCGGCGTAGTCCTCGGCCGCTGTCTGCAACGCCGGATGCGGCAGACGCGGAGCAACATCGGCAGTCGCCTGCGCATACACGCTCAGGTCATGCCGTTGCGCGGCCACAAGTAGTTGCACCGGACCGGTCAGGGAGTTCAGGAACCGGCCGAACCCGTCCAGCAGCGCGCCTTGTTCCTCGCCGGTGCGCAGATGAATGTTCGTGGTGCCACACGCGATCAGCACCTTCGCGGTGCCTTCGCTGGTGAGCACCCCGGCCGGGCTGATGCTCGTGACCGGCGACCGCAGCGGCGCCGGGACGGCCGGCTTACCGTCCACCACCGCGATCGAGCTGGCCCGGGCCGTGCCGGGGGTGAAGGTGCGGGGGCTGCGTGACAAGGCGAAGCCGTGCCGCAGCCACACATCCAGGGGCTGGCCGTCACGGCGACCGATGGCCACGACCACCGCCACGGCGAACCCGAGGCATCCGGCACTGATCCAGGCTGCCGGGGGCAGCAGCGGGCCGAAGCTGCGGTAGCAGCCGAACCCTGCCAGGGCCGGGACGCCGATGATGGCCAGCTGCCGGAAGGTCAACCCGAACGCGATCCGGTCCGGCTCGTTGATGTTCGCCGGGACCACGGCACGCGGTGTGGGGTCCTGATCGGTCATCGCATACCTCGCAAGAACGGGATGCGACGGGCGATGCCCTGCACGACCACGACCCGCAGCAGGAACCCGCCGAGGTTGGCGGCGCCCTGCCTCGTCACGTACCGGCCCACCAGCGCCGGAATGCGGATCGTGAGCCAGAGCATCACGACGACCAGCACCAGGTTGAACGTGTCCGAGCTGGCGACCCCCAACACGATCGGCAGGTTCGCGTCCGGGTTGATCACCATGTCGATGCCGGCGGTGAACGCGACGGCCTGCAGCGTCGGGGTGGCCAGGCAGGCCAGCAGCGAACGCCACCACAGGCCGGCCGCCGCCTGCGTCCACGGGGTCGCGTAACACGCCAGCGCGACCGGGGCGATCCCGGCGAGAACCAGCAGCACGCCCACGCGCACGAGCCAGGTCCCGACGAGCATGCCCATCAGCACGACGATCAGCAAGCCGATGATGGCGACCAGCAGCGCGTTGCTGTCGTCGGAGAGCGCCACCTTGATCCGGGCCTTGACGAAGGCGACCGTTTCCGTGGTGGGTGCGGTGGTGCCGCTCATCGAGACGGTCAACGCGTTCGCGATGGTGATCAGCTGGCCGGTCAGCGGGACGGAGAACGCGGAGAGCACGAACCCGACGACCAGACGCGGAACAAGTTCTTTGATGCCGTAGCGCATCTCGACCGAGTCCCCGGCCATGATCGCGATACCGACGACGATGATCGCGAGAACAAAGCAGGAGTCGACGACCAGAGCACTGCGGCCGGCGATCGACTTGACCTGCGGCAGGACGGTGACGTCCGGCGATGCGAACAGTGTGGAGGCCAGCAGGGCCAGCAGACCGCTGAGAAGGTCGACGACCTTCTCAGCCAGCCAGCCGACCAGGCCGTCCATCAGCCAGTCGGTCATCAGCGCTCAGCCGCCCAGGATGCCCTGCAGCACCTGCAGAATGACCGGTGCCAGGACGGCCAGCGCGTAGCCGATCAGCGCGGCCTTGAAGTTGCCTTTGGCCTGCTCGATCTGGGCCGGGTCACCGCCGGCGGCCATGTAGCGCAGGCCGCCGATGACCAGGAACATCGTCGCGACCAAAGCAATGATGCCCATGATCCAGCCGGTGATGCCGTCGATGACCTGCGGGATGCTCTTCGGGGCCGCGAGCGGCTGCACGGCAGCCGCCACGGCGAAGTGGGACAGAAGGATGAGGTTGGTGTGCATCGCGGCGCTCCACAGCAGTTCTGCGGGACCGCTACGGTGGGGACCGGGCGAAGAATCGTGGCGGGGTCCGGTGGGGGCGCTCCTCCTCGCGTGAAGCGAAGGGCTGCGGTGTCAGTGCGCCGCGCCAGCCGTGCCGGACCGTCGGACTTCACCACTCGTGGTGGTCCCCACCGAGCGGGCATGCCGTGAATGACATGCACAGCTCAGATCCGCGCTGTCAGACCGATCGAACTCGATGAACTCCTGTCACACGCTGACAACCTCGATCACGGAGTTGGGTCGCTCGATGATGTTCGACTTGGACGGCTCCAGGTCGGCAGCCAATGCGGCTCATGTCGCCTCTTGGGCGACAAGCCGACGGGGCTCATTGACAGCGCTGGTCGGCGGCTCGGACGAGGCCGATGTCTGCCGCGGCACCGTCCGAAACATGAAATGGACAATCGCGCTACGCGGGCGGCCGACCACCCCAACCTGCGTGCCCCGGCCGCAGTTCGGCTGCCGTTCGCCGAGTAGATCCGGTGAGACAGGACGGCGCCGCGAGCCCGTGCTCCATCAGCTTTGTCGGGTCCGACTCAAGGAGTCTTGGGCCTCAGCGTGCCCAGCGGTGGCGTCACGTAGGTAGGCGTGGCAAACCTCGCCGGGTGTCCGCGCTCCCGCCATGTAAAGCTGATTCCAGCGAGAACAATCGTCTGGTCTCGGTAGCAGAGCTGGGTCTGTCTGTCGTTCGGGTTGGCGCTGGGACCGTAGGTGATCATGAGTGCAGTGATCGAGGAGTCAGCGTCAGTGTGAACGGCCCATACTTCGCCGTAGCCGGCAAGGCCGGTGCCTTCCGGAGTGAGCACAACTGCGCGACCGCGTAGCGAGATGGTTGACGAGAGGCCATCTGGGTTTTGGATATACAGAGTTCCGGTGAGGCGTGGGGCCCGCCGGCGCCGTCGCCACCTGCGACGCTGGGCGCGCCGAGCTCCTGAGTTTGCGTCAATCCGCTTTGTCGATCCGCGGTCAAGGACGGTAGGGCCGGGTTGGGTTTCTTCAGGTCCGAGGAATCCAGCCGCAGTCACCGATTCATCGACAGCTGGAATGTCCTTCTCCAGCGCGCGAAGCAGGCGAGATGAAGCGCCGTATTGACGGATCCTGTAGACGAATTCGGATGATACTGCGCCGGGACGCGGAGCAGGAAAACGAATCTCGAAGCCACCTTGCGTAGAGCTGGCCCCGGGACCGGTGTCAAAGCTCATGAGCGGTCCACCATCCTCGAGGCGGTGACCCAAGCCGATCCAACGCTGTGGCCAGGTCACCGAGGACATGCCGCATGCCCTCGCTGTTCAGGTCATCCAGCTTTAAGGCACCGCTGAGTAAAATGCAGCCGGTCGGTAGACCACTGCCGCGTTCGAAAGTGGGCACTGCTAACACTCCCTGGGCGCGGGTGCCTGCGCTGATCAGTTGCCCCCAGTTCATGCCGTATCGCTGTGGGACCGGGAGTTGCTCCCAGGCGCCTTTGCCGCCCGCGACGGCTTGCTGAGTGAAGCTTGCCCAATCCACGCCGATGGCCTCTTGAGCGGCGAACGCGGTGCCCACCACCCCGGTACGAATTGTCCATGACGCCGCGGTGTGTGAGGTCCCGGCGCCCAGCCTCAGGGACGCGACACGAACTAGTCTGCGCCGCAGGAAAAGGTTGCGGCGGAGACGGTAGTAGGTCACCTCAATCTCATCCCATCTAGCGCCGGTAAGATCGACGACGGCGCACAGGAGCTGACTAAGTTCCGCGCGCAGGTCGAGGTCATACTCTCTAACTCTCGAGGCCCTTACGAGGTGGGTGACCTGCCGGACCTCACTATCAAAAATAAAAAGCGCCAGAATCGCGATGGATGCCCATTGCATTGCGACTGCAGTCGGATGCTGCCATACCTCCTTTGTCGGGAGGTTAAGCTGCGCGGCTGTCACCACTGCGGTTGCTAGAGGCACAGCGATGACAGCGCCGATGCGTGCAGGCGTCACGTCTTCATCTTCCAGGATGGATGCAAGCACGAGACGTCCACATGGTGCGTCATGACGATGGTTCAGCGGCTTCGGGTGAGCCTCGTCCGCAGCGCGGATCTTCGCCGTCAGCGAGTCTTGTCAGCCAACCGGAGGCGTATCAATCGGATGCCTGGGTGTGAGACGTATGAAATTCGGTGAGACACAGACCGCTTCCGGAGCTAAAGCTCCGCTGAATGAGGACCAGCGGAAGCGACACGGCCGCACCGGGCCAACCGCCGGTGCGGCCTTACGCGGGTAGTTCACAACGATCCCACCTGTCAAGCTGCCTCATCGACGCCGGCAGGAAAGCGGAAAGGCCCGGAGAGATCGCCTCGGGTGACCGCGGCCGCCACGACGCGTTCGGCGCGGCGGCGCCGCATGCGCAGTGCCGAAGCCGTGGTTCCTTGCTCGGCGGCGAGTTGCTCGATCAGCGCGTCGCCGAAGCGGGTGGCACTGATCAGCTCGGCCGCTTCGCCGGTGATCAGGCCGGCAGCAGCGGCCCGGCCGAGCAACAGGTCCGGATGGCCGTAGGGCATGCGCGGGGTGCGAGAGCCGCTGGGAAGGTCCAGCGGCAGTTCCTCGCCTTCCTGGTCCTTGACGACCGCGGCGCCGGCACGCCACGCCGTCCAGCACATCCGCAGCCACAGCCGCGGCTTGTCCAGATCCGTGGTGCGCAGCGCGGCCAGGAACCCGGCCAGGACTTCCGAGTCGACGTCATCGGCGAGCCGGGGCTGCCCGGAGCTGATCTTCGCCGCGAGGTGGGTCAGGGCGGGCAGCGCGACCCCGATTGCGCCGACGACCCAGGCCGGTCCCCACTCGCGGGCGTGCCGGGCGAGTTGGCGCCATAGGACGTCGGTGGTGTCGCTGTCGTACTGCTCGTACATCAGCAGGGTGCGCAGCCGGTCCAGCGGCATCGTGGTGTTCGGTAGTCCCGGCACGGGCCGGGCATCGAACACCAGCGGAGCCGGTTCGCAGGTCAGCAACGCGAATGCTTTCTCCGCGCTGGTCAGCGCGGTGCCGGTCGTACGGCTGCGGATGCTCGTCACCATGATGGGTTCCCCTCGGTGGGGAGCGGCTCGCCGGATGCGATCCGCTCCGAGGCACCGATTGGGACACCGGGATCTGACACCGGAGACGATTGTCAGGCCAGGACAGGTTGTGACCGGTTCGGACAGGATCGCGGCGCGCTTCCGCGTCCGGTGAGCCGGTCCGGTCACCTGGGATGACCGGTGCTGACAGGACGCGGCCGAGTTCGATTGACCTGACAACTGGGATCTGGGCATCGTCAGTGCGCTCGCCGGTCCGGGGGCCAACCCGCCCATGACCGAGAGAAAACACCAGCAGGCACCGGTTCCCGTCGGGGACATGGTGGCCGGCGACCCGCCCGTGCCGATCACCGTGTGGCCGGTGCCCGCCCCGATGACGGGCGAAACCATGTCCAACGCGATGGGCGTACGGCTCGTGCACAACCTCACCCACCCGTCCGACCTGATCACCGACCTCACCGCCGGGCCGCAGCTGGCTCGCGCGATCATCGCCGCCCGGCGGCGCAGCCACCTTCAGGACATCCGAGCGGTCGGCTGGGAGTGGTACGAGGCGACGCTGATCGTCACCGGCTGGCCGCCCCACGAGCCCGCCGAGCCGGGCGAGTTCTTCGACCGCTGCCGCGCCAGCCTCGTACCGGGCGGCTGCGTGGCCGTCCTGCTCCCGCACGGCGACGTCGTCCTTCCGGTCGACGTCATCGTCGCGGCGAAGAAGGCCGGGCTGGCGTACCTGCAACACATCGTGGGAACCGACCGGCTGCCCCGCCCGGGTCAGCAGACCCAGCTCGACATCCACACCGACGTGCTGGTCCTGACCCGCAGCACGGCTGAGACCGCAGGCCGCGATGGCTGAGAAGTCGTTGCCCGTCACCTCGGTCTGGCTGACCTGCCAGCAGCCGGCTCGCGACCAGCGCCGCGGTCGCTACGTCCCCGAGACCTCCGCTCACCCGGGCAAGATGCTGCCGAACCTGGCCGCCCACGCGATCAGCTCATTCACCGCACCAGGCGACCTGGTATTCGATCCGATGGCCGGCTCCGGCACCACCCTGGTCGAGGCCATGCACCTGGGCCGCAACGCGCTCGGCATCGACATCGAACCCCGCTTCACCGCGCTGGCCGAGAAGAACATCACCCTGGCCTCGGCGCAGGGCGCAACCGGCACGGCGAAAGTCATCACGGGAGACGCCACCCGACTGCTCGACCTCGTCCCCGCATCCGCGGTCGGCCAGGTGGCACTTGTGCTCACCTCACCGCCGTACGGACGCGGAACCCACGGACTCGTCCGGGTCAACAGCAGCGGAGTACGCAAGCGTGGCCATCTCTACGGGGACCGCGAGCGCGGGAACCTCGCCTACGCGGGATGGTTCCGCCTGCTCGACGGGTTCGCGACGATCCTGGCCGCCTCGTACGAGCTCCTGTGCCCCGGCGGAATCGTGGTGATCACCTGCCGACCGGTACGTCGCCGGCGCGACGACCTGATCGACCTGCCCGGCGAGCTTCTCAACGTCGCCCGGTCGACGGGACTGGTCCCGGTGCAACGGTGCGCAGCGATGCTCGCGGCCGTCCGCGACGGGCAGATCGTGCACCGCGCCTCCATGTTCGGGCTGATGGCTGTCCGTCGCACCCGCGCTGAAGGTGTTCCCGTGCATCTGATTGCGCACGAGGACGTCCTCGTCCTGCGGCGCTGACTCCAGCGACCGTCCCGGATCGACGGCTTGCCGGAAACGCCGCTTCAGCGAGTTTGCGATTCGCACCGGTGCTCGTCGCTCGTTGTCGGCCAGTCGGGTCGTCGGCGCTGGTTGACGAAGTGGGACCGATAGAGCCGAAGCGCTGTCAGATCGTTCCCGAAGGGGACCGCCTGTCTTTCGGCTGCACGGCGGGATCGCCGGCCGGGACTTCCGGAGTTCCGGCCGGTCCCGCTGGATCAGGCCAACCAACAGCGCTGCTGGATTCGCGTGTTGTCAGGCCGTGTCAGACCGGCCGACCGGACAGCCTGATGCCGAGACACCTGCAGCCCTCATACGCTGAGGGTTCTTCTTCTTTTTCGTGTCCCGATCCCCCGCTCTACGCGACGGCATCGCGCCCACCACCATGGTCGGCCGCCGCCGCCAGCCTTGGATCTGGCACTCATATCGCTGACGCCCTCCGCCTACGCGGACAGGGCGCGGTAGCCCCATCCCACTTCCCCGGCGGCCACCACCTGGTGGCCGCCTTCTGCTGTCCGCAGGAGGACGGCATGCCCAAACGCGTCTATACCTGCCCGGCATCTCAAGGAGGCCCACCTGCTGTTGCGCCGTCTCGCGCAGTAGCCAATTTCCTTATTGCCCTGGAAGGACAACTGATGAGTCTGTACCCGCTCGTCCCGAAGCCCGGCTTTGAGCGCTACACGATCACGGTCGGCTGGAACCCCCACCAAACCCTGTTCTGCACCGTTATCGACTTCGAATTCGATTACGACGCTGAGACAGACAGCCCGGCGGATTACGTCGAAATCGGCCGTTCGGAGCAAATTCTCGATCCCGGCGTCATCGTGGCCACGGTTGAGCCGTACGCCGTGATTCCGGACGACCTGATCGAGCGCCTGGAAATCGACATGATCGAGCACCACGTCTACCGCCGCGACTCTGCCAACCGCGGATGAACTCGCGAATGACCCCATCAAAGCCTCACGGACATCCTCGATCCACAACTCCGGCATCGATTCTGTTGAGCCTCAAGAAAGGCACACTCATGACATTGTTCTACATCGCCGTTTATCACAATATCGGTACCCGATTCCTCCGGTACGAGCCCGGTCACAACCTCATGAAGGTCATCTCCCACTGGCGGCACCTGCCCGCCGAAACCAGCCCGGAGCAGATTGCCGAGCTGGTATTCCACCTCTTCAACACGGACCTCGATCAACTGCAGGGCTGTCGCGGGGGAATGACTTCCGATGGCGAGATGAACTTCCTTCTTGCCTGTGCCTACCGGTTGCTGAAGCTGAGGTCGCTGTCGACCAGTGACGTCATATCGATCCTCGAACCGAACGCGGGCGTCACGTGGCTGGCGTGTGAGTTCGCCGGCTGGCGACGCATCACCGAACCGGAGGACTGGACCGGCCGCGGCCTTACCGCAGCGCGCGTTCACCAGCACGTGAGTCGCGGCGAAGATGCGTAACGACCCTTGCCGAAACCCCGGTAAGCGACACCCGAAATTACGTTCCAGGCGTCGCCGCGCCGAGGGTCACATCGTCATTCCCGCCCAGACATCTCCGAAGGGCTCGACCATGAACTTGTTCCGCATCGACCTCTACGAAAACACCGACAGCCGGCTCTTCCCGTACGAGGCCGGCCACCACCTCACCAAGATCCTGACGCATTGGCGGCACCTGCCCACCGAAAGCAGCCCGGAGCAGATTGCCGCGCACATGCGCTTTGTATTGAGCATCGACCTCGGCTACTTGCAGGACGGCCGAGAGAAGAAATGCGCCCTTCCCGGTTGCACCTTCGCCCATCGCGACGGCGACGGCGAGACGGACTTCCTACTTGCCTGTACGTTCCGGCTGCTCGGGCGAGCCGGGCTCGGGCCCGGTGACATCATCGGAGTCACCGCCAACGACATCACCGTGTTCCTGACGATCGATGCCACGTGCAGCCCTTTCGACTGGCGACGCCTCAACCCGCCCGAGAACGTCACCGGAAACGGGCTGACCGCCGACACCGTCTACCAGCAGCTGCGCGGAGGCCACCATGCCTGACCACCCCTGCCACCTGCACCGGCCCGGCCAGCACACCGACAAGTGCCTGACCGGCAACTGCGGCTTCTGCGGCACCAGCCTCAACCACATCGCCTCCGGCGAATGCCGCGCCTGCCTCCGGATCGTCTGCGAACAGTGCGATGCCGGATACCAGCCCGATCTCGGCCCGATCTGCCAGCCCTGCGCCCCGGCCGCACCCACAAGCTCGACCACCGAGGATGTCGAGCAGCACCGGCTGTGCGTGTTCGAGTTCGACCTGTCCTGCGGTCATGTCGTCATCGTGGCGCTCACCGGCTGGTACCCCGTCACCGTCCGCTGCTGCGACCGGCTCGGCGGCACCATCCGTGACGGCATCTACGTGCCCTACGCGTCCCACATCGACTACGTCAGAGTCCTGTCGGAGCGCTACGAGCTGCGGCCCACGGGGACCCCGCGCGGCCGGACGCAGGTGATCGGTCGGCGGGCACGCACGGATGAGCCCTACCAGGGCCCATACTCCGGCATCGATGACTCAGCCGGACGGTTCCCGGCGCGCGTCGGCGCCACGTGGAGCCTGGACGGCACCATCGCCGCCGAGAACGGCTGAACCGCTACCTCGACGCACCATCCACGCCGCTAGAAGGCCCGCTACGCGGGCCGTTCGCGTATCCGGAAATCGCTGAAAGCCCGCCGCAGGATCGCTCACATTCCGCGGCCTTGCGATCGACGGCTCAGCGCCTTCACACAACACCGCACTTGCGCGGTCCCACCCGTGTGCCGACGGGCAGGCTGGGACCGCCGAGGTCCCAGCCTGCTCGCCGCCACATAGCGGAGAACAGGAGAGACCCCCATGGTCACCAACGCCGAGGGCACTGCCCGCACCCCGAAGGACCAAGAAGCGTTCCTGCACAAGGTCAAGGAGGACTTCGATACCCGGCTCGCCCACCTCGCATCCAGCCCGGCGCAATGGGTCGAGTTCATCGAGCAGGCCGCCGAGTTCGGTGCCCGATACACCCTCAGCAACCAGTTCCTGCTCCTGATGCAGGCCGAGGAACGCGGCATCACCCCTCGATACTTCCTGCCCTTCGGCAACAAAAAAGGCACCAGCGGCTGGAGAAAGCACCACCGCATCGTCCGGAAAGGCGAAACCGCCTTCAAGGTCTGGGCACCGATCCGCCGCCGACCGACCGACGAAGAGGCGGCGCGGTGGGAAAGCGAAGGCCGGGCAGTGGTCCGCGAGCCGTCCGGGCGTCCCGCCGTTCAGGTCGTCGGTTTCGCGCTGTCCCCCACATTCGAGCTGTCGCAGACCGACGGTGAGCCGTTCGAGGTGCCGACAGTGCGACGGCTGCGCCGCGTACGGGCATCGGCGGCGGGTCTGCCGCAGCTGCTGTCCGGCGACGATTCGACCGGGGCGTTCAACGACCTGGTCGCCTTGATCGAGAACGCCGGATACAACTTCGGGCTGACCGCGCCCGGCAGCGGCTATCTCGGGACGGCGAACGGCGTGACCGTGGGCGGCGACGTCATGCAGGTCCGCGTTCGCGACGACATCAGCGGCGCACACCGGTTCAAGACCACCGTGCACGAGCTGGCACATATCCGCTTCGGTCACCTCACCGGGATGCAGAACGGCGAGAACATGCACCGCGGCCGCCGGGAGACCGAGGCAGAGAGCGTGGCGCACCTCGTCTGTGCAGCTCTGGGACTGGATTCCACTGCTTACAGCGACGCCTACGTGCTGGGCTGGGCGGACGGCGACTTGGATCTGGTGCAACAGTGCGCCGCCGGCGTGCTACGCGTCGCCAAGGGCATCCTCGCCGACCTCACACCGGCGGACGCCACGGACGGCACTGCCAGCGGCGAAGAAGCTGCGACGTCAACCGGCTCCACGAACTCCACGGGAGCCGGGCAATGATCAGCGAACGGGAACGCACCCGTACGGCCAGGGCCGTCCTCGCCTGTCTCAGCATGAACCTTCCGGCGTCTGCCGAGCGGTTGCACGAGCTGACCGTCTTCCTCGGACCGGTCGAGGCGTTGGACAAGCTGATCTCGCCGAGCACCTCCGCGCAGGACCGGGCGGTCTACCTCGGCGCTATGACGGTCGAGCAACTACGGACTCGCGCCGCCGCGGTTGCTGACGCCACCCGACGAGCGGGTGCCCGGGTACTCATCCCGGAAGACGATGACTGGCCGGAACGCCTCGACGATCTGTCCCGGGTGCCGTACGCGGCGGCGCCGAGTTCCGCCCTATGCCTGTGGGCGCGTGGAAGTGGGGGCACGTTCTCTGCCCGCACGGTGGCAATCTGCGGCAGCCAGGTCGCCAGCCCGTACGGGAATCATGTGGCCTCCGACCTCGGACGAGGCATGGCCGATGCCGGGTGGTCCGTCGCGGCCATCAGCGGTTACGGGATCCCGGCCGCCGCGGTCCGCGGTGCACTGGCCGCCGACGGCCGCGTCGTAATGGTCCTTTCCGGCGGCATCGATCGCCCGCATCCGCAGAACCTCAACGGCCTGCACACCCAGGTCGCTCGCACCGGTCTCCTGGTGAGCGCTTATCCGCCCGGTACCACCCCTACTCGCGACCGTGCGACTGCGGCGGGTCGGCTGCTGGCCGGCATGGCCAGCGGCGCTGTCCTGGTGGAGTCGCCCCTGCGCGGCCGTGCCATCGCGGTGACCAAGGAAGCCATCCGCCGCGGCCGGCGCGCCATGGTCGTGCCCGGCCCGGTCACCTCTGCCCTGTCCGCCGGAACTCACCAAGTTCTCCGCGACCATCCGCAGACTCGCCTGGTCCGTGACACCGCCGACATTCTCGCGGAGTTCCCGCACCTGCGATAGCTGACCGGTTCCCGGCGCACACAGAAAACGGCCCGCTGCGGCGGGCCGTCGTCGTATCCAGCGCCCGGGACGCACCGCCTGCAAAACGTTCGCGTCCCGGGCTTCTCCATCGGAATGGAGGACCCCAGTGTTCACCACACACCTTGTGATCGCCACCATCCTGGCGGCCACGCTCGCAACCAGTGCCGGATACCTTCTCGCCCGGCGAACCGTGAGCCGGCTACGGACAGAACTGGCCAAAGCCACGTGGAGGCTGAGCCACGACCAGCTCACCGGCCTGCTCAACCGCACCGGTCTAGGAACGCGCTGCACCGAGATCGCAGCCGGCAGCCCGGAACAAGCGGCGATCGTCATGCTGATCGACCTCGACCTTTTCAAAACGGTCAACGACGCGTACGGCCACGATGCCGGCGACGACCTGCTCATGGAGATCGCCGATCGCCTCCAGCAGATCGCCGAGATCTGCGCCGGAGGCGTGGCCCGGCTCTCCGGGGACGAATTCGCTGCCGTACTGCCCAGCCACGGCCGACCGGCCGGCGCCTTGGGTGAACTGGTCAACGCACTCATCGCCGAACCAGTAGAGCTTCACGTCGGCACTGGCCCGGTCAGCGTCACGATCACGGCCAGCATCGGGATCGCCGTCGTTCCGGCCGCCGATCTCCGCCACAGCAACCCTCTACGCCACGCGGACGTTGCGATGTACCACGCCAAACAGCGCGGCCGAGGCCGACACGTCCTCTATGCGCCGGGAATGACCATGCCCGGCGGGACACCGCGCAAAGGGCCGCGGGCGCGTGATCTGCACCGTCACAACCCGGGCGGCCGCGCATGAACCTCGCAACCCTCATCGCCTGCGGCATCTGCCGACTGGCCCTGACCGAGAACCGGGACGGAGAGCGGGTCACCTTCCGCCATCCCGTTGACGACGACTCACACGACCCGCAGCCGGTCGACGCCCGCCACCTCCAGCCGATCTTCAACCGCTGCCACACCTGCACCGCAGCCCCGCCCGCCTGGGACTACAGAACCGGCCTGATCGGAATCGCCGCCATGGGCAGCGGCGTCCTTCAGACCTACAACGATCACTGGCACGTCTGCTACCGGTGCGCGCAGTTCATCGAGGCCGACGACGTCGACGCCCTCACCGCGCACTGCGCCGGGCTGATGCACTGGCGCCCGGCGAGCACGCAATACACGATCCTGAACACGCTGCACCGCGGCATCGTCCTCGGCCGCCAAGAACGAACGCTGCTCACCACGACAGACTGGCCGGCCGCTCGGATCAACGCCGACATGCTCCCCAAGATCCGAGACCGGCTCACCGGTCTACTTCGCGGTCCCGCCGGCCTGCCGACCGCGATCGGAGACCGGCAGCAGCGCCGAGACCTGGCCAACCAGCTCGATCGGGCAACCATGTTCTGGATCAACGAGGAATCCACCGACCTCGTCAACGCCAACAGCGCCGATCAACCGGTCGCACGGGCAACCGACGCTCTCGCACCCGCACCGACCGGGCTGATCGCCTGGCCTTCCCCGGTCGGAGAAACCCAGCAGCTCGCCGCCGTGTCCTGGACACCGCGCGAAGACGGCTGGCAATTCATCGGCTACCACAGCGTCGGCAACGCCGTCGACGAAGATCTGATGCCCACGCTGCGGCACGAGATCGGCTGGCTCATCCCCATCCATGCCGAATACATCGCCCGGCGCGCCATCATCGACGGCGCACACCCACTCGGCCCCCTCATGACAACCTGGCTGCTCATCAAGCAACGAATGGCCGAAACAATTCCGGCGCAGCTGCCTAAGGGGATCCGCAAGTCGTACCAGCGCAACAAACGGCCCGCACCCGAGGTGCGGATCGTTCAGATCCGGCCACGCCGCACCACCGCGCCCACCCCCTCAGACACGCCATCGGCCAGCAAGAAAGCACGAGCTAAACCAGACCATCGATTCTGGGTATCCGGCCATGAACGGCAGCAGGCATACGGTCCAGGCCGCACCCTCCGGAAGCCCATCGACATCGAACCCTTCCTTAAAGGCGACGACGATCTACCCATTAAGCTGAGCACGACGGTACGGGTCCTGGGCGAACGCTCAAGCGATGTAGAGGCCCGCCGAGAAGACGAATAGCAGCAATACGGGTGGGCGGGACATAACCCCGCCCACCCGTGCGCATATACCGGATTTCTTTCGTTTTTGCGACACGTGGATCCGACTTCCCAATTCCTACCCCGCCTCGTTCCACTCCGAGTGGTTGAGGCCGGCCCTGGTCGTCGCCAGGAAAAGCCGGAGAAATTCTGTTAGAACACCGACGATCTCGTCATCGAGGAAAGCCTGGCCGCCTTCAGCCAAATGGTCAGCAAGTCGCTCAGCCAACTGCCGAACACCATCGTCGGCGCGGACGGCACACAGAGAAGGCGGTTCCCCCGCTCTCCACCTGTGGATCCACTCCTCTACTTCGTGTTCCCACCAGATACGACCCATCTTCAGTTCGCGTAGGGGTGCGGGGAAGTCGTCACGATCGGCCAGCTGCTGGATGCGCTGACGGGAAAGACCCAGTCGGATAGCAATTTCCCTGGAACCGACCGGCCGCAGGATCTCTCCTAAATGAACCGTCGATCCGTGCGGGATGAGCATACGCCTCATGGATAGGCCGCCTACTCGTCAGTTTGATTTAGATCGCAGTGACTATCAACGTTGCAACGAACCGCATGCTCCAGACGAGCCGCTCCATGCACCGTAGTCACCGCCGCCACGAACCGGCGCAACGCGTCGGGAACCTCCTCCGGATGCGGCCGAAGAAAAATCACGCCACGCCGTTCATCCAAACCGAGACTTTTAACAGTGAGGGGAATGCCATCCAAGCTGATCTGAACCTCAGCGTCGACACCGATTTCGGTCAACGCAGCTATGAGGTCTTTTTGCGTATACATACGATTCCCTTCGGAACATGAAGGTAAGAGTGATTGATCCGAGCGGTGAACCCTCGTGACCCAATCAGGAAGAGATCATTAACTGTGGCGTTCACAACGGGAAAGGTTGCGCGGCATGAGTTACCACTTATCCGGGTTCGATTACTTTCCGCTGCAGTCGCTCAACGTCGTACACTGAAGGCACCCCGACTCGCACAGCACCGATCAACTCGGGCCGGCTCGCCCCGGGCTGACGCAGAGGCAGGCGCAAGCTCCGACAGAAGATAGCCACCGCGCCTTCCCGCCGCCAGCATGGCCCCGGCGAGCCGCAGGCTAAGCAACGGCCCGTCGCACTCGACGTCACATGCAAATCGAGCGTCTCCTGCGCCCACCTCAGAGAACTCTCCGCTGAAACCGCGTAGTAGGTAGTGGTCGAGGGCCCGATATCTATGCCCTGGCTCTGACGCCTCACGTTTCCTTGCTCCCTTCTGGCCACAGGCCTGATTTCGCCCGGGATCGGAACGGCCAACATCGCCACACGCGGCAACATCGGCAGTCCCGGCCGGTCGTCGCATAGCCGTTGTAGGCGGCCAGTCCGGGCGGTGCTCGCCGCCTGAAGATCGTTCACTGCACCAACGTGTCTCACGAACCATCTGTTACAGACAGACTAAAACGAACTTCTACTTTTGCCTATCCGTGATGATTGATCCACTTAGGTTTTTTCGCCCCACGCCAGCTACCAGCCATAATGGGCCGCGCAACTTGCACACAGGAGGAGAGCAGGGTGGCCAACCCCACGATCCAGCGACGCAGGCTCGGCATAGCCCTCAAGCGGGCGCGAGAAGCAGCTGGCAAGACACAGGAAGACGCTGCGGAGGTCATGGACGCGGCAGCATCCAAGATCTCGCGGATTGAGCAGGGCGTCTCGGGGCTCCGCCTGACAGATCTCGGAATTCTGCTCGACTTCTACGGGGTATCCGGGCCGGAGGCCGACACCATGCGCGAGATGGCCAGGGCAGGTCGACAACGCGGCCGCTGGTCCTCCTACCGCGAGTCGTTGCCGACCTGGTTCCGGCAGTACATCGACCTGGAAGGCGACGCGACAGAGATTCGCTGGTACCACGCCGAGATCATCCCCGGCCTACTCCAAACCGAAAGCTACGTACGCGCGCTCTACGCTGGCTCGCCCGCCGAGAAGCCCGAAGAGGCCGAGAAGCAGATCAAGATCAGGCTTGAACGTACCGCGCTCGTCGATGCCGCAACCTCAGAGTTGCTCTTCGTACTCTCCGAGTCAGCTCTCCGCCGGGCGGTCGGCAGCCCAGCCACCATGGCTGCTCAGCTCGAACACCTGGTCGAGGTATCCCAACGCCCGAACGTGAGCCTCCAGGTCCTCCCGTTCCGGGCGGACTCCTACACGACCTCGAGCTTTCCGTTCATCGTCCTGCGATTCGGACCCGATTCGTCCACCGACGTGATCTACACCGAGGACTATCGGGACGCCACCTACCTCGACAAGTACGACGACGTCAAAGCGTACAATCGGCTCTGGGATGACCTACGAGCAGCAGCGCTCGGACCCGTAGAATCCGCGCGGCTACTCACCCTCGTAGCCAGTGAATTCGAAGAAGGTGGATCGTAGTGAACACCCCAGACCTGACCCACCTCACGTGGCGAAAGTCGGTACGTAGCGACAACAACGGGGGCTCCTGCGTGGAGGTGGCCGACCTGTCCGACGGCGGCGCAGCTGTCCGAGACTCCAAGGACAAGGGCACCGGCCCCGTCCTTATCTTCACCGCGGCAGAGTGGGACTCCTTCCTCGGCGGCGTCAAAGACGGCGAGTTCGACAAGAGATAGACCGAGCAAACAAGCTGCAGGCATCCGCGTTGTCGCCCAGCGCGTCGCTTGAGATGCTCAAGCAGATCCGCGACACGGACCACCAGCAATAGGAGTTGTGATGCTCGACCAGACCTGGCGCAAGAGCACCCGTAGCGGAGACAACGGTGCATGCGTCGAGGTCCGGCGCGTAGGCGACACTATCGAGGTCCGCGACACGAAGGACCGGAGCAAACCCGCGCACGTCTACACGCTGGCAGACTGGGAAGCCTTCATCGACGGCGCAAAGGCCGGCGAATTCGACCTCTGATCAACGGGGCGTGTAGCGGAGCAGCGCGCGACGGGAGCCCAGACTGTCGGTGTCTTTACTAAGCTAGGTACGTGACTAGCTTCGATGGGAACGAGGTCGTTGATCGTTTACGATCGGTGGCCGAGGACCTGGGCTCGTTGAGCGATCGTCTGCGACTCACAGCGCAAGCTGCCCAGACGCGGCATTTCCAGGCCGCTGACCGAGGCGGCCTGGCCGAGGTCACGGTGGATGGTCGGCCCCGGGTCGCTGAGCTGCGACTGCATCGTGATGCCCTCAGCATGAGGCCCGACGAGCTCGACAACATGCTGACCACCGTGATCAACCAAGCGCTGCAAGAAGCGCGCTCGGCGACGCACGAGGCGATTCTCGACGCCCTGCCCTCATCACTCCGGCAGGACGCCGACAAGGCCGCCGGGCAGGCACGACCGTGACCACGCCTGAGCAGTCGATGGAAGCGCTCCGATGGGCGATCGCGGATCTGCCACACCGGATTGCCGAGGTGACCGAGCGCGTCAATGCCATCTCAACGGCGACGGTCACCGGCCAGGACGAGAGCGATTCAGTCACGGTCACAGCGTCAGGAGAAGGGCAAATCAGGATACTTCGAGGGACGAGGCACCGGGACATCCTTCCCAGGCCGCTGTCTGGTTTCGAGGTGTCCGGTCCTAAGGGGGAACCTCACAGACCCCTCGCGCTCTAGCCACGCCAGGTCACGCCGCGTGCGTGAAATCCGTTGACGACGGAGCTGATCATTGAGCCTTTTTCATCCTGCGTAGTGGTTGGCTTCGACGTGGTGCAGAACGAGGATGGCCTGCACGATCGCGGTCGCGCGGCGCGGGCAGCAGCGCAGCTTGGTCAGGATTTTCCAGGTCTTGAGGGTGGCGATCGCTCGCTCACCGCGGGCGCGGATTTTCGCGTGGGCGCGGTTGATCGTCTTCTGCCGGCGTGACAGCTTCGGCCGGAAGCGGCGCCGCTTGAATGGAGTGCGTACGCTGCCGCGTGCTCCTTGGTATCCCTTGTCCGCGAAGGTCATCACGTCGGCGCTGGTCAAGGCGTCGATGATGCCGTGGGTGCGGGCGGCGGTCAGGTCGTGCGTCCAGCCGGGTAGCGCGGCCGAGGCCCAGACGAGACGCCCCAGTGCATCGGCGATGACCTGCACGTTGACGCCGTGACGCTTGTGTTTCCCGGAGTAGTAGGGCTTTTGGTCGGCGACCCGGTCGATCGGGATCAGCGTGCCGTCCAGGATCGCGTAGGCCAGTTGCCGGATGCGCTGCATGGCGGCGTTCAGGTCGTCGGCGGCTGCGCTGAGCAGGGCGATTGCTTCCTGGACGTAGCGCCAGGCGGTAGTGACGCCGATCTGGAAGCCGGCGGCGAGGCGGGTGTAGGTGTCACCGTTGCGCAGATGGGCCAGGGCGAGCAGGGCCTGACGGCCCGGAGTCAGCCGCCGCCATCGGGATTTGCGCTGCTGGCGATGGCCGCGGATGCGGTCGGCGAGGTGGTTCAGGGTCCGGCTGGACAACGAGATCGTGGCAGGGTAGGACAGCATGGCGAGGCTCCCGGTCGGGGCATCGGGTTTTGGTCGATTTGCTGTCCTACCTGGAGCCTCGCCCTCATCGATCAGCGACCCCCTGCCGACGGGCTCTGACCTGCAAGATCAGGATGAAAAAGGCTCATTATGGTTGGGCAGTAGCCGCAGACAGGCTTTGCCCTGCCGATGCCGGCCCGGCGCACAAGTGTCGTGCGCGGCCGGAAGGGAGGTACGGCGCTGTGGCAGTGACCAGGGGCGGGACGCAGATTCCCGCGGAGCAAATCGGGCGCGAGATCCTGCAGCGGTTGAGCGCGGTCGATGAGGCTGGGTACAAGAAATGGGATCTGATCCTTGACGCGGTCATCGCGCTGACCGAGTTGCATGAGGCGGCGGACGACGGCGAACTACCGCAGGTGGTCGACGGGCGCGACTTCAAGACGACTCTGGCCGCGGAATGGGACCGGCTGCGCCCGGAGGTCAGGGAGACCGTCGAGTGCCGCCTGGAGGAACTCGAGGGGACGAACGACGAGAACTTGTACTGGGCGCTGGAAGCCCGATCCGCGGTGCAGTTCCTCAAGGACGACTTCGCAGACACCGTGGCGACCGGACTGGTCGACGACGAGTGGCTGGCCGCGGCGGATGCTGAGCTGCGAGTCAGGTTGCCGTATTGCTCGCTGGAGTATCCGCTCTCGTCAATGCCGGCGCATGTTCCGCTGTCGCACTGGTGGTGGGACGGCATCTTTAAAGACGCCATGCTCGATCATGTGTGGCTGTTCCGGTACGGCAAGCCGGGTGATGTGACGTCGGCTTGCTATGTGGCGAACCGGGCGTATCAGCGGCTCGAGCTGGCACAGGCGGCCCTGGCCGAGGCGAGAGCGTACTTCGAGCGTCTTCCCGCGCACGTCGAGGAGGTGCAGTCACGCACTTTTGAAAATTTCGCTGCCGGATGGGTGCCGGCGTGGGCTGACTTCCGGGAACGTTTCGTGCTGCAGGGCGCGCCGCTGCCGGCCCGATTCGGTCCGCAGGACTACGGGTTCCCGCCGGGGTGGGATCTGATGATGGCCGAGATCCACCGGTCATGTGCGGTGTCTAAGGAAGAGCTGGGAAGGTTTGCCGCCGAGGTGGTCCCGCAGGCTTACGCCATGGTGTTGGACTCGGCGCCGGTCCGGTTGCCGCGGTGGTCGCTCAGCGGCGAGGTAGAGCAGTGGGGTTTCGACACGACGCTGTTTCTGCAGCGGTCTCACACGGTCCGGAGTATCGGTCGGACCCGCGTGCGGGTTGCGGCGTTGATCGACTGGTTGACCGCGGGCGGCTGGCATGTGGGTCAGGTGAAGATGGATCCTGAGCTCAGCGTTTCCGGGCGAACGGTCACCGCGACGCGGGACCTGCACACGCTGGTGGCCTTCGCCGGGCCCAGCGGGATGCAGATCTACATCGACTCGCCCGGTTATCGGGCCGACGGCCCAGGGTGGGTCGTCGAAGACAACCGCCATCGCCGGCTGTTGTCGTCGCCCTGGCAAGAAAATTCGTCGATCTTCCCGGCCAGCTGTTTCCCGGAAAAGGGTGACGAGGACCTCGACGAGCCCCTGAACACGTGAGCAAGCTGAGCGCCGCCCGGACAGCGACCCTGGGTCGCGCTCGGCATCGCGTGGAGACCGTAGGGAAGGCCGTCCGGTCAGATCCGGCTCGCGGCCGGCGCTGTAGGCCCAGACGGCGGTGCGGTCCTGGGTCAAGCAGGCTGAGCTCGACGCGGGCACCCGGGTGGACGGGCTGACCACTGACGAGCGGGCCGAGCTGGCCGGGCTGCGCTCGGAGAACCGCCGGTTGCAGCAGGACGTCGACATCCTCAAGCGGGCTACGGCTTTCTTCGCGCGGGAGACCCGGTGAACGTGTATCCGTTCATCGAGGTGGAGCAGGCCGGCAAGCACAACGTCAAGCGTGCGTGTGAGCTGCTTCAGGTCTCCCGGTCCGTCCACTACCAGCATGCCCGTGGCAAGCAGTCCACACGGGAGCGGGTCGACGCCCAGCTCACCGACCAGATCATTGCGGTGCATGCGGCATCGAAGGGCACCTATGGGGCGCCGCACATCCACGCCGAGCTGGCCGCGGCCGGGCGGCGGTACGGCCGTGAACGCGTTGCCCGCCGGATGCGCGCGGCCAGGATCGCCGGCAAGAGCCCGCAACGGTGGAAGACCACCACTGTCGCGGACCCGCACGCCGGAAGCCGCCCGGACCTGGTCGACCGCGACTTCCAGGTTGACGCGACCGCCGTCGACACCCGCTGGTGCGGCGACATCACCTACATCAACACGTGGGAGGGCTGGATGTACCTGGCCACCGTCATCGACCTCGCGTCGCGCCGGGTCGTCGGCTGGGCGGTCGCAGACCACCTCAAGACGGACCTGGTCGACGCCGCCCTGACCTACGCCCTGCGGTGGCGCAGGCCCGCCGAAGGCCTGGTCTTCCACTCCGATCGCGGCTGTCAATACACGAGTGCTCAGCACGCCCGGCTCGCGAAGCGGCACGGCGTACGGCTGTCCGTCGGCCGGCGCGGGTAGTGCTGGGACAACGCGGTCGCCGAGTCGTTCTTCTTCACGATCAAGACCGGCCCGCCCCGGCCACCGAGGCGAGGGCACCGGACACGGCCTGATCGGCATGCGCGAACGCGCCGAAGCCGCGGGCGGCCAGCTCAGTTGCGAGTTGGGCGTGGATGGCACGTACGCCGTCCACGCCCAGCTACCTACCGCGGGAAGTGCCGATACGCTCACGCGGTCCAGCCACCGCCCATAATGTCCGCACCAATGGCGCCGAACCGCTGCGGGCCGCGGCCGCGTTGAACCTCACTCGCGACGCGGCCTGGACATGCTCAGTCTTCGACGAGAATGGCCAGGGCTGGGCAGAGAGCGGCGGCCTGATGCACGTCGTCAGCGTGGCCGGGTTCGGGTTCGGCGGTCAGCAGGACGGCGATGCCGTCCTCGTCGCGTTGGTCGAAGGTGTGCGGCGCGTTGAGCACGCACTGGCCGGAAGCCACGCACTTGTCCTGGTCGAGGAGAACTTTCACCATGTCACCGGCAGTTCGTAGACGCCGTAGACCTGCCCGTCGTGTTTGAACGCGATGCTCTCCAGGTCGCCCGCCCGGCGCAGCGTGGGTATCCGCCGGTACAGGGTGCTGTAGACGACCTGCAGCTCCATCCGTGCAAGGGGTTGGCCCAGGCATTGGTGTACGCCGAAGCCGAACGCGACGTGCCGGCGGGCATCCCGGGTCAGGTCGAGGCTGGCCGGGTCGGGGAACACGTCCGGGTCGCGGTTGCCGATGTCGTTGGCCAGGATCAGGCCTTCGCCGGCGCGGACGGTGACTCCGGCGATCTCGATGTCCTCGAGCGCGACCCGGCGCCGGCCGGTGTGGGTGATGTTGAGGTAGCGCAGCAGTTCCTCGACGGCGCCGGCGATCAGTTTCGCCGTAGCCCTGACAGTGGAGCGGCCCGCGCACGTCGGGGCACGCCGAAGCACAACGAAGGCGCCGTCCGAGTGAGTTCACTCGGACGGCGCCTTCCCGGATGCCTACTGCAGTGGAATAATTATAGATAGGATCGGCATGGCATTGGCTTGTGTCGATCTATAGACACAACGACACAGACGTGATCTCACCTGACACAGTCAGCAAAAATCACGCCGAGGGATAACATCAAGCCCCCGGGGCAAACAATCAACCGCACCGCACCGCTGATGGCAAAACCAGCAGGGAGACCGCTTACCTGGTCACGTCCCCGACCGCCGCCGAGGCTCAACCCGCTGACCTGCAGAAATGGGCGAGGGCAGAATGGCTGATCGAGAACCAGGTCCATAACGTCAGAGATGTCACGTTCGGTTGAGGTCTACATCGAGCCCGGACCGGCACCGGTTCCACCGTCATGGCCACCCTGCGTAACACCGCGATCGGCTGGCATCGAATCAACGGCGACACCAACATCGCCCACGCAAACCGCCGGGCTGACCGCCAGTCACGCGACCTGATCGGCGCCATGACCAGCAGTTACACCAGCACGCAGTGGCCCTGGGCTAAAACGGCACCTCTCCATCCGATGGGGGATTTGGGCGATCGTAAATATCATCAGAGATGAGTTCGGCCGCGCGGATAAGGTAATGCTGATTAGATGAAATCTGGATAACTTCCTGAATGCGGGGTAAAAGCCCTAGCGAATGAATGACTTCATTGCTATCAAGAAGATAAGTCATTGCAATAACTGCAGCACATCGAACTAGAGGATCCGGATCATCGAGGAACGGCACGATAGCCTCACAGATGGCAGGCCGAAACGCTCGGAACTTCAGCACCTCCGGGCGATCTTCGAGTGGGGCAAATCCATGCCGTCTCATCGCTTCTGCAGCAGAATCACTGGCGTCATCAGCCATCTCTGCCAGCCAGTCCAATAGCACAGCACGCAAAGGGCGCGCGACATCATTCGGGCGATACACTCCGATCGTACCGACTCTTGCGTCGGAAAGGATAGCGGCTACATACAACGCCACAGGCCCCGTTGCGGAATAGATAGTGTTCTGGTGATGAACCGTCTGCTCAAGATGTCGAAGTGCACGAGCAACTTCAACAGGATCCTTCGCAAGCAGCTGAATAAGAAACTCTGGGACATCTTGGGCGGAACCTAAAGCATGATTAAAATCGGCCCATTGAATATCATGCAGCAATGCTTGGGGGTTCGAAAAAACTCCTGAAAGATTCGACAGATCCACGTCTCCCCTTATCGCCTAAGACAACCAGAGTGCACAGTATGCCAATTAGCAACCCAGGCAGACCCTATCAAACAGTCTTAAAACTACTGCAGGTTGCCGCGGCAAGTACGAGCCATCAACCGCGGCGGCCTGGGTACCGTGTCAGCGGCCGGTATACGGGACGCTCTGAAGAACACCCCCGCTGTCCCTATAGGTGATCGTGAGTGTCGATCCGGAAGGCAGCATCTGCTCCAGGGATGAGTGACATGATCCACAAATGTAGTCGCCCGTAATGAAGAGAGTGCCCCGTTTAGACCCTGTAGCCCTCATTCGAGCGGCCGCCTGCGCCTCCAAATGGTGCTCGAAGCCCGACATCGCCCCGGGAGGAACAACGTACCCAGGATCAAGATTCTTATATCCGGAACTCACGTAATACGGCGCGTCATCCATATCCGCATAGAGCACGCCATTCATTTTCCCCGATCCAGTTGAGGCGTTCGATGCAGCATCAGCCAAGCCAACTCTCGGACAGGGTACAGTCACATTATGCACAAGCACGGGGGTTTTGCCTGCAAGCACATAGTACGAATGTATGTCGGCAACCGTAAGGTTCAGCATGTGACGCGGTTTAGTGAACAACGTGACAGCTTCAACACGGACGTCTGCGCCGTCCAACGCGGTGAGCCTATCACCGCGTTGCAGGTCGGCCACTGTAGTCCACTGATCAGTGGTGGCATCCCAGAAGCGGTGATTCCGGGTTGTGCGGATTACACTCGTGTGACCTTGGCCGTCAGTTACCTTAAGGTTCGCTAGGTCGACGTCCAAGTTGTCATGCAGCTCGGTGACTGGTTTGTTCGCTGTCTCGTTAGTGCTCGGATCGGTTGCTACAACGAGGTCGCCGACTTCAATTTCGGAGATCGGCTTGGTACTTCCGTCGGCCAAGACGACGAGCGTATTGGGGTCGAAGCTGTCGCAGCTGGTCTTTGCGGCCTTGGCTGCGCCAGATGCGGCTCCAGATTCGGCGTCCTCAAGCGCTTCCAGGCCGAGCTTTGTGGTGGCTGCACCTCCAGCAACCACGGTTCCTGGCGCTGCGGATTCGATGGCGGCTTCGCCTGCCACCGTCGCGCACCCGACGATGCCCATGTCCAGGCATACAATGGTGCCACCTATGAGGACTACACCGCCGACGAGGATGATCGCGAGTGAGGCCGCGCCTTTAAGGACGCATTTGCCGGCGCTATCGTGGCAGGTGTTGTCTTTCCGGTGGTCATAGTCAAGATCATACTTAGCCATTTCTGGGCGGCTGATTCGATGATCTTTATTCGTGTCGGCGTATGCCATAACTTCGTCGGGTTGATATGTGCCGGTACCGGGGTTGTAGTTGGTCGGGTAGTCGATCTTTCCCGCTGGGTGGCATTCTTGGGATGTGCTATTCGCGCAATCTGCCGGGTCGTAGTCGGGGTTATGCCATGGGCGCGGTTCCAGGCCGCTGGGGTCGGACAGGGTGATCGGGTTGTTGTTGGCGTAGGAGTAGCCGTTCCACTGTTGCGGGTTGGCGGGGTCGAGGATCGGGTCGACCGAAATGAAATGTCCGAAGGTGGGGTCGTATTTGCGGGCTCCGACGTCGGTGTATCCGGTGCTGGTGTCCTTCGGTGCGTGGAGGTATCCGCGGGTCATGTCGGGCCATGCGGTGGTGTTCGCGTTGCTTCGTTCTTCGCCGTAGGGCTTGTACTGGTGGCGGGCCACTTGGAGTGTGGTGGTGTCGATCGACATGCTGGCGGTGCCGTTGGCGGTGCCGAAGAGGTAGTGGGTGCCGCCGTTGGGGAGTGTGGAGCGGATGGCGACGGTGGCGCCGCCGTGGTTGTAGGTGCGGACGGCGCCGAGGAGGGCCGGGGTGCTGGTGGAGGTGTCGACGACGATTTCGGTGTCGCCGATGAAGAGGCTGGTGCGGCCGGGGTCGCGGCGGATGAGCTGGTTGCCGTCGGCGTCGTAGAGGTATTTGGTGGTGCCTGCCTGGGTGCCGCTTGTGGTGACCTGGCTGAGTTGGCCTTCGTGGTTCCAGGCCAGGGATTGATTGTTGCCGCTGCTGGCGGTGCGGGTCAGCAGGTTCCCGCTGGCGTCGTAGACCAGGGTTGTCGGGTCGGCGTTGCCTTTGACCTGCGTGAGCGTGTGCGGTTGGGTGCCGTTGGTCGCGCAGGTGGTCATGCAGCCGTTGGCGTATGTGGTGGTGGTGTCAGCACCACCGGTCGTGGCGTGCTCGACCAGCTGTTCGCGGTTGCCGTTGGCGCTGTAGGAGAAGCTCTGCCAGTAGGAGCCGGCGCCGTTGGCGACCTCGTCGGTAGCTGGTTTGGCGATGTCCGGCTTCGGGCATGCTGAGGCTGCGGTCCAAGCGTCGACGAGCCGGTCGAGGCTGTCGTAGCGGTAGCACTGGGCATCGGTGACGACGCTGCCTGATTCGGATTGCTGGTTCACTGTCGACAGCGGGTTGCCGGCGTCGTCGTAGGTGAAGGTGGTCTGGTCGATCTGGGGTCCGACGCCGTGGCTGCGGTAGATCGACTGGGATGCCGGGCGCAGGGTTTGCTCGTCGTAGGAGTAGAGCGCGTCTACATGATTGGTCGAGTCGCCCATCGTCAGCTTGGACGGTTGCCCGAAGTCGGTGTGGATGGTTGCAGCCACGTACAGGTCGATGCCTGAGGTGCTCATCGCGGCGCCCAACGCGTCGTGGTTGTAGGTGATCTTCTCGCCGGGCAGTGTGCCGACGGCGGGATCTTCCTGAGTCGCTGGTAGTTCAGTGTTCGGGGTGTAGGTGAACTTCGTGGTGTAGGCGGCCGGGAGCGGTTGCTCGATGCTGGGCAGGGTGAGGGTCTGGCCGAGGGGGTTGCCGAGGACGGAGTAGCCGGTGACGGCGACGGTGTATCCGCCGGTGACGCCCGAGACGTAGCGGGTGGAGGATGTCGGCAGGCCGATGCGCAGGGTGTCGTAGGTCCAGGACGCGTATTTGAAGTTGCTGGCGCTCTTGTCGACAGCGGTCAGTTTGCGGCCGAGCAGGTCGTAGGTGTATGTGAGTTGGTTTCCGCGCGCGTCTTTGGTGAGGGCTAGGTTGCCGGCGTCGTCGTAGCTGCTGTAGCTCGTTCCGGCGTCCGGGTCGGTGTGTGAGATCTTGCGGCCGAGCAGGTCGTAGGCGTCGCTCCAGACGGCTTTGTCCGGGCCGGTGATAGTGGCGGACTGGCCGGCCGAGGTGTAGGTGTAGGCGACGCTGTTGCCGGTGCCGCCGGTGGCGGTGAAGCCGTCGGTGAGGTTGCCGTTCAGGGTCGGTGCGGTGGTGTGCTGGGTGAGTTCGACGAGTCGGCCGCGGGCATCGGTGGTGCTGGTCGTGGCGACTGCGCCGGTGGGCGGGATGGTGGTGACCTTGTCGCCGGTGTAGGCGGTGCGGGTGTACCAGGTTTTCGTGCCGTTGTGCTCGGCGGTGCTCTGGGTGGTCCGTCCCATGGCGTCGTGGTCGGTGACGGTGGTCGCGGGAATCGACACCTGGGACAGGTGGTCGGAGATCAGCGTGTCTACCGGGTCGCCGGAGACGGCGTAGGAGTCGTTGGTGATGACGGTCCAGCCGTGCGAGTCGTATTGGGTGTCCGACACGATCGTGCTGCCGTTCTCCCCGGTCTGCTGGGTCTCCAGGGGCCGCAGCATCGCGTCGTAGAGGGCTTTAGTGACCGCGTAGACGGGTGTGGTGTCCGCCGAGTCGCTGTCGAGCAGCGTCCTGGTGGTGACCACGCTGGGTCCGTTCTTGGACACCTGGTAGGTGTGTGTGATGTTCGGCGGTGCGCCGGCGGCTTTAGTCTTGTTCGGCCGCCACACCGCGGTGATGCGTCCCAGAGCGTCGTAGGTGGTGGATGTCAGGAGGCCGGCCACGTCGGTCGTGGCGACCGCCAGCTGGCGGACCGGGTCCATCGTGACGGTGGACAGCTGGCAGTCCTTGCTCGATTTCGTCACAGCTGAGCAGCTCACCCCGGCGGTGACCTGTTTGATCGTGGTCACGGTGGTGGGAAGGGCACCGGACGCGGGGGACGTTTTGACGTAGACGGCGCGGGCCAGGCTGGTGGTCCCGTCGGCGGCCTTGGCGTTCGGGGTTTGGATGGTTGACGTGGTACGGCCGTAGCTGTCGTATGTCGTCTTGTGGGCGTCGATGAATCGGTCCACCGTGACGCCGGTGGCGGCCGCTGCGGTTTGCGTGAGGGTGGGGTTGCCGCGGGTCGGCTGCGGTGGGCTGGACTGCCCGTCGTAGCCGAATCCGAGGTCGTCGTAGGAGGTCCGAGTGTCGGACAGCAGCGTTCCGGACGGCTTGGCGTCAGCCGTGTTGCAGTCCTGGGCGGTGCCAATCACCTCAGCGGGCAGGACCAATGGAGCGGTTTTGCCTGCGGCCAGCGGCACGCTGCTGCTGAGGTAACGGGTGAAGGTGCACGTGGCGACGTTGGCGGCCGCGCCGGTCTCGCCTCGGTCGACGCTCTGGACCGGCATACCGGTGGTGCTCTGGCCGAGGGCCTTGTTGTAGAAGGTGTCCTTCTCGGTGCGGCGCCAGCCGTAGGAGACCTTCTGGCGGTGCAGGGTCTGCGAGGTTCCCTGTACGTATGCCTGCAGGGCGCTCATGCCGTCGCGGATCCGCGAAGCGGTCGGGCCGATGAGTGTGGGGACGGTGACTGTCGCGTTGTCGATGGTGGCGTCGCTGTCGGCGCTGGTGTAGGTGACGGTTTCGAAGACCTTGCCGGCGTACTGGTCGTCGTCGGAGATGGTCACCGATCCGTCGGTGCTCTGCAGGTCCGGGACCACTCGGACGCCGTCGCCGGGCAGCGTGTCGGCGTCCATGCCGCGGAAGTAGTAGGTCTTGGTCAGCGTTCGGCGGTCGAAGACCTTCTGGCCGTCGGTGTAGTGGAAGACGGCCGGGATGCCGGTGGTGACGTCGACCTCGGGATAGCCGCGGAACTGTCCCCAGGTGCGGTTCTTGGGCTTGACCACTTCGTTGTCGTCGTAGTGCCAGCCCGGGTCGCCCAGGTACTTGTACTCGGTGATCAGCTTGGGCTGGGTGCCGTCCTGGTAGTGGTTGCCGGCGCTGTCATAGGTGGTGACTGATTTCACCGGGTGTGTGTAGAACCAGTCCAGGAGCGGCTCGGGCTGGTACGTCGGGGTCCAGTAGACCGGGAAGCAGCCGGTGGTGTTCGTCGAGGCGAATTTCTGCGCTGCTTTGTTGGCGTCCGGGTCGCTGGAGGGATTCGCGGGCGGCAGTCCGGTGCAGGTGGGGGTGTTGTAGTCGATCACGGTTTCGGCGCCGGTCTCCGACCACACGGTGCCGATCCGGTTGTAGTACATCTTCGGGCCTGGCAGTATGCCGACGCGGTTGGCCAGCTGCATCGGTTCGAATGACACGGTGCCTGCAGGTTGGTCGGCGGATGCCCCGCCGAGCCGGTCCAGGCCCTTGCGGGTGATCGACTGGAGCCATGGGGTCGGCGAGTGGTCGGCGTTGTCCGGGAAGCTGTGCGTCAGGTCGTACTGGTCGATCTGCTTGATGACGCCGCCGACCTTGGCCTGCGTGACGATCTTGGTCAGCATCACGCGGGACCAGAAGCTCGGCCCGTGGATGGTGCAGTCTTTGCCCTTGGTGCAGTTGAGGTCGACCGGCACGTCGGGCCAGTACTCCGGGTTCGAGGCGGTGAACTGGCTGTCCGCGCAGGTGTTGCCGGCAGGCTGCCCGGCGAGGCAGCGTTCATCGGTGGTGAACACGATCTGTTCGGGCGCGGTGGCCGAGAAGATCGTGGAGGCGGTCATGCCGTAGTCGATGCGCTTGAGGGTGGTCGCGCGGATGTAGGACACCGCGGTGTCCTTCATGTTCGGCCCGTAGTAGCCGATCTCCGGGTCGTTGTAGTAGTAGGCGATGGCGTTGTTGTTGCGATCCACCACGTAGTCGAGGTTGAACCGGTAGCCGAGGGTGCACGCGGTGTCGGCGAACGAGCCGTCCGGGCAGGCGCTGTTGTCGGCGTGGCTCTTGTAGACCGGGACGGTCTGCACCGACTGGGTTTCCTCGTTGCCGGCGGTCCAGCCGGGAAGCCGGTTCAGGCCGAAGTAGTACTGCGTCCCGTTCTTCGTGACGCGGAAGTACTCGCCGTTCTTCGTGCCGTTGGTCGCGTCGAACAGGTTGTCGATCTGCGTCGTGGCGTCGTCGGTCTGCGGCCGGAAGGTGTGGAACTTGTCATCGTATACGATGGATGTCGATGCGCCGCCCAGCGACAGCGTCAGGATCTGTCCGGCCCAGCACAGGTCACCGGAGTATTTCGGGGCGCCGGAGTCCTTGACGTCCTCGCAGGTCTGGTAGGTCCGTTCGACATAGTTCTCGCTCATCGACCACCCGTCTCCAACCCAGGAGGACTGGCTGTTAGTGCCCATGGTGCGGGCATCCTGGCCGGCAGAGTTGTAGGACAGGTCGGTGTCGGGCGCGGCGCCGCCAATGGCTGGGGGGACCTTGATGGGATAGCTGTAGGTGAAGGCGCCGGTGTTGCCGCTGGTCGACCAGGTGCCCCCGGGAGACAGGCTGGTCGCGGCATAGTCGCCGCCCGCCCCGGCGGTGTCCGAGGTGGCAGCCAGCACCATCGCACCGGAGGTCGCCGCGGTGAGCGATACCTGCGCGGACAGTGGTGAGACGGCCGTCGTGGTCACCGGGGTCCGCGTCCGGCACTTCTCCTGCTGCGGGGTGCTCAGCGCACAGGCCGGCATCTGCACCAGGTGCAGTCGTGAGGCGTATCCACCGCCGTAGGCGTTGGCGAACGTCGACGGGTCGACGTTCACCTGGACCTCGCCGGCACCTGAGGTGGCGGCGAGCGTGAAGAGCACGCCGTGAATGCCGGCGGCTTCGGTGGTCTTCTGATCGGCCGTCTTGACCTGCACGCGATCCGGGCCCGCGCCGTTGGCGGGGCGGCCGACCGCGATCGGGGAGGATCCTGCGCGAACCGCCGCTGGTGCGCTGTTGTTCGCCGTTGCGGCGGGCAGCGTCACCGTGGTGGCCGTCGCCTCCGGTAATGCCGTGCGGGCAGAGGGGTTGAACGGCGCCGTCACACGACGGATCTTGGCCTTCGAGGTGACCTTGCTCTTGCCGAGGGTGACGCGCTCCAGCTTGGCCGGTTCGGGAATCTTCGGTGCGGCGAGTGCGGGCTCTCCGGCTACCAGGTTCATCAAGGCCGGGGCCAAGGTCACTACGAGAGCCGCAACGGCGAGCCTTCGCCAGCGGGGCATGAGCCGGATCTTCGGACCGTTTATGGACAGCATGCTGCGCCTTCCCCCGTGTATCCGCAT
The DNA here is from genome assembly GCF_044388125.1 of Actinoplanes sp. NPDC020271. NCBI lineage: Bacteria > Bacillati > Actinomycetota > Actinomycetes > Micromonosporales > Micromonosporaceae > Actinoplanes > Actinoplanes sp. NPDC020271. Next base: position 85,491 of record NZ_JBIRWQ010000027.1, read on the forward strand.
TCCGCAGGCGCAGGCGCGCAAGAAGAGGGCGGACTCATCCCGTTGGCGTCGAACGCGACCCTGGCGCCTCACTTGCAGCGCGATGATCTTCGATGCCGCGCTCTGTCTATCAGAGATCTAAATAGTGGAGTTATGAGTGTGACCCACTGCACATTTACCGATACGGGTGGTGTCGAAGGGTCGATCCGCGGCCGCCGCAGGGGTCAGAATGTGCGCCACCACGATCGATGATCGTCTTCTGCGGGGAAGGTCTGCCACTCACCATGTCATCACGCTCGACGCGACGGGGGCGTCTGCCGGTATTCACGGTGGTCGCCGCGTTGCTCACCACCACCGCGCTCGGGGCAGGAACCCCGGCGTGGGCGCAAATTCCTACCGTTCCGAACCCGACCACACCGCCGGTAGCGCCTCCGGTGCAGACCGGCGAGCTCGAACCGGGTCCTGCCGCCACGCCGGCGGACAACCCCGCCAAGCCGATCGCAGCCGCGATCGATCAGGCGAAGAAGACCGGCCAGACCGTGCCGATTCCGTCGTTGACAGACGAGTTCTCCACCACCTCGGCCAGCCCGGACGGGTCATTCGTCACCACTTACTCGGTTGCCCCGGAACGGGTGCAACGTGCCGGCGCTTGGGCATCGATCGACACCACTCTGACCAAAAAGGCCGACGGCACTTACGAACCTAAGGTGGCGGCCGCCGACGTGTCATTCAGCGGTGGCGGTGACACAACTCTGGTCTCGCTGAAGCAAGGCTCTTACGCGCTGACGTTCACCTGGGCTGAGAAACTTCCCACACCCGTGGTCTCCGAGGACACGGCCACGTACCCGAATGTGTTGCCCGACGTCGATCTGCAGGTCACCGCGAGCAGCACCGGGTACTCCTCAATGTTCGTGATCAAGACGCCGGAGGCCGCCGCAAATCCTAAGGTTCAGCAGCTGAACCTGGGCCTGACCGGCACACGAGTGAAGCTGGCGACGACCCGCGACGGCGGCGCCGAGGCGGCCGACAAAACCACCGGCCGCACGGTGTTCTCGGCGAACACCGCGATGATGTGGGACAGCACCCCCGGTAGCCCCGATCCCGCTGAGAAGGCGATCCGGGCGCGGGTACTGTCTAGCCCGCAGGCGACGCACGAGGCCGCCGATCTGATCGGAAAGAACCGCGCCAAGATCAAGCTTGGTTTCGCTGACGGCAAGCAATCCATGACGCTCGACAAGTCGCTGCTGACCGCCAAGACCACCAAGTACCCGGTGTTCGTAGACCCGGAGTGGGCGGGTTACTACGGTAGCCAGTCGGCGTGGGCACGGATCTCTAGCAACGGTTGGAACATCTACAACTCCACCCTTACCAGCGGCTTCAACAGTGCGCGCATCGGCCTGGACGACTGGCCTCAGTACGGCGGCGAAGGCGAGACGGCCCGCACGTATTACAAGCTGAACATCTCCGGGATCAAGGGAGCGACGGTCAAGGCCGCGACGCTGAACATCCAGCACCGCTGGTCGGCATCCTGCACCGACACCAACGCTGCGCTGTACGCGACGAGCGCACCCGCGGGGTTCACCTCCTCGACGCTGAACTGGAGCAAGCAGCCTACGCGTGGCGCCTTGCTGGCCACCCAGCGCGGCCGGGAGGTCAACTGCAGCACGTCCAGCCCGGCCGCGACGCCAGGAACCTTCGGATTCGACGTGTCCAGCAATATCGCCTCGCTGGCCACCGGCAAGAAGGACTACGCCTACTTCCTGGCCCAAGCCGGGAGCGAAACCAATCGCGACTACTGGAAACAACTCGGGTACAAAGGCGGTGCCAGCCTCACCGTGCAATACAGCTACCCGCCCACACTCAACGCCAACGACGGCAAGCTACACGTCACCCCGAACAACAACAACGAGGGCGGCAAGCTCGTCACCACTTCCAAAAGCCCCACCCTGTCCTGGGGCGCCTCGAACATCTTCCCTAACGGTGTCAAGCGGCGCGTCCTGATCGAATACCAGGTCGAAGAGAGAGCCACCGGCAAACTGATCGCCGGCGGATACGGGCCGAGCCCGACGACCTTCAACACCAACGGATCGCCCTGGACAGTCAACAAAACGCTTCCCGACGGCGACTACCGGTGGAGGGCCTGGGCCAAGAACGAGGACGGCCTATGGGCAGCCGCCTGGACCCCCTACATGTACTTCACGGTGGATACCACCGTACCGAACGCGCCCGCGGTCAAGTCGACACAGTTCCCGCCCGCACAGGTCGGCGCCGCCTTCACCGACAAGGGCGTCTTCGCGCTGTCCACCGACGCCACCAGGGCAGTCACCGGATATCTGTTCACCCTCGACGGGGACCTCACCAACGTGGTCTACGCCGCGGGCAAGAACACCCAGTGGGTGACCGGCACGACGATCACGCCGGGCGTCGTGTACTACGCCAAGGCCGACAACAAGGACGGCACCGGGACGGCCGTCACCAACGGCAGCGCGGCACCGGTCTTCGCACCGGGCACCGCCGGTCCTCACAAGCTCGTCGCCAAAGCGGTCAACGGGGCCGGCTCGACCTCCGGGCCAACAGCGTATGAGTTTAACGCCGGCACCAGCACACCGCTGTATGTGACCGGCGACCAGATGATCAACGGCTACACCGCCACCAACACCGACGGCACCACGACCACCGTGCCGAAAGCGACGGCCAGCACCGCCGGCGGCGTCCTGGCGGCCCAGGAGAGCTTCAATGGCGGCTACTACTTCGTCGGCGGCTACCAGGCCATGCTCGCCAACAACGCCACCACCGGCACCAAGGTAGCCAACGGCGACAGCGCCACGTTCTCCTTCGCCATCCCGCAGCAGGCCATGTGGGAGATCGGCGCGAATATGCTCTCCACCGGCGACTACGGCATGTACACCCTGATCCTGGACCAGGGAAAGTCCACCCAGTCGACGCTGATCACCGACTTCGACGCCTACGGCCAGCCCAACGGCACGGTCTACCGCAACTTGGCTACGCCGAAGGACGCGAACGGCTCACCGATCCAGCTCGACAAGGGCGTGCACACCATCACCCTCAAGGTGACCGGCAAGAACGCCAGCTCCCTCGGCTACCAGGCCAGCATCGAAGCCCTACGACTAGGCAGGATCCCGACCTGCGCGATCAACGACACCAAGAACTGCCTGAACAACACCGCGATCAGCACCCACAACACCAGCGGAACACCGGCCCTCACCACCGCAGACGCCGACGGCTGGGGCTGGAGCCTTGACGCCGGCGACCTCAAGAGCGCCGGCTGGGCGCCCGGCAGCACTGTGAACGTGCACGGCGCCACCATCAAACTGCCCGCCACCTACGGTGACGGCAACAACGACAACATGCTCGCCGCCGGGCAACTGATCACCGTGCCGGCCAGCGGTGTAGTGAACAAGGGCAACGCCGTCGTCTTCGCCGGCCTCGCTGTCAACGGCGACGTCAAAAGCGCGACTGGACGCATCAACTATGCCAAGGGCAGCGCCTGCAACTGGCCCTCCCAAGCCTATTCGATCGACTTGGCCCCGGACTGGGTCTACTGGCCCACCGGCAACGCGGTGGTCAGTCTGGAAAGCCTCAACTCCTCGGTCAACGGCTACCACACGGGCAGCTCCCCCGGCATTATGGCCTACAGCGTTCCGCTGGTATGCCCCAACGCCGCCATCGCCAGCATCTCCCTGCCCCTGGTCGCCGGCAGCATCCAAGGCCACGTCAACGCGCTGCACATCCTCGGCCTGGGTATCCGCCCAACCTCGACCACTCCAGACGGCAGCCGCTGGGTCGGCTCCTGGGCGGCCGCCCAGGACACCGGCGCGGTGCAGACTACCGCGTCGGTCAACGCCACGCTCAACGCCCAGACCGTGCGCATCCCGGCACACCTGAGCATCGGCGCCGGCGGCGACTCCCGTCGCGTCCGGGTCCGCCTGGCCAACGCTCAAGGCAAAACCCCGGTCACCTTCGACGCAGCCTCCATCGCGTTGCAGGACCCCACCGCCGGCGGCGCCACCGTCGCCGACACCCCGCTACACCTGACCTTCAACGGCGGTGCCACCAGCCTCACCCTGCCCGCCGGCACCGAGGCGATCAGCGACCCGGTCGACCTGCCGGCCGACGACCAGACCTCGGCACTGGTCAGCCTTAAGGTCAAGGGCAGTCCCACCGCCCTGGCCGGCCACCTCGACGCACGATCGCCGGTCTACGTCAGTAGCTCCGACGGCGCCGACCACACCGGCGACATCGACGGTTCCGGCTTCACCCGCTCAACCATGAACGGCATTCCGTTCCTCGCCGGGATCGACGTCAGCACACCATCCAAGAAACCGGCCGGCGCGATCGTGCTCTACGGCGACCAGACCATCAACTCCGACACCGCCAGCAACGACGGGCTCAGCCAGACCAGCGACCAGCTCGCCACCGCCATGTCCACCGACGAGTACGGCCAGCGCTACCCGGTCCGGGCCGGCGTGCTCAACCAGGGCAGCAGCAGCTGGACCAACAAAGCACAACTGCCGCAGGTGGCCAACAGCCAATACCCGCAAAACTCCTACGGTCTGATCGACCGGGAAATCCTCGACCAGACCGATGCACGCAGCGTGCTCATCTCAGCCGGCAGCAGTGACCTGCTCGCCTGCACCGGCACCGCCGACGCCTGCGCCACCTCGACCAACAACAAGTTGGACGCCCTCGCCGGACAACTGCAGCAATACCGGCCCGACGACGCACTCGACTACGCCGTAGATCTGCCCACACCCGTCACCCGCACAATTAAGGTGTACGTCGCCACCCTGCCACCGTTCAGCCACACCTACACAGCGGCGCAGGAGTCAGCGCGCCAACTGGTCAACGCGCACATCCTCGGTCCCGACGGACCGGCGAACATGCAAGGCCACGCCGACGGCGTTATCGACTTCGCCGCCGCGGTCTCCGCCGACGGCACCGCCACCAGCGCGACTACCAATGCGGAGAACCTGACTACCGGCACCGACGGCAAGGCATACCCGAACAACCTCTACTACCAGAGGCTCGCCCAGCAATACGTCACGGACGCCGACAGCGTCGACGGCATCACCGGCGACGGCACGGTCAGCGGTGGAGACACCACCTACCCGATTGCCGAATGGAAATTCAGCGAGGGCACCGGAACGACCGCTGCCGACACAGGCATCGGTACCGGAGACCCGGCCAACCCGGTTCACCACCCCGCTGAACTCACCAACGTGGCATGGACCCTGGGCCGCAAAGCCGACACCAAGGCCGGCACGTTCAATGGCACCAATAGCTACGCCGACACCAAACTGGCCTTCAACACAGGACACAGCTTCACCGTCGCCGCATGGGTCCGGCTGACCGACAAATCGACCGACCGCACCTTCCTCGCCCGCAGCGCCAGCGGCTACGCGTCCCTGTACCTCGAATACAACAAGGAGCATGACCTCTGGCAGGCACGAATGCCGTCCGCGACATCGGGCGACACCGCCGCGATCCACATGGCGACAGCCCCGTCCGACCAACCTCCGGCTGTCGGCGTCTGGACGCATCTGACCGCCACATACGACGCAGACGTCAAACGGCTAGGACTTTACGTCAACGGTGAGTCCGAAGGAGCCGCCGACGAAGCCACCACTTTCAACGATCCCGAGACAACGACCTGGATTGGGCGCAGCACCGACAACTGGTTCGCCGGAGACATCTCCGACATCCGTATCTGGCAACGCGCCCTCGACGCAACCGACGTCGAAACCGAGGCACACCCCCGCGCCGCAACCCTGAGCTGGCAGTTCGAGGACCCGAACTCCGCAACCGCAACCGACTCGGCCGCCAACGAAGCACAGGCACAGGCGCCTGGCACCTTCACCCCCGGCGTCACCCTCAAACCGGAGGGCCATCCGGACCCGGACAGCACCACGAGCGGTGCCGACGCCGACCTCGGTGCGATCACGCTCAACGGCACCACCGGCGCGGTAAGCACCCGAGCGCGGCTACGCACTGACCAATCTTTCACCGTGTCCACCTGGGCACGGATCACCGACACCACCCGCGATCAGGCCGTCGCCAGCCAGTACGGCAACCACGCCAGCGGCTTCCAGCTGAACTTCGGCACCAGTTGCAAATGCTGGCAATTCCAACTACCCACGAGCGACACCACCAACCCCACCATCACCACCGCACAAGCCTCGACCACAGCAACGGCCAACACCTGGACCTATCTGGCCGCCGTCTACGACGCGAGCACCGGCACAGCCAAGCTGTACGTCAACGGCATCGAGGCTGGGACCCAGACGGTCACCGCCCGTACCTGGAACGCCACCGGCAACTTCAATGCCGGCCGAAGCCTGATCAACGACATCAACACCAGCTACCTTGCCGGCGACATTGACGATGTCGTCACCTATCAGGAAGCACTCACCCCCCAGGAAATCAACAACCTATGGCGCACGGAACTACCCCGCGGCTAACAACCTCGTCGTGAAATGAGCGGCGGTCGTCAGGTGACGACCGCCGCTTTTATTTGTGCCCGCACCAACGTTGCTATTCACCATTGAGCCGCTCCGCGCAACGGTCCGGTTGCGGACTGTAGCTGTGGGAGTGTCAAGAAACGGCTCCGGCTCACATTCGGTGGTAGAGCTGGATATTCCTTCTCCTGCTGAGGTTGGCGGAGTCAAAGTGCCGGATATGAGCCAGAGCCGTTTTCTTGAAACTCCCGGTTGTACGCGTTGCTCGACGCCAGAGTGTTACCGGCCATGTCGAACCGCGCCGCGCCACCTCAGAACCGGACGTACACGTTTCCATGCATCCGGCTCAAGCAAGCCCGCGAAGATCGATTGAGCCGACGCCATACGGTGCCAGCTCAATGAGCGGCAACGTCCTCAGATCGTTCACCACCCCGAGAGGGCGGCGTCTAACTTGTCCATCGGTGACGGCCTCGTCTTCTACGTCTCCACGCGGTTCACCTGACCCGCGTCAGCCCGCTTTCGCGGCCGGGCACAAGCCCGGTATCCGGCCAGTAATCGGAGAACCTCTGGTAGAAGGGCCAGCGATTCGGTTCGGCCGCCGGCCTTCGCTTCTCGGGTTATCCCGTTCCCCGCCAGGGGTTGGGGCTTCCTCACGGTGTCGATAGAGACAAGCCGTGTATCGCAGACCGGTGAACCTCGGCCCACTCCTGCGCCCGACGTACCCCGACCAGCGACTGGTGGCTGCTGCGAGCGGCTGTCCGTGTTAGCGTTGAAGCCCGCGAAGCGGAGTCTTCGGTAGCACCGAGACAACCAGCGCGGCTCCTACACCTCACACTATTGCCCCGTCGCGCCTTCAGCGCCTTCCGGGAGGAGCCTCCGTGGCCAGAAAAGTCCTTGCATTCGTACCTCAGCACACCACCACCAAGTCCCGCGTCATGGCGCTCGTAGACAAAGGCGACGGCCCCGAACTCGACGCGATCGCCACCCTCGACTGGCCGCATGAAGCCGTCGCGATCTGCAACATCCTCAACACCCCGCACGAGGGTCACGAGGCCACCTCCGGCTTGTGGGCGAGCCTGCCTGCCAGCGCCCGTGCCAATCTGGAACAGGCAAGCGACCAGCGCATCGACGACACGGACGACCGCCACTTCCTCGCCACCTGGTTCGTCACCGAACTCGAAACGCCCGAACTGCCGCCCGACGGCAGCACCATCGACTGGGCGAAGCTCTTCCCCACCACCCAATGCCCTGCCGAAGGATGCGAGGTCTGCGACGGGTGCCCCGGGCACGCTGCTGCCCGCGGCGACGAACCCGGCACCAACCGATGCGGCCCCGGCGGATCATGCCGATGTCTGACCGATGACAGCGACGACAACGACGGGTGCGGGTGCGGGTGCGGGTGCGCGATCATGGACATCGGCCCGCGCTGGGCAGCAGCCCTGTACAGCTCGCTGGCCTCAACCGCGGAAGTGCTCGTGGACCAGGCCGAAGACCTCATGTGGGGCAACACCGGGCCTGCCGTCGGATTCCCGGCCTCGCTGATCGCCCAGCCGCCGAAGTTCTTCATCCGGCTCGCCCAGACCTGCATCGACCTGTGCGAGGTCTTGGCCAACGGAACAGTGCCTGTGCCCCACACGATTGCCGAACTGCTCATGCTGGACGAAGCTGCCCGCGCGCACCTCGACGGTTACACCGGAGGCGCCGGCCTCGACATCGAAGCCATGAAAGAGGACGTGAAAGACCTCCCGGAGGCTCACGGCGACTTCGACCTCGACGCACTGTGGATGTTCCAGTTCACCGACTCCGACTGGGTCGACATCGCCGAGTCAGACAAGGTGTACGAACCGAACTCGATGAACCGGATCTTCGACCAGCTCCCGGAAGCCACACAGTTCCCACGGCCCCACCAGCAGTGAAGATCGCCCCTGGGGCGACACATCCGAGCTACCACACAGCAAGCAGGCGAACGGGCGCGGCACAAATTGTGGTGACGGCTGGGGCAGCAACACTCCAGCCGTCGTTGTCAGTCCAGACGGATGATCAGATCGAGACCCCGGACGATCAAGCCACGGCAGTGCTCAGCGAAGACCGCGTGTGTCGTCACCTTCTCCGGGTTGACCTTGTAAACGCCGACCTCGGCCACCTCTCCGCCAGCGAACTCACGTCGGGCCGTTAAGATCCTCGCCGACGGCGAACCGTCGGCGCTGGTCACCACCATGTTGGGGGTGGCGCCGTTCTCGAAGTTGAGATCCTCGCCGACGGCGGAAGGTCGGCGCTGGTGCCGCGCTCGGCGACGCCCACCTGGCCGGAGGGGCGTTGAGATCCTCGCCGACGGCGAACCGTCGGCGCTGGCCGGTCCAGTAGATGCCGCCGAGCTGCTTTGCGTTGAAGTTGAGATCCTCGCCAACGGCGAACCGTCGGCGCTGGCGCGGTCGGTCGTCCGGGCGCGGCTCAGCTACGTGCAATTGAGATCCTCGCCGACGGCGAACCGTCGGCGCTGGTCCTCGAGTTCGCGGGCATACGCGTTGGCGTCCAGGTTGAGATCCTCGCCGACGGCGAAGCGTCGGCGAGGATCTCAACCTGTCGGCGCCGGCGGTGACGTTGTCGACGTCGTTGAGATCCCCGTCGACGGCGGACCGTCGACGCTGGTCACCGCCGGTCTGCGGCTCGTGTGTGACGTCGTAGTTGAGATCCTCGCCGACGACGGGCCGTCGGCGCTGGCGGACGCGATCAGGCCGAGCAGTTTGACATCCTCGCCGACGGCGGACCGTAGGCGAGGAAGGCCACCCTGAAGGTTCTCGACGGTGTTCGACTTGTCGAGATCCTCGCCGATGGCCGGCCGTCGGCGCTGGCCGTGCTGTACGCGGCGGCCATCCCGTAGATCGCGATGTTGAGATCCTGGCCGATGGCGGGCTGTCGGCGCTGGTCACCGACTGCCTGCGGTGGATGGCGTGGATGGACCGATGGTTGAGATCCTTGCCGACGGCGGGCCGTCGGCGAGGGTTCATGGCTGCCATTCCCCGGAGTTTGTTCGCACTTCAGGTTGAGATCCTCGCCGACGGCGGGCCGTCGGTGCTGGGCTTCGCCCTACTGGTGCTGGCAGTCTTAGAACTCCTAACTCAATCGGGTGCACCGGCATGACGTATCCCTCGACTCATGCGTTGTCGCTGGCGTGAGGAAGCGCGACCCCCAGCCGTGGCTGGTCGACGACGACCTCTGGGCCCGGATCGAACCGCTGATCCCCAAGCAGCGGCCACGTTCGGGCCCTGGTCGCCGACCGGTCGACGACCGCAAAGTCTTGTCCGGCATCTTGTTCGTCCTGTTCACCGGTATCCGCTGGGAGTGGCTGCCCAGGGAACTCGGCTTCGGCTGCGGCATGACTTGCTGGCGGCGACTGCGGGACTGGAACAACGCCGGCGTCTGGCAGCGGCTGCACGAAGTCCTGCTGGCCGAGCTACGCGCGGCCGGCAAGCTCGACCTGTCCCGCGCGGTGGTCGATTCCAGCCACGTCCGGGCACTCAAGGGCGGCCCAAAACCGGCCGGAGTCCAGTAGACCGCGGCCGGCTGGGCTCCAAGCACCACCTCATCACCGACGCCGGCGGTGTCCCCCTGGCGGTGCTGCTGACCGGCGGCAACCGCAACGACGTCACCCAGCTCATCCCGCTGCTCGAAGCCGTCCCGCCGATCCGCGGCAAACCCGGACGGCCACGCCACAAACCGCCGAGGGTGTACGCCGACCGTGGCTACGACCACGACAAGTACCGCGCCTTGGTTCGCGAACTCGGCATCACGCCGGTCATCGCCCGGCGTGGCACCGAGCACGGCTCCGGGCTGGGCAAGCTGCGCTGGGTGGTCGAGCAGAGCTTCGCGCTGCTGCACTGGTTCCGCCGGCTACGAATCCGCTGGGAAATCCGCGACGACATCCACGAAGCCCTACTCAAGATTGGCTGCGCACTCATCTGCTGGCGCCGCCTTGGCGCTTCAAAGAGTTAGGAGTTCTTAGTGCGGCCAGGAAGACGCTGAGTTCGGCGACGATGGTGGAATCGTGTCGATGATGTCCGGGGGATCTCGACCCGGTGGCGGCGTCGGTCGGCGTGGGTGAAAACCTGCGCGTACGGGATTTCTAGGTCGAGCGTCTCCCGCAGGCACAATGCCTGGGTTGCGGCTTGCAGATCGGCAGGGCCGCCGGGCCGATAGGCGCCGATCTTGTGCTCAACAGGCACGGCCGCCCTGCCGCCGATCTCCACAATGTCGCAACGGCCGTACAAGCTGAGGGTGCGGCTGCAGACCGGCACAGCGTAGTGCTGGCGGGTGCCTGGCGTGGCGGTTGCTCGGATGCCAGGCCGATCCACCCGCTCGTGGGCCAGGTGCCCCCGCACGGTGTTGACATCGTCGGTGAAAATTCCGTCGACATGGATGAGAGCAGCCTGGCGCGGGCAGTAGGCGTAGTGCTCCAGGGCGGGAATCGGAATGCGAGACGCGTCGTTGTCGCCTTCGGGCCACCAAGTCACCCTTGACCACCTTTCGTGATAGTGGCCTGCGGAGATGGCGCTGAGGCCACCTCCGCAGGCTGGTGCTGTCACGGCCAGAGGTCGACGATCTTGGTGAGTTCGATACCGTCGGGCAGAGGTGTTGCGTCCCAGGAGCGCCGGTAGTCGGTGAGGGCCCGGGGTGCCTTTTCGGGGTTGTCTCGGTTGATGGTGAGTCTATTGGTCAGGGCTTTCGCGGGTTGAGTTCCGTAGGCGTCGGGGTGGCTGAACACGTACAGCCCGCAGAGTGCCATTTCGCCGCGGGTGGCGGCGCGGTCGTGGTCGAACATGACGGTGATGGCCTGCCAGAGGGCGGCGAGGTCGTTTTCGGTGATGCCGGTTTTCGCCGCGCGGGGTGCGGAGTAGAACAGGTGGGCGCGGTAGAGGCCGTATGGGACGGTCCATTTCGAGCCCATCTCGGTGCTCTCGCCTTTGTCGATGTCTTCCTGGCGGGTTTGGGTGACGCGGGTGATGGCGTGGTCGGTGGGCAGGATCGGGTCGATGCTGCGGGCGAAGGTGAGTTGGATGGGGCCGCGGACCTGGCCGGCGCCGCCTTTGGTGGCGCCGGTGCTCAGGACGCCGCCGAACATGCGGATGTCGTAGTAGTGCTCGCATAGCCAGGCTTTGGCCTCGTCGGGTTTGCCGGGGTTGGCTTTGAGGGCTTCTTCGATGCGGGTGTTGAGGGCGTGTCCGGCCTCGACGAAGATGCCGTAGCGCGGGTCGTGGCCGTGCAGCAGTGCGACGGTGTCGCGGATTTTGCGTTTGATCGCGACATCGGTTACCAGGCCTTGGCCGGTTTCGTCGTCGGTGCGGGGCTGGTTTCCGGCGTCGGGGTCGCCGTTGGGGTTGCCGTCGATGACTTCGAAGAGCAAGACGGCGTCGTGGCGGCGGGTGGGGTCGAGGTGCGCGCTGCTCATGCGAGGTCTCCTTGCGGGTCGTCAATGCCGGCCGGCTGGGTGTTGGTGTTCTTCTTGGCTTCGGCGGCTGCGTTGCGTTCGGCGCGCATGGCGGCGCGCTGCTGGTGGTAGCCGAGAACGAAGTTGCCCTGCTGGGCGAGCAGCGCCTGGTTAGGGAAGCCACCGTGTTCGGCGATCATGGAGTACACGTCGTCGAGGCGCTGCTGGTAGGCGGCCGCCCAGCCGGGTCGTTTCAGTGGCCCGCCGAGCCGGCGCAGCCAGGCTTGGGAGGTTTTCTCGCCGGAGACGAGCACGGCGCGGGGGTTGATGATGGCGCGGCCCAGGTAGCGCTGGGCGAAGCTGGTGTTCAGCTTCTGGTTGGCGACGGTGCTGACGTCGCGTTGGAGTTGGTCGAGGATCGCGAAGGCGCGGCCGCAGTGGTAGGCGGCGTCGGGCATGTCCAGGTTGATGGTGGGCATCAGGGCCTCTCTGCGGTGAGGTGGGCGGCGCAGGGCGAGTCGGATCAGGGCTGCCCGAGCAGGGTCGATGCGTCCGTCGGTGCGGATGCGGTGCAGTAGGTGGGCGAGGAGACCGGGCGGCAGTGGGCGGCCTGAAAGTGCTGCGCGCAGGAGGGCGTGGAAGACACCGGCGGGGCGGTCCTCGCCGGAGCTGCCGAACGATGCCCATTCGCCGGCACCACGGCGGTTGTTCTTCCACCGGCCGGTCGCGCGGGCCAGTTGGGCCAGGCTGACGTGGGTGGTTTCGCCGGTCCAGGCGTCGACGATCTCGTGGTCGGTGAACCACTGCCGCAGGTTCACCTTCACTTGCGCGACGGGCATTTCGATCCAGTCGCGGACGACGACGCGGGCGACGTTGCCGCCGACTGTCGCCGAGCAGTACAGCGACAGGTCCTGCGCCGCGGGCTGGGTGGCGTCGACCGGGGTGGCGAGCAAATCGCGGATGTGTGCCGGGTCAGGCTGGTCCAGTGGGCCCATCGGGTCGAAGGTGGATCCGCCGGTGACCCACCACACCAGGCGGGCGTTCTGCCCGGGCAGGGTCATGCTGTGCAGCTTGTCGTCGAGCAGCCGTTCCAGGGTGCCCATGAACTTCAGGGCGCAGTCAGCGCAGATCGGTGTGTGACCGAGGAATTTTTGCAGCTCGTAGCCATGGACTGCTTCGTTGACGCTGACCAGTGACGCGCTTTGCCGGGCGCCGGGTAGCAGCCGGCGCGGGATCTGCTGCGGGATCGTCTTGAGCAGCGGTTGGATTCGTTGACAGACCAGGCACAGGCCCGCGTCGCCGGAGCCTTTGCGGTCGCTGGCGACCTTGGCCCAGTAGTCGATCGCGGAGGGGCTGCTGTGGGCCCATACCTGGTTGATGCGGAAGCCGACCAGGTCGGCGCGGCCCCAGTTCGGGAAGTCGTCGTGGCTGATCGTCAGGTGGTGGCCCGTGCGGTAGAAGGCAGCGATCGCCGTGCCCGGCCCGGCCGGATCCGCGGCCGCCCACTGCTCGACCAACTCGCGGAATGCGGCGGCCTGCTTCGGAACCCGATCGGGGTTGGATCCCTCGAAGGTCCAGCCGAGTACGTATTCGGCGTTGTCGACCGCCAGCGCCGGGGCGACGCCGACGGTGCGGGTGATGGCCGGCACCGGACGCCGCGGCCCGTATTTGTTGTCGGCATCGGCGAGATCCGTGGGCAAGGTCAGCAAGGTGCCGTCGGCGGCGATGTCCAGTAGCCAGCGCACCGGTTTGCGCTGGTAGAACGGTGGGACGTTGCCCCCGCTGGTGGTAGCGTCGGCGTACTCGACGAGGCGCTGTAGGAGCATCAGGCTTCTCCACCGGTCGGCAGGGCCAGCTCCATCCCGTTGTCCGGGACGGCCAGGACGCCCTGTTTGATGCTGGCGGCGAACCAGTGCATCCGCGGCTTTCCAGCCGGGTCGCGGTGGATGGAATGCAGCATGATCCCGGCCTCCTGGTTCAGGTCGGTCAGCCGCGGCGTGTCATCCGGGTCGCTGAAGTCCGCCGAGAATTCTCTCGCGCCCAGGAACGGCTGTTGGAAGCAGGCGCCGCGGCTGACCCGGCGCCGGAACTGGTCGCGGTAAGCGGCCGGAGGCCGACCCGAATGCGGTTTGACGTGGATGTGAGCGTGAATCCGATATGCCACGTCGCGCAGGCACACCGCGTTGCGCTGATCGCGGTGCGCGGCGGTATCCACCCGCCGGCCCCCACGGATCGCATCGGCGAGGGCTGCCACGTCGGTGGTCTCGTTACGCCGCACCGAGAACTGCCGGATCGGACGTAGTACCTCGATCGCGACCACCTGGAAGCGCATCTCCGGTTTCCAGAAGATCGCCTCCAGTACCCCGACCGCCGCTGTCGGCGTCATCACCGGGTAACTGACCCGCTCCACCTTCAGCTCGGGCCGGGAAAACAGCGCCGCCTCCCCCGCCACCTGCACGACCACAGGCGGATGGCCGTGGCTGTCGCGAGGCAGCACGAGACCCGCGGCGGCGGGCTGTGTGTGGCTTGTCGTCATAGCAGAAACTCCTCCACTGCCGGATCCAGATCGATACCAGTCGCCTCGTCGTAACCGCCCCGCCACTCCGCAAGGCCACCCGGTGCGAGCTCCCCCTTGATCGGATCGAGCTGAGCGATCACTTCAGGACGGCGCAGCAGACTCGGATGCAATGTCGTGACGTACGGCTGCAGTCGGCGGAAGTCCTCCGCCGACGGCGCATCGCCGCGCAGCTTGTCGATGAGTGCACGCACCTGCCGCTGCTCATCGCCGTCAATGGCTACCTGCGGGGTGACCACCGACAGACCGGACTCGGCGATCATGCGAAACGCCAGCCGGCGATCGCGGGCCTTCGTGCGGGAATCCAGCGGACCGTCGGTCACCGTCTGGAATTCCCACCGGCGACGGGCCTGCTGGATGCGCTGACCGACGTGCTGCGCATCCTGCAACGCCAGCGCGTCATACAAGCCTTGGTAGTAGGCGGGATGCGCGTCGAGGTCATCGGGTTGCTTACGGTTGGGTCCGAAATGCAGCAGCGTCTGATCCACGGCGACCCGATAGCCGGGCGGCATACCGCCGTCTGACGGCCGGAAGATCACTACCCTTCCCAGGCCGGGCAACCGGCCCTCCCGGTTCGCCCGCCCGGCCGCTTGCAGCAGCGAGTCGACCGAGGCGACGGCCCGAAAGACGTCCGGGAAGTCCAGATCGACGCCGGCCTCGATCAATTGGGTCGACACCAGCAGAGTCCGCTGACCGGCAGCTAGTCGCTCCCGGACCGCGCGCAAAACCCGCCGCCGGTGCGCGGGACACATCCGGGTCGACAGATGCCACGCTTGCCCGTACGGCAGAGCACGCCAACAGTCGAAGACAGCCGCCGCGTTCGCGGTTGTATTCACCACCACCAGCGCCGTATCTAGGGCGGCCGCCTGCTCGGCGATGTCCGCGAGCGACGGCTGCGGGTCGATCTGCCACTCGAACCGGACCCGGCGCAACTGCGCCGCCAACCGTTTCGGATCCGTCACCAGATCCACGGGGTTGAGTTCGTCGAACTCCTTAAGCGCCCAGAAGTCCGGCTGCGTCGCCGACGACAGGACCACCGTCGTCCCGAAATGCTGTACGAGCAGCTTCAAACCGCTTAGGATCGGTGCCAGCATCGCGTGTGGCAACGCCTGGATCTCGTCCAGAACGATCACCGAACCGGCCAGCCGGTGGACCCGCCGCATGGCCGACGGTTTACGCCCGAACAACGACTCGAACAGCCGCACGAACGTGGTGACCACGAACGGCGCATCCCAGTTCTCCGCCGCCAGCCGATCCCACGGGCCACGGCTACCAGCGTCCCAGTCGACAGCACTGTGATGTTCGAGCACCACCTGGCCGCCGTCACCCAGCAGATCACGGTAGACGGCCGCGTTCTGCTCGGTAATCGTCAGGAACGGCACCGCCACGATCACCCGGCGATGGCCATGCGCCGCAGCGTGCCGCAACGCGAACCCCGCCGCCGCCAACGTCTTACCAGACCCGGTCGGCGCCGCAAGCCGGAAGATCCCCGGCGGAAGCGATGCCGCGGCGACACACCCGTCGTAAACCTGCTCCCGCACCACATCAACCGGAGCACCACGACGACCACGCAAACGCTGCACACGGGCTTCCTCAAACCGCTGCGACAACAACTCGAGGTCCGCCTCCGCCGCCACCCGCGGCGAGGCCATCTGCCGAAAATGCGCCTCCGTATCGAGGAAGTCAGCGTCGACCAACGCGCTGAAACACAACCGCGCGCCCAGCTCACCAGCCAGCGGCTCCTGCAACCAGGCGCTCGGCACCGCCACGGACAGGTCATCGGGAAGGTCAGGAACCAACGCCGGCAACGACCTCAATGCATCAGCGTCGTTCACGGCAACGCCCCTCGCAAACTCGCGAGGCAAGGATGGAACATCAACCAAACCGTTGTGATGGCCGACGATCGCCGCCGAAAAGCCACGCAGCCCACGATCGAACGCCAGCCGAGCGCCAACCAGCTTGTGATCAATACCGATCCGGCCACCACCACCGGCGACGGCGGCGAGACGCCGCTGCCAGGCTGTGCTCGCCTTGCCCAAATCATGAAGCCGCCCCAGCCAGTAGGTGATCTCACCACCACCGAACGGGCCGGCGAACCGCTGCCCCAACTCCGCAGTTCCGCGAAGGTGCGCATCCAGCGCATGCCATGCACCTCCGCCCGGCGGCGGACTGTGCGCCCACAGCGGACAGATCTCCAACACGAGCCACTCCTTCTCAACCGGGACCTACATCAGCGACGAGCACCTACGCGCCGTTTAGGGCACGCCAGCTCGTCAGCGCGGTATCTACGACGAGGCACAGAAAACCAGGCGGGTACGACAGAATTTGCACTCACGGCCATGAGGTGTCACGCAACTGACACTTTGTACCGTCCATCGGCACCGAGAGATCACTTACACAGCTGCCATCGATCCCACTCCGACAGCGCGACGGCTACGAGAAAACGTCTCTCGATCCGTCCGGTGCAGGCCTGGACTCGTCCTCGCCCTGGTAGGCGCCAGTTACAGCCGGAACCACGGGCACCGCTTCGCATCACGATATTGACGTTCGTTGCGCGCAATCAAGTCCCCATTCGAGTGGAAAAGCCAGTTACTACTGCTCCGAAGGTGCGCAGGCCGCTGCTGAGAACCTTCGTTTGCCGGTAGGGTGGGATTCTCAAAGCGGCAGCAGCCGGGGATCTCAACAGAGCAGTAGTGGCTGGATTGCCAGCTTGCTGGTGGGCCCTCAGATGGTGCCCACCAGTATCCGTTCCATACAGCTCCGTCAACGCTTCGTTTGCCGGTAATCGCGCCGACGACAGAACCTGCGAGACCACTAAAAGTCCTGGCTGGGATTAAACGACGACCGGGCTGAGTACCTCGCCGACAAACCGAAACGTCGGCGCTGCCACCGGGCGCGGCAACGCCGCCGCGGTGGCAGCTTAGATCGCAGTCAACGACGGGCTGCCTACGCTGGCAAGGATCATCGGCCACCGCCCGAGCCACATGCGATTGACATCCTCGCCGACCGCGAACCGTCGGCGAGGATGCGCGTAGGCCCCCGCTTCCATGTCCATCCGGACGTTGGGATCCTCGCCGACGGCCAACCGTCGAAGCTGGGGCGGGTCGGTCGCCGAGCCGATCCGACTGTCCACCTAGGTTGAGATCCTCGCCAACAGCGAACCGTCAGCGCTGGCGATCCTGGATCGTCATCTGCTGACCTTCGTAGATGTTGAGATCCTCGCCAACGGCGAACCTTCGGCGCTGGCTACCCCTTCAGCGCGCCCGGCCGTGCCGAGCACTTGAGATCCTCGCCGACGGCGAACCGTCGGCGCTGTTCATCGCTGGCGCTGACAAGTTCGTGATGGAGGTCAAGTTGAAATCCTCGCAGACGGTGAACCGTCGGCGCTGGGCTGAACGCAGTGATCAACCGGCGGGACACGATCCTGTTGAGATCCTCGCCGACGGCGAACCGTCGGCGCTAGCGGCGGTGTAGCCGTACCACTTGGCGATCATGTGCCGGTTGAGATCCTCGCCGATGGCGAACCGTCGGCGCTGGTCCGACATGCGCTTAGCCGCGTCGGAGGGAATCCAGCCGTTGAGATCCTCGCCGACGGCGAACCGTCGGCGCTGGTGCGCTGGCGGGCCAGCACGCCGGAGGTGCTCTGGTTGAAATCCTCGCCGACGGCGAACCGTCGGCGCTGGCAGCCCCGGCGGATGGACGCAGCCGGTGAAAGCCATTGAGATCTTCGCCGACGGCGAACCGTCGGCGCTGTTGTTTCTCGACGTAGGCGATCTCGCCGCGCCCGTTGTGGTTGAGATCCTCGCCGACGGCGAACCGTCGGCGCTGGCCACCCGCATTGTGCACCCGATGCTCTCGGACACGCTGGTGTTGAGATCCTCGCCGACGGCGAACCGTCGGCGCTGGTTCACGGTGTCAACGGATGTCCGACCTGCGGTGAGTTAAGAACCTCGCCGACGGCGACCCGTCGGCGCTGGTGGGGCAGCGCCAAGATCTTGCGGTAGTCGTCGTGGCTGTTGAGATCCTCGCCGACGGCGAACCGTCGGCGCTGGTCGGAGCGGCATCCGGGTCACCGTCCGGCTCGACGAGCAGTTGAGATCCTCGCCGACGGCGAACCGTCGGCGCTGGGATCCGCTCGAAGGCGTCCTTCTTGCTGGTGCCGATGGTGTTGAGATCCTCGCCGACGGCGAACCGTCGGCGCTGGCGCGGGTCCCCGAGAGTCTGGGGCCACAACGACCAGTTGAGATCCTCGCCGACGGCGAACCGTCGGCGCTGGCGGAGGCACTCCGCGCAGATCCCGTAGGGCAGCTCGGTGTTGAGATCCTCGCCGACGGCGAACCGTCGGCGCTGGGCTTCGCGACCAGCACTAACAGTGTGGCGACAAAGCACCCACGCGTCCGATGCCACAATTATGTCCGTTTTGCCAGCAATTCCGGTCGGGAACCTCTCCATGTTTTGGGTCGAACTTGAGGTTCCTAGATCATATTAAAAAAAGTTGCTGCACTGGGGCCAAGCCCACTCGACCGAGCAGCGCCACACCTTGCGGCACCCCTGGCTGAGACCATACAAACCGGACGCATCCCCGACGGCGCGGTCCACGATGCCGGCCGGTCTCCCCTCGATGATGGCTGACCGAACTGGCGTACGAGCAATTCCTAACTCTACCGGCCATATCCTTCGGATGGTATGGCGACCACCGTCGCCGCATGATCCCTGTCAGCCAATTAAGGCCCATTTCTAGGCATCGCCAACTGGAGCGCTACCCGCCCTTACACGAAGACGCCGTCCGAGTGCATACACCCGGACGGCGCTTCAGACCCCTACGGCAGTAGAATAGTTTTAGATAGCTTCTTGGGGCATTGGTTTGTGTCGATCTCCGGACACGTTAAACCCCTGTAGGTTATTCGCGTTTCACGCGACTCCTGCCGGGGTTTTTTGCTGTCCAGGCCCGCCGGATCGCCACCGCATCCGGCACCACCGGACCACGACCCTGCCGCCTGCCACCGACGGTGAACGGCAACGCCAACTGCGACGGGCCCCGCTGCGCCGGCACCGGGCGCTGTGTCCCGACCGTCGCGGTGTCACCGTCGGCGCCCGGGTCAGCCGCGGTCACGGCATTGAACTCGTCTGCCGGTTCGATGATCGCATCCTCGATTGCGAGGGTGCCCGAACCGCAGACCACTACCAGGTCATTCGCCCGCAGATACGCGCCCAGATCCTCAGCATCCCCCAGATCCGCGAGCTCGGCGTCCATAGCTTGCAGGGTGCTGAACAGCCGCTCCTGCGGCCAGTACACCCACGGCGGCTTTCCCTCAGCCGCCAGCTGCGCGCTCGTGTGACCGTGCCGGCACCGGTAGCCCGGCTTCCGATTCAACCAGTGCGCCGACAGCCGCCGCCCGCACACCGCGCAGATCAGCAACCCGGTCAGCGCATACCGGCGCACCTGCCCACCATCCGGCTCCGCAACAGCAGTGATCCCCTGCGCTGCCAGGTAGTCGGCAGCCGACACCAACTCCGGATGCGTCTGCTCCGCCGAGACCACCCAGTCCGACCGCGGAGTCCACACCCTCACCGGCCCCATACTGGACCGTTTGTCCCCCGGCACCGCCTCCCGATGATCGGTGAACTGCCGATTCCACACCTGACGGCCGGTGTACCGCGGATTCGCCAGGATCGCCGCGACCGTCCGCAACGTCCACACCGTCTTCCGCCGGTGCGGATTCCGCTCCGGATCATGCGCACTCGGTGACGGCACTCCACGCTCGTTGAGCGCCCGGGCAATGCTCGACACGCTGTAGCATCTTCAACACCGCCCGATGCTCCGGCTCGGCCAGATCCACCGGCCCCTCGAGCTCGGGCAACCACAGCTGCACCCCGTAGGCATTCAACTGCGCGATGACCGACTGCGCCTGACCCGCGGTGAACGCCCGCTCGAACTCCGCCACCACCACCGCGTCGAACTCACCCGCAGGATTAGCGGCCGCCGCCAGCAGCGCCGCCGCCTGCGGACGCCGCGTCCATGGCAGACTTCTCGACCAGCCTTCGTCGAAGAACTCGGCCACCACCCGGCCCCGGCCGGCGATCACCCGTCCGGCAGATTCCAGCTGCCACGCCCGCGACGTGGCAGGATCCTGATAGCCAACCGTCGAGAAACGACCGTAGAACGCGAACCGCAAAGGACCAGGGCGCGGCGGACCAGTGCGACCCCGATGCCGCGACGACGTCACGGGCACCTGGAGCCAAGAGTCAAGTGAGTAAGTCGGCGAATATTGCAGCCCAGAGGATGGCATATCGATCACCGCAATCTCAGGTGATTAACCGCCATTTATCTCTAGCACCACAGGCTTTCCAGTAACCAGGCCCGCGCTCGACATGTCACCCTGACCGCGCTCAGGACGCATGCATGCATCGTCCGGCAGGAGTACAACAAGGAAGCTGCCAAGCCGACCGTACGCTTCATCGTCTGGGCCACCTATCGTGGTTTAGACAACAACGTCGACCGACGCTGGGCTCTCGGGACGATTCGGTCCAGCATTCTTCGCCTGCGGCGCGCTCTGCCACCTGATTGCCGCCGTCGGTGTCGAGGACGACCCGGCATACAACTTGACTCAACTGCCGAGTTGAGTGCAGTCACCACACCAGCGAGAAGTTGTGGGGGTAACGGTCTTTGTTCACATTTTTCTCAGTAGTCGCGCTGGTACCGAAGAGCTGGGGATTTGAAGCGCACGCCACGGCCCCAAAGTACGCTAAACGCCGGTAGCAACCGGCGCTGGAACTCACCGACATAACAACCCAATACGGTTCGGAGACGATGCCGCTGCATACGTTTACCGCCACGCACGCAGACCGGGTGCGGGGCGGCGAAGGAATGCACGAGGCCGGCGAGAGCCGTCATCTCGGGGCAGGCGGTCGTGAGGAGGCGAACATGTCCTGTTGCCGCTGGCTGCGTGTAGGTGTCGCCGTTGCGCAGGTGGGCAAGGGCGAGCAGAGCCTGGCGGCCGGGGTTCAACCGCCGCCATCGGGATTTGCGTTGCTGGCGTTGGCTGCGGATGCGGTCTGCGAGGTGGTTCAGGGTCCGGCTGGACAACGAGATCGTGGACGGGTAAGACAGCATGGCGAGGCTCCCGGTCGGGGCATCGGGTTTTGGTCGATTTGCTGTCCTACCTGGAGCCTCGCCCTCATCGATCACCGACCCCCGGCGACGGGCCCTGACCTGCAAGATCAGGTTGAAAAAGGCTCACTGCAAGGCCGACAGCAGACGGACCCGGCACGTCCGGTTAACTCCTTGACCACCGCGCCGATCTGGCTGGCCAGCCGGGGAATGCGGCGTTGATAGCGTTCCAGCACGCCGGGGATCTGCTCACGGAAGGTCTGCCGGCAGCCGCGGGTGGGACGGACCAGACGCCGCACCTGGACCCGCAGCATGACTCGGCGGGCACCGACCGGAACGTCGGCAACCACGCGTCCGTGATAGCCGTGTACCCGCTGCGTCAGCGCCCCGCAGCTCGGCACGCCATCACTGACGACGGTGTCGTTGCCTGGATCAGCATCAGTTCACCTTGGTCAACGACATCCTCGATCACCAGCAGAGACAGACCGGCGAACACCGTGCTTAACACCGCATCGACATCGTTCATACGGCTACAACGAGGCCGATCACTTTTGGTCACCACCGAAAGCGAGACAGAGCCGTTTCCCTGACACTCCCCTCGACGCGGCCCGGATCCGACTATTGCGAGTGAAATTTTGGCCCGCGCACACGGTTCAGCTAATGGACCCTTGATTCTTGCCCAACCTACGGCTCGGGCGAGACGTGGCTGGATCTAATCGACAGACGAGGCATATCCGGCGATTTATCAGCGATATCACATTGCCGCTAATCGACGGTGGGTTCGCATACTTAATCGGCGCTGATGGCACCGAATCGATCGATTGTCAGTCTGGTGGTGGAGCGATTCTTTCGGCGAGTTGCCACAGTTCAGGTAGGGCTTCCGCGATGCGTCGTACTGAATCATCAGGCATGCCCGCCAGTGCCTGAGCAACTCCAGCGTAAAGGCTGGTGTCCGTCTCCCGCGTGGCCGCGTTCATCTTCGCGGTGGGGTGCAGTTGTACATATCTGCGGTCCGCGGGGTCGGGGACGCGAGTGAAGTAGCCGTCGTTGACCAGAATAGTGACGAGGCTGCTGACGTTGTGGGCTTGCATGCGCAACGCTGCCGCAGCCTGCCGGACGGTGATTCCAGGTTCGGCGGCCACCAGGCGCAGCAGCTCTACTTGAGCTGGCGGCCGCACGTTCTCGCCGGTGGGGGGCCGCTGCGATTGGAGGAGTCGGCGGTGCAGGGTCCAGACCAGCCGGGTGAGTTCTTCAGGCATTTCCGCAGCGGTCACGGTCGGCCATTCTATCCAGTGGGCGGGCCTGGGTAGGCGACAGCCGAGGTCGCCTACGACAGTTGGTTCCGGGAAGTGGGTGACGCCCGGCTGCTTCGGACGGGACGGTCCAGCAGCCGGGCGTCACCGGTTTTGGGGCCGGTCAGCCGAGGCCCCGGGTCGCCGATGGTGCGGCGAGCGCTGGCGCGTGGGCGGCTTCTTCGGTGGCCGGCTGGTGCAGGTGGTGGCCGGCGTGCAGGAATTCGCGGATGCGGGTGATCGCGTGCGGGTGGATGCGGTGCAGGCCTTTGCGGTCGTACCAGGTCAGTCCGCCGAAGCCGAGGACCAGGCTGATCAGCAGGCCGGTGAGCAGCAGTGTCCAGCCTCGGGTCAGGCCGGCATCGCCTTGGGCGTCGAAGTAGATGATGGCGCGGACGCCGTCGACCAGTGCCCGGATGGGTGCGAATTCGCCGAGGGTGCGCCAAAAGCTGGGCATGACCTGGAGGGGTACGGCCCCGCCGGAGACCGGGATGGCGCCGGCGACGAAGAAGACCATGGCCGCGATGGTGCCGATGGCGCCGAACAGCGACAGGACGACCAGGGTGCCGATGCCGATGGCGCTGATGCCGGCGACGCTGTAGACCCACAGCAGTGCGGTGTGCGGCAGGTCCAGGTTCAGGGCCAGAGTGCCGGCGGCGATGATGGCGGTCGCGCCCACCACCGCAGCAGCGACCATGACTAGGCATTTGGCGAGCAGGGTCTGGCGCCGGCTGATCAGTTGCGGCAGTTTCACCTGGCGTACGGGGCCGAGGTCGGAGGCGTTGAATCCGAGGTCGGCGTCGACCATGGCGTTGATCAGGTTGGCGCCGAGGAAACCGATCATCATCAGCAGCATCGCGTAGAAGAAGGCTGTCATGCCCATACCGGTGCGTTCACCGAGCGGGGCGCCCTGCTGTTCGGTGACGGTGATGGGGTCGGCGAGCAGGACGGCGTTGGCGGCGGCGATCGTCGCGCCGGCGCTCTGCGCCTGCTGCGACAGGATTCCCGCGGCGTATGCGGATCCGCCGCGAACTGCGGACTCGGCGATCTCGGTGCCGATCGACGAGGCCATGCTGCCGGCACCGTGATTGGTCAGCACGGTCACTTCGGGGCGCTGCGGAGCGGCGCTGACCAAGGTCAGCATGCGGCTGGTGTAGTCCTCAGGAATTACGACCGCGGCGAACAGCTTGTCTTTGCCGATGGCGGTCTTGACGGCTTCGAGGGAGTCGTAGGTCTTCCACAGCACCGCGTCCTGTGGCTGCTGTTTCTGGGCGAGGATGCCGGCGACGACCTGTGTGCCGAGGTTCTGCTGGGTGCCGTTGACTTGCGCGCCCTTGTCGAGAGAGACCAGTCCGACGGGTGCGTCGCGCAGGTCGGCCTGCGGGTTGGCGACGCTGCCGGCGAACACGATGGCGATCACGAAGATGGTGACCGACAGCAGCACGGTGGGCAGGAGCCAGGTGCGAGGGGCGCGCAGGAAACGCAGCGCGGTGAGCGGCGTGGCCGCATGGCGGTGATCGGGGGACGGCATGAGCAAAAGATACCTCTAGCACTAGAGCTATTTTCTAGTGGCGATCACTGTGGGTATCGGCACACTCGGGCCGACCGTCCCCCGGCCTGGCGTCATCGCACGGTGTGGACGAGGTGCTTGATCTCCTGGAACTCGGTGAGAGCCCGCGCCCCGTTGAGCCGGCCGACGCCGCTCTGTTTGAAGCCGCCCTCCTCCATCTGGTCGCGGATGACACCCCACCCGTTGGTCCACACCGTTCCCGCGTCGATGCGGCGGGCCACCCGCAGAGGCCGGTCCACGTCCCGGGTCCAGACCGAGGCTGCCAGTCCGTACTCGGTGGCGTTCGCGCGCACGATCGCGTCGGTCTCGTCGCCGAAGACCTCGAAGGTGGCGACCGGGCCGAACACTTCACGCTGAACCAGCGGCGCCTGCACGTCGTCGACCTCGATCAAGGCCGGCAGTACGAATGCGCCGGCCCCGGCAGGATCGGCCAATCCGCCGCGGACCAGGATCGAGCCGTACTCGCCGGCCTCGGCGATCATCCGGTCGATGCGCAGCGCCTGTGCCCGGTCGATCACCGGGCCCATGTCGGTTCCCGGTTCGTCACCGGGGCCGACCTTGATCGCCTGCAGTGCGGCGATCATCCGCGTACGCAGCTGCTCCGCGATGCCGCGCTGGGCGAGGATGCGGCTGCCGGCCATGCAGAACTGGCCGGCGAACGTGGTGATGGCGGCGGTGAGGATCGGCACGACCACATCGAGGTCGGCGTCGTCGAAGACGATCATCGGTGACTTGCCGCCCAGCTCCAGCGAGCATGGCTTCAGGCGCTTCGCGGCGTCGGCCATGATCCGGCGCCCGACAGCGGTGGACCCGGTGTAGCTGATCACATCGGTGTCCGGGTGTGACACCAGCAGGGGCGCACCGTCGTTGCCGGCTTCGGTGAAGGCATTTACCACGCCGGCCGGCAGGCTCTTGGTCGCCGCGATGATCTCGTACAGCAGCCCGTTGGTCAGCGCGGTCTGCGCGGGCATTTTCATCGCCACGGTGCAGCCGGCGGCGAGCGCCGGCGCGAACGATCGCACCGCCAGGATCACCGGGGAGTTCCAGGGGACGATCACCGCCGCGACGCCGAGGGGTTGGTGCAACGTCATCGAGTAGCTGCCGGGGGCGAGTTCGGCGGCGCGGCCGGTGTCGGTCAGTGCCAAGGCGGCGTTGTAGCGCAGTTTCGGGATTGTGGAGTCGATCTCCATTGCCGCGTCAGCGAGCTTCTTGCCGTTCTCCCGCGACAGGATTTGGACCAGCTCGTCACGGCGGGCGTCCATCCGGTCGGCCATCTCCAGCAGTGCACGAGCGCGCATCTGGCGGTCGGCGGCCCACGCGGTGTCGCGGAAGGCGGCGCGGGCTGCGGCGATGGCGTTGCCGGCGGTCACGGCGCCGGCGTCGGCGTAGGTGCCGATGACAGCGCCGGTGGCCGGGGCGTGCGCGTTTCCGATCGCGTGGCCGTCGCTCCATTGCCCGCCGATGTAGTTGCGTGCGTGCGGGAGCGTCATCGGTTCGCCTCGCTCGGCTCGTCGTCGAAGACGATCACCGGTTTGATGGTGCGCCCGGAGCGGGCATCGTCGACCGCCTGGTCGAGCCGCTGCACGGGATAGAGCTCGACGAAGCGGTCGTACGGCAGCCGGCCCTGCCGGAACAGGTCGATCAGGGCGGGGATGAAGGTGATCCGGTCGGAGCCGCCTTCGGTGACGCCGCGGATGGTGCGCCCGTCGATGAGGGCGTTGACGTCGAAGCAGGCCCGGCTTCCCGCGGCCGGGGCACCGACGACAGCGACGGTGCCGTAGGCGGCGATGGCCGTGGCGGCCAGTTCCAGTAGCGCGGGCACGCCGGTGGTCTCGACGACGTAGGTGACGCCGCGGCCGCCGGTGATGTCGGCCAGACGCTTGCCGAGGTCTTCGGTGCCGGTGTCGATGGTGTGGGTCGCCCCGAGCTCGGCGGCCAGGTCGAGGCGTGACCGCACGCGGTCGGCGGCGATCACGGTTGCCGTCGTGCTCAGCCGGGCGGCCATCACCGCGGACAAGCCGACAGCTCCGGCACCGAAGACCGCCAGGGTGTCGCCGGGTCCTGGCTGAAGCAGGTTCAGCACGGCCCCGGTGCCGGTCTGGATGCCGCAGCCGACCGGTGCGAGAAGGGCGAGTTCACGATCGTCGCGCGGTTGCACGCGGACCACGCTGTGCGCGGACACCACCGCGTGCCGGGCCAGTGAAGACTGGCCGAAGAACAGCGCTCCGACCGGTGTCCCATCGGCGGTTCGCGCCGGGCTGCTCCCGTCGGGCCGGGCGGCACCGAAGTTGCGCGGGAAGTAGGTATCGCAGCGGGTGGGCTGACCGATGCGGCAGCGGGGGCACCGGCCGCAGGAGTTGAAGGACAGCACGACCCGGTCGCCCGGTTGCAGGTGCGGGGTGCCGGGACCGACGGCTTCGACGATTCCGGCGCCCTCGTGGCCCAGGATCGCGGGCAGTGGCGTCGGCAGACGCCCGGCGAGCACCGACAGGTCGGTGTGGCACAACCCGGTGGCGACCAGCCGGACCAGGACCTCGTCCGGTCCCGGTTCGTCGAGCAGGACCGTCTCCCAGCTGAAGGTGTCCGCGCCGGGTCTGGCGATGGCCGCCGTGGTGGGGATGGGCACGTGGATTCTCCCTTGATCAGACGGCTGAGGTCGTGGCGGTCGCCGCGGGTTTGAGGACGATCCGGCCGACGACATCGGTGCCGTCCTCCATCAGCGTGTGGGCCGCGGCAGCTTCGGCCAGCGGGAAGCGCGCCGCGATCGGCGTATGCAGCCGCCCGTCGGCCAGCAGAGCCAGCACGCGCAGCGCGTCCTCGTGCCGGGCACCGCGGGCGCCGACGATGCCGGCCTCCAGGCGAGTCATGTCGAAGACGGTGAACGGCATCGGCCCGGGCGGGTTCTGCTCCCCCGCCGCCGGGCACAGGGTGCCGCCCAGGCGCAACGCATCGAACCCGAGCCGCAGCAAGACTGCACTGGTCGAATAGTCGACGGTATGGTCGACGCCGACGCCACCGGTCAGTTCGCGGATCTGCGCGGCCGCGGCGTCGAGGTCGGCGGTGAGGATGACATCGTCGGCGCCGGCGTCGCGCAGCCGGGCGGCACGGTCGGCGTGCCGGGTGGTCGCGACGGCCCGTACGCCGAAGATCGCGGACAGTTGCAGGGTGGCCAGGCCCATCGGTCCGCCGGCACCGGTCACCAGCAGGGTGTCTCCGGCGCGAACCTGGAGCCGGTCGCGCAGAATCCGGTGGCTGGTGCCGTAGGACCAGAGCGTGACCGCGGCCTGTTCGAGGTCCACGTGCTCAGGCAGCGGCAGCCACAGCCGTTCGTCGCGCACCAGGTAGTCGGCGTACGCGCCGGGCGCCTGATGTCCGGGGATGGCGATGCCGGTCGACAGGTTGCCCAGCCCCCGGTACGTCTCGATGGTGTGGGGGTTCTCCGGATGGACGACGGCGACGACCCGGTCACCCGGCCGGTGTGCGGTGACGTCCGTACCGACGGCGACCACCGTCCCGGCGGCTTCGCGGCCGAGCTGTTGCGGCATCGGGAACGGATCGCGGCCGGGTAGTTTCGTGCCGTGCTGCAGACCCCGCCGGTATTTGAGGTCCCAGCCGGAAACGCCGGCGGTGTCGACGGCGACCAGGACGTCGATGGGCCCGATCGGTGGCAGGGGGCGGGTTTCGACGACCAGGTTGCCCGGGCCGCCGTGTTCGTGCACCCAGATCGCGGTGGTGCTGCGCGGCGTCGTCATGCGAGCACATCCCAGACGCCGGCGCCGATCTTCTCGACGTCTGCCGGGCCCATCACCGCGGCGACATACCGGTCGGGTTTGACCAGCACGAACCGGCCGCGCGCGGACTGCAGGGCCTGTTCCATGGTGCCGTCGGCGTCCGCGACTGCCAATCTGTCGTCGGTGTCGCAGGGCAGCCGGTCGTCGAAGAGCACATCGATGCGGCGGAACGGCACCGCGAGCCCACGCCACCAGGCGCTGGTCTCGAAGGCCTTCCAGGCGACGGCCGGCACCTGCACGCCGAGCACGGCGAATCCGGGGCCGAGTACGTCGTCGAGCGGCACGGGACGCAGGCGCGGTGGTTGCAGCACGCGCGGTTGCGGCAGCAACGTGCCGGTCAGCTGGTGGGTGTCGAAGACGCATCCCTGGCGCTGCCGGACCGCCGGCCGGAACCGCATCTGGGTCAGGTAGCGGCGCCCGGCCGGCACTGTCAGCATGGCGCGTACGGCGAGGTCACGGATCAGGGCCCGGCAACGGTCGGTGGTCATGACGACGTTACCGAGCTGCGCCGAGTACTTGACCATCGCGGTGGCGTGCGGCAGGCGTTCCTGCTCGTAGGTGTCGAGCAGGCGTGCGGCGGCGCGTTCCTGCCAGACCTCGGTGATCTTCCATGCGATGTTGGCGGCGTCGCGGACCCCCGAGTTGAGGCCCTGCCCGGCGAACGGTGGCATCATGTGCGCGGCGTCGCCCAGCAGCAGGCACCGTCCGTCGCGCCAGCGGTCGGCGACGACCGCGTTAAAGGTGTAGTTGGTGGAACGTTCGACCTGTTGTTCGGTGATCTGCCGGTACGGGGCGACCAGCCGGC
The DNA here is from genome assembly GCF_044388125.1 of Actinoplanes sp. NPDC020271. Lineage (NCBI taxonomy): Bacteria > Bacillati > Actinomycetota > Actinomycetes > Micromonosporales > Micromonosporaceae > Actinoplanes > Actinoplanes sp. NPDC020271. The sequence goes on from NZ_JBIRWQ010000027.1 coordinate 114,515, forward strand.
GGATCGTGTCGAAGTCGGTGGGGCCTTTCTGTCCTTCGCCGGGCTGCAGTCGGAATTCGTAGCGGCAGCGGCCGTTGCGGCCGGGAACGATCACGGTGGGCCGGTCCGGGCGGCCGTGGTGCATACCGTATCGCTGGTCGTGGGTGTCGCCGGTGGTGTCGGCGACCAGCCACACGTCGGCGTGGCTGGTACCGGTCATACCGATGCCCAGAATCTCGCGGACGGTGGACCGGCCGCCGTCGCAGGCCAGCACCCAGCTGAATTGGCGTGTCTCGGCCGGGGCGCCCGGCTGGCCGGTGGGGCGCAGCTCGACGACCGCGGCGGCCTGGTCGCTGCCGCGGTCGAGGACGGCGACCAGTTCGGTGCCGAACCGTACGTCTGCTTGCGGCCGTGACTTGAGGGCGTCGAGCAGCACCCGCTCCAGTTCGGGCTGGGCGAACTGGTTCTTGAACGGGAAGCCGTTGCGGTAGGGCTGTGGTCCGCGGGCGTGGAACAGCGGGCGACCCTTGCGGTCGTAGTAGCGGGTGCCGGTGCCGGGCACGACGATGTCGAGCACCGCCTCGGCGAGGCCGGCGCGTTGCAGCGTGCGCAGCGACTCATCGTCGAGGCTGATCGCTTTGGCCTCGTCGCTGGTCGACAGGTTGCGTTCGACGAGCGTGACCGGCACTCCGGCGGCGCTGAGCAGGTTGGCGACGGTGAGCCCGACCGGGCCGCCGCCGACGACCAGCACCGGCAGCTGGTCCTGGGTCACGGGGTGACCACCGCCATCCAGATGGGTTCGACCCGGCTCTGCAGGGCGGCGACGGCAACGTCCGCCTGGGCCAGCGGGAACCGGTGGGTGATGAGGTCGTCGATGCTCAGGGCGCCGGCAGCGAGCAGATCGAGCACTTCCCGGGCGTCGGTGCGGGTGCAGGCGCGGGTGCCGACCACCCGCCAGCAGTTGACCATGATCGCGATGTAGGGCAGGGCGAGCGGGGCACGGTTGGCGCCCATGTGGACCAGGGTGCCGCCGGTGGTGAGCGCCGCCAGGCTCTGTGTGGAGGCGGGTCCGTCCGGGATGAAGTCCAGGACGGCGTCGGCGCCGTGCGGTACCAAGGCCCGCAGGGCTCGGGTGAGGCCTCCGGTGGTGGCCCAGTCGTCCGGGAGGGTGTCGAGGGCGACGACATCGGTCGCGACCTCGCCGGCCAGTTGCCGGACCGCGTCAAGACGTTCGGCGCTACGGCCGACCAGGATCAGGCGGGCTACCCCGAAGTGGGCGGCGAGTTTGATGGTGGCGGTGCCCATCGTTCCGGTCGCGGCGGTCACGATGAGGGTGGCCGCGTTGGGCAGGGCGGCGCATTTGAGGGCGCGGACCGCGTTGGCCAGGTCGTGAACCTTCGCGCCGACATCGAAGCTGACCGTGTCGGGCAGGGCGTCCACTAGCCAGTGCGGGACGCGCACGTACTCGGCGAGGCCGCCGTCGTGGTACCGGTCGTACAACGGCATGGGGATCTCGCCGAAGGCGGCGTGGCCGATCATCGCCTGCTGCGGGCACATCATGTCCCGGTCGGAGCGGCAGAAACCGCATTCGCGGCAGTTCAGGTTGGGATGGACCCGGACCCTGGCGCCGACGGCGACGCTGTCGACGGCGTCACCGATCGCGGCGATCGTGCCGGCGGCCTCGTGGCCGAGGGTGGTGGGCAGGTGTTTGAACGCGCCCTGGGCCAGCAACGTCATCATGCCCGGCGCGAGCCCGGCAGAGGCGACCTTGACCAGTACGTCGTGCGGGCCGAGTTCGGGTATTTCGATCTTGTCCAAGTGCAGTCCTGCGGCGCCCTGCTGGGCGCGGGCGGCGAGCATCGTCGTCATGATTTCGTCTCCTTCACCAGGTCGGTCAGCCCCGCAGGGCGGCCAGAAGCTGCGGTGAGTACGGCTCGGCGGTCTTGGCGGTGGGAGCGATCTGAGGCAGCTCACGGTCGGAGTACAGGGCGATGTACTCGGTGTCGTCGTGGCTGATGCTGGTGTGTGCGATCCCCAGCGGGATACGCACGAAGTCACCCGGTTGCAGCTCGACGATCCCGCGCTGGGTCACCAGGGTGCGGTGGCCGCTGACCTGGTACTGGATTTCGTCGGCGTCCAGGGTGCGCCAGTAGACGCGGCCGTCGACAGCGGGCAGCCGTACCATCGCCAGGCGGAAGCAGGCGGAGCGGTAGAGCCAGTTCACCCCGTCGTGGGTGCCCCGCAGGACGTGCAGCCGGTTCTCTTCGGTGTGGACGTGTTCGAGTAGGCGCTGCTCGTCGATGGGGAACACGGTGATGTCGTGGCCGGGGGTCCCCAGGCATTGGGTGACGGCTTCGTTGATAGCGCTGGGTTCCCATCCGGGGAACGCGGGAAAGGTCGCCTCGGACAGCCGGACCGCGGGGCTCTCCTCCCGGGCCGGAGCCGGGGTGTAGAAGAGCAGGTGGCTTTCCTTGCGGCCGTAGTTGTCGTGGGCGACTCCGCGCGGCAGCCGGGAGAATTCTCCGGGCCGGTGTTCGACGACCCCGAGCTCGGTCATCAGGGTCCGGTCGCCAGCGATCTGGTAGGAGATCTCGTCGACGTCGCAGTTGCGGTGGTAGAACGGCTGTCGGTTGTCCATGGTCTGCCACTCGACGCGGACCTGGGCGTTCTCGTAGATGCCGCGCGGCGGTGCGAACGGCTGCGCGGTGTACTCCTGCGGGACGTGCACGACCGTCAGCAGGTCGTGGTCGCGCCACAGCTTGACGGGGAACGGGTTGGCGTGCGGCGCCGCCAGCAGGTGCTCCTCGTCGCGTTCGATCGTGCGTTCCGGCTGGTCGGTGCAGACGACCTGGACGACTTCTTGAACGATGGCCATCGGGCTGCCTCGCTTCGGTGAGTGGTGGATGACCCGGGTTGTCTCAGGCGCCCGCCGGCAGGTGCCGGTCGAGGAATTCATGGGTGCGCTGCCAGGCCAGTTGCGCCGGCTGCGGGTGGTACATGTGCGGCCGGGCGTCGCAAGCGAAGGCGTGACCGGCGCCGGCGTAGACGTAGCTGTCGAACGTGACTCCGGCCTCGGTCAACGCGTTGTCGATCGCGGCGACCTGCTCCGCAGGGATCGTGGGATCCTCGGCGCCGACGTGCAGCAGCATCGGGGCGTCGATGAACTTGGCGCGGTCGAGGACGGCGTGCGGGCCGGCGGCGATGCCTGGCCCGTAGAACACGACGGTGGCGCCCAGGCCGGGAATCGCGGTGGCTGCGGTGAAGGCCGCACGCCCACCGAAGCAGAATCCGTGGATCGCGGCGCGGCTGACCGGGATGTTCTCGGTGGTGCCCAGGTAGGCCAGGACCGCACCGACGTCGGTGACGATGGCGTCTGCCCCGATGGCGCCGATCAGCGGCATCGCTTCGGCGTGCTGCTGGTAGTCGAGGGTGCCGACACCGTTGCGGTGAAACAGGTCGGGAGCCACGGCGAGGAATCCGCGGGCCGCGTAGCGGCGGGTGATGTCCTGGATATGGTCGTTGACGCCGAAGGCTTCCTGCAGCACGATCACGGCCCGATCGGCGGGACCTGCGGGTCGGGCGGTGTACACACGCATCGGCCCGTCGGGGGTCGGCACCGTGATCCACTCGGTGCCGGCGGCTGATGCGGTGCTGGTCGGGTCGGCCATGAAGAATTCCTTAGTCGCTGAGAGAACTGGTGAAATCGGTGCTCGAGTACGGGTGCAGGCGGCGGATGCCGGGGCCGGCTCAGAGGGCAAGCCCGGCGGTGGTGCTGCGCAGCAGGTACTGCCAGCCCGCCTCGATTTGCGCGTCGGGCCAGCATTCGCTGCGTTTGGCGCGCGCCTCGGCTCGATCGGAGTGAATGGTGACCGGGCCGGCCGCCATGGCCGCGAGTTGGGTCTGGCAGGCGCGGTCGAGCAGGACCGCATGCATGACGGCCGCGGCGACGCTGCGACCGGCGGCGACCATGCCGTGCTTGGGCATGAGCGCGGCGGGGGCGTCGCCGAGCGCCTCGGCCAGGCTCTTGCCCAGCGCGGGTGTGCTGACCAGGGCGCCGGTCTCGCGGAAGCGCGGCACGTCGTCGCCGCCGAACAGTGCGCCTTCGTGGGAGAGGGCCAGCAGCGGTACGTCGAGGGCGGCGAACGCGACGGCGTTGCGGGCGTGGGTGTGCACGGAGCAGACCAGGTCGGGGCGGGCTCGCAGCACTTCGAGGTGGATGTGGCATTCCTTGTGAGGTTTGCCGGTGCCGGTGAGCACCTCGGCGTCAAAGGAGACCAGCTGCAGCAAGGTGGGGTCGACTTCTTCGAGGCCCCAGCCGGGTGACTTGATCCAGATGCCGCGGTTGTTCGGGTCGCGGACGGCGACGTGCCCCCAGATCATGTCCTGGTGACCGGCGGCCGCCAGGGCGTTGGAGGCCTGAACAGCCAGCTGTTGGGCTTCATCGGGAGTCATGGGCGCGGCAGTGCCTGGTAGTAACGGGCGGCGCCGGGATGCAGCGGGACCGGGGTCACGCCCATGGTGGCCGGGTCCAGCGGGTAGGTGATCGGGCTGCGCTCGGGCGCCAGGTGCCGGTACTGGCCCTCGATGAGGTGCCGGGTCTCGCCCAGCACCCAGGCGATCGCGTAGGCGACGTCGTCGGCAAGGTCGGCGCGGGTAAGGACGAGGAAGTCGGAGAAGTCGAGGGTCCGGAAGCTGCCGCTGCCGGGGAAGTGCCCGTCGTCGACGGTCGCGGCCGGCCAGCTGTAGTCGTTCCACAGGCCGTCGAGCACGTCGGTTTCGACCTCGAGGAAGTTCATGTCGGGGCTGATCTGCTGCCAGGCGGGCAGCATGTAGGCCTCGTGCGCGATGGCGTCGGCGCGGCCGTCGCGGACGTGGTCGAGGGTTTCGAAGGGGCGTTCGTCCTCGAGGAACTGCCCGCCCCAGGCGCGGATGTCGACGCCGGACCGGTTCAGGATCTCGTGTGCTGCCAGGCCGACGTAGTTGACGCCGTCGTTGATGGAGGTGGCCAGCTTCAGCGGTGGCTTCTTCTCGCGCAGTTCGGCGAAGGTGGTGACGCCCCAGGACTTGTGCACGCCGATGACCAGGCGGTCGCGCTGCGGGACGACGCCCAGTGCGCGCAGCTCCGGAAATCCTTCCGCGCTGAAGACGCCGCGGGCGTCGAGCGCGGCAGTGGTGAACGCGACCGGTGTCGTCATCGCGACGTCGACTTCGCCGCGGCCGACCGCACGGACGGAGTCGCTGAACCCGCGGCCATTCCAGATTGCGATGCGGGTGTGCGGGCCGCATCGGTCGGTGAGTTCCTGGGAGATCCACCCGCAGACCCGGTGCAAATTCGCGGTGCCCCAGTCACCGCGCAGGTGCAGCGTCAGAGAGCGGTTGATTTTCGGTTCCGCAGGCCGCGTGCCTGCCGTCATGTCGGGTGACATGGCCACTTCCCCACCATCGCCGGAGTCCTATCTGAGAGGACTATGGTCCTGTTTTTTGAAAAAATCTAGTGCCGGAATGTCGACTACCCGCAACAAGCCGGTCATGCGCCGGTGACATGAAGTTGTATCACCTCTAGCACTAGAGGTGTATCCCCTGATCAGCAGTAGACCGGTGGCTCATGACGCTGTCCGGCCGGTCAGGCGCTGAGGTTGGCCCCGCTGTCGGCATGTTCGGCGATCAGGCGCATCGCTTCGTCACGGTCGCGTTTGTCGAGCGCGTCGACCAGCGCCGCGTGCAACCGGCACCGGTCCCGGATGTGCTCATCCAGCGGCTTGCGGCCGTCGGGGCGCACCGATACCGTGCGCCGCTCAACGAGGTCGAGCAGTCCCAGATACATCGAACGCAGCAGAGTGTTCGGGCTGACTGCGGCGATCCGGGCGTGCAGTCGCCAATTGGCCCGGACGAAGGCGTCCGGGTCGGCCGCGTCGGCCGCGTCCTGCATCTGACCCACCAGTGCCCGCATGTCCTGGATGTCGGCGGGAGAGCCGTGCCAGAGCGCATCCTCGACGAGCAACGGATCGAGGGCGTTACGGATCCGGACGGCCTCCGCGACATCGGCGGCGTCGCCGTCCAGGGCGAGCACCGAATGTCCCAGCCGCACCATGGGTGACTGCTCGGCGGCGAACAGGCCCCCGCCCGGGCCCGGCCGCACGGTCACCAGGCCGCGCGCCTGCAACAGCCGCAGTGTCTCGTTGAAGGTTCCGACCGAGACGCCGCAGCGGGCCCGTAGTTCTTCCTTGGTGCCCAGGCGAGCCCCTGGCACAGCTGCAGCGACCAGCGTCGCCACCAGGTCGGCCGCCTGCTCGGCGCGCCCCTGAGCGGCTGGACGCGTCCAGTCGCCGCGGCGCAGTGCCGGCGGGTCGGCCGGGTCGCTCGGCGCGCGGTCGTTCTTGCCGCCGCTACGCACCATCGCGTGCCCCCTCGCGCTTCGCGCCGCCCGCAGGTCGCCGCCGGGTCACCGAAATGAATATGACGAATATAGCCCAGGCCCTTGACTCGCCGCGTAACCGGGATGCAGCATCGCCGTAATCATTATGATGATTTCGCTCAGGGGTTTCCATGCTTGGTGAGCAGGAATTTCGCGACCTCATGGCCGGCGTCTGCGCGCCCGTCACGGTCGTCACAACCATCCAGGACGACAATCCGTACGGCGCAACGGTCAGCGCGTTCGCCTCGCTGTCGCTGCGCCCGGCGATGGTGTCGATCGCGCTGGACCGGCAGTCGAGTGTCCTGGCCCGTATCACTGCCAGTGGCCGTTTCGGCGTGAACGTTCTCGGCCACGCCCAAAGCGAGCTCGCGCTGGGCTTCGCCCGGCGCGCCCAGGATCGATTCGCCGGCGTCGCCTGGCAACTCGATCAGGGCCTTCCCCGGCTGCTGGGCGCACCGGGGTGGCTCGCCTGCGACGTGCAGCAAAGCGTCGAGGGCGGCGATCACATCCTGCTGCTCGGCGCGGTCACCCATGCCGATACCAGGCACGCCGCGCCGCTGGTCTACGGCCACCGCCGGTTCGGCACCCACTCGGCGTACCCCGCCGCTCGCACCGTGAGCGACCAGATCGCCGCCTGCGCCCGGTGACCACCCACTCGCCCGCCCGGAAAGGACCGACCATGACCACCCGAGAAGAGCTCGTCGCTCGCGCCGAGGCCCTGCAGCCGCTGTTGCGCGCCCACGCCGCGGCCACCGAGACGAACCGGCGCGTACCCGACGAGGTGATCGACGCGATCGCCGAGGCCGGGCTGTTCCAGCTCACCACACCACGACGCTACGGCGGTCTGCAGACCGAGCTGCGCACCGTACTGGACGTGTCGGCTGCCTTGGCCGAGGGGGACGGCTCCACCTCCTGGGTCGTCACTCTGGTCAACGTCTGCAACTGGCTCACCAGCCTGTTCCCCGGCAAGGCCCAGGACGACGTGTTCGGTGACAACCCCGGCGCCCGGGTGACCGGTGTACTCAGTCCCACCTCGACGGCCACCCGGACCGACGGAGGCTGGCGCGTCTCCGGACGCTGGTACTACAACTCCGGCTCGTGGCACTCCGACTGGGCGGTGCTGGGTGTGCCGCTGACCGACAACGACGGCGCGGTCGTCGATCAGGCGCTGGTGCTGGTGCCGCGCACCGACCTCACGCTCGAGGAGACCTGGTTCGTCGCCGGTATGAAGGGCACCGCTAGCAACTGCCTGATCGCCGAGGACGTCTTCGTGCCCGAGCACCGGGTGATGTCCGTACCCGCCGCGATCGAGGGTCGCTACCCCACCGAACACACCGACGAGGTCCTGAGCCGGGCCGCGTTCGTGCCGGTCCTGGCGCTCGTGCTGGCCGGCCCGCAGCTGGGCCTCGGCCGGGCCGCACTGAAGTTCGTCACCGAGAAGGCCGCCAAGAAACCGATTTCCTACACCTTCTACGAGAGCCAGGCCGACTCCGTCGCGGTGCAGCTGCAGATCGCCGACGCGGCCATGCGCATCGACACCGCGCACCTGCACGCCTGGCGGGCGGCCGCCGACATCGACGAGGCAGCCGCCCGCGGCGAGTATCCGGACGTGCTGCGCCGCGCACGGGTGCGCGCCGACACCGGCTGGGTGATCAGCAACGTGCTGCAGGCCATCGACACGCTCGTCTCCGTACACGGCGCGGCTACCTTCGCTGACGTCAACCCGTTGCAGCGAATCTGGCGGGACGCCAACACCGCCGGCCGGCACGCCGTCGCCGCGCCCACCGTCGCCGCCGAGGTGTACGGCAAGGCCCTGCTCGGCATCGACGAGAACATCACCCCCCTTGTCTGATCCACTATCTCTGCACCAGGAGTCACCTGTGCGTATCGCCAACCTCTCCGGCCGTCTGGTCCTGATCACCGACCAGGACACCGCCGTCGACGTCGAGCAGCTCAGCGAAGGCCGCTTCGCCGCTGACCCGCAGGCCGTCTATGCGCGGTGGGCCGAATTCCGGGCGTGGGCCTCGGCAATCACGCTGCCCGCCGGCGTGCCGTTCGCAGCAGCCGATCTCGGAGCTCCGGCGCCGGCTGCCCGCCAGATCCTGGCGATCGGGCTGAACTATCGCGATCATGCCGCCGAGTCCGGGTTCGCGGTGCCCGACGGCCTGCCTCCGGTGTTCACCAAGTTCGCCAGCTGCGTGACCGGCCCGGTCACCGACGTGCGGCTTCCCGACGGCGGACAGACCGACTGGGAGGTGGAACTGGTCATGGTCATCGGGACGTACGCGTATCAGGTCGCCGAGCAGGACGCCTGGGATCACGTGGCGGGGTTGACCGTCGGGCAGGACATCTCCGAGCGCCGCACCCAGCTCGCCGGCCCCGCACCACAGTTCAGCCTCGGCAAGTCCTACCCCGGGTTCGCGCCGACCGGCCCGTACCTGGTCACCCCGGACGCGTTCGCCGACCCCGGCGATCTGCAGCTGGGCTGTGCCATCAACGGCGAGGAGGTCCAGAAGGGCCGTACCTCGGACCTGCTGCTGTCCGTCCCGGTCCTGATCGCCCGGCTGTCAGCCGTCCTGCCCCTGTCGCCCGGGGACATCGTGTTCACCGGAACACCGGCCGGCGTCGGCCTCGGCCGCAAACCCCAGCGGTGGCTCACCGACGGCGACGAGCTGGTCTCGTACGTGACCGGTATCGGCGAGCTGCGCCAGCGCTTCCACAGCTGAGCACGAGGAGGCATCACTGATGGCATTGCATCGTCTGTCCTCGGTCACCATGGGAGTACCCAACCCCGGGGAGACAGCCGCCTACTACACCGACTTCGGACTTCAACCGCAGGACGACGGATGGTTCGCCACCCGCGACGGCGGCCGGCAGTTGCGTGTCGTGCCCGCGCCCACCCGCAGGCTCGTCGAGATCCGCGTCGGCGCCGACGACACCGACGACCTGGCCGCCGCCGCGGCCGGGCTGCACCGGATGGGAGTGTCCGCCGAACTCGACGGCGACGCCTTGACCGCGTACGAGCCGGCAACCGGGGTCCGCGCGGTCCTGCAGCCGGAGGCTCGCATCACGCAGCCGGTCACACCAGCCACCCCGTACAACGGCCCCGGCCGGGTGGAGCGTCACAACGTCCGCGCACCGGGGATCGTGCGCGACGAGCGGATCCAGCCCCGCAAACTCGGGCACGCGGTGCTGGGTACCACCAACTTCGCGGCGACCACAGCGTTCTTCCGCGACGGCCTGGGCTTCAAGGTCAGTGACCTGATGGGTGACGTCGGGGCCTTCCTGCGCTGCTCGGCCGATCATCACAACGTGCTGGTGCTCTCGGCCCCGGTGTCGTTCCTGCATCACACGTCATGGCAGGTCGACGACGTCGACGACGTGGGCCGCGGAGCGATGGCGATGCTGGAGGACCACCCCGAGCGTCACGTCTGGGGCCTGGGCCGCCACCATGCCGGTTCGAATTTCTTCTGGTACCTCAAGGATCCGGCCGGCAACTTCAGCGAGTACTACTCCGACATGGACTGCATCGTCGACGACCAGCTGTGGACCCCGGAGGTGCACGAGGGCGCCAAGGGCCTGTTCAGCTGGGGCCCGCCGCCGCCCCCGTCGTTCATCCGTCCCGAGGACCTCGCCGCGCTGATGACCGGATCACACAGCAACTGAACCCGATACCGACGCAGATCGGCGCCCGGCACGACATTGTGCCGGGCGCCGACGTGTGTGCCGACCCGTACGGTCAGGCGTCCTTCTCCGGCAGGCAGATGTTCGACGTCTCACCAAGTCCTTCGATGACCGTGCGCAGCGTCTGGCCCTGCTTCAGATAGACCTTCGGGTCGCGGCCGTCACCGACCCCGCCCGGTGTGCCGGTCAGGATGAGGTCGCCGGGCAGCAGCGTGATGATGTCGCTGACGTAAGAAACGATGTCGGCGATCCCGAACAGCAGGTCCGAGGTCCGCGAGCGCTGCATCACCTCGCCGTCGACCTCACAGCGGATCTCCAGATCCGGCTCGGCGTCGCCGAACTCGTCCGCGGTGACCAGCACCGGGCCGACCGGGGTGGTCGCCTCGAACGTCTTGCCGGCCAGGAACTCGCGGGTACGGCGCTGGTAGTCACGGATGGTGACGTCGTTGGCGACGGTGTAGCCGGCGACGTAGCCGAGCGCGTCGGCTTTGCCGATATGGCGGGCCGGCCGGCCGATCACGAAGCCGAGCTCGGCTTCCCAGTCGACCCGGTCGCTCACGGACGGGAGGGTGACGGCGTCGTATGCGCCGATCAGCGCCGCGTCGTACTTGGCGAACAGCGTCGGGTACTGCGGGGTGTCCCGGCCCATCTCCGCGATGTGGGTGGCGTAGTTCAGCCCCAGACAGATGATCTTGTTGGGGTGCGGTACCACCGGCGCATAGACCGCGTCGATGACCGCGAGCCGCTCTCCCGATTGCTGGGTGGCCTCCTGCTGCCACTGCGGTCCGGTGGCCAGCAACGCGCCGACGTCGGGGTTGGGGAGCAGGACGTACTCGTCGCCGTCGAGGCGTGCCGCTCGGGTCTCGCCCCGGACGCGAAGTGTGGCCAGTCGCATGGGTCGTGCACCTCTTCTGTCGTTGACCGTTGCCAAGCCACGATCGTACTATTGTTTTGCTATTCAGGATACGTGTCCTGAAAAACAGAACAGCAAGGAGAGGTGGAGTCATGGCGATCACCGGACTCGGCCACACCGGCCTCTGGGTCTACGACCTGCCGACGATGCGCGACTTCTACGAGCGGGTGATGGGCCTGACAGTCACCGACGAGGACGACGACCTGGGCATCGTCTTCTTCAGCGCACGCCCCGACGAGGAGCACCACGAGTTCGTGCTGCAGAAGGGCCGCACCTCCGCCATCGGCGAGAAGCAGCAGCACCAGATCTCCTGGCGGGTCGCCTCGCTCGACGACATCCGCGCCTTCCACCGCCTGTTCAAGCAGGAGAACATCGACGTCCAGCAGGAGGTGACCCACGGCAACGCCCTCGGCATCTACTTCTTCGACCCCGAGGGCAACCGCAACGAGGTGTATCTGCGCGTGGAGAAGGACGTCCGGCAGCCGTTCCGTAAGAGCATCGACTTCGGTCTGGAACCCGAGCAGATCTACGCCGAGGCCGACCGGCTGCTCGCCGACGGCGGATCGGCCTACCAGCCGGTCCAGTAAACGAAGGCGGACGCGCGGCGCCTGCTAACTTGCTCGCATGTCAGCATCGGCGCCGCGCGAGGCGGGGAACAACCAGGGATACCGGGTCCGGAACTCGACCGCGGACCGAGCCCTGGACATCCTGCTCCTGTTCGACGACGACCGCCTGGCGGTGTCGGCCAACGAGGTCGCCAAACACTTCGGCGTCGCTCGTTCCACCGCCTACCGATACCTCGAGTCACTGACCTCCAACGGCTTCCTGGAGGAGAACCAGGCCGGCAGCGGGTTCCGTCTCGGCCCCCGGGTGCTGGATCTGGCGCGGCTGGCCCGTAAAGGCGTCGGGCTCTCCGATCTGGCCAAGCCGATCATGCGCAGGCTGGTGGACCGCACCGGCGCGCCGGCGATTCTGACTCGGCGCGCCGGGTCAGCCGTGGTCTGCCTGGAACGCGAGGAAGCCGGACAGACACTTCGGCTGTCCTACGAGCGCGGCCAGGTACTGCCCGTCAACGCGGGAGCAGCGGCACTGGCACTGCTCGCCTGGGCCACCGACGACGAACTGAGCAGTCTGCTCGCGGACCCCCTGACCCGCTTCACCGACGCCACCTACACCGACGCCGACAAACTGCGGGCTCACCTCGCCGACATCCGCGAGCAGGGATACGCGGTCGGCCGGGGGGAACTGGATCCGGACGTCCTGGGCATCGGCGCGCCGATCCTCGGCGACGGAGGCCGGGTCGTCGCCGCCCTCAGCATCGCGGCACTCTCCCACCGAGTGCCGGACTCGGAGCTCGACCGTTACATCACCCCGGTCCGTGAGGCAGCTGATCAATTATCCGATCAGGTACGCCGGCTGGGCCTCTCCTGACGTCACCACCACAACTGCAGCTACATCCAGCCACAGCGCTCATCGCGGGTTAACCGGCTCCGGCCGGCCGGCCTGCGCCGGGTCCGCACCCTCGGCCCCGGCATCCGCAGCGACCTGGTTACGCCCGGCCGCCTTGGCGCGGTACAGCGCGGCGTCAGCAGCCCGGAACAGTGCCGCGAAGTCGATATCCGCTCCGTAGGCACAACTGACGCCGAACGAGGCGGTCACCGGCAGACCGCCAGGCTCTGCCTGCGCCACCGCGGCGCGTAGCCGTTCAGCGACTTCCACCGCCTCACCGGTGGGGACGCCGGGCAGGACGAGAATGAACTCCTCACCCCCGAACCGGCAGAGCAGGTCGGACGAGCGTGCGCCAAGCTCCAGCGTTGCGGCCGCGGCTCGAAGGACCGTGTCGCCGCGGTCGTGACCCCAGGTGTCGTTCACCCGTTTGAAGTGGTCGATGTCGCAGACCACCACGGACAGCGGCCACCGATGCTGCACGGCCTCACGCCGCAGATCGTCGAACCGGGTCGCGAGGGCGGCGCGACTGAGCAGTCCGGTCAGCGGGTCGATGGTGGCCGCAGCACGCTGGTCGCTTTCCGCCCGGCTCAGCACACCGGTGTAGTAGGCAGTGGTCACCACCGCCGCGAGCAGGCAGACGAGCACTGCCGCCGCCGGCGCGGGCGGCCGCGGCGGTGCCACCAGCACAGCGCCGGCCATCAGCACGCTGATCACGACGATGATCAACGCCCCGGCCCGGCGGTTGAACCGCGCATTGACACCCGGCCAGATGAAAACCGCCCACGGGACCAGCGGACTGCGCAGCCCCCCGGTCATGGCGATCGAGACGGCAAGCGAGCATCCCAAACCGAGAATGCCCGCCAGCAGCAACCACTCCGGCTGACGCACGCGCCGGATCAGCCACGGCATCGCAACGAACAACGGCACCGGGAAGATCAACGGCAATAACACCCAGGGCCCCAGCCACACCGCAGACACCACGAGCGACAAGGGAATCAGCACCTGGGCGATGTTGCCGAGAGCGCCCAGCCGCGCGTCGAGCTCGAAAAGCCGTGACCGTTCCACCGGCCGCGGGCACAACCACGACGGCATGAACACGCCAGCGGAAGCCCGGTCCGAACTCACGTTACATTTATCGTCCTGGGCTGCTCATTTCTGAGCCGGTGCCACCTGAGTGGCCGCCGTGCTGATGTCGCGCATCGCCACCGAGGGATCAGCAAGCAGAGCCGGCGCAACCGTACGGCCCGCGCCGATGAGTTGGCGGCCCACCGCGAACTCGCGAGGCGCGTTGACCGCCTCCACGGCCTGGACGACCCCGTGGCGCAGATAGAAGACGGCGAACGGCGCTTTCGCGGGATCACCTCTCACGACCACCTCGTCGAAGTCGTACGGCAGCCCGGCCAGCTGCAGCTTGAGGTCGTACTGATCGGACCAGAACCACGGCACCTCATCCGGCGGTAGCGGCGACCCGCACACCGCGGCGGCCACCCGGCGCGCCTGCTCGTTCGCGTTCTGCACGCTCTCCAGCCGCCGCACGCCACCGCCATACGGCACGGGACGCCGAGCACAATCGCCGATAGCGAAGATCCGCGGGTCGCTGGTCCTGCCGGACGCGTCGCAGATGACACCGTCCGCGCAGTCCAAACCGGCGTCCTGAGCAAGTTCGACGTTCGCGACGCCACCCGCGGCGATCAGAACGACATCGCCGTCGAGCACCCCGCCATCGCTGAGGTGAACCCGGCGGACCTGTCCGTCAGCAGAACCCTGCAGATGGGTCACCGCCGCGCTGAACAGCACCTCGACGCCGTGCGACCGGTGATAGTCGGCAAGGAAACCGGCGAGCGCCTCGCCCGCGACCCTCGGCAGCAGTCGATCCTGCTGCTCCGCCACGGTGACCTGCGCGCCCAGGCCGGACGCCGCGGCAGCGACCTCCAGTCCGAGGTAGCCGCCACCGATAACGATGATCCTGACCCCTGGGACAAGGGCCGCCTTGAGGCGATCGGCATCTCGCGCATCGCGCAGCACCAGCACGCCGTCGAGGTCGGCGCCCGGCAGCGGTAGCCGGCGAGGCCGGGAACCGGTCGCGAGGATCAGATGGTCGTAGGGATGCTCTTGGCCATCCGCGAGGGTCACGGCCCTGCGCGCCCGGTCGATCCCCACGACCATCGAGCCGAGCCGCAGGTCGATGCCCTGCTCACGGTAGAACCGTCCGGGCCGCAGCTGCAGGGCTTGCGCGTCGGCCGCCCCGGCGAGCCAAGCCTTGGACAGCGGGGGCCGGTGGTAGGGCGCGTACGGTTCCTGACCCAGCAAGGTGATTGACCCCGAATATCCGGCCGACCGCAGTTCAGCCGCCGCCGCACCACCGCCGTGTCCGGCACCGACGATGACCACACCTGGATTCTGCATACCGAAACGGTACCGTACACATTCTGACCGAAAGCAATGCTCAACTCCTTGCAACCTCGTCACAAAATCAGTACGGTTCCGTTCACAATGATTGAGAGCACACCGCCGGGCGGCCGCGCCGCCGCCCGCATCGCCGCCATCGTCAACGCCGTGCTGGACCTCCTGCGCGAAGTCGGGTACGACGACTTGACCATCGATGCGGTCGCCGCTCGCGCCGGCGCCAGCAAAGCGACCATCTATCGGCGCTGGCCCGACAAGCGCTCGCTGGTCTGTGACGCGCTGGTCGCCCGGTCCCGGGAGGTGGCGCTGCCCAGCGACGCCGGGTCGCTGCGTGAGGACTTGATACGGCTGGTCGCGCTGATGGCGGGCCTGGCCGAGATGGAACAGGTTCCCGCGTTCGCCAGCCTGCTGGCGGCCGCACAACGCGATCCGGTGATCGCCGAGACGCTCTGGGGTGTCGCCCTCGAGCCGCGCCGTCAGGAGTGCCGCGACGTCGTGCACCGCGCTATCGGCCGGGGCGAGCTGCACGACCCGGCGCTGGCCGGGCGACTGTTCGACCTGATCATCGGCGAAGCCCTGGTGTGCTACCTGATCCACCACCAGCACTTCGACACCCCCGCGCAGACGGATTTCGTCGACGCCGTGCTGCTACCGACCCTGACCAATCCCCGCCCCTGAAGGAGAGCCATGCCCCCCGTTCTGCCCGACGCCAGCCAGGTCGAGAAGGCCATCACCGACCTGCTGCGCGAGGAGGAGATCGGCTCCATCGCGACCGTCTCCGCCGACGGCACCCCGTCGGCCGCCACCATGCACTTCGCCTCGGACGGTCTGGCCGTCTACTGCCACACGTTCACCTACACCCGCAAGTACGCGGCGCTGAAGAACAACCCGAACATCGCCTACGCCCTGGCGCACACACCCGCGGAGGGCTTCCACGGGCGCATGAAGGTCCGTTCGGTCCAGGTCACCGGCCGGGCCACGTTCCTGACCGAACAGGCCGACATCGAGCACGCCATCGACGTCAGCCGCGAGCAATTCTCCTGGCTGCAGGACTCGAACATGTACGACAACTTCAAACGTGAGGGCGTCGCGTTGCGGCAGATCTTCTTCCGCATCGACCCGGTCAGCGCGTTGTGGGCCGACAACCGTGTCCACATGCTCTATCGCACGCTGGTCACCTTCACCCCGGACGGCAAGAACGTCGCCTCGCTGGCCCCGTACGACACCAAGGCGGCGGCCTGAGTGAGTGTCGAAGTCACCTTCATCGAGGCCGACGGCCGGAAGATCACCGGGCCGGCCACCCCCGGGCAGTCGCTGATGCGCGCCGCGCAGGAACTCGGTGTCGCGGGAATCCTCGCCGAATGCGGCGGAATGTGCGCCTGCTCGACCTGCCACTGCTACATCGGCGCCGAGTGGTCCGCGAAGCTCGATCCGCCCGATGACATGGAAGACGGCATGCTCGAACTCGCCTACGACCGCACCGACGAAAGCCGGCTGAGCTGCCAGATCACCGTGGTTCCCGAACTGGACGGCCTCGTGGCCCGGCTCCCCGAACGACAGGCCTGACAACTGATCGAAAGGACGCCCACGCCATGATCGAACTCAAGGACACCGACCCGTCCATACCGTTCTTCGCACAGCTGGAAAGCCCCGACGACGGACCCGTCACCCTCATCAACACCTTCGTCGCCCCTGACGGAGGCATCGATGCCGTGATCGACGTCTGGCAGAAGGACTCGATCGTCATGCGCCAGCAGCCCGGCTTCATCTCCGCCCAGCTCTACCGGGGCACCGCCAGCAGCCGGGTACTGACCAACATTGCCGTCTGGGAGTCCACCTCAGCGCTGCGCGCAGCCTTCTTCAACCCGCAATTCCAAGAACTGCTGCCGCTGTACCCGGACGGGTCGACCTCCGCCCCCGTCCTCGTCCGCAAGCAGGCAGTCCCCGGCATCTGCATCGGCTGAGGACTGCATCGACAGGTGACGCCGGCCGCAGCGGTCCCCCCGGCCGGCGTCACCACCAACACACCGCGAACCTGCTCGACCTCGCGTCGTAGCGCCCCGGATCACCTCCCGCATCGGCGATAGCTGCCAGCGCGTCCGCCGAGCGGTGCACGCAGATGAGCCGCCATGCCGCCCCGGCTTCGTCGCCGGGAAATCGTCGGCTCCTTCGCAGGGC
This sequence comes from Actinoplanes sp. NPDC020271, assembly GCF_044388125.1. Classification (NCBI taxonomy): domain Bacteria; kingdom Bacillati; phylum Actinomycetota; class Actinomycetes; order Micromonosporales; family Micromonosporaceae; genus Actinoplanes; species Actinoplanes sp. NPDC020271. The sequence continues at coordinate 131,539 of NZ_JBIRWQ010000027.1, forward strand.
CTCACGGCTTCGCGCCGGTGAACAGCCGTGCCCGGAACCGGCCCACGACTCATCAACTCCGCTCACGCATCCCGCCCGGGCAGACCTGCGTCCTCCCAGGTCGCCACGCCGAAGGGAATGGTCATGCTCCGACCACCGTCCTCCCTGTCCGCTGTCCCCGAAGCCTCCCCGCCCGGCTACGTCCGCCGGCTCGCCGCCGCCCAATTCGGCATCTACATGGCCATCATCGCCCCGGTCACCGGCGGCCTCTCAGTCAAGATCCAGCACCTCGTCGGCGCCGACGCCACCCCCGCGCGCCTCGGCCTGGTCACCGGGGCCGGCGCCGCCGTCGCGATGATCTGCCAGCCGCTGGCCGGCCGGCTGTCGGACCGCTGCACCTCAACCGCCGGTATGCGCCGGCCGTTCATCGTCGGTGGCCTCACCGCCGCCACTGCCGGGCTCGTCGCGTGCGGCCTGGCACCGAACGTCACCGCTCTACTGATCGCCTGGTGCATCGCTCAGGCCGGAGCCAACTTCGCCATGGCAGGCACCGGTGCGACCATCGCCGACCAGGTACCCGACGCCAGACGCGGCAGCGTGTCCGGGATCGTCGGCTCGGTCACCTCGCTCGGCATCACCGTCGGCGCCGTGCTGCTGTTCGTACTACCCACCGACCTGCTGCGCTTCGCCGTACCGGCCATCCTGGGACTACTTCTCGGGCTGTGGTTCGCTCTGCGCCTGCGCGACCGGACCCGAGAGCATCCCGCGGCGCAGCCACTGAACGTGCGGCAGCTGATGCTGTCGTTCGTCTTCAACCCGCGCAAACACCCCGACTTCGAGTGGGCCTGGCTGAGCAAATTCTTCATCGCGCTCGGCTTCGGCGCACTGCCCAGTTACCTCACCTTGTTCCTCGCCGCGGACTTCGGCGTCGCCGACACCGACGAACAGCTGCGGTTCAACGCCATCGCCAACGTGATCGGACTCGTGGCCCTGGTGCTGTTCAGCGTCGTGGGCGGCTACCTGTCCGATCGGATCGGCCGGCGTAAACCCTTCATCATCGGCGCCGGGTTCATCATGGGCGGCGCCCTGGCCGGCATCGCGCTCACGCCCGCGCTGGGCGCGGCCGGCATGCCCGCCATCCTGGTCCTGCAAGTGGTCCTGAGCCTGGGCGCGGGCATGTTCTTCGCCGTCGACCAGGCGCTGTGCCTGCACCTTCTGCCGGACAAGGACGACGCCGCCAAGGATCTCGGCGTACTCAACATCGCCAACACCCTGCCGCAGTCACTCTCCCCTTTCTTGGCCGGCGTGGTGTTCATCCCTGTCGGCAACGCGCTCTTCGACGCCGGCTATCCACTGCTGTTCCTGGCCAGTGCCGTCTTCTGCGCCATCGCGGCGCTGGCGATCACCCGGATCAAGAACTCGGCCTGACGTACTACCCACCCTCTGCCCTCGACGCCCGGCTCAGGAAGGCACCACTATGAATGCCCGTTTCCCGTACGAGGACCCCGCCCTGCCGGTCGAGCAGCGCGTCGACGACCTGCTGACCCGGATGTCGCTGCAGGACAAGGCGGGACTGCTGTTCCAGCAGTTCGTGAAGATCGACGATTTCGACGCTCCCGGCATGTTCGGTTCGGCGTCCATCCGCGAGCTGCTCTCCCAGGGGCTCACCCACTTCAACATCCTGTTCGCCCCGAGCGCCCGGCAGATCGCGCAGTGGCACAACGCGCTGCAGGACGAGGCTCGCAAACACCCGCTCGGTATCCCGGTCACCGTCGCCTCGGACCCGCGGCACCACTTCACCGACAATCCCGCCACCGCGATGATGGCCGGACCCTTCACTCAGTTCCCCGAGCCGCTCGGCCTGGCCGCGCTGCGCGATGAGGATCTCGTCGAACGCTTCGGCCGCCTGGTCCGCCGTGAATACCGGGCAGTCGGGATCCGGGCGGCCCTGCACCCGCAGATCGACCTCGCCACCGAACCGCGCTGGGCCCGGCAGAGCACCACCTTCGGCGAGGACGCCGAGTTGACCGCCCGGCTCGGTGTCGCCTACATCAAAGGTCTGCAAGGCGATCAGGTCGGGCCGGAGTCGGTCTCGGTGATGGCCAAACACTTCCCCGGCGGCGGACCGCAGAAGGACGGCGAGGATCCCCATTTCTCGTACGGACGTGAGCAGGTCTATCCCGGTGGCTACTTCGACCTTCATCTGAAGCCGTTCACGGCAGCCATCGCCGCGGGCGTCGCACAGCTCATGCCTTACTACGGCATGCCGATCGGTCTGGACGGAGTCGAAGAGGTCGGCTTCGGCTTCAACAAGGACATGATCACCGGCCTGCTACGCGAGCAGCTCGGCTTCGACGGCATCGTCTGCACCGACTGGGGCATCCTGTCCAACACCTGCTGGGGCGTCGAGCACCTCACCTACGAGCAACGCATGCTCAAAGCCCTGGACGCGGGCGTGGACCAGTTCGGCGGCGAACACCGCGCCGATGTCCTCATCTCCCTCGTGCGGACAGGCCAGGTCAGCCAGGACCGGATCGACGTCTCGGCGCGCCGGCTGTTGAGGGACAAATTCCGGCTCGGCCTCTTCGATGAGCGCCACGTCGACACCGAACGGGCCGACATCATCGTCGGCACCACTGCGGCACGGGCCGAGGGCATCACCACCCAAGCCGCCGCGCACACCCTGCTCACCAACGCCGCGACCGGTCCAGCACGACTACCCCTGCGCACCGGCCTGAAGGTCTACGCCGAAGGGCTGTCCGCAGAATCCCTCGTCGGCCGGGCAACCCTGGTCGCCACACCGAACGAGGCGGACGTCGCCGTTCTTCGGTTGCAAGCACCTTGGGAACAACGCGGCGACGGGACATCCTTCGAGTCGTTCTTCCACGCCGGATCGCTGGCGTTCCCGGCCGCCGAGATCGAACGCATCACCCAAATCAGCCGGACGGTTCCCACCGTCATCGACATCTACCTGGACCGGCCCGCCATCCTCACCGAACTCGCCGGTTCAGCCGCAGCCGTACTCGCCAATTTCGGCGCCTGCGAGGAAGCCGTCGTCCGAACCCTGTTCGGTGACGTGCCGCCGCAGGGCATGCTTCCCTTCGACCTGCCGTCCTCCATGACAGCCGTCGAAGCCAGTCGTCCGGACGCGCCGTTCGACACCGCCGATCCGCTGTTCGCGTTCGGCCACGGCCTGCGTTACGACGCCGGGATGCCGCAGCCCATCCCCGTGGCTACAGCCGCCGAGCTGAACGAGACGGGCGCATGACCCGCTGAGCCACACGTGCAGCACGCCTGATTTTGACTCCTGCCACACACCTCAGAGTGTTGCTTTTATCAGGAACGCAGTCTTGGGGGAAAGAACTCTTGCATCGTCTGAGCTCCGTTCCCAGCACCGCCGCGAGGAAATACATCATGACGATTCCAGTCGGCAACCGCGCACCTCGACCTGTTCGCCGCCGAAGTAGTCGCCGACCCGTACCCCTAGCTGTGATATCCGGGGACGTTGGTCGAGGAAGTGTGACCACTCGATCTGAGGATTGTTGATCCATCTCGCGAACAGGTGAAGGCCTCCAGCA
>NZ_JBIRWQ010000028.1:0-111372 GCF_044388125.1 Actinoplanes sp. NPDC020271
CGCACCAGCACCGAAGTCCGGCGTCCCACCGGCGGTGACCCGGACCAGGCGCGGCACCTCCACCACACCGTCACGCACCCGCGCCTGCGGCACCGAATAGAACACGTCCTCCGGCCCGTCCAGCAGATGAATCCGATCCGGATGCTCCGACTGCGCGCTGCGCACCAACCCCCACAACGCCGCCCCGTCCGGGTCGTCGCCGCAGGTGCGCACCACCAGCCGGGACTGCGCCCAGCCCGGGTCGGCGAGCCATTCCTGCAGCAGCCCCAGCAGGGCGCTGGTGCGCTCGATCGCGGACCCGGGGGCGCTCGCGTCGACCAGCAGCACCGGCGCCACGGGCGGGAGCCGCTCGCCGAGCCGGATGACGACGGGAGCGTCGGCCGCGGCGGTCACGTCCTGCGCGGTCCAGGCGACGGTGAACAGGGAGCGGTCCCCCTCGCCGGCCGCGGTGTCCTCGGCGGTGACCGCCCGGAAGACCAGGCCCTGCACCGTGGCGACCGGTTCACCGGCGGCGTCGATCGCGTCGACCCGCACGCTGTCCCCGTTCACCCGCAGCCGGGCGCGCAGCAGCGTGGAGCCGTCGGCGTGCACGGTGACCCCGGTGAAAGCGAACGGCAGCCGGGTGGCGCCCGCCCCGTCGCCCGCCACGGCGCTCAGGCCGTGCAGCACCGCGTCGAGCAGCGCGGGGTGGACGGCGAAACCGTCCGGGTCGGCGTCCAGTTCGGCCGCGACGTACAGGTCGTCGCCGGCCCGCCAGGCCTCGCGCAGGCCCCGGAACGCGGGACCGTAGTCGTATCCGGCGGCGGCGAGCCGGTCGTACAGGCCGGCGGTGTCGATCCGCGACGCCCCGGCGGGTGGCCAGGCGAACGTCTCGGGGTGCGCGACGGTGGTGCCGGCGACGCCGGTCGCGTGCACGGTCCACTCGTCGCCGGCGCGGGAGTGCACGCCGATCGCCCGGCGGCCGTCCGAGTCCGGCTCACCGACGCTGACCTGCACGTCCACGCCGTCGCCGGTCAGCCGCAGCGGCTGCTGCAGCACCAGCTCCTCCACCGTCGGCGCGCCCGCCGACGCGCCGGCGGCCAGGGCCAGGTCGAGCAGGGCGGTGCCGGGCACCAGCGTCGTGCCGAGGATCGTGTGGTCGGCCAGCCACGGCTGCGTGCGCGTGGCGATCCGCCCGGTCAGCACCGCGCCGCCGGTGCCGGCCAGCGAGACGGTCGCGGCCAGCAGCGGGTGCCCGGCCAGGCCCAGACCCAGGCCGGCCGGGTCGAGGCCGGTGCCCGTGCCGGGCCGCGGCCAGTACCGCTCCCGCTGGAAGGCGTAGGTGGGCAGGTCGGCGATCGGGGCGCCGGCGCCGTCGAGCACCGCGGTCCAGTCCACGTCGGTGCCGCGGGCGAACAGGGCCGCGACGCCGGTGAGCAGCGTGGTCACCTCGTCGCGGTCGCGCCGCAGCGCCGGCACCACCAGGGCGTCCGGGACGAGGGCGGCGGTCAGCGCGGTGAGCACGCCGTCCGGTCCCACCTCGAGGAACCGGTCGGCGCCCTGGGCGGTCAGCCCGGCGATCGTGTCGGTGAACCGTACGGTGTCGCGCACGTGCCCGACCCAGTACTCCGGGTCGGCCCATCGCGCGTCGGCGGTCAGCACCGGCGGGTGGAAGGTGAGCGTCCGCACCACCGCGCGGAACTCGTCGAGCATCGGCTCCATCAGCCGGGAGTGGAACGCGTGGCTGGTCCGCAGCCGGGTGGTCTTCCACCCGTGCGCCGCCACGGGCGCGATCTGCGTCTCGGGACCGGAGACCACCACCGCGGACGGCCCGTTGACCGCGGCGATGTCCACTTCGGGGAAGGCCGCGCGCACGTCGTCGGCGGACGCCTGTACGGCGAGCATCACGCCGCCGGCCGGGAGCGCCTGCATCAGTCGCGCCCGGGCGGTGACCAGCTCGACCGCGTCCCGGAGCGAGAAGACGCCGGCCGCGTACGCCGCGGCGATCTCCCCGATCGAGTGACCGGCCACCATGTCCGGCTCGATGCCCCAGTGCCGCAGCAGCGCGAGCAGCGCCACCTCGATCGCGAAGATCGCCGGCTGGGCGTAGCCGGTGGTGTCCAGCGCGTCCGGGTCGGCGAACACCACCAGGCGCAGCGGCTGCTCCAAGCGCGGGTCGGCCAGCGCGCACACCTCGTCGAAGGCGCGCGCGAACACCGGGAACGCGGCGTACAGCTGCTCACCCATGGTGACCCGCTGGGCACCCTGACCGGTGAACAGCAACGCGAGCCGTCCCTCGGTGACCTCGCCGCGGGCGGCGGTGTCGGCCCGCTTGAGCGCGCGCATCAGCGGAGCACGGCCGGACGCGAGGTGGACGGCGCGGTGGGCGAGCGCGGCCCGGCCGGCGAGCGTGCGGGCCACGTCGAGCGGGTCCGCGTCGGTGCGGGTGTCCAGCCAGTCACGCAGCCGGGCCGTCTGGGCGACCAGGCCGTCCTCGGTCGCGGCGGACACCACGTACGGGAAGATCGGCAGTCTGGTCGGCGCCGCCGGCGTCTCCTCGGGCGCCGGGGGCTCCTGCAGGATGACGTGCGCGTTGGTGCCGCTGACGCCGAAGGCCGAGATGCCGGCGCGGCGCGGACGCTCCCCCGCGGGCCAGGGCCGGGCCTGCGTGAGCAGCTCGACGCGGCCGGCCGACCAGTCGACGTCGGGCGTGGGCGCGTCCACGTGCAGCGTGCGCGGCAGCAGGCCGTGCCGCATGGCGAGGATCATCTTGATGATTCCGGCGGCGCCGGCCGCGGACTGGGTGTGCCCGATGTTCGACTTGATCGAGCCCAGCCAGAGCGGGTCGGGCCGGTCCTGACCGTAGGTGGCCAGCAGCGCCTGGGCCTCGATGGGGTCGCCCAGCCTGGTGCCGGTGCCGTGCGCCTCGACCGCGTCCACGTCGGCGGCGCTCAGCCCCGCACCGGCCAGCGCGGCCCGGATGACCCGCTGCTGGGACGGTCCGTTCGGTGCGGTGAGCCCGTTGGAGGCGCCGTCGGAGTTGACCGCCGAGCCGGCGACCACGGCGAGCACCGGCCGTCCGGCCGCGCGAGCGGTGGAGAGCCGCTCGACCAGCAGCATGCCGGCGCCCTCGGCCCAGCCGGTGCCGTCGGCGGCCGCCGCGAACGCCTTGCAGCGCCCATCCCCGGCCAGGCCCTTCTGCTTGGAGAACTCGGTAAACGTGCCCGGCGTGGCCATCACGGTGACCCCGCCGGCGAGCGCGAGGACGCATTCGCCGCGGCGCACCGCCCCGGCCGCCAGGTGCAGCGCGACCAGCGACGACGAGCAGGCGGTGTCGACGGTGACGGCCGGGCCCTCCAGGCCGAACGTGTAGGCGATGCGGCCGGAGGCGACGCTGCCGGCGCTGCCGATGCCCAGATAGCCGCTGAGATCGTCGGCGCTGTTCTCCAGCAGCGACGGGTAGCCCTGGTAGGTGGTGCCGACGAAGACGCCGATCTGGTGGCCGCCGAGCGCGAGCGGGTCGAGACCGGCCCGCTCGAAGGTCTCCCACGCGGTCTCCAGCAGCAGCCGCTGCTGCGGGTCCATCGCGAGGGCCTCCCGCGGCGAGATGCCGAACAGGGCCGGGTCGAAGCGGTCGGCGCCGTCGACGAAACCGCCGTTCAGCACGTACGACGTACCGGATTTCCCGTCGGCGTCGAACAGCTCGTCGAGGTCCCAGCCGCGGTCGTCCGGGAACGGCCCGACCGCGTCCACCTCGCCGGTCACGACGTCCCACAGCTGCTCGGGCGTGCTGACGCCGCCGGGGAACCGGCAGGCCATCGCGGTGAGCACGATCGGATCGTCGTCGGTGGCCGCCGGCGCGGTGACGACCTCGGCCGGGGCGTCCGCGCCGAAGACCCGCTCCTGGAGGTGGCGGGCGAGCTCCAGCGGCGTCGGGTAGTCGAAGGCAAGCGTCGGCGACAGGCGCAGGCCGGTCTCGGCGGCGAGGGCGTTGCGCAGGTCGACGGCGGTGAGCGAGTCGAAGCCGAGCTCGCGGAACGGCCGCTTGAGCGCGACCGCGTCGGCCGACGGGTAGCCGAGCACCTTCGCGGCGTGGCCGCGGACCAGGTCGGCCAGGGCGCTCTCGCGCTGCCCGGCGGGCAGCGCGGCCAGCCGGGAACGCCAGCCGGTCTCGGCGACCGGCTCGTCGACGGCCAGGGCGGCGACCTCGGGCAGGTCCTCCAGCAGCGGGCGCCGGCGGGCCGCGGCGAACGTCTCGGCGAACGACGGCCAGTCCACGTCGGCGACCGTGAGGACCGCGTCGGGGCCGGTCACGGCGTGCCCGAGCACCTCGACGGCCAGGTCCGGATCGAGCGCGGTGATGCCGCGACGGCTCAGCCCGGCGCCGGTGTCGCCGGTGGCCATGCCCGCCCCGGCCCACGGCCCCCAGGCCAGTGCGGTGGCGGCCAGGCCGCGGGACCGGCGGTCTCGGGCCAGCGCGTCCAGGGCGGCGTTGGCGGCCGCGTAGGCGCCGCCCCAGCCGCTGCCCCAGGTGGCGGCGATCGACGAGAACAGCACGAACGCGTCCAGCGGGGTGTCGCCGAGCAGCTCGTCCAGGTGCCGGGCGCCGGCCACCTTCCCGGCCAGCACGGCGTCCAGCGCGTTCTGGTCGAGATCGGTCAGGGGTGCGCTGTGGGCGATGCCGGCGGCGTGCACGACCGCGGTGAGCTCGCCGGGCACGGCCGCCAGCAGCGCGGCGGCCTGGTCGCGGTCGGCGAGGTCGGCGGCGATGACGGTGACCTCGGCGCCGGCCGCGCGGATCCGCTCGGCCAGGTCGGCGACGCCAGGCGCGTCCGGGCCGCGACGGCTGGTGAGCACCAGGTGGCCGGCGCCGTGGGCGGCGGCCCACAGGGCGACCTTGCCGCCGAGCGCGCCGGTGCCGCCGGTGACCAGCACCGTGCCGCGCGGCTGCCAGCCGTCGCCGGTGCCGGGCGGGGCGTGGTCGAGGCGGCGCACGTGGATGCCGGACGGGCGCAGGGCGATCTGGTCCTCGGCGTCCAGCCCGCCGGCCAGGATCGTGGCCAGCCGGTCGCCGGTGCGGTCGTCGAGCGTCGCCGGGAGTTCGATCAGGCCGCCCCAGCGGTCCGGCCACTCCAGGCCGATCACCCGGCTCAGGCCCCCGATCTCGTCGGCGGAGCCGTGGGTGAGGATCCACAGCGGCCCGACGCCGGCGTTCTCGGCCGCCTGCGCGACGGCGAGCGTCTCGGCGAGCGATCCGGGCAGCGCCACCACACCGGCGAGGTCACCGTGTCCGCCGATGTCCGCGGCGGAACCGGCCGTGACCACGGTGGCGCCGGCGCGGGTCAGCGGCTCGGCGACGGCGGTGGCGTCGCCGACCAGCAGCCAGGTGCCGGTGAGCGCCCGGATGGTCGGGTCGGTGACCGGCTTCCACGTCTCCCGGTAACGCCAGCCATCGGCACCCTTGCGCCGGCGCCACGAGGCGAGGGCCGGCACCAACGCGCCCAGGGTCTCCCGGTACGCCTCGGCGTCGATCCGCAGCTCGCGCGCGACCAGGCTGAGGTCGGCGGAGTCGATCGCGGCCCAGAACCCGGTGTCCTCGGCCGCGGCCGCCTCGCGCGGGCCGGGCCGCAGCCAGTAGCGCTGGTGGTCGAACGGGTAGGTGGGCAGCTCGGCGGGATCCGCGACCGGGTCCCCGAGCAGCCGCGACCAGCGCACGTCCTGCCCGTGTGCGAACAGCTCGGCGACGGCGGTGAGCAGCGTCTCCACCTCGGGCCGGCCGCGACGCATGGCGGCCACCGCGACCAGGTCGGCCTCACGAGCCAGCGTGGCCAGCACGGTGTCCGGGCCGAGTTCCAGCACCCGGTCCGCGTCGAGTGCGGCGATCGTGTCGCCGAAGCGGACCGTGTCACGCACGTGACCGACCCAGTAGTCGGCGTCCGGGATCGCCGCGATCGCCGCCCGGAACTCATCCAGCATCGGGTCCATCAACCGCGAGTGGAACGCGTGACTGGTCCGCAGCCGCGTCGTCTTCCACCCCTGCGCCTCCACCGGCGCGATGTCGCCTTCCGGCCCGGCGACGACAACCGACCGCGGACCGTTGACCGCGGCAAGATCGACATCCGAGAACGCGGCACGGACCTCGCCCTCGGAAGCCTGCACCGCCAGCATCACCCCACCGGCCGGCAGCGCCTGCATCAACCGCGCCCGCGCCGACACCAACGTCGCCGCCTCGACCAGCGACAGATCACCGCGCGCGTACGCCGCCGTGATCTCACCGATCGAATGCCCAGCGAAGACATCCGCCGTGATCCCCCACGAACGGACCAGCGCCAGCAGCGCCACCTCCAACGCGAAGATCGACGGCTGCGCCCACCCCGTCTGATCCGGGTCGAGATCCGGAATCTCCAGCAACGCCGACACCTCGTCGAACGCCTGCGCGAACACCGGGAACGCCTGATACAGCTCACGGCCCATGTCCGCGCGCTGCGAACCCTGGCCGGTGAAGACGATCGCCAGACGGCCGTCGGTGGCGGTGCCGCGGACGGTCGTGTCGCCCAGGAGGACGGCGCGATGCTCGTGCACGGGCCGGGCGGCCAGGGTCGCGGCGGCGGGCGCGGTCAGACGCCGTACGGCGGTGATGTGGGCTTCCAACGATGCGGCGGACTTCGCCGTGACGACGATCGGGACCACCGGAAGGTTGGCGGCCGGGACCGGTTCTGATCGCTCGGCCGGCTCCGGGGCCTGCTCCAGGATCACGTGCGCGTTCGTGCCGCTGATGCCGAACGACGACACCGCCGCCCGCCGCGGCCGGTCCACCGCCGGCCAGTCCCGCGCCGAGGTGAGCAGCTCCACCGCGCCGGAAGCCCAGTCCACCTGCGGGGTCGGCTCGTCGACGTACAGCGTCCGGGGCAGGTGGGCGTGCCGCAGCGCGAGGATCGTCTTGATCACGCCGCCGACGCCGGCCGCGGCCTGTGCGTGCCCGACGTTGGACTTGAACGATCCGAGCAGCAGCGGCTGCGACCGGTCCTGCCCATAGGTGGCCAGCAGCGCCTGCGCCTCGATCGGGTCACCCAGCCGGGTGCCGGTGCCGTGCGCCTCGACCGCGTCCACGTCGACCGGCGACAGGCCGGCGGCGGCGAGCGCCTGCAGGATGACCCGCTGCTGGGCACCGCCGTTGGGCGCGGTCAGCCCGTTCGACGCGCCGTCCGAGTTGACCGCCGAGCCGCGCAGCACGGCCACGATCGGGTGACCGAGCCGATGCGCATCGGAGAGCCGCTCGACCAGCAGCAGGCCGACCCCCTCGGACCAGCCGGTGCCGTCCGCGGCGGCCGCGAACGACTTGCACCGGCCGTCCGGCGCGAGGCCGCCCTGCTTGGTGAACTCGCCGAACGAGTCCGGCGTGGACATCACCGCGACGCCGCCGGCGAGCGCGATCGAGCACTCCCGGTTGCGCAGCGCGCGGGCCGCCAGGTGCAGCGCGACCAGCGACGACGAGCAGGCCGTGTCGACGGTGACGGCCGGGCCCTCCAGGCCGAACGTGTAGGCCAGGCGGCCGGAGAGGACCGCCGGGGCGGTTCCGGTGAGCAGGTGCCCGAGCACCCCGTCGGGAAGGTCTTCGACGTACGAGCTGTAACCCATGTAGCTGCCGCCGACGAACACGCCGGCCTGGGTGCCGCGCAGGGTGGCCGGGTCGATACCGCCGCGCTCGAAGGCCTCCCACGCGACCTCGAGCAGCACGCGCTGCTGCGGGTCCATGGCCAGCGCCTCGCGCGGGCTGATCCCGAAGAACGCCGGGTCGAAGTCACCGGCGTCGTGCAGGAAGCCGCCGCGCCCGTCGAGCTCCGGCGCGCCCGGCTCCCACCAGGTGTCCCAGCCGCGGTCGGCGGGGAACGCCGAGATGGCGTCACCGCCCTCGGTCACCAGCCGCCACAGGTCCTCGGGGGACGTCACCCCGCCGGGGAACCGGCAGGCCATCGCCACGATCGCGATCGGTTCCTGCTCCGCGGACTCCAGATCGGCGAGCCGCTGGCGGGTCTGGGCCAGATCCGCGGTCACCCATTTGAGGTAGTCGCGGAGGGTTTCCTCGGTCGCCATTCAGTTCCACCTCTACGGATGCGCGGGGACATCAGCCCAGAGGGAGGCTAGGAGTGCCGGGACGGCGCCCGTACCCCTAGCGCTCCCCTACCTGGTCAGGCCCGGCCCAGCTGACTGTCGATGAATTTCAGCAGCTCATCGTCGTCGTCACCGGGCGCCGCGACGGCGGCCGGGGACGGCGTCGCGAGCCCGTCGAGCGCGGTCAGCAGCGACCGCAGCCGGATGCGCAGCTTCGTCTCGGTGATGGTGTCGGTGACCGCGGCGGCGAGCCGTTTCTCGATGTCGTCGAGCTGGTCGAAGACGGACAGCTCGGTGTCCGGGACGAGCTGCTGGCGCAGGTACGTGGCCAGCGCGGCCGGCGTCGGGTGGTCGAAGACCAGGGTGGCCGGGCAGCGCAGGCCGGTGGACGCGTTGACCCGGTTGCGCAGCTCGACGGCGGTGACCGAGTCGAAGCCGATCTCGCGGAAGGCCCGGGCCGGCGGGATCCGGTCGGTGTCCTGGAAGCCGAGGACCGCCGCGATGTGCCCGCGCAGCATGTCGACCAGTTCCCGGTCGGCCTCCTCGGCGGGCAGGGCGTTGAGCCGCTCGCGCAGCGCGTCGTCCTGGACCGGCGCCTCCTCGGGCGCGGCCACCTCCAGCTCGGCGAAGAACCGGTTCGAGCGGGCCAGGCCGAACGCCGGCACGAACCGCCCCCAGTCCACGTCCGCGATCACCGGAGCCGGGGCGGCCAGCTGGGCCGCGGCGCGCCCGGGGTCGAGCGGCCGGATGCCCAGGCGCAGCAGCGACCCGTCGGCGGCCGCGGCGGCCGCGATGCCCCCGCCCGCCCACGGCGACCAGGCGATCGTGGTGGCTCCCGGCCGCTGCGACGCGTATGCCTCCAGGTAGGCGTCGGCCGCGGCGGTGGCCGGGTGCCGGACGGTGCCCCAGACACCGGCCGCCGAGGTGAAGACCACGAACGTCGCCGCACCGGTCAGCTCGTCGAGCAACCGGGCGCCGGCGGTCCGGACCTCGGTGATCTCGGCGAGGCGGGCCGGGGTCAGCTCGGCGATCGCGGTGTCCTCGCCGACGCCGGCCGCGTGGACGACCGCGTCGACCGGCCCCACCTCGGCGAGCAGCGCCGCGACCGCGTCCCGGTCGGTGAGGTCGCACGCGTGGACCTGCGCGTTCGGCAGGTCGGTCGAGCCGCCGTGGCGCGCGACGAGGATCAGCCGGTCGGCGCCGTTGGCCGCGGCCCAGCGGGCGGCGTGACCGCCGAGCGCGCCGGTGCCACCGGCGATCAGGACGGTGCCACCGGGCTTCCAGCCGCCGGTTGCGACGGTGGTGGGGCGCAGGCGGCGGACCCAGGCGCGGCCGTCGCGCAGCGCGATCTGGTCCTCGTCCCGGCCGTTGGTGACGGCGGCGGCCAGCCCGGCGGCGCCGGACTGCGGCAGGTCGACCAGGCCACCCCAGCGCCGCGGGTGCTCGAGGGCGGCGACGCGGCCGAGACCCCAGATCTGCGCCTGGGCCGGGTCGTGTGCCGGCTCCGGACCGGCGGCGCCCCGGGTGACCACCCAGAGCGGAGCGTCGACACCCTCCAGGTTCTGCAGGACGGCGACGGTCCCGGTGAGGTCCAGCATCGAGACGACGCCGGCGAAGTCGCCCGTGACGACCGCCGGGGACAGCACCACGTCGGCGCCGGCGGCGGTCAGCTCGGCCGTCACCTCGTCGGCGAGGTCGCCCGCCGGGGCGACGACGAGCCAGCGCCCGGTCAGCCGGGCGGCCGGGTCGAGGTCCAGCGGCGCCCAGCCGATGGTGTAGCGGGTGTTCTGCTCGGGGGCCTGCTCGCCGGCGTCGCCGGGCGAGAGCCAGTAGCGGCGGTGCTGGAACGGGTAGGTAGGTGCGTCCGGGAGGCGACGACCGTGGGCGACCCATGGGGCCCAGTCGACGTCGACGCCGCGCACCCAGGCCTCGCCCAGCGCGCGGATCTGCGCGGCCGGGCCGTCCTCGCCACGGCGCAGGGTGCCCCACACCCCGGCGTCCGGCGCGCACTGCTCCAGCGCCAGGGTCAGCACCGGATGCCCGGACACCTCGGCGAACAGCCGGAACCCCGCGCCGGCCAGCTCGGTGACGACCGGAGCGAACTCCACCGGCCGGCGCAGGTTGTCCCACCAATACCGCGCATCGACCGGCTCGGTCACCCGCTCCCCGGTGACCGTCGAGTGCCACGGGATGACCGGGACCGCGCCGGAGAGGTCTTTGATCGCGGCGAGGAAGTCCTCACGCACCGGCTCGACCTGGGCCGAGTGGGAGGCGTAACCGACCTCGACCTGCCGCGCCCGCACACCCTGCTGTTCACACCACGGCACGAACGCCGCGATCGCCGCCCGCTCACCGGCCACCACCACCTGCGTGGGCGAGTTGACCGCGGCAATCGTGATCCCGTCGCGCAACCAGCCGGTCACCGTCTCAGCACTCGCGCCGATCGACGCCATCCCCCCGGTACCGTCCAGATCCACCAACGCCCGCGACCGCGCCGCCACCACCCGGGCACCGTCGCGCACCGACAACGCCCCGGCCACCACCGCGGCGACCACTTCACCCTGAGAGTGCCCGACCACCGCGGCCGGGATCACCCCGTGCCCCTGCCACCAGGCCGTCAGCGCGACGCCGACCGCCCACAACACCGGCTGAACAACCTCGACCCGGGTCAACCACGACTCGTCCGACCGCAGCACCTGCTCGACCGAGAAACCCACCAACGGCCGCAACGCGGCGTCACACTCCCGCAACCGGGACGCGAACGACTCCTCCCCCAGCAGACCGACCGCCATGTGCAACCACTGACCGCCCTGACCCGGGTAGACGAAGACCGGGCTGTCACCCAGGACGGTGCCGGTCACCGCGGGCCGGCAGTCCGCGTCCCAGGCGACCGCGCGCTCGGTCAGGCGAGCCCGGCCGGCCAGCGTGGCCGCCACGTCCACCAGCGCGGCACCGTCGGCCACGAACGTGCGCACGATCTCGGCCTGTGCGCGCAGTCCGGCGGGGTCGGCTGCCGACAGCAGCAGCGGAACCGGGCCCGCGCCCGTGCCGGGTTCCACCGGGGCGGCGTCGGGAGCCTGCTCGATGATCACGTGCGAGTTGGTGCCGCTGACGCCGAACGCGGAGATGCCCGCGCGCCGCGGACGGCCGGTCTCCGGCCAGGGGCGCGCCTCGGTGAGCAGCTCGACACCGCCGAGTGCCCAGTCCACGTGCGGCGAGGGCTCGTCGACGTGCAGCGTCTTGGGCAGGGCGCCGTGCCGGATGGCCTGCACCATCTTCATCAGCCCGGCCATGCCGGCCGCGGCCTGCGTGTGGCCGAGGTTCGACTTGACCGAGCCGAGCCAGACCGGCTCGCCGGTGCGGTCCACGCCGTACGTCGCCAGCAGCGCGTTCGCCTCGATCGGGTCACCGAGGGTGGTGCCGGTGCCGTGCGCCTCGACCGCGTCGACGTCGCCCGGCCGCAGGCGGGCGTTGGCCAGCGCCTGCATGATGACCTTCTGCTGGGACGGGCCGCTCGGCGCGGTGAGCCCGTTCGACGCGCCGTCCTGGTTGACCGCGCTGCCGCGCACCACCGCCAGCACCGGCCGGCCGGCCTTCTGGGCGTCGGAGAGCCGCTCGACGACCAGCACGCCCACGCCCTCGGACCAGCCGGTGCCGTCGGCGGCCGCGGCGAACGACTTGCACCGTCCGTCGGCGGCCAGCCCGCCCTTGCGGCTGAACTCGACGAACGGCCCGGGCGTCGACATCACCGTCACCCCGCCGACCAGCGCCAGCTCGCACTCCCCCTGGCGCAGCGCCTGCACGGCCAGGTGCAGCGCCACCAGCGACGACGAGCACCCGGTGTCCACCGTCATGGCCGGGCCCTCCAGCCCGAACGTGTACGAGATCCGCCCGGACAGCACGCTGGCCGCGTTGCCGGTGCCCAGATGCCCCTCCAGCGCGCTCGGGAAGACGCCCATCGACCACAGGTAGTCGGAGCCGTTGGTGCCGGCGAAGACGCCGGTGCGGGTGCCGCGCAGCCCGGTCGGGTCGAGCCCGGCGCGCTCCAGCGCCTCCCACGAGCACTCCAGCAGCAGCCGCTGCTGCGGGTCCATGGCCACGGCCTCGCGCGGGGTGATGCCGAACAGCCGCGCGTCGAACCCGGCGACGTCGTCGAGGAAACCGCCCTCGCTGGTGTACGTGGTGCCCCGCACCGACGAGTCCGCGTTGACCAGGTCGCCGAGATACCAGCCCCGGTCGGTGGGGAACGGCGACATCGCGTCCATCCCGTCGGCCACCAGCCGCCACAGGTCGTCGGCGGAGGCCACCCCACCGGGGAACCTGCAGCTCATCGCGGTGATGGCGATCGGCTCGTCAAGGGTGGCGACACTGCCGACGGTCACGGCGGTCGCCGGCGCCGCGGTCGCGCCGACCTTGGCGAGCAGGTGCGCGGCCAGCGCGGCGGCGTTCGGGTGGTCGAAGACGACGGTGGCGGGCAGGCCGACGCCGCTCTCGGCGCGCAGCCGGTTGCGCAGCTCGACCGCGGTCAGCGAGTCGAAGCCGAGCTCCCGGAACGGCCGCCGCGGCGGGATCTCGTCGCTGCCGGTGTGGCCGAGCACGGCGGCCGCCGCGGAGCGGACGAACTCGAGCACGACCCGTTCCCGCTCGGCGGCGCCCAGCCCGGCCAGGCGGGTGGACAGGGCGCTGCCGTCGGTGACCGGATCGGTGGCGGCCCGGTCGAGCACGTCCCGGACGGCCGGGATGTCGCCGATCAGCGGCCGGGGCCGTTCGGCGGTGAACAGCTCGGTGAAGCGCGGCCAGTCCACGTCGACCACGCAGATGTTGGTGTCGTCCTGGCCGGCCGCGCGGCGCATCGCCTCGATCGCCTGCTCCGGCGGCAGCGCGACGATGCCGCGGCGGCGCAGGTCGGCGCCGACCTCGGCGGAGGCCATGCCGGACTCGGCCCAGGAACCCCAGGCGATCGTGGTCATCCGCAGGCCGCGGGCGCGGCGCCGCTGGGCCAGGGCGTCCAGGGCGGCGTTCGCGGCGGCGTAGGCGGCGTGCGAGTGGCTGCCCCAGATGCCGGACAGCGAGGAGAACGCGATGAACGCGTCGACCTCGCCGACCAGCTCGTCGAGGTGGACCGCGCCGGCGACCTTGCCGGCCAGCAGCGTGTCCAGCAGGCTCGCGTCGGTCTGCTCGAACGGCACGTTGGCGCCGACACCGGCCGCGTGCACGACCGCGTCGACCGGCCCGACGTTCGCCAGCAGCGCCGCGACCGCGTCCCGGTCGGCCAGGTCGCAGGCGTGCACCTCGGCGTTGGGCAGGTCGGTCGCACCGCCACGACGCGACACCAGGATCAGCCGGTCGGCGCCGCTCTCGGCGGCCCAGCGGGCGATCCGGCCGCCCAGCGCGCCGGTGCCGCCGGTGATCAGCACGGTGCCGCGGGGCTGCCAGGCGGCGGAGCCCTTGCGGGCCGGTGCGGGCACGACGCGGCGGGCGTGCACGCCGTCGGCGCGCAGCGCGAGCTGATCCTCCGGGCCGTATGCGCCGGCCAGGACGGTGCCGACCAGGCCGGGATCGGGCTCGGCCGGAACCTCCAGCAGGCCGCCCCAGCGGTGCGCCATCTCCAGCCCGGCGATCCGGCCGAGCCCGGCGACCTCGGCCTGGGCCAGGCTGCCGGTGTCGCGGGTCAGCACCCAGACGCGGGTGTCGTCGCCGGCCGCCTGGATCAGCGCCAGGGTGCCGGCCAGGCCGCGGGGCACGTGCGGATGGCCGGTCATCGGACGTTCGTCGAAGGCGAGCAGAGAGACGATTCCCGCGTACGGGCCCTCGGGCAGCGTGACCGCCGCCGCGTCCACCGTGATGGTCTCCGCGTCCGGCAGCACGTCCGGCACCTCGACGCCCTGGGGACGCACGACCAGCCAGCGCCCCTGCGGTCGTACGGGAGCCGGGGTCACCAGCTTTTTCCAGGTCACCGCGTAACGCCAGCCGTCGATGGCGGCGGCGAGCCGGCGACGGCTGTGCCAGGCGGCCAGGCCGTCCACGACCGGCTCGACGGCGGCCGTCTCCAGGCCCAGCTCGTCGGCGAGCGAGGCGGCGCCGGCCTCGACCGCCGCCCAGAACTCGGGGTCGCCGCCCCGGTCGCGCCGCTGCTCCTCGGGGGTCAGCCAGTACCGGCGCCGCTGGAACGGATAGGTGGGGAAGCCCGCGTCGCGCGCGATGCCGGCGAACCAGGACGACCAGTCGACGCGCACACCGCGGACCCAGGCGTCACCGAGCGCGCGGATGCGCGCCTGCGGGCCGTCCTCGCCACGGCGCAGCGTGCCCCAGACGGCGGCGTCCGGCGCACACTGCTCCAGCGCGACGGTGACCACCGGGTGCCCGGACACCTCGGCGAACAGGCCGAAGCCGGCCTCGGCGAGCTGCTGGATCACCGGGGCGAAGCGGACCTGCTGGCGCAGGTTGGTCCACCAGTACTCGGTGCCGACCGGCTCGGTGACCCGCTCGCCGGTGACGGTGGAGTACCAGGGGATGACCGGGGCGGCGCCGCGCACGTCGCCCAGGCCGTCCAGGATGGTCTGGCGCACCGGCTCGACCTGCGGCGAGTGCGAGGCGTAGCGGACCTCGACGAGCCGGGCGCGGACGCCCCGCTCCTCGCAGAACGGGATCAGGTCCTGCAGGCGGGGCCGGTCGCCGGCCACCACGACCTGGGCCGGCCCGTTGACCGCGGCGATGGTCAGGCCCGGCCGGCCGGCCAGCCACCGCTCGACCTGCTCGGCGGGTGCGCCGACCGAGAGCATGCCGCCGTCGCCGGTGAGCCCGGCCAGCGGGGCGGACCGGGCGGTGACGACCCGGGCGCCCTCCTCGACCGAGAGCGCGCCGGCGACCACGGCCGCGACGACCTCGCCCTGCGAGTGGCCGACCACCGCGGCCGGGTGCACGCCGTAGGACTGCCACCACGCGGTCAGCGCGACACCGACCGCCCACAGCACCGGCTGGACCACCTCGACCCGGGTCAGCCAGTCGCCGGAGCCCCGCAGCACGTCCTCGACCGACCACCCGGTGTACGGGCGCAGGGCGGCGTCGCACTCGCGCAGCCGGTCGGCGAAGGCAGCCTCCTCCAGCAGGCCGACGGCCATGTGCAGCCACTGGCCGCCCTGCCCGGGGTAGACGAACACGACCTCGGGGCTCTCCGCGGCGGTGCCGGTGACCGGCGGCGATTCCAGGGACGCTCGGTCCCAGGCGACGGCCCGCTCGGTGAGCGCGGCCCTCCCGGCCAGCGTGGCAGCGATCCCCGCCAGTGGCGCCTCGCGCCCGGCGACGGCGGCGATCTGCGCGCGCAGCGCGGCCGGGGTCGCCCCGGAGAGCAGCATCGGCACGGGCCGGTCGGCGGCCGGTCCGGCCGGGGTGTCCGGGTCGTCGCCCTGCTCGAGGATGACGTGGGCGTTGGTGCCGCTCATACCGAACGAGGAGACCGCCGAGCGCCGCGCCCGCCCGGTCTCCGGCCATGGCCGGGCCTCGGTGAGCAGCGCGACCGCGCCGGACGACCAGTCCACCTTCGGCGTCGGCTTGTCCACGTGCAGGGTCTTCGGCAGCACCCCGTGCCGCATCGCCTCGATCATCTTGATGATGCCGCCGACCCCGGCGGCGGCCTGCGTGTGCCCGATGTTCGATTTCAGCGATCCGAGCCAGAGGGGAAGATCCCGATCTTGGCCGTACGTCGCCAGCAGCGCCTGTGCCTCGATCGGGTCACCCAGGGTGGTGCCGGTGCCGTGCGCCTCGACCGCGTCGACCTCGGGCGCCGTGAGCCCGGCGTCGGCCAGCGCGGCCCGGATCACCCGGCGCTGGGCCGGCCCGTTCGGGGCGGTCAGCCCGTTGGACGCGCCGTCGGAGTTGATCGCCGTCCCGCGCACCACCGCGAGCACCGTGCGCCCGGCCGCGCGGGCCGAGGACAGCCGCTCGAGCAGCAGCACGCCCGCGCCCTCGCCCCAGCCGGTCCCGTCGGCGCCGGCGGCGAACGACTTGCACCGCCCGTCGGCGGCCAACCCGCGCTGGCGGGAGAATTCCAGGAAGGTGCCCGGCGTCGACATCACCAGCACGCCGGCGACCAGCGCCTGGTCCACTTCGCCGCGGCGCAGCGCCTGCACGGCCAGATGCAGCGCGACCAGCGACGACGAGCAGGCGGTGTCCACGGTGACGGCCGGCCCCTCCAGACCGAACGTGTACGCCAGCCGCCCGGACAGCACGCTCGCCGCGTTGCCGGTACCCAGATGCCCCTCCAGCTCGCCCGGGTGGTCGCCGAGCAGCCCCAGGTAGTCCTGGTCGTTGCTGCCGGTCCAGACACCCGTGCGCGCCCCGCGCTGCCCGAGCGGGTCCAGACCGGCCCGCTCGAAGGCCTCCCAGGCGCACTCCAGCAGCAGCCGCTGCTGCGGGTCCATCGCGCGCGCCTCGCGGGGGCTGATCCCGAACAGCGACGCGTCGAAGTCACCGGCGTCGTACAGGAAGCCGCCACCGCGGGCGAACGACGTGCCGGCCGCGTCCGGGTCGTCGCTGAACAGCCCGGCGAGATCCCAGCCCCGGTCGGCCGGGAACTCGCCGATGGCGTCGCGGCCGTCGGCGACCAGCCGCCACAGATCCTCCGGCCCTCGCACCCCACCGGGGTAGCGGCAGGCGGTGCCGACGACGGCGATCGGCTCGGTCGCCCGGGCCGTGGTCTCCTGCTGCTGACGGCGCAGCCGGTCGGTCTCCTTGAGGGCGCTGCGCAGCGCCTCGACGATCTTCTGATCCGGCTGGGTCATCGTTCACTCCGTGTCGTTCGGGGTGTCGCCGAGGGCGAGTTTCACGAGGTCGTCGACGTCCATGTCGTCGAAGTCGCTCTCCGGCTCGGAGGTGGCGCCGACGGTGGCCGGGGCCAGGCGCAGCAGGCGGGACAGCAGGCCCGACTCGCGCAACCGCTCGACCGGGATCGCGGCCAGCGCGGCGCGGACCTCCGCGTCGGACAGGTCGGGCTGCGCGCCGGCCGGGGCGAACAGCTCACCGAGGTACGCGGCGAGCGCCTCGGCGTTCGGGTAGTCGAAGACCAGCGTCGGCGACAGCGGCAGGCCGGTCGCGGCCAGGAGCCGGTCGCGCAGCTGCACCGCGGTCAGCGAGTCGAACCCGAGCTCGGTGAACGCCCGCCCGGCCGGCACCGCGTTGCCGGAGGGGTGCCCGAGCACGGCGGCCACCTCGTCGCGCACCAGGCGCAGCAGCCGCCGGGCGCGCTCCGGCGGGTCCAGCTCACCGAGGTCGTGCGCGGCCTGCGCCGGCCGCTCCGGCGCCGCCGGGGTGAGCTCGGTGAACAGCGGACGGTGCCGGGCGGCCGAGAACACCGGCACGAACCGTTCCCAGTCCACGTCGGCGACCGTGACACAGACGTCACCGGCCCCGACCGCGACGCTCATCGCCTCCAGCGCGCGCTCGGGCGCCATCGGGGTCAGGCCGCGCCGGCGCAGCCGGTCCGCGACCTGCTCGCCGGCGGCCATGCCGGTCCGCGCCCACGGGCCCCACGCGATCGCCGTGCCCGGCCGGCCCGCGGCTCGCCGACGGGTGACGAGCGCGTCGAGGGCCGCGTTGGCGGCGGCGTACGCGCCCTGCTCGCCGCTGCCCCAGACCCCGGCGATCGAGGAGAAGACGATCAGCGGCACCTCGGGCAGCAGCTCGTCGAGGTGGACGGCGCCGTCGACCTTGCCGGCCGCGACCCGGCGCAGGTTGCCCGCGTCCTCGGCGGAGAGGGGAACGTCGTCGCTGACGCCGGCCGCGTGGATCACCGTGTCGACCGGGCCGACCTCGGTGAGCAGCGCCGCCACGGCGGCCCGGTCGGACAGGTCACAGGCGTGCACCTCGGTGTTCGGCAGGTCCGAGGCGCCGCCGCGGCGGGACACCAGGACGAGCCGGTCGGCGCCGTTGGCCGCGGCCCAGCGGGCGACCTCGGTGCCCAGTCCACCGGTGCCGCCGGTGATCAGCACGGTGCCGGCCGGCTTCCACGCGGCGGCGCCGGGCGGCACGGGCGCCGGGACCAGCCGCCGTGCGAGCAGGCCGTCCGGGCCGTTGGTGAGCTGGTCCTCGCCGCCACCGAGGACGCCGGGCTCGAAGTCACCGGACACGATGCCGCCCCAGCGCGCCGGGTGCTCCAGCGCGAACACGCGGGCCAGGCCCCAGGTGGCCGGGTCGTCGCTGACGATCCAGTGCGGAACCTCCAGGCCACGCTGGACGATGGCGAGCAGCTCGGCCGGGCTGCCGGCCGCGGCGACGACGCCGTCGAGCGCGCCGGTGGCCTCCCGGGTGACCTGGGCGCCGGCCGCGCGCATCGCCGCGACGAGGGTGTCGTCGCCGAGCACGAGCCAGGTCCCGGTCACCGCCGTGGCCGGGAGCGGGACCGGCTCCCAGCTGATCCGGTAGCGCCACGACTCGGTGCCCGGCCGCGCCGCGTCGAGCCAGAACCGGCGGCGGTGGAACGCGTACGTGGGCAGGTCCACCCGACGCCCACCGGGAATGACCGCGGACCAGTCGACCGGTGTGCCGGTCACGAACAGTGTCGCCAGGGCGGTCAGCGCGGTCCCGGCCTCGTCGCGGTCGCGGCGCAGCAGCGGGACGGCGTCCGGCACCAGCGCCGACAGCACGGCGTCCGGGCCCAGCTCGACGAACCGGTACCCGGCCAGCGGCGCCACCGCGTCGGCGAAGCGCACGGTCGCGCGCACGTGCGCCACCCAGTACTCCGGGTCCGACCAGCGGTCGTGGCCGGGCGCGAACGTCAGGCCGGCGACCACCGCGCGGAACTCGTCCAGCATCGGCTCCATCAGCCGCGAGTGGAAGGCGTGCGAGGTCCGCAGCCGGGTCGTCTTCCAGCCGTGCTCCTCGACCGGCGCGATCTCCGCCTGCGTCCCGGAGACCACGACGGCCGACGGCCCGTTCACCGCGGCGACGTCCACGCCCGGGAACGCCGCCCGGACCTCCTCCTCGGACCCCCGGACGGCAAGCATCACGCCGCCGGCCGGGAGTGCCTGCATGAGCCGGCCGCGCGCGGTGACCAGCCGGGCCGTGTCCGCCAGCGACAGCACACCGGCCACGTGGGCGGCGGCGATCTCGCCGATCGAGTGCCCGACCAGCGCGTCCGCCGTGACGCCCCAGGACGTTACCAGCGCGTGCAGGGCCACCTCGACCGCGAAGATCGCCGGCTGGGCGAACTCGGTCATCTCCAGCAGTGCCGGATCCTGCATCACCACGGCCAGCGGCTTGGTCAGATGCGCGTCCAGCGCCGCGGCGACCTCGGCGAACGCAGCCGCGTAGACCGGGAACGCGGCGGCCAGCCCAGCGCCCATGCCGGCCCGCTGCGCGCCCTGCCCGGTGAACAGGAAGGCGCGCTTGCCGCGAGCCGCAACCCCACGGACCGGCTCGGATGCGCGATCCAGGTACACCGCCCGATGGGGCAGCGCGGCCCGCCGCGTGGTCGTCCAGGCGGCGTCGGCCGGGTCCAGCTCCGGGTGCTCACCCAGGTGCCGCAGCAGCCGATCGGCCTGGCGGCGCACCGCGTCCTCGTCCGGCCCGCTGACCACCAGCGGCGCCGGTCGTCCGGGCAGCGGATCAGGAACGGTCACGACCGGCGCTTCCTCGATGATCACGTGCGCGTTCGTGCCGCTGATCCCGAACGACGAGATCCCGGCCCGGCGCGGGGTGTCACCCGCGGGCCAGGGCTGGGCGGTGGTCAGCAGCTCGACCCGGCCCGCGCTCCAGTCCACCGTGGGGGTCGGCCGGTCCACGTGCAGCGTCGGCGGCAGCAACTCGTGCCGCAGCGCCTGAACCATCTTGATGATGCCGGCCGCGCCGGCCGCCGACTGCGTGTGCCCGATGTTCGACTTGATCGAGCCGAGCCACAGGGGCACATCACGACCTTGCCCGTACGTGGCGAGCAGCGCCTGTGCCTCGATCGGGTCACCGAGGGTGGTGCCGGTGCCGTGCGCCTCGACCGCGTCCACGTCACCGGCGCCCAGCCCGGCGTCGGCGAGCGCCTGCCGGATGACGCGCTGCTGGGCCGGGCCGTTGGGGGCGGTCAGGCCGCTGGACGCGCCGTCCTGGTTGACGGCGGTACCGCGTACCAGAGCAAGAATTTGATGTTTGTTGCGCAGCGCGTCGGACAGCCTCTCGACCAGCAGCAGACCGGCGCCCTCGCCCCAGCCGGTGCCGTCGGCCGCCGCCGCGAACGACTTGCAGCGCCCGTCGGCGGCGAGCCCGCGCTGGCGGGAGAAGCCGATGAAGGTCTCCGGCGTCGCCATCACCGCCACCCCGCCGGCGAGCGCGAGGTCGCACTCCCCCGAGCGCAGCGCGCGGACCGCCAGGTGCAGCGCCACCAGCGACGACGAGCACGCGGTGTCGATGGTCAGCGCCGGTCCCTCCAGGCCCAGCGTGTAGGCGATGCGCCCGGAGGCGACGCTGCCGGAGTTGCCGGTGCCCAGGTACGCCTCGGCCTCGTCAGGCACGTCGAGACCCGGCCGCGCGGCGTAGTCGTGGTACATCATGCCGGTGTAGACGCCGGTGCGGCTGCCACGCAGGCCGAGCGGGTCCAGGCCGGCGCGCTCCAGGGCCTCCCAGGCGATCTCCAGCAGCAGGCGCTGCTGCGGGTCCATGGCCAGCGCCTCGCGGGGCGAGATGCCGAACAGCTCCGGGTCGAAGTCGGCGGCGTCGTAGAGGAAGCCGCCCTCCCGCGCGTACGAGGTCCCGGGATGGTCGGGGTCGGGGTGGTAGAGGTTCTCCACGTCCCAGCCCCGGTCGGCCGGGAAGAGGCCGATGCCGTCACGGCCCCGCGCGACCAGGTCCCACAGCTCGTCCGGTGTGGTCACGCCACCCGGGTACCGGCAGCCCATGCCGATGATCGCGATCGGTTCCGGGGTGCCGGACTCCACCTCGGCGAGCCG
Source organism: Actinoplanes sp. NPDC020271 (assembly GCF_044388125.1). Taxonomy (NCBI): domain Bacteria; kingdom Bacillati; phylum Actinomycetota; class Actinomycetes; order Micromonosporales; family Micromonosporaceae; genus Actinoplanes; species Actinoplanes sp. NPDC020271. The sequence continues at coordinate 21,021 of NZ_JBIRWQ010000028.1, forward strand.
CTTGCGGGTCTGGTGCAGGTCGGCGGTCACCCGCTTCAGGTAGTCCCGGAGCTTCTGCTCACTCGACGACACGCGTCACCTCACTGCGGGGTTACGGGAGCGGCGCCGCGCGCACCGGCGGCACCGTCCCGGACGGTAGGAGCGGGCCGGTACCCCCTCAACCCCTACCGTTCCCTTACGGAGAACCGGTCACAGGCCCAGCTCCTTGTCGATGAAGGCGAACATCTCCTCGTCGCTGGCATCGTCGAGGCGTTCGGTGACCTCGTCGTCCGCGGCCGGCTGCCAGCCGGCGAGCAGCTTGCGGAGACGGTCGGCGATCTTTTCCCGTACGGCCTCGTCCAGGCCGCCCGCGGACACCGCCGCCTCGAAGCGGTCGAGCTCCTCCAGCGCGGGCAGCGCCGGCGCGGCCGGGGTGAGCGCGTCACGCAGGTGCGCGGCCAGATCCTGCGGCGTCGGGTAGTCGAAGATGACCGTGGCCGGCAGGCGCAGGCCGGTCGCGGTGCTCAGGCCGTTGCGCAGCTCGACCGCGGTCAGCGAGTCGAAGCCCAGGTCCAGGAACCCGCGCGTCGGCTCGATCGCCTGCCCGTCGGCGTAGCCGAGCACCGCGGCCACGTGCCGGTGCACCAGGTCGAGCAGGAACTCGTGCCGGGCCTCGGCGGTCAGGCCGGCGAGCCGCTGTCCGACCGGTTCGCCCGGCGCGGCCGGGCCGGTCCGGGCGGCAGTGGGCCGGACCAGGCCGCGCAGCAGGTGCGGGATCTCGCCCGAGGCCCGCACGGCGGCCAGGTCGAGCCGGATCGGCACCACCGCCGCCTCGGTCGCGGCGACCGCGGCGTCGAAGGCCGCGAGCCCGCGCGGCACGTCGAACGTGAGCGTCCCGGCCCGGGCCATCCGCTGGCGGGCGCTCTCGTCCAGTCCGCCGGCCATGCCGCCCTCGGCCCACGGACCCCAGGCCAGGGCGTGCCCGGGCAGCCCGAGGTCGCGCCGGTGCTGGGCGAGGGCGTCGAGGAACGCGTTGGCGGCGGCGTAGTTGGCCTGCCCGGGCGTGCCGAAGGTGGCCGAGGCCGAGGAGAACAGCACGAAGGCCGACAGCTCACGGTCGCGGGTCAGCTCGTGCAGGTGCCACGCGCCGTCGACCTTGGGCGTGAGCACCCGGTCCAGCCGGTCGGGGGTCAGCTGCTCGACGATGCCGTCGTCGAGCACACCGGCGGTGTGCACCACCGCGGTGACCGGGTGCTCGGCCAGTACGCGGGCCACCGCGTCCCGGTCGGCCACGTCCGCGGCGACCGCTGTCACCTCGGCGTCGAGCTCCTCGGCCAGGCTCGCCCCGCCGCCGCTGCGGCTGAGCAGGACCAGGCTCCGCACCCCGTGGTGGGTGACCAGGTGACGGGCCACGTGCCCGGCCAGCGTGCCGGAGGCGCCGGTGATCAGGACCGGTCCGGCGCCGAACGACACCGGCCGGCCGGTGGGTGCCGTCCGGGCCAGGCGTGGCACGAGCAGCTCACCGCCGCGGATGCTGACCTCGGGCTCACCGGCGGCGAGCGCGGCCGGTACGGCGGACCACGACTTCTCGTCCACGCCGACGATCCGGATGCGGTCCGGGTTCTCCTGCTGGGCCGAGCGGAGCAGACCCCGCACGGCCGTGCCGGCCAAGGTGTCCGCGGTGAGCACCACCAGGGTGGCCGCGGTCGCCATGGCCGACTGCAGGATCTCCAGGACCCGGCGCAGCTCGGCGGCGGTCCGATCGGCCGGGACGTCACCGGCGTACAGCAGGGCCGTCCGGTCGTCGGCGGGCACCGCCGGCAGCTGCGGCACCGGTGTCCCGATCACCGTCCAGCCGGTCACCCGCCCGGCCTCCGGCATGGGCGTGGGAAGCCAGTCGACGGCGTACAGGTCGTTCACGCCGGGCTGGGCCGACGGGGCCGGCCGCATGACCAGCGAACCGACGGTCAGCGCGGCCACGCCGGTCGCGGTGAACGCCTCCAGGCGCAGGGTGTCGGTGATCCGTACCCGCAACCGGTCCGCGCCGGTGGCGTGCACGGTCACGTCCGCCCAGCTGAACGGGATGCGGGCCACCGCCTCGTCGTTCCCGTCCGCGACGGCCAGCGCGTGCAGGGCCGCGTCGAGCAGGGCGGGATGCACCCCGAACCGCGGTGCGGTGCGCTGCTGCTCGTCGTTGAGGGCCACCTCGGCGTACAGGTCGCCGCCGCGTTTCCAGACGGCCTGCAGTCCCTGGAAGGCGGGACCGTAGTCGAGGCCGAGGTCCGACAGGCTCGGGTAGAGGTCGTCGATCGGCACCGTGGTGGCCCCGGCCGGCGGCCAGGTCTCCGGGTTAGCCGGGGCCGGAGCGGTCGCGGCGCCCAGCGTTCCGGTCGCGTGGTGCAGCCACTCCCCCGGCTCGGTGCGCGAGTGGATGCGCACCTCCCGGCCGTCCACGGTGACCTGCAACTGGACCGTGCCCTGCTCCGGGACGACCAGCGGCGTGTGCAGGGTCAGCTCCTCCACCGTGCCGGCGCCGGCCTGCAGCGCCAGGTCGAGCAGCGCGGTGCCGGGCAGCAGCGCGACGCCGGAGACGACGTGGTCGGCCAGCCACGGGTGCGTACGCAGCGACAGGCTGCCGGTGAGCACGGCCCCGTCCCCGCCGGCCAGCGGCACCACGGCCCCGAGCAGCGGATGGTCGGTGGTGTCGAGGCCGGCCGCCCGTAGGTCACCGGCGCTCCGCGACGGCATGATCCAGTAGCGGCTGCGCTGGAAGGCGTAGGTCGGCAGCGGGGCCGGTCGCACCCCGTCGTGCAGGGCCGTCCAGTCCACCGCCACGCCGTCGGCCCACAGCCGGGCCAGCGCGGTCAGCGCGGTGGTGACTTCGTCGCGGCCACGGCGCAGCAGCGGCACCGCGTCCTCGACCATCGCCGACAGCACCGCATCCGGACCCAGCTCCACGAACCGCACGTCGTCGCCGGCCTGCGCGACCGCGTCGGCGAAGCGCACGGTGTCGCGCACGTGCGTCACCCAGTAGGCCGGGTCGGACCAGCGGCCGTGACCCGGCGCGAAGCTCAGCCCGGTGACCACCGCGCGGAACTCATCCAGCATCGGCTCCATCAACCGCGAGTGGAACGCATGCGAAGTCCGCAACCGGGTCGTCTTCCAGGTGCTCTGCTCGACCGCGGCGACGTCTGCTTCGTGACCGGAAACGACCACCGCGGCCAGGCCGTTGACCGCCGCGATGTCGACATCCGGGAACGCCGCCCGCACCTCGGCCTCCGGGGCCTGGACCGCCAGCATCACGCCACCGGCCGGCAGCGCTTGCATCAGCCGGCCCCGGGCGGCCACCAGCGTCGCCGCATCGGCCAGCGACAACACCCCGGACACATGCGCCGCCGCGATCTCACCGATCGAGTGACCGACCAGCACATCCGGACGCACACCCCAACTGCCCAGCAGCGCGTGCAACGCCACCTCGACCGCGAAGATCGCCGGCTGCGCGTAACCCGTCCGGTGAATCAACTCCTCATCAGCGAGCACGGCCGCCAACGGACGATCCAAATGCTGATCGACGTGCAGGGCCACCCGATCGAACGCCTCCGCGAACACCGGGAACGTGTCATACAGGCCCCGGCCCATGCCAGCACGCTGCGAGCCCTGACCGGTGAACAAGAAACCCAGCCGGGCCGGGGACGCCACACCACGCAGCACGTCGTCGCCCAGGAGCACCGCGCGGTACGGCAGCACGGCCCGGGTCGCGGCCGCCGCGCCGATCCGCCGCGGGTCGCCAAACGTCTGCCGCACCCGATCGAGCTGGGCGTGCAGCGCGGCGTCGCTGTGGCCGGACACGGGCACCGGCACGACCGGAAGGTCCGGGACCGGGGGCTCGGGGTCCGCGGCCGGCGCCTCTTCGAGGACCACGTGCGCGTTGGTCCCGCTCACGCCGAACGCGGAGACTCCCGCGCGGCGCACCCGGTCGCCCCGCTCCCAGGGCCGGGCCTCGGTGAGCAGCTCGATCTCGCCCACCGACCAGTCCACGTGCGGCGACTTCTCGCTCGCGTGCAGGGTCGCCGGCAGCACCTCGTTACGCAGCGCGAGCACCATCTTGGCGATGCCCGCGACACCGGCGGCCGCCTGGGTGTGGCCGATGTTCGACTTGACCGAGCCGAGCCACAGCGGTTGCGACCGATCCTGACCGTAGGTGGCCAGCAGCGCCTGTGCCTCGATCGGGTCACCCAGCGTGGTCCCGGTGCCGTGTGCCTCGACCGCGTCCACGTCCTCGGCGGCCAGACCCGACGCGGCCAGCGCGGCCCGGATCACCCGCTGTTGGGCGGGACCGTTCGGGGCGGTCAGCCCGTTCGACGCGCCGTCCTGGTTGACCGCCGTGCCGCGCACCACCGCCAGGATCTCGTGGCCGTGCCGCTGGGCGTCCGAGAGCCGCTCCACCAGGAGCATCCCGGCGCCCTCGGACCAGCCCGTGCCGTCCGCGCCCGCGCCGAACGACTTGCACCGCCCGTCCGGCGACAGGCCACGCTGCCGGGAGAACTCGACGAAGACGTCCGCGTTCGGCATCACCGTGACCCCGCCGACCAGCGCCATCGAACACTCACCGGAGCGCAGCGCCTGCCCGGCCAGGTGCAGCGCCACCAGCGACGACGAACACGCCGTGTCGACGGTGACCGCCGGGCCCTCCAGCCCGAACGTGTAGGCGACCCGGCCGGACATGACCGACGACGCCGTACCGGTGAGCATGTGTCCTTCCAAGCCGTCGGCCGACTCGCCGGGGCCGTTGCCGTAGCCCATGAACGAGGCGCCGACGAACACGCCGACCGCTTCGCCGCGCAGGCCGAGCGGGTTGACCCCGGCGCTCTCGAACGCCTCCCACGAGGTCTCCAGCAACAGCCGCTGCTGCGGGTCCATCGCGGTCGCCTCACGCGGCGAGATGCCGAACAGTCCGGCGTCGAACTCGGCCGCCCGGTAGAGGAAGCCACCCTCGCGGGCGTACGTGGTGCCGGCGTGGTCCGGGTCCGGGTGGTAAAGGCGGTCGATGGCCCAGCCCCTGTCGTCCGGGAACGGCCCGATGCCGTCCCGGCCCGACGCGACGAGGTCCCAGTACTGCGCCGGGGTCTCGACACCACCGGGCAGCCGCAGCCCCATGCCGACGATCACGATCGGATCGCCGCTGGTCACCGCCGCGGCCTCGGCTCGCGGCGGCGGCGCGGCTTCGCCGAGGAGCTTTTCCCGTACGTACGTGGCCAGCCGCGCCGAGTCCGGGTGGTCGAATGCGAGCGTGGCGGGGAGCGCGAGCCCGGTCGACGCCCGGAGCCGGTTGCGCAGGTCGACCGCGGTGAGCGAGTCGAACCCCAGCTCCTTGAAGGCACGACCGGGTTCGATCGCGGCGGCCGAGGTGTGCCCGAGGGCGGCCGCGACCTCGGTGCGCACCACGTCGAGTACGGTCCGCTGCCGGTCGGCCTCGGTCATCCCGGCCAGACGCCCGGCCAGGCCGTTCTCCGCGGCGGGCGCGGCGGTGACCGTGGCCGCCTCGGGCAGCCGGTCGAAGAACGGGCGGGCCCGGGTGGCGGTGAACAGCGGCAGGAAGTCGCTCCACCGTACGTCCGCGATCGTCACCGTCTCCTCACCGGCGCCCACCGCGTGGGCGAGAGCGGTCAGCGCGAGCTCCGGGGCCATCGGGTCGAGGCCTCGGCGCCGCAGTTGCACGGCGACCTCCTCGTCGGCGGCCATGCCGACCCGTGCCCACGGGCCCCAGGAGACCGCGGTGCCCGGTCGTCCGGCCGCGCGGCGGCGAGTGACCAGGGCGTCCAGGGCCGCGTTGGCGGCGCCGTAGGCGGCCTGGCCGGCGCTGCCCCAGATGCCGGAGATCGAGGAGAACACCACGAACGCGTCCACGTCGCCGGCCAGTTCGTCCAGGTGCCGCGCGCCGTCGACCTTGCCGCGGATCACCCGGTCGAGGTGATCCGGGCCGGCGTCCACCAGGGCGACGTCCTCGCTCACCCCGGCCGCGTGGATCACCGCGTCGACCGGGCCGACGTCGGCGAGCAGGGCCGCGACCGCGTCCCGGTCGGCCAGGTCGCACGCGTACACCTCGGCGTTCGGCACGTCGGTCACGCCGCCCCGGCGGGAGATCAGAATCAGCCGTTCGGCGCCGTTCGCCGCGGCCCACCGTGCGACCTGCGAGCCCAGGCCACCGGTGCCGCCGGCGACCAGCACCGTGCCGCGCGGTTGCCAAGCGGCGCCCAGCGGGGCCGGCGCGTGCTCGACGCGCCGCACGAGGATCCCGCCGCCACGCACCGCGACCTGGTCCTCGGTGCCCAGCGCGCCGGAGAGCACCGCGGCGACGCGGCCCTCCGCCCGGCGGTCGAGGCCGGCCGGCAGGTCGAGCAGGCCGCCCCAGAACTCGGGGTGCTCCAGCCCGGCGGCCCGCCCGAGGCCCCACAGCTGCGCTTGGTCCACGTCGACGGCGCCGTCGGCCCGGCCGGTCGCCACCGCACCGCGGGTGACCAGCCACAACGGCGCGGTGACGGCGGCCGTGGCCAGCGATCGGATCAGCTCCGCGGCCTCGTGAGGGCCGGCCGGCGCGGCGAGGATCCCGCCGGCCTCCCGCACATCGCGGACCACTGTCGCGCCGAGCCGCTCCAGCATTGCCGCCAGCGTGTCGTCGCCGAGCACGGCCCAGGTGCCGGACAGTCGCGCCGGCCCCGGGTCGGTGACCGGCTCCCAGGTGACCCGGTACCGCCAGCCGTCCACGGTGGCCCGCTCGCGGCCCTGCGCGCGCCAGCCGGCCAGCGCCGGGAGCACGCCGCCCAGGGCGGATTCGGTCACACCCAGCTGGGCGGCGAGGCCGGACAGGTCACCCTCCTCGACCCGGTTCCAGAAGCCCGCCTCGACCGGGTCGGCGGCGGCGGCGCGGAACTCCAGCCAGTACCGCTGCCGCTGGAAGGCGTAAGTGGGCAGCTCGGCGGGCTCGACGCCGCGGAAAAGCGAACTCCAGTCGACCGGCACGCCGTCGGCCCACAGCCGGGCCAGCCCGCTCAACGCGGTGGTGACCTCGTCGCGGTCCCGCCGCAGCAGCGGCACCGCGTCCTCGACCATGGCCGACAGCACCGCGTCCGGGCCAAGCTCAACGAAGCGCACACCATCGTGTTCCGCGATCGCGTCGGCGAACCGCACGGTGTCACGCACGTGCGCCACCCAATACTCCGGATCCGACCAGCGCCCGTGACCCGGCGCGAACGTCAGACCGGCGACCACCGCCCGGAACTCGTCCAGCATCGGCTCCATCAACCGCGAGTGGAACGCATGACTGGTCCGCAACCGGGTCGTCTTCCAGGCACCCTGCTCGACGGCGGCAACGTTCTGCTCGTGACCGGAAACGACCACGGCGGTCGGGCCGTTGACCGCCGCGATGTCGACATCCGGGAACGCGGCGCGGACATCGGCCTCGGACGCCTGCACCGCCAGCATCACGCCGCCCGACGGCAAAGCCTGCATCAACCGGCCACGCGCGGTGACCAGAATGGCGGCGTCCGCCAGCGACAGCACCCCGGACACGTGCGCCGCCGCGATCTCACCGATCGAGTGACCGACCAGCACATCCGCACGCACACCCCAACTGCCCAGCAGCGCGTGCAACGCCACCTCGACCGCGAAGATCGCCGGCTGCGCATAACCGGTCCGGTGAATCAGCTCCTCGTCGGCGAGCACCACGCTCAGCGGCCGGTCCAAGTGCTGATCGACGTGCAGGGCGACCCGATCGAACGCCTCGGCGAACACCGGGAACACTTCGTAGAGGCGCTGTCCCATGCCGGCACGCTGCGAACCCTGGCCGGTGAACAGAAAACCGAGCCGGGCCGGGGACGCCACCCCGCGCACGATTTGCTCACCCAGCAGCACCGCACGATGCGGCAACGCCGCCCGACGCGCCGCAGCGGCACCCACCGACATCAGATCGCGGGCTTCCGTCGTACCCCAGCGAAGAATTTGATCGTCAAGAGCGGACCGGCTCGCGCCGGACACGACCACCGGCACCACCGGCATGGCCACCGGAGCCTCCGGCCTCTCGGACGCGGGCGGCTCCTCGAGGATCACGTGGGCGTTGGTGCCGCTCACGCCGAAGGCGGAGACACCCGCCCGGCGGACCCGCTCCCCGCGCTCCCACGGCCGCGCCGAGGTGAGCAGTTCCACCTCGCCGGCCGACCAGTCCACGTGCGGGGATTTCTCGGAGGCGTGCAGCGTCGCGGGCAGCACCTCGTTGCGCATCGCCATGATCATCTTGACGATGCCGGCCACGCCGGCCGCGGCCTGGGTGTGGCCGATGTTCGACTTCACCGACCCCAGCCACAGCGGCTGCGACCGATCCTGACCATACGTGGCCAGCAGCGCCTGCGCCTCGATCGGATCACCCAGCGTGGTCCCGGTGCCGTGCGCCTCCACCGCGTCCACGTCCTCGGCGGCCAGCCCGGCCCCGGCCAGCGCCGCCCGGATCACCCGCTGCTGAGCCGGACCGTTCGGCGCGGTCAAACCGTTCGACGCACCGTCCTGGTTGACCGCGGTGCCCCGCACCACGGCCAGGACCCGGCGGCCGGCCGTCCGCGCCGACGACAACCGCTCGACCAGCAGCATGCCGGCGCCCTCGGACCAGCCGGTGCCGTCCGCACCGGCGCCGAACGACCGGCACCGGCCGTCGGCGGACAGCCCCCGCTGCCGGGAGAACTCCACGAAGATGTCCGGCGTCGGCATCACGGTGACGCCGCCGACCAGCGCCATCGAGCACTCACCGGTACGCAGCGACTGGGCGGCCAGGTGCAGCGCCACCAGCGACGACGAGCACGCGGTGTCGACGGTGACGGCCGGTCCCTCCAGGCCGAACGTGTAGGAGATCCGGCCGGAGATGACCGATGACGCCGTACCGGTGAGCAGATGTCCCTCGATGCCGTCGGAGGTGGTGCCGTAGCCCATGAACGCGGCGCCGGCGAACACGCCGACCGGCTGGCCGTGCAGCGACATCGGGTCGACGCCGGCCCGTTCGAACGCCTCCCACGAGGTCTCCAGCAGCAGCCGCTGCTGCGGATCCATGGCCAGGGCCTCGCGCGGCGAGATGCCGAACAGCTCCGCGTCGAACTCGGCGGCGCCGTTCAGGAAACCGCCCTCCCGCGCGTAGAACGTCCCGGCGTGATCCGGGTCCGGGTGGTAAAGCCGGTCCAGGTCCCAGCCACGGTCGGCCGGGAACGCCCCGATCCCGTCGCCGCCGCGGGCCAGCAGATCCCAGAACTGCTCGGGCGTCTCCACACCGCCCGGCAGCCGCACGCCCATGCCGACGATCACGATGGGGTCGTCGCCGGTCACGGTGGCGGCGACGACTTCCGGCTCCGGCCGGGCCGCGCCGAAAACCTTCTCCCGGACGTACGCCGCCAGCCGTTCCGCGGTCGGGTGGTCGAAGGCCAGCGTCGCCGGCAGCGCCAGCCCGGTCGCCGACTGCAGACGGTTGCGCAGCTCGACCGCGGTCAGCGAGTCAAAGCCCAGCTCCTTGAACGCCCGCCCGGGGGTGACGCCGGCCGCGGACGCGTGCCCGAGGACGGCCGCCACCTCACCGCGGACCAGGTCGAGCACCGCGCGCTCCCGCTCGGCGTGACCCATCGCGGACAGCCGCGCGGCGACTCCGGTCTCCCGCTCGGGCGCCGCCGCCGGGGCGGCCTCACCCAGGTCCGCGAACAGCGGCCGCTCCCGGGTGGCGGTGAACAGCGGCAGGAAGTCCGCCCAGCGCACGTCCGCGACGGTGACCGACTCCTCGCCGGCGCCGACCGCGGCCGCCATCGCGGCCAGGCCCACCGCCGGGTCGATCGGCGTCAGGCCGCGACGGCGCAGCAGATCGGCGGTCTCCTGGCCGGCCGCCATGCCGACCTGCGCCCACGGGCCCCACGCGATCGCGGTGCCGGGCTTGCCCAGCGCGCGGCGGCGGGCGACGAGCGCGTCCAGAGCCGCGTTGGCCGCGCCGTAGGCGGCCTGCTCGGCGCTGCCCCAGATGCCGGAGATCGAGGAGAACACCACGAACGCGTCCACGTCCCCGGCCAGCTCGTCCAGGTGCAGGGCGCCGAGCACCTTGCCGTCGACGACCCGGGAGACGTGCCCGGCCCCGGCCTCGCCGATGGTCGCGTGCTCGCTGACGCCGGCCGCGTGCACGACCGCGTCGACCGGGCCGACCTCGGCCAGCAGCGCGGCGACCGCGTCCCGGTCGGCCAGGTCGCACGCGTGCACCTCGGCGTTCGGGAGGTCGGTCGTGCCGCCGCGGCGCGAGATCAGGATCAGTCGCTCGGCGCCGTTCTCGACCGCCCACCGGGCCACCGTCGCGCCCAGGCCACCGGTGCCACCGGCGATCAGGACGGTGCCGTGTGGCTGCCAGGTCTTTCCGCGTACGACGGAAGCGTGCCGGAGCCGCCGCACCAGGATCCCGCCGGGACGGACCGCGATCTGGTCCTCGGCGCCGAGAGCCCCGGCGAGGACGGCGGCGATCCGGGCCGCCGTCCGGGCGTCCAGCACCTCCGGCAGGTCGAGCAGGCCACCCCAGCGGTCGGGGTGCTCCAGGGCCAGCGTCCGGCCCAAGCCCCACACCTGGGCCTGCAGCGGGTCCACGGCCGTGTCCGAGCGCCCGGTCGACACCGCGCCCCGGGTCACGAACCACACCGGCGCGGTGCTGTCGCGTGCCACCGCGAGCGCGTCGAGCAGCGTCCCGCCCAGGCTGACCACACCGGTGACCGGCCCGCCGGCCTGCCGCAGCACTCCGGCGAGCGGGCCCGCGGTCGTCACGACGGTCGCGCCGTGCGCGGTCAGGGCCGCGCCGAGACCGGTGGTGTCGTCGCCGACGAGCACCCAGGTGCCGGCCAGCTCGACCGGCGCCGGGTCGGCGGCCGGCTGCCAAGTGATCCGGTAGCGCATGCCGTCGAGGCGGGACCGCTCGCGTCCGCGGGCACGCCAGGTCGTGAGGGCGGGAAGGACGTTCTCCAGCCTCGTGTCGGCGTCGACGCCGAGTTCGGCGGTGAGCGCGGCCAGGTCGCCCCGGTCGACGGTGTCCCAGAAGCCCGCCTCCGCCGGGTCGGCCTGCTCGGTGCGCGCCTCCAGCCAGTACCGCTCCCGCTGGAAGGCGTAGGTCGGCAGCTGGGCTGGCCGCACCCCCGCGTAGAAGGCCGTCCAGTCCACCGCCACGCCGTCGGCCCACAGCCGAGCCAACGCGGTCAGCGCCGTGGCGACCTCGTCGCGGCCACGGCGCAGCAGCGGCACCGCGTCCTCGACCATCGCCGACAGCACCGCATCCGGGCCCAGCTCCACGAACCGCACACCATCGTGGTCCGCAATAGCATCGGCGAACCGCACGGTGTCGCGCACGTGCGCCACCCAGTAGGCCGGATCCGACCAGCGGCCGTGACCCGGTTCGAAGCTCAGCCCGGCGACCACCGTGCGGAACTCGTCGAGCATCGGCTCCATCAACCGCGAATGGAACGCATGACTCGTCCGCAACCGCGTGGTCTTCCAACTGCCTCGCTCGACCGCGGCAATGTCCTCATCGTGACCGGAAACGACCACGGCGGCCGGCCCGTTGACCGCGGCGATGTCGACATCCGGGAACGCCGCCCGCACCTCGGCCTCGGCCGCCTGCACCGCCAGCATCACGCCGCCCGACGGCAAAGCCTGCATCAGCCGACCTCGCGCGGTCACCAGCGTCGCCGCGTCGGCCAGCGACAACACCCCGGACATATGCGCCGCCGCGATCTCACCGATCGAGTGACCAACCAGGACATCCGCGCGCACACCCCAGCTGTCAAGCAGCGCGTGCAACGCCACCTCGACCGCGAAGATCGCCGGCTGGGCGTAACCCGTCCGGTGAATCAACTCCTCATCGGCGAGCACGGCCGCCAACGGCCGATCCAAATGCTGATCGACGTGCAGGGCGACCCGATCGAACGCCTCGGCGAACACCGGGAACGTCTCATACAGGCCCTGGCCCATGCCCACGCGCTGCGAGCCCTGGCCGGTGAACAGGAAGCCCAGCCGGGCCGGGGACGCCACCCCACGCACGATTTGGTCACCGAGCAGCACGGCACGATGCGACAACGCCGCCCGGCGCGCCGCGGCGGCACCCACCGCCATCAGGTCCGCGTTCTCCAGCGCGGCGACCCGCAGACGCTGGGCTTCCAGCGCCGCCTCGCCGGCACCGGAGAGCACCACCGGGGCCACCGGCAACGCCGCCGAGGGCTCCGGCGTCACGGCCGCGGGCGGCTCCTCGATGATCACGTGGGCGTTGGTGCCGGAGACCCCGAACGCGGAGACGCCGGCGCGGCGGACCCGCTCGCCCCGCTCCCACGGCCGCGGCGAGGTGAGCAGGGCGACCTGACCCTCGGTCCAGTCGACGTGCGGGGACCTCTCTCCGGCGTGCAGCGTGGCCGGCAGGAGCCCGTGACGCAGCGCCATGACCATCTTGGCGATGCCGGCGACGCCGGCCGCGGCCTGGGTGTGGCCGATGTTCGACTTGACCGAGCCGAGCCACAGCGGTTGCGACCGATCCTGACCGTAGGTGGCCAGCAGCGCCTGCGCCTCGATCGGGTCACCCAGTGTGGTCCCGGTGCCGTGCGCCTCCACCGCGTCCACGTCCGACGTGCTCAAGCCGGCCGCGGCCAGCGCGGCCCGGATCACCCGCTGCTGGGCGGGACCGTTCGGCGCGGTCAAACCGTTCGACGCGCCGTCCTGATTGACCGCCGTGCCGCGCACCACCGCCAGGATCTCGTGGCCGTGCCGCTGGGCGTCCGAGAGCCGCTCCACCAGCAGCATCCCGGCGCCCTCGGACCAGCCGGTGCCGTCCGCGTCCGCGCCGAACGACTTGCACCGCCCATCCGGCGACAGCCCGCGCTGCCGGGAGAACTCGACGAACACGTCCGCCGTCGGCATCACCGTGACCCCGCCGACCAGCGCCATCGAACACTCTCCGGAGCGCAGCGACTGGGCGGCCAGGTGCAGCGCCACCAGCGACGACGAACACGCCGTGTCAACGGTGACCGCCGGGCCCTCCAGCCCGAACGTGTACGAGACACGACCCGAGATCACCGACGACGCCGTACCGGTGAGCAGATGGCCTTCGGCGGCGTCGGCCGACCCGCTGCCGTAGCCCATGAAGGTGGCGCCGACGAACACGCCGACCGGCTCGCCGCGCAGGCCCATCGGGTTCACCCCGGCGCTCTCGAACGCCTCCCACGAGGTCTCCAGCAACAGCCGCTGCTGCGGGTCCATGGCCAGGGCCTCACGCGGCGAGATGCCGAACAGTCCGGCGTCGAACTCGGCCGCCCGGTAGAGGAACCCACCCTCGCGGGCGTACGTGGTGCCGGCGTGGTCCGGGTCCGGGTGGTAAAGGCGGTCGATGTCCCAGCCCCTGTCGTCCGGGAACGGCCCGATCGCGTCGGTGCCGGTGGCGACCAGGTCCCACAGCGCCTGGGGCGTCTCGACGCCGCCGGGCAGCCGCACACCGAGGCCGACGATCACGATCGGATCGTCGCCGGTCACCACGGCGGCCTCGGCTCGCGGCGGCGACGCGGCTTCGCCGAGGAGCTTTTCCCGTACGTACGTAGCCAGCCGCGCCGAGTCCGGGTGGTCGAAGACGAGCGTGGCCGGCAGCGCCAGACCCAGCACCGACTGCAGGCGGTTACGCAGCTCGACCGCGGTGAGCGAGTCGAAGCCCAGCTCCCGGAACGCCCGGCCGGGCGCGATCGCGGCGGCCGAGGCGTGCCCAAGAGCCGCCGCGACCTCGGCGCGCACCAGATCGAGAACGGTGCGCCGCTGCTCGGCCGGACTCTGCCCGGCGAGACGGGCGGCCAGCCCGGACTCCGCGACGACAGCGGTCACCGTCGCCTCGGGCAGGTCGGCGAACAGCGGCCGCGGCCGGGCCGCGGTGAAGATCGGCAGGAACTCGTCCCACCGGACGTCGGCGATCGTGACCAGGTCGTCCCCGGCGCCGACGGCCCGCACGAGCGCCGCCACCGCCGGCTCGGGGTCCATCCCGGCCAGGCCCTGGCGGCGCAGGGCGGTGGCCGCCTCCACGTCACCGGCCATACCGACGCGCGCCCACGGGCCCCAGGCGATCGAGGTGCCGGGGCGCCCGGCGGCGCGCCGGCGCTGGATCAGGGCGTCCAGGGCGGCGTTGGCCGCGCCGTACGCGGCCTGCCGCCCGCTGCCCCAGGTGGCCGAGATCGAGGAGAACACCACGAACGCGTCCACGTCGCCGGCCAGCTCGTCGAGATGCAGCGCGCCGTCGACCTTGCCGCGCAGCACCCGGTCCAGGTGCGCCTGGTCCGCGTCGGTCAGCGCCACGTCCTCGCCGACACCGGCCGCGTGCACGACCGCGTCGATCGGGCCGACCTCGGCCAGCAGGGCGGCCACCGCGTCGCGGTCGCCGATGTCGCAGGCGTGCACCTCGGCGTTCGGGATGCCGGTCTCGCCGCCCCGGCGCGAGACCAGGATCAGCCGATCGGCGCCGTTCCCGGCGACCCAGCGGGCCACCTCCCCGCCGAGCCCGCCGGTGCCGCCGGTGACGAGCACCGTTCCGCGCGGCCGCCAGCCCGGGGCCGACGCGCCGGCCGGGGCGTGGCTGACACGCCGGACCAGCACACCGCCGGTACGCAGGGCGAGCTGGTCCTCGGCGCCCAGGCCGCCACCGAGGATCGCCGCGAGCCGCTCGGCGGCGCGGGCGTCGACGACGGCGGGCAGATCGAGCAGGCCTCCCCACAGGCCGGGGTGCTCCAGACCGACGGCGCGGCCGAAGCCCCAGAGAGCCGCCTGGGTGACGTCGACCGGTCCGTCCGCCCGGCCGGTCGTTACCGCACCCCGCGTGACGATCCACAGCGGGACGTCCACCCCGGCCGCCACCAGCTCCTGAACCAGCGGCAGGGTCTCGTCGACAGTGCCGAGCAGCGAGATGACGCCGGAGAGCGGCTCACCGGCCGGGGCACGGGTGACAGTGGCTCCCAGTCCGGTGAGTGTCTCGGTGAGGCCGAACCTGTCCTCGCCGACCACCGCCCAGGTGCCGGTGAGGCGGCCGCCGGCCGGCACGGTCAGCGGCTTCCAGGTGATGCGATACCGCCAGGAGTCGATCAGCTCTCGCTCCCGGCCGCGGGCGCGCCACGCGGCGAGCGCCGGGAGCAGGCCGGCGACGGCGCTCGTCTCGACTCCCAGACGGTCGGCCAGGTCAGCGGCACTGCCGTGCTCGACGGCCGACCAGAAGTCGTCGTCGGCGTGGTGGTCACGGACCCGCGCGCCCCTCGCCGGCCAGAAGCGCTCGCGCTGGAAGGCGTAGGTCGGCAGATCGGCGGGCCGGACACCGGCGAAAAGCGCCGTCCAGTCCACCGGCACGCCGGTGACGTAGAGGTCGGCCAGCGCGGTCAGCGCAGTGGTGACCTCGTCGCGCCCACGGCGCAGCAGCGGCACCGCGTCCTCGACCATCGCCGACAGCACCGCGTCCGGACCCAGCTCCACGAACCGCACGTCGTCGCCGGCCTGCGCGACCACGTCGGCGAAGCGCACGGTGTCGCGCACGTGCGCCACCCAGTAGGCCGGGTCCGACCAGCGCCCGTGTCCGGGCGCGAAGCTCAGGCCGGCGACCACCGCGCGGAACTCGTCGAGCATCGGCTCCATCAACCGCGAGTGGAACGCATGACTGGTCCGCAACCGGGTCGTCTTCCAGACACCCTGCTCGACCGCGGCGACATCTGTCTCGTGACCGGAAACGACCACGGCGGTCGGGCCGTTGACCGCGGCGATGTCCACGTCCGGGAACGCCGCCCGCACCTCGGCCTCCGAGGCCTGCACCGCCAGCATCACGCCGCCCGACGGCAAACCCTGCATCAACCGGCCACGGGCGGTGACCAGAATGGCGGCGTCCGCCAGCGACAGCACCCCGGACACATGCGCCGCCGCGATCTCACCGATCGAGTGACCAACCAGCACATCCGCACGCACACCCCAACTGCCCAGCAGCGCATGCAACGCCACCTCGACCGCGAAAATCGTCGGCTGCGCGTAACCGGTCCGGTGAATCAACTCCTCATCAGCGAGCACGGCCGCCAACGGCCGATCCAAATGCTGATCGACGTGCAGAGCCACCCGGTCAAACGCCTCAGCGAACACCGGGAACGTCTCATACAAACCCCGGCCCATGCCGGCACGCTGCGAACCCTGACCGGTGAACAGGAAACCCAGCCGGGCCGGCGACGCCACACCCCGCACGACCTGCTCACCGAGCAGCACCGCACGATGCGGCAACGCCGCCCGGCGCGCCGCGGCGGCACCCACCGCCATCAGATCGCGGGCTTCCGTCGTACTCCAGCGAAGAATTTGATCGTCAAGAGCGGACCGGCTCGCGCCGGACACGACCACCGGGACCACCGGCAAGGCCGCCGGGGTTGCCGCGGGGTCGAGGGCGGGCGGCTCCTCCAGGATGACGTGCGCGTTCGTGCCGCTGATGCCGAACGATGAGACGCCGGCGCGGCGCGGGCGGGCGGCCGACGGCCACGGCTGGGCGGTGGTGAGCAGCGAGATGTCGCCGTCCGACCAGTCGACGTGCGGGGAGGGCTCGCCGGCGTGCAGGGTCGGCGGCAGCGACTCGTGCTGGAAGGCGAGGACCATCTTCAGGATCCCGGCCGCACCGGCGGCCGCCTGGGTGTGACCGATGTTCGACTTGATGGAGCCGAGCCACAGCGGCTGCGACCGATTCTGACCGTAGGTGGCCAGCAGCGCCTGCGCCTCGATCGGATCACCCAGCGCGGTGCCGGTGCCGTGCGCCTCCACCGCGTCGACCTCGGACGACCGCAGACCGGCGACCGCGAGCGCCTGCCGGATCACCCGCTGCTGCGACGGGCCGTTCGGCGCGGTGAGCCCGTTCGACGCGCCGTCCTGGTTGACCGCCGTGCCCCGCACGACGGCCAGGACACGGCGGCCGGCGGCGCGAGCGGTCGAGAGCCGTTCCACCAGGAAGACGCCGGCGCCCTCACCCCAGGCGGTGCCGTCGGCCCCGGCGCCGAACGCCTTGATCCGCCCGTCCGCGGCCAGGCCGCGCTGCCGGCTGAAGTCGAGGAAGGCGGTCGGCGTCGACATCACCGTCACGCCGCCGACCAGCGCCATCGTGCACTCGCCGGAGCGCAGCGCCTGCCCGGCCAGGTGCAGCGCCACCAGCGACGACGAGCATGCCGTGTCGACGGTGACCGCGGGCCCTTCGAGACCGAAGGTGTACGAGACCCGGCCGGACAGCACGCTGGCCGCGTTGCCGGTGCCGATGTGCCCGGCCGAGGCGGCCACGTCGTCGTGCCCCTCGTCGAGCAGCTCCACGTAGTCCTGGCCGTTGGTGCCGGCGAACACGCCGATCCGTTCGCCGCGCAGCGCCAGCGGGTCCAGGCCGGCCCGCTCGAACGCCTCCCACGAGGTCTCCAGCAGCAGTCGCTGCTGCGGGTCCATGGCGAGCGCCTCGCGCGGCGAGATGCCGAACAGCGCCGCGTCGAAGTCGGTCGCGCCGGCCACGAAGCCACCCTCACGGGCGTAGGTGGTGCCGGGGTGCTCCGGGTCCGGGTGGTAGATCGCGTCGAGGTCCCAGCCGCGGTCGGCCGGGAACGCGCCGATCGCGTCGGTGCCGGACGCGAGCAGTTCCCACAGCGACTCGGGCGTGTCCGCGCCGCCGGGGAAACGGCAGGCCAGGCCCACGATCACGAGCGGGTCGCCGGTGGTGACGGCGGCTGGCATGTCCGGCGTAGCCGCGGGCAGCGTGCCCACGAGCCGGTCAAGCAGGTACGCGGTCAGCCGTTCCGCGTCCGGATAGTCGAAGGCGAGCGTGGCCGGCAGGGTCAGGCCGGTCGCCGCGACCACCCGGTTGCGCAGCTCCATGGCGGTCAGCGAGTCGAACCCGAGTTCCTGGAACGAGCGCCCGGCCGGCACCGCGTCGGCCGAACGGTGGCCGAGCACCGCGGCCGCGAGCCCGCGCACCTCGGCCAGCACCGTCCGGTGCGCCTCGGCGGCGGGGAGCTCGGCCAGCCGGACGGCGAGCGGCAGTCGCCCCTCGACGGTCATCTCCCGGCCCCGCGTCCGCACCTGCGGCAGGTCGGCGAGGACGGCCGCGGGCCGGAGCGCGCCCAGCTCGGCGGCGAACCGGTCCCAGCGGACGTCCGCGACGACCACCGAGGGTTCGCCACTGGCGACGGCATCGGCCAGCGCCGTGAGCGCGTCGGCCGGCTGGAGCAGAGTGAGTCCGGCCCGGCGGAACTGCGCCGACGCGGCGTGTCCGGCCATCATGCCGGCGTCCGCCCACGGCCCCCAGGCGATCGAGGTCGCGGGCAGCCCCAGGGCGGCCCGGTGCTCGGCCAGCGCGTCGAGGGCGGCGTTGGCGGCGGCGTAGTTGGCCTGGCCCGGGTTGCCGAAGACGCCAGCCGTCGAGGAGAACATCACGAAGGCGGTCAGCGGCCGGTGCCGGGTCAGCTCGTGCAGCAGTCGCGCGGCGTCGGCCTTGGCCGACAGCACGGTGTCGAGCCGACCGGCGTCGAGCCCGCTGATCAGGCCGTCGTCCAGCACGCCCGCAGCGTGCACGATCGCCAGCTCGGGCTCGTCGTCGAACTCGTGGACCAGGGCGGTGACGGCGTCGCGGTCGGTGAGATCGCACGTACGGACCTCGGCGCCCGGGATGTCGGTGGTGCCGCCGCGGCGGGAGACCAGGACGATCCGGGACGCGCCGTTCGCCGACGCCCAGCGGGCGACCTGCCGGCCCAGCCCACCGGTGCCGCCGGTGATCAGAATCGTCCCGGTCGGCTGCCACGGACGGCCGGACCGCGAGGGCGCGGGGGTGAGGCGCCGGACCAGGACGCCCGCTCCCCGGACCGCGATCTCGGTCTCGTCGCCGAGCCCACCCGCCAGGATCGCGGCCAGGCGGGTGGTGAACCGGGCATCGGGACGCTCCGGCACCTCGATCAGGCCACCCCACCGGTCCGGGTGCTCCAGCGCCGCGACGCGGCCGAGTCCCCAGATCTTGGCGTTCTCCGGATCGGTCGTGTCGCCGGTGAGCAGCCAGAGCGGGGCGTCGATCCCGGCCTGGACCAGGGTGAGCGCCTCGTGCACGCCGGCCGGGCGCGCAACCACACCGCTGATCGGCTCGACGAGCTCCGGCCGGCCGGCCAGGCTGTCCAGGCGGATGACGGTGGCGCCGGGCAGGTCCACGCCGGTGCCGACGGCCAGCCACGTGCCGGTCGGTGTAGCCGGGGCCAGGTCGGCCACCGGTTTCCAGGTGCTGCGGTAGCGCCAGCCGGCGATCCGGGACCGTTCCCGGCCGCGGGAGCGCCACGTCGACAGCGCGGGCAGCACGGTGGCGACCGCGTCCTGATCGACGCCGAGCTCCTCGGCGAGGCCCGGGAGGTCACCCAGCTCAACCGCATCCCAGAAGCCGTCCTCGCCGGTCGTGGACGGGCTCGCGGGCAGCAGCCAGTAGTGCTCGCGCTGGAACGGATAGGTCGCGAGATCGGCCGGTTTGACACCCGGGAAGAGCGAGGACCAATTGACCGGTACGCCGTTGGCCCACAGCGAGGCCACAGCGGTCAAGGCCGTCGTGGCCTCGTCGCGGCCCCGCCGCAGCAGCGGCACCGCGTCGTCGACCATGGCCGACAGCACCGCATCGGGGCCCAGCTCAACGAAGCGCACACCATCGTGTTCCGCGATCGCGTCGGCGAACCGCACGGTGTCACGCACGTGCGCCACCCAATACTCCGGATCCGACCAGCGCCCGTGACCCGGCGCGAACGTCAGACCGGCGACCACCGCCCGGAACTCCTCCAGCATCGGCTCCATCAACCGCGAGTGGAACGCATGACTCGTCCGCAGCCGCGTGGTCTTCCAAGTGCTCTGTTCCAGCGCGGCGGCATCTGCCTCGTGACCGGAAACGACCACCGCGGCCGGGCCGTTGACCGCCGCGATGTCCACGTCCGGGAACGCGGCGCGGACATCGGCCTCGGACGCCTGCACGGCCAGCATCACGCCGCCCGACGGCAGCGCCTGCATCAACCGGCCACGGGCGGTCACCAGGGTCGCGGCGTCGGCCAGCGACAGGACCCCGGATACGTGCGCCGCCGCGATCTCACCGATCGAGTGACCGACCAGGACATCCGCACGCACACCCCAACTGCCCAGCAGCGCGTGCAACGCCACCTCGACCGCGAAAATCGCCGGCTGGGCATAACCGGTCCGGTGAATCAACTCCTCATCAGCGAGCACGGCCGCCAACGGCCGATCCAAATGCTGATCGACGTGCAGGGCGACCCGATCGAACGCCTCGGCGAACACCGGGAACGTCTGATAGAGATCCTGACCCATGCCCACGCGCTGCGAACCCTGCCCGGTGAACAGGAAACCGAGCCGAGCCGGGGACGCCACCCCACGCACGACCTGCTCACCCAGCAGCACCGCACGATGCGGCAACGCCGCCCGACGCGCCGCAGCGGCACCCACCGCCATCAGATCGGCGGTCTCCAACGTGGCGACCCGTAGACGCTGCGCTTCCAGCGCCGCCTCGCTGGCACCGGAGAGCACCACCGGGACCAGCGGCAACGCCGCCGACGTTCCGTCGATGTCAGTAGCGGGCGGCTCCTCAATGATCACGTGCGCGTTGGTGCCGGACACACCGAACGCGGACACGCCGGCCCGCCGTGGCTTCTGCCCAGCTGGCCACGGCTGCGCGGTGGTGAGCAGCTCGATGTCACCGGCCGACCAGTCCACGTGCGGCGACTTCTCGCTCGCGTGCAGAGTCGCCGGCAGCACCCCGTTACGCAGTGCGAGCACCATCTTGGCGATGCCCGCGACACCGGCGGCCGCCTGGGTGTGGCCGATGTTCGACTTGACCGAGCCGAGCCACAGCGGTTGCGACCGATCCTGACCGTAGGTGGCCAGCAGCGCCTGTGCCTCGATGGGGTCGCCCAGCGTGGTGCCGGTGCCGTGTGCCTCGACCGCGTCCACGTCCTCGGCGGCCAGCCCGGCCCCGGCCAGGGCGGCCCGGATCACCCGCTGCTGGGCGGGACCGTTGGGCGCGGTGAGACCGTTGGACGCGCCGTCCTGATTGACCGCGGTGCTCCGGACGACGGCGAGAACGGGTCGGCCGGCGGCGGTAGCCGTCGACAGCCGCTCGACCAGCAGCATCCCGGCGCCCTCGGACCAGCCCGTGCCGTCCGCGTCCGCGCCGAACGACTTGCACCGCCCGTCCGGCGACAGCCCACGCTGCCGGGAGAACTCGACGAACACATCCGCCGTCGGCATCACCGTGACCCCGCCGACCAGCGCCATCGAACAATCACCGGAGCGCAGCGCCTGCCCGGCCAGATGCAACGCCACCAACGACGACGAACACGCGGTGTCGACGGTGACCGCCGGGCCCTCCAGACCGAACGTGTACGAGATCCGGCCGGACATCACCGACGACGCGGTGCCGGTGAGCAGGTGCCCCTCGATGCCCTCGGCGGACTCGACCGGGCCGGTGCCGTAACCCATGGCGGTCGCGCCGACGAAGACGCCCACCGGCTGACCGGCGATGCCCATCGGGTCGACCCCACCGCGTTCGAGCGCCTCCCACGAGGTCTCCAGCAGCAGCCGCTGCTGCGGGTCCATGGCCAGGGCCTCACGCGGCGAGATGCCGAACAGTCCGGCGTCGAAGTCACCCGCGCCGTAGAGGAAGCCACCACCCCGGGCGTAGAACGTGCCCGGATGGTCCGGGTCCGGGTGGTACAGCCGGTCCAAGTCCCAGCCGCGGTCGGCCGGGAACGCACCGATGCCCTCGCCGCCGGCGGACACCAGGTCCCAGTACTGCTCGGGGGTCTCCACGCCGCCGGGCAGCCGCAGGCCCATGCCGACGATCACGATGGGGTCGCCGGACGTGTCCGCGACGACGCCGGATGCCGCCGTGGCCGCGGGCGCCGTCTGCGGCAGCAGCCGGGTCAGCGCGAAGGCGGCGAGCCGGCCGGTGCTCGGGTGGTCGAAGACCAGCGTGGCCGGCAGCGCGACGCCGAACGCGGCCTGCAGGCGGTTGCGCAGCTCGACCGCGGTGAGCGAGTCGAAGCCGAGCTCCTTGAACGGGCGGGACGGCTCGATCGCCTCCGTGGAGGCGTGCCCGAGAACGGCGGCCACGTGCGTGCGCACCACGTCGGTGACCAGCGGAGCCCGGTCGGCGGCGGCCAGACCGGCGAGGCGCTGGGCGAACGCGGAGACCTCGGCGCCGGTGGGCGCCGGGGCCTCGACGGCTCGGGCGGCGGGCAGGTCGGCGAAGAACGGCCGGGCCCGGGTGGCGGTGAAGGCCGGCAGGAAGTCGTTCCAGCGTACGTCCGCGACGGTGATCTGGTCCTCACCGGCGCCGACGGCACCGGCCAGCGCGGTCAGCGCCCGCTGCGGGTCGATCGGGGTGAGCCCGCGCCGTTTCAGCAGCGAGGCGACCTCCGGATCGGCGGCCATGCCGGCCTGCGCCCACGGGCCCCAGGCGACCGCGGTCCCGGCGAGGCCGCGGGCGCGGCGCCCGGCCACGACGGCGTCCAGGGCGGCGTTGGCGGCGGAGTAGGCGCCCTGGCCGGCGCTGCCCCAGATCCCGGAGATCGAGGAGAAGACGACGAACGTGGCGTCACCGGCGAACTCGTCGAGATGCCGGGCGCCGTCCACCTTGGCGGCCAGCACGCGGTGAAGGTGGCCGGCGTCGGCGTCGACCAGGTCCGCGTCCTCGGCCACCCCGGCCGCGTGCACGACCACGTCCACCGGCCCGACCAGGTCGAACAGGGTCTCGACGGCGGTCCGGTCGGTGAGGTCGCAGGTGTAGACCTCCGCGTTGGGCAGATCCGTCTCGCCACCACGCCGGGAGACGAGGATCAGCCGCTCGGCGCCGTTGCCGGCGGCCCAGCGGGCCACCTGGGACCCCAGGCCGCCGGTGCCACCGGCGATCAGGACGGTGCCGCGCGGCTGCCACGTCTCACCGCGGGCCGGGGCGTCCGCCAGCCGGCGGACCAAGACCCCACCGGGGCGTACGGCGATCTGGTCCTCCGCGCCCAAAGCGCCGGCCAGGATCGCGGCGAGGCGTGCACCGGTCCGCCCGTCCACGGCTTCCGGCAGGTCGACGAGCCCGCGCCAGGTCTGCGGGTGTTCGAGACCGGCGACGCGGCCGAGCCCCCACTTGGCGGCCTCCATGACGTCCGGGACGCCGTCGGCCCGCCCGGTCGTGACGCCGCCCGCGGTCAGGACCCAGGTGGGCCGGTCGACCGCGCGGACCAGGTCGGGCAGGCCGTCGAGCGGCACGGACGGCAGCACCAGGACGCCGTCGGCCGCGATGTCCGCGAGTCCTTCGACAGTCGTGGGGACGGTGGTGATGCCCGTGCCGGCGAGCGCGCCGGCCAGGCCGGTGTCGTCGTCGCCGATCAGGGCATAGGTGCCGGTCGGGGTGCTCGCGGGAAGGTCGGCGGGCGTCCAGGTGACCCGGTAGCGCCACGAGTCGATCAGCGAGCGGTCACGGCCGCGGGCCCGCCAGGCCGCGAGCGCCGGGAGCAATGGTTCGAGGGTGGCCAGCGGAACACCGAGACGGGTGGCCAGGGCAGCGGGATCATTGCGGTCGACCGGTTCCCAGAAAGTGTCGTCGGCCGCCGTGATCTGCGGTGCGGTGCGTGTGCGCAGCCAGTAGCGCCGGCGCTGGAAGGCGTAGGTGGGCAGGTCGGCGGGCTCCACGCCGGCGAACAGCGCCGTCCAGTCCACGTCGGTGCCCGCGACGAACAGGTTCGCCAGGGCGGTCAGCGCGGTGGTCACCTCGTCACGCCCGCGGCGCAGCAGCGGCACCGCGTCCTCGACCATCGCCGACAGCACCGCGTCCGGACCCAGCTCCACGAACCGCACGTCGTCGCCGGCCTGCGCGACCGCGTCGGCGAAGCGCACGGTGTCGCGCACGTGCGCCACCCAGTAGGCCGGGTCCGACCAGCGCCCGTGTCCGGTCGCGAATGTCAGGCCGGCGACCACCGCGCGGAACTCGTCGAGCATCGGCTCCATCAACCGCGAGTGGAACGCATGCGAAGTCCGCAACCGGGTCGTCTTCCAGGCACCCTGCTCGACCGCGGCGACATCTGTCTCGTGACCGGAAACGACCACCGCGGTCGGGCCGTTGACCGCCGCGATGTCGACATCCGGGAACGCCGCCCGAACATCGGCCTCGGACGCCTGCACCGCCAGCATCACGCCGCCCGACGGCAAAGCCTGCATCAACCGGCCACGGGCGGTCACCATGGTCGCGGCGTCGGCCAGCGACAGCACCCCGGACACGTGCGCCGCCGCGATCTCACCGATCGAGTGACCGACCAGCACATCCGCACGCACACCCCAACTGCCCAGCAGCGCGTGCAACGCCACCTCGACCGCGAAAATCGCCGGCTGCGCATAACCGGTCCGATGAATCAACTCCTCATCGGCGAGCACCACGCTCAGCGGCCGGTCCAAATGCTGATCGACGTGCAGAGCCACCCGGTCGAACGCCTCAGCGAACACCGGGAACATCTCGTAAAGGCCTCGGCCCATACCGGCACGCTGCGAACCCTGACCGGTGAACAGGAAACCCAGCCGGGCCGGCGACGCCACCCCACGCACCACGTCGTCGCCCAGCAGCACCGCGCGGTGAGACAGCGACGCCCGGCGGGCCGCGGCCGCACCCACCGCCATCAGATCGGCGTCGCCCAGCGCCGCGAGGTGGCGGGTCTGAGCCTCCAGCGCGGCCTCACCGGCGCCGGAGAGCACCACCGGGACCAGCGGCAACGCCGCCGGGGCTTCGGCGATGTCAGCGGCGGGCGGCTCCTCGATGATCACGTGTGCATTGGTGCCGGACACACCGAACGCGGACACACCGGCCCGGCGCGGCTTCTCCCCCACCGGCCACGGCTGGGCGGCGCCGAGCAGCGCGATCTCGCCCGCGGACCAGTCCACGTGCGGCGACTTCTCGCCGGCGTGCAGCGTCGCCGGCAGCATCGAGTGCCGCATCGCCAGGACCATCTTGGCGATACCGGCGACCCCGGCCGCGGCCTGCGTGTGGCCGATGTTCGACTTCACCGACCCCAGCCACAGCGGCTGCGACCGATCCTGACCGTACGTGGCCAGCAGCGCCTGCGCCTCGATCGGATCACCCAGCGTGGTCCCGGTGCCGTGCGCCTCCACCGCGTCCACGTCCTCGGCGGCGAGACCCGCGGCGGCCAGAGCGGCCCGGATCACCCGCTGCTGAGCGGGACCGTTCGGCGCGGTCAGCCCGTTCGACGCGCCGTCCTGGTTGACCGCGCTGCCACGCACCACGGCGAGGACCTTGTGACCGGCGGCCCGGGCCGTCGACAGCCGTTCGACCAGCAGCATCCCGGCGCCCTCGGACCAGCCGGTGCCGTCGGCGCCCGCGCCGAACGACTTGCAGCGGCCGTCCGCAGCCAGGCCACGCTGGCGGGAGAACTCCACGAACACGTCCGGGTCGGGCATCACGGTGACGCCGCCGACCAGAGCCATCGAGCACTCGCCGCCACGGAGCGCCTGCGCCGCCAGGTGCAACGCCACCAGCGACGACGAACACGCCGTGTCGACGGTGACGGCCGGCCCCTCCAGGCCGAACGTGTAGGAGATGCGGCCGGAGATGACCGACGACGCCGTGCCGGTGAGCAGGTGCCCCTCGACGCCGTCGTCGTCGACCGGCCCCGCGCCGTAACCCATGAACGAGGCGCCGACGAACACGCCGACCGCTTCGCCGCGCAGGCCCAGCGGATCGACCCCGGCGTTCTCGAACGCCTCCCACGAGGTCTCCAGCAGCAGCCGCTGCTGCGGGTCCATCGCGGTCGCCTCGCGCGGGGAGATCCCGAACAGGCCGGCGTCGAAGTCGCCCGCGCCGTAGAGGAAACCGCCCGCACGGGCGTAGAAGGTGCCCGGTTGGTCCGGGTCCGGGTGGTACAGCCGGTCCAGGTCCCAGCCGCGGTCGGTGGGGAACGGGCCGATGCCCTCGCCGCCGGCGGCGACCAGGTCCCAGTACTGCTCGGGGGTCTCGACACCACCGGGCAGCCGCAGGCCCATCCCGATGATCACGACCGGGTCGTCGGACGGTGCCGTCACGACCCGCGCCACGGTGGCGTCCGAGACCAGCGTGTCCGGGATGAGCCGGGTGAGAGCGAACGTGGTGAGCTGGTCGGCGTTCGGGTAGTCGAAGACCAGCGTGGCCGGCAGGGCCAGGCCGAGCGCCGGCTGCAGGCGGTTGCGCAGCTCGACGGCGGTGAGCGAGTCGAAGCCGAGCTCCTTGAACGCCCGGTCCGGCGCGATCGCGGCGGCCGAGGTGTGCCCCAGCACGGCCGCGACCTCGGCGCGGATCAGCTCGAGAACGGTCCGGTGCCGCTCGGCGACGCTCAGCGCCGTGAGGCGGCCGGCCAGACCGGACTGCTGCGGGCCGGATGCGGGCACGGCCGGGGCGAGGCGGGTGAAAAGTGGGCGTTCACGGGCGGCGGTGAAGAGCGGAAGGAAGTCGTTCCAGCGGACATCCGCGATCACGACCTGCTCGTCGCCGGCACCGACCGCGACGGCCATCGCCGTCACGGCCCGCGCCGGGTCCATCGGGCTCAGGCCGCGGCGGCGCAACTGACCGGCGACGTCCTCGCCGGCGGCCATGCCGACCCGCGCCCACGGGCCCCAGGCGATCGCGGTGCCCGGCTTGCCCTGGGCGCGGCGGTGGACGACCAAGGCGTCCAGCGCGGCGTTGGCAGCGCCGTATGCGGCCTGGCCGGCGCTGCCCCAGACGCCGGAGATCGAGGAGAACACGACGAACGCGTCCACGTCGCCGACGAGTTCGTCCAGGTGACGGGCGGCGAGCACCTTGCCGTCGACAACGCGATGCAGATGCTCCGCGTCGGCGTCGGCCAGCGAGACGTCCTCGCCGACACCGGCCGCGTGCACGACCGCGTCGACCGGGCCGACCGCGGCCAGCAGGGCGGCCACCGCGTCCCGGTCGGACAGGTCGCATGCGTGGACCTCGGCGTTGGGCAGATCGGTGGCGCCGCCCCGGCGCGAGACCAAGATCAGCCGGTCGGCGCCGTTGGCGGCGGCCCAGCGGGCCACCTCGGAGCCGAGGCCACCGGTGCCACCGGCGATCAGCACGGTGCCGCGGGGGCGCCATTCCGGGGCGCCGGTCGTGGCGGCCGGAATCAGGCGCCGGACCAGGACGCCGTTGCTGCGGACAGCTATCTGGTCCTCGGCGCCCAGGGCGCCGCTCAGGATCGCGGCGAGGCGGCCTTCGGTGCGGGTGTCGAGGGTCTCGGGAAGTTCGAGCAGGCCGCCCCACAGCTCGGGGTGCTCCAGGCTCACCGCACGGGCGAAGCCCCACAGCGCACCCTGTTCACCACGGGTGGCGAACCAGATCGGGATCTGCCGCCCGATCAGCGACCTCACCAGATCCAGCGCCTCGGCCAGGGTGGCCGGGGAGACCAGCACACCGTCGATGGCCTGGTCGAACGGAACGACGGTGGCGCCCAGGCGAGCCAGCAGTTGCTCGTCGCCGGCCCACGTGCCGGTGAGCGTCCCCGGGGTGACCTCGACCGGCTCCCAGGTCACGCGGTAACGCCAGCCGTCGACGTCGGATCGCTCGCGGCTGCGGGCGCGCCAGGCGGCCAGCGCCGGCAGCAGGTCGGTGAGCGTGGTGGCCGGAAGCCGTAGCTGTTCGGCCAGGGTGGGCAGATCGCCGCGTTCGACGGTCGCCCAGAAACCGGCGTCACCGGTTCCGGCGGCCGGGGCGGCCGGTGCTTCGTCGAGCCAGTAGCGCTGCCGCTGGAAAGCGTAGGTGGGCAGGTCGGCGGGCCGGACACCGGCGAACAGCGCGGTCCAGTCCACCGGCACGCCGGTGACGTAGAGGTCGGCCAGCGCGGTCAGCGCGGTGGTGACCTCGTCGCGCCCACGGCGCAGCAGCGGCACCGCGTCGTCGACCATGGCCGACAGCACCGCGTCCGGTCCGAGTTCAACGAACCTGACGTCGGCATGTTCCGCGATCGCGTCGGCGAAGCGCACCGTGTCGCGCACGTGCGCCACCCAATAGGCCGGATCCGACCAGCGGCCGTGACCCGGTTCGAAGCTCAGCCCATCAACCACCGCGCGGAACTCGTCGAGCATCGGCTCCATCAACCGCGAGTGGAACGCATGACTCGTTCGGAGCCGGGTCGTCTTCCAGGTGCTCTGCTCGACCGCGGCGACATCCGCCTCGTGACCGGAGACGACCACGGCGGTCGGGCCGTTGACCGCCGCGATGTCGACATCCGGGAACGCCGCCCGCACCTCGGCCTCCGAGGCCTGCACCGCCAGCATCACCCCACCTGGCGGCAGCGCCTGCATCAACCGGCCGCGCGCGGTCACCAGCGTCGCGGCGTCGGCCAGCGACAGGACCCCGGACACGTGCGCCGCCGCGATCTCACCGATCGAGTGACCAACCAGGACATCCGCGCGCACACCCCAGCTGTCCAGCAGCGCGTGCAACGCCACCTCGACGGCGAAGATCGCCGGCTGGGCGTAACCGGTCCGGTGAATCAGCTCCTCGTCGGCGAGCACCACGCTCAGCGGCCGGTCCAGGTGCTGGTCGACGTGCAGAGCAACCCGATCGAACGCCTCGGCGAACACCGGGAACGTCTCATACAGGCCCTGGCCCATGCCGGCACGCTGCGAGCCCTGACCGGTGAAGAGGAAACCCAGCCGGGCCGGGGACGCCACCCCGCGCACGATTTGGTCACCGAGCAACACCGCACGATGCGACAACGCCGCCCGGCGCGCCGCAGCGGCACCCACCGCCATCAGATCGGCGGTCTCCAGCGCGGCGACCCGCAGACGCTGGGCTTCCAGCGCCGCCTCGCCGGCACCGGAGAGCACCACCGGGACCACCGGCAGCGCCGCCGGGGCGTCTTCAATGTCAGCGGCGGGCGGCTCCTCGATGATCACGTGCGCGTTGGTGCCGCTCATGCCGAACGACGAGATGCCGGCGCGGCGCGGCCGGTCGGAAGCCGGCCACGGCCGGGGCGAGGTGAGCAGCTCGACGGCGCCCGTGGTCCAGTCGACGTGCGGGGACGGGGCGTCCACGTGCAGGGTCGGCGGCAGGACCTCGTGAGACAGGGCCATGACCATCTTGACGACGCCGGCCACGCCGGCGGCCGCCTGCGCGTGGCCGATGTTCGACTTGATCGAGCCGAGCCACAGCGGTGCCGACCGGTCCTGACCGTAGGTGGCCAGCAGCGCCTGCGCCTCGATCGGATCACCCAGCGCGGTGCCGGTGCCGTGCGCCTCCACCGCGTCGACCTCGGACGGCCGCAGACCGGCGACCGCGAGCGCCTGCCGGATCACCCGCTGCTGCGACGGGCCGTTCGGCGCGGTGAGCCCGTTCGACGCGCCGTCCTGGTTGACCGCCGTGCCCCGCACGACGGCCAGGACACGGCGGCCGGCCGCGCGGGCCGAGGACAGCCGCTCGACCAGCAGCATGCCGGCGCCCTCGGCCCAGCCAGTGCCGTCGGCCGCGGCCGCAAAAGGCTTGCAACGGCCGTCGGCGGCCAGACCGCGCTGCCGGGAGAACTGCGTGAACGTCTCCGGGCCGGACATCACGCAGACGCCGCCGACCAGCGCCATCGTGCACTCGCCGGTGCGCACGGCCTGGGTGGCCAGGTGCAGGGCGACCAGCGACGACGAGCAGGCGGTGTCGATCGTCACCGCGGGACCTTCGAGACCGAAGGTGTACGAGATACGACCGGAGACGACACTGCCGGCGGTGCCGGTGAGCAGGTGGCCCTCGGAGCCGTCGGGCACCGCGGCGCGTACGCCGTAGTCGATGCTGTTGGCGCCGGCGAACACGCCCACCGCCTCGCCGCGCAGCGACAGCGGGTCGATCCCGGCCCGTTCGAAGGCCTCCCACGAGGTTTCCAGGAGCAGTCGCTGCTGCGGGTCCATCGCGACGGCCTCGCGCGGCGAGATGCCGAACAACTCGGCGTCGAACTGGGCCGCGTCGTAGAGGAAGCCGCCCTGTCGCGTGTAGGAGGTGCCGGGGTGGTCCGGGTCCGGGTGGTACAGGCGATCGACGTCCCAGCCGCGGTCGGCCGGGAAGTCACCGATCGCGTCGGTGCCGCTCGCGACCATCTCCCACAGCGTCTCGGGGGTGTCCGCGCCGCCCGGGAAGCGCACGCCCATGCCGACGATGACCAGGGGATCGTCGTCGGTGGCGGCGACCGGCGCCGGACCGGCGACCGCTGTGACCGCGCCGGTCAGCTCCCGCAGCAGGTGCGCCGCCAGACGCTCGACGCTCGGGTGGTCGAAGGCGAGGGTCGCGGGCAGGGGCAGCCCGGTCGCGGCCCGCAGGCGGGTGCGCAGGTCGACGGCGGTCAGCGAGTCGAAGCCGAGGTCCTTGAAGGCCCGGCCGGGGGCGATCGCATCGCTGGTGGTGTGGCCGAGGACCGCGGCCACGTGGGTACGGACCAGGTCGGTGACGTGGCGTTCCCGGTCGGCGGCGGGCAGACCGGCGAGCCGCTGGCCGAAGGTGGCGAACACGTTGCCGGTGGTGGCCGGCGTGGCCGCCTCGGGGAGGTCGTCGAAGAGCGGGCGCGCGCGGGCCGCGGTGAACGCGGGCAGGAACTCCGGCCACCGTACGTCGGCGACGGTCACCGCGGACTCGCCGGCGCCGACCGCGTACGCCATCGCGGTCACGGCGCGCGCCGGATCCATCGGTACCAGGCCGCGGCGGCGCAACTGGGCCGCGACGTCGCCGTCGGCGGCCATGCCGACCCGCGCCCACGGGCCCCAGGCGATCGCGGTGCCCGGCTTGCCCTGGGCCCGGCGGCGGGCGACCAGGGCGTCCAGAGCCGCGTTGGCAGCGCCGTACCCGGCCTGCATGCCGCTGCCCCAGACGCCGGAGATCGAGGAGAACACGACGAACGCGTCCACGTCACCGACGAGTTCGTCGAGGTGTTCGGCGCCGCGGATCTTCCCCTCGGTCACGGCGCGCAGGTGGTCCTCGTCGGCGTCGGCCAGGGGCACGTCGGCGGCGACGCCGGCCGCGTGCACGACCGCGTCGACCGGGCCGACCTCAGCCAGCAGGGCGGCCACCGCGTCCCGGTCGGCGAGGTCGCATGCGTGGACCTCGGCATTCGGGACGTCGGTGGCGCCGCCCCGGCGCGAGACCAGGATCAGCCGGTCGGCGCCGTTGGCGGCGGCCCAGCGGGCCACCTCGGAGCCGAGGCCACCGGTGCCACCGGCGATCAGCACGGTGCCGCGGGGACGCCAGGCCGCGCCGGTGACTGGCGGCGCGTGTTCCAGGCGCCGGACCAGGACACCGCCGGGCCGCACGGCGATCTGATCCTCGGCGCCCAGGGCGCCGCTGAGCACGGCGGCGAGGCGGCCCTCGGTGCGGGTGTCGAAGGTCTCGGGCAGTTCGAGCAGGCCGCCCCACAGCTCGGGGTGCTCCAGGCTCACCGCACGGGCGAAGCCCCACAGCGCACCCTGTTCACCCCGGGTGGCGAACCAGATCGGGATCTGCCGCCCGATCAGCGACCTCACCAGATCCAGCGCCTCGGCCATGGTGGCCGGGGAGGCCAGCACACCGTCGATGGCCTGATCGAGCGGAACGACCGTGGCGCCCAGACGGGTCAGCAACTCCTCGTCACCGGCCCACGTGCCGGTGAGCGTCCCCGGGGTGACCTCGACCGGCTTCCACGTGACGCGGTAACGCCAGGCGTCGAGCTCGGAGCGTTCCCGGCCGCGGGAGCGCCAGGCGGCCAGCGCGGGCAGCACTCCGGCGAGCGCTTCACCGGGCAGAGCGAGTTGCGCGGCGAGACCGTCGAGGTCACCGCGCTCGACCGTCTGCCAGAAAGTCGTGTCCTCACCGGCCGTGGCGGCCGGGCGGCTCTCCAGCCAGTAGTGCTCGCGCTGGAAGGCGTAGGTGGGCAGGTCGGCGGGCCGGACACCGGCGAACAGCGCCGTCCAGTCGACGTCCACGCCGGTGACGTAAAGGTCGGCCAGCGCGGTCAGCGCGGTGGTGACCTCGTCACGCCCACGGCGCAGCAGCGGCACCGCGTTATCGACCATGGCCGACAGCACCGCGTCCGGGCCCAGCTCGACGAACCGGACACCATCCAGTCCGCTGATCGCGTCGGCGAAGCGCACGGTGTCGCGCACGTGCGCCACCCAGTACTCCGGGTCGGACCAGCGGCCGTGACCCGGCGCGAAGCCCAGCCCCGCGACCACCGCGCGGAACTGGTCGAGCATCGGCTCCATCAACCGCGAGTGAAACGCATGACTGGTCCGCAGCCGCGTGGTCTTCCAGCTGCCCTGCTCCACGGCTGCGACTTCTACTTCGTGACCGGAAACGACCACGGCGGTCGGGCCGTTGACCGCCGCGATGTCGACATCCGGGAACGCCGCCCGCACATCGGCCTCCGAGGCCTGCACCGCCAGCATCACCCCACCCGGCGGCAGCGCCTGCATCAACCGGCCCCGGGCCGTGACCAGCGTCGCCGCGTCGGCCAGCGACAACACCCCGGACACATGCGCCGCCGCGATCTCACCGATCGAGTGACCGACCAGGACATCCGCGCGCACACCCCAGCTGTCCAGCAGCGCGTGCAACGCCACCTCGACCGCGAAGATCGCCGGCTGGGCGTAACCCGTCCGGTGAATCAACTCCTCATCGGCGAGCACGGCCGCCAACGGACGATCCAAATGCTGATCGACGTGCAGCGCGACCCGATCGAACGCCTCGGCGAACACCGGGAACGTCTCATACAAACCCCGGCCCATGCCCACGCGCTGCGAACCCTGCCCGGTGAACAGGAAACCCAGCCGGGCCGGCGACGCCACACCCCGCACCACGGCGTCACCCAGCAGCACCGCACGATGCGGCAACGCCGCCCGACGCGCCGCAGCGGCACCCACCGCCATCAGGTCCGCGTTCTCCAGCGCGCTGACCCGCAGACGCTGGGCTTCCAGCGCCGCCTCACCGGCACCGGAGAGCACCACCGGGACCACCGGCAGGTTGACCGGCGCGGGCTCCGGCGTCACGACGGCGGGCGGCTCCTCGATGATCACGTGCGCGTTGGTGCCGGAGACTCCGAAGGAGGAGATGCCGGCCCGGCGCGGCTTCTCCCCGGCCGGCCACGGCTGCGCGGTGGTGAGCAGCTCGATGTCACCGGCCGACCAGTCGACGTGCGGGGACGGGGCGTCCACGTGCAGGGTGGCCGGCAGGACGCCGTACTCCATCGCGAGAACGACCTTGGCGATGCCGGCGATGCCCGCGGCCGCCTGGGTATGCCCGATGTTGGACTTGACCGAGCCGAGCCACAGCGGTGCCGACCGGTCCTGGCCATAGGTGGCCAGCAGCGCCTGCGCCTCGATCGGATCACCCAGCGCGGTGCCGGTGCCGTGCGCCTCCACCGCGTCGACCTCGGACGACCGCAGACCGGCGACCGCGAGCGCCTGCCGGATCACCCGCTGCTGCGACGGGCCGTTCGGCGCGGTGAGCCCGTTCGACGCGCCGTCGGAGTTGACGGCGGTACCTCGTACGACGGCAAGGATTTTCCGGTCCGCGGCCTGCGCCGCGGAGAGACGCTCGACCAGCAGCATGCCTGCGCCCTCGCCCCAGGCGGTGCCGTCGGCGGCCGCGGCGAACGCCTTGACCCGCCCGTCGGCGGCGAGACCGCGCTGGCGGCTGAAGTCCAGGAACGCGTCCGGCGTGGACATCACGGTGACGCCGCCGACCAGGGCCATCTCGCACTCGCCGGTGCGCAGCGCCTGCACCGCGAGGTGCAGCGCGACGAGCGACGACGAACAGGCGGTGTCGACGGTGACGGCCGGTCCTTCGAGGCCGAAGGTGTAGGCCACGCGGCCGGAGACGACGCTGCCGGCGGTGCCGGTGCCCAGATAGCCCTCGAGGTCGGCCGGGATGCCGTCCCGCTGGGTGGCGTAGTCCTGCCCGTTGGAGCCGGCGAAGACCCCGATCCGCCGGCCGCGCAGGCCGAGCGGGTTCAGGCCGCCGCGTTCGAAGGCCTCCCACGCGGTCTCCAGCAGCAGCCGCTGCTGCGGGTCCATGGCCAGGGCCTCACGCGGCGAGATGCCGAACAGGCCGGCGTCGAACCAGCCGGCCTCGTGCAGGAATCCGCCTTCGCGGGCGTACGAGGTGCCGGCGTGGTCGGGGTCGGGGTGGTAGAGGTTCGCCACGTCCCAGCCGCGGTCGGCGGGAAAGTCACCGATGGCGTCGGCGCCGGTGGCGAGCAGGTCCCACAGCGCTTCGGGGGTGTCGGCGCCACCGGGGAAGCGGATGCCCATGCCGACGATGACGATCGGGTCGTCGGAGGCCTCGGCGACCGTGGTGACGGTGGCGGCGGGCAGCGACCCGGCGAGCTGGGCGTGGACGAACGCGGCGAGCCGCTCGACGCTCGGGTGGTCGAAGACGAGGGTGGCCGGCAGGGTCAGGCCGGTCGCCGTCTGCAGGCGGTTGCGCAGCTCGACCGCGGTCAGCGAGTCGAAGCCGAGCTCCTTGAACGCCCGGCCGGGGGCGATCCCGTCGCCGGTGGCGTGCCCGAGGACGGCGGCGACGTGGGTGCGGACGACGTCGGTGACCAGGCGTTCGCGCTCGGCCGCGGGCATTTCGAGCAGTCGCTGGCCGAACGTGGAGAAGACCGTTCCGGTCGTCGCGGGCGGTGTGTGCAGGCCGGTGAACAGGGGCCGTTCGCGGGCGGCGGCGAACAGCGGCACGAATTCGTCCCACCGCACGTCGGCGACGGTGACCGTGACGTCACCGGCGCCGACGGCCGCGGCCATCGCGGCGATCGCCCGGGCCGGCGGGAGGGGGACCAGGCCCTGCCGGCGCAGCATCGCGGTCTCGTCCCGGTCGGCGACCATGCCGACGCCGGCCCACGGGCCCCAGGCGATCGCGGTGCCGGGCTTGCCGGCTGCGCGGCGGCGCTCGATCAGACCGTCCAGGGCGGCGTTGGCGGCGGCGTACGCGGCCTGGCCGCGGCTGCCCCAGATGCCGGAGATCGAGGAGAACACCACGAACGCGTCCACGTCGCCGACCAGCTCGTCGAGGTGGGCGGCGCCGTGGACCTTGCCGTCGTACACCCGCCGGAAGTGGTCCTCGTCGGCGTCGGCGAGGGTGGCGTCCTCGCCGACGCCGGCCGCGTGCACGACCGCGTCGACCGGGCCGATCTCGGCCAGCAGGGCGGCCACCGCGTCCCGGTCGGCCAGGTCGCAGGCGTGCACCTCGGCGCCGGGGAGGTCGGTCGTGCCGCCGCGGCGGGAGACCAGGACGATGCGGGAAGCACCGTTGTCCGCGGCCCAGCGGGCGACCTCCCGGCCGAGCCCGCCGGTGCCGCCGGTGATCAGCACGGTGCCGCGGGGCTGCCAGGCCGGTCCGGTGGCGGCCGGTGCGGCGACCAGGCGCCGGACCAGGACGCCGGTGGGGCGTACGGCGATCTGGTCCTCCGCGCCGAGCGCCCCGTTGAGCACCGCCGCGAGGCGCCCGGCCGTGCGGTCGTCGATGGTCTCGGGCAGGTGCAGCAGGCCACCCCAGAGCTCAGGGTGTTCCAGACCGGCGACCCGGGCGAAGCCGTCCAGCGCGGCGGTGTCGCCCCCGGTGGCGAACCAGACCGGGATCTCTCGTCCGATCAGGGACTTCACCAGGTGCAGGGCCTCGTGCAGCGAGGACGGCGTGACCAGGACGCCGTCGGCGGCCTCGTCGAGCGGGACGACGGTGGCGCCCAGGCGGGTCAGCAGCAGCTCGTCGCCGGCCCAGCGGCCGGTGAGTGTCGCCGGGGCCGGGCTCTCCACCGACTGCCAGGTGATCCGGTATCGCCAGCGCTCCCGGCCGCGGGCGCGCCAGCCGGCCAGGGCGGGCAGGATGTTCTCGACGGCGGCCGGGGCGACGCCCAGCTCGGCGGCGAGGGCGGGCAGGTCGGCGCGGTCGACGGCGTCCCAGAACTCACCGTCGGCCACCGCGGGTGCCGGCGTGAGCCAGAAATGTTCGCGCTGGAACGCGTAGGTGGGCAGGTCGACGACCTTGGCCTGCGGGAAAAGCGCCGGCCAGTCCAGCTCGACGCCGCGGGTGTGCAGGGTGGCGAGCGCGTGCTTGACGGTCAGCTGCTCGTCGCGGCCGCGGCGCATCAGCGGGACGGCGCCGGGGACCATCGCCGACAGCACGGCGTCGGGTCCCACCTCGACGCTGTGCACGCCGTCGAGGTGGGCGACCGCGTCGGCGAATCGGACGGTGGCCCGGATGTGGTTCACCCAATAGTCCGGGTCGGTCCACTGGCCGGGCTCGACCGGCCGTCCGGTGACCGTCGAGATGACCGGGATCTTCGGTTCCCGGAAGGTGAGGAAGCGCAGCAGCCGGCGGAACTCGGGGAGCATCGGCTCCATCAGCCGCGAGTGGAAGGCGTGCGAGGTCCGCAGCCGCGTCGTCTTCCACGCGCCCCGTTCGACGAGGGTGATCTGCTCCTCGGTGCCGGCCACGACCACCGCGGCCGGGCCGTTGACGGCGGCCAGGTCCACGGCCGGGAACGCCGCCCGCACGTCGGCCTCGGACGCCTGGACCGCGAGCATGACGCCGCCGGCGGGCAGGTGCTGCATCAGGCGGCCGCGGGCGCCGACCAGGGCGGCGGCGTCGGGCAGGGACAGGACTCCGGCGGCGTACGCGGCCGCGATCTCGCCGATGGAGTGGCCGACGAGCACGTCCGGGCGTACGCCCCAGCGGTCCAGCAGCGCGAGCAGCGCCACCTCGATCGCGAAGACGGCCGGCTGGGCGTACTCGGTGCGGGCGAGCAGCTCGGGGTCGGCCAGGGCGTCGGCGAGCGGGGTGTCCAGCTGGATGTCGAGGTACCAGGCGGCCTCGTCGAAGGCGCGCGCGAAGACCGGTTCGGTCGCGTACAGCGTGCGGCCCATGTCGACGCGCTGGGAGCCCTGGCCGGTGAACAGGAACGCGACCTCACCGGGGCCGGCGGCGGCGGTGAGGTCGAGGTTCCGCAGTCCCTGCTCGGCCGAGGCCCGGTCGGTGGCCAGGACCACCGCGCGGTGGGTGAAGTGCGTGCGGGTGGTGGCCAGGGAGAAGCCGAGGTCGGGCAGGTCCGCGTCGAGGTGGCCGAGCAGCTTGGTGGCCTGGGCGCGC
Source organism: Actinoplanes sp. NPDC020271 (assembly GCF_044388125.1). Taxonomy (NCBI): domain Bacteria; kingdom Bacillati; phylum Actinomycetota; class Actinomycetes; order Micromonosporales; family Micromonosporaceae; genus Actinoplanes; species Actinoplanes sp. NPDC020271. The sequence goes on from NZ_JBIRWQ010000028.1 coordinate 58,204, forward strand.
AAGCCCTCCGGGGTGCGGGCGGAGATCGGCAGCAGGGTGATGCCGGCCCGCGCCGGCGCCGCGGGGATCGGGGCGGCGGCGGGGGCCTGCTCCAGGATCAGGTGGGCGTTCGTGCCGCTCATCCCGAACGAGGACACGGCGGCGCGCCGGGGGCGCCCGGTCTCCGGCCACGCCTGTTCCGCGGTGAGCAGCGACACCGCCCCGGAGTCCCAGTCCACGTGTGGGGACGGGGCGTCGACGTGCAGCGTGCGCGGGAGCACGCCCTCGCGCAGCGCGAAGATCATCTTGATGACGCCGCCGACACCGGCGGCGGCCTGCGCGTGCCCGATGTTGGACTTGAGCGAGCCGAGCCACAGCGGCTGCTCCCGGTCCTGCCCGTACGTGGCCAGCAGCGCCTGCGCCTCGATCGGGTCGCCGAGAGTGGTGCCGGTGCCGTGCGCCTCCACGGCGTCCACTTCAGCGGTGTTCAGGCCGGCGTTGGCCAGCGCCTGCCGGATGACCCGCTGCTGGGCCGGGCCGTTCGGGGCGGTGAGCCCGTTGGAGGCGCCGTCCTGGTTGACCGCGGAGCCGCGGATGACCGCGAAGATCGTGCGCCCGGCGGCCTGGGCGGTGGAGAGCCGCTCCACGAGCAGCATGCCCACGCCCTCGGCCCACGCGGTGCCGTCGGCCGCGGCCGCGAACGGTTTGCAGCGTCCGTCGGGGGCGAGGCCGCGCTGGCGGGAGAAAGCCAGGAAGGAGGCCGGGCTGGCCATCACGGCGACGCCGCCGGCGAGCGCCATCGTGCACTCGCCCTGGCGCAGCGCCTGCGCGGCCAGGTGCAGCGCGACCAGCGACGACGAGCAGGCGGTGTCGACGGTCAGCGCGGGTCCCTGCAGACCGAGCGCGTAGGACACCCGGCCGGATGCCACGCTGGCGGCGTTGCCGGTGAGCAGGTATCCCTCGAGGCCGTCGGTGGCGTCCTGCAGACGCGGGCCGTACTCCTGGGTCTCGGCGCCGACGAAGACACCCACCCGCTGCTCCCGCAGCGACGAGGGGACGACGCCGGCCCGTTCGAGGGCCTCCCACGAGGTCTCCAGCACGAGCCGCTGCTGGGCGTCCATGGCGAGCGCCTCGCGCGGGTTGATGCCGAAGAAGTCCGCGTCGAAGCGGCCGGCGTCGTAGAGGAAGCCGCCCTCGCGGGTGTAGCTGGTGCCGGGCTGGTCCGGGTCGGTCGAGTAGAGCGTGTCGAGGTTCCAGCCGCGGTCGGCCGGGAACTCGCCGATGGCGTCGGTGCCGTCGGCGACCAGGCGCCACAGGCCCTCGGGAGTGTCGGCGCCGCCGGGGAATCGGCAGGCCATGCCGACGATCGCGATCGGCTCGTCGAACTGGCCCGGGGTGATCGCGGTGGCCGGTTCGGGGGCCAGGCCGAGCAGTTCGGCGTGCAGGTGGCGGGCGAGGGCGGCCGGCGTCGGGTAGTCGAAGGCCAGGGTGACCGGAAGGGCCAAGCCGGTCGCCGCGGTCAGGCGGCTGTGCAGTTCGACGGCGGTCAGCGAGTCGAAGCCGGCTTCGAAGAAGGTGTCCTGGGCGGCGACCGGTTCGCCGGCCGGGCGGCGCAGGGCGGCCGCCGCGAGCTCGGTGACCAATGCGGTGAGGAAACGGTGCGCCTCCGGCGTCCGCATGCCGGCCAGGCGTTCCCGCAAACCGGTTCCGGCCGTCCCGAATTCCTCGGACGAACTCATCATCACGCGCCCACCATTCGGCGAAAGAACAGCAATAGCCCAAACTATTTCGGCAGGCTAGGGCCGTTCCGTTGCGCGTCGATCCCCTAAGCGACCCCTAGCAATTCGTCGAGCATTCCGGGGGTGGCCGCGCTCGCCAGGGCGAGGCCGTCGGCGACCGCGACGTCACGGATCTTGTAGCCGCCCCGGCCGGCGCCGACCATGGCGACGAACGTGGCGATGCCGGCGCGCCGCTGGAAGACCGACTGGTCGATGCTCCAGCCGAGGATGCCGGCCCGGTCGAGCAGCACGGTGCGGCGGTTGTACGTTCCGTACCGGGTGACCAGGTACTTCCCGTGCAGGCCGGATCCCAGGTTCCGGTACGCGTCGACCGCCCCGGCGATGGCCAGCGGCACCAGGACGGCGGCCGAGATCCAGGCGATGTGCAACAGCACGTCGGTGACCAGCGCGCCGAGCAGCACGAGTGGCGCCTCGAGCAGCAGCACACCGCCGAGACCCCAGGACAGCCGCCGGCGCAGGGCGGCCCGGGGTGCCCCGGTGAGCTCCAGGCCGTACAGCAAATCGGGTTTTTCTGGCAAGATGCCCGCAGCGACCCGGAACGCCTCGGATCTCGGCGCCGGTGGCAGCAGCGCGCTGCGGTTCGAGGTGGATCTGTCCTCGGACGTGCCGAGTCCGATGGCGATCGCGTTGAGCCGGGCGCCGCGGGCCCATCGCAGCGGTTGCGGCTCGCTGATCTGCACTCCGCGCAGCCGCGCCCGGTCGAGCCAGACCGACCGGGTGCTGAACAGACCGCGGCGCATGTCGATCGCGTCGCCGGCCACCTCGAGGCGGTAGCCCCACCAGCCCTCGACGAAGGTGCTCAGTGAGGTGATCGCGCCGAGACCGAGAACGATCAGCACGGGCAGCACGATCGCCGCCCACAGCGGCATCCCGGTCAGGCCGGACCAGATGTCCCGCAGGAATCCCACGTCGGCCGGGTTGATCCGGAGGGAGTCGAGGAGCCGGAAGAAGCCGCCCACGACCACGCCGACGCCGGCCACACCCCAGACGCTGAGCGGGGCGTAGCACAACCAGCGCCACGTCAGCACGGCCAGCGCGGTGTCGGGCGCCGCGTCGCCGGGGTCGAGCAGGCGGCGCAACGACTCGGCCCGTGCGACGCCGACCCCGTCGAGGACGACCTCGCGGCGGCCGGCGCCGGCCTGCGCGCCCGGGTTGATCCGGACGACACGCAGCCCGAGCAGCTGGTGGATCGGGGTGGCGGTGAGGTCGACGCTGCGGATCCGGTCGCGCGGCACGGTGCGGTGGCGGCGCAGCAGCAGGCCGGAGCGCAGCTCGACCCGGTCGCCGTCGAGCCGGAACCGGGTGGTGGCCAGCCGGACGGCGAACACGGCGGCGATGACGACGAAGGTGAGGACGATCGCGCCCAGCGTGATGACCGCGGCCAGGTCCAGGTCACCGCCGGTGAGCAGCAGCGTGAGCAGGGTGGAGCCCAGGGGTGGGAGCAGCCAGGTGAGGCTGACCGCGACCATCCGCGGCTCCAGGCGCTCCCAGGTCACTGGCCGTCCCCGGGAACGGCCTGGGCCCGGGTCGCGAGGGTCTGCGCGAGCTCGGCGGCCAGCGCGCGGTCCAGGCCCTGGATGTGGACCGGCCCGGCCGCCGACGCGGTGGTCACGACGAGGCCGGCCAGCCCGAACAGGCGCTGGATCGGCCCGCTGGCCGTGTCGACGGTCTGGATGCGCGCCATCGGCGTGATCCGCCGGCGCTGCCACCACCAGCCCGACAGGGCGTGCACGGCGTCGTCGGTGACCTCCCAGCGGTGCACGCGGTAGCGCCACCATGGCATGACCACGACGTACGCGAGCGCCAGCGCGCCGGTGATCGCCAGGCTCAGCCCCAGCCAGGTTCGTGCCGGCGCGATCAGCGCGGTCAGCAGCGCCAGGACGGCGACCGGGGGTGTCGCCACCACCCAAGCCTGCACGATCCACCAGCGCACCGCACGGCGGTCGAGCCGGTTCCGGGGGGCTTTCACGCCAGCGAGCATAAAGGCTTCCCGACAACTGGGGTATCCGAGTCGTCTAGGGGTTGTCGCCCTTTCGGGAGCCCGGTAGTCATTCCCGCAGCCGGTTGCTCGAATTCGCGAGAGGCGAACCGTCGGTGAATGCTTCGGAAACAATGCGAATCGCATGCTGGCAGCCCGAATGGGTCGCCGGCATTTCGCACCACGACCAATTTCTGGGACAGCTGGAGCAGATAGCGGCGGCCGCGGCGGGCGACGGCGCGAGCCTGCTCGTGACGCCGGAGATGTCGGCGACCGGATATCACCTGGCCCGGGGCCAGATGGCGGAGCTGGCCGAGCCCGCCGACGGCCCGCTGACCGCGGCGGTCGCGCGGATCGCGGCCCGGCACCGGCTGGCGGTCGTCTACGGCTGGCCGGAACGTGACGGAAGGGCCGTCTACAACAGCGTCCAGCTGGTCGGCGCGGACGGCACGGTGGCGGCCCGGTACCGCAAGACGCATCTGTACGGCGAGTTCGACAGGTCGTCGTTCGCGCCCGGTGACGACCTGCTGGTGCAGGCGAAGGTCGGTGCGTTCACGGTCGGCCTGATCGTCTGTTACGACGTCGAGTTCCCCGAGACCGTGCGGGCCCACGCCCTGGCCGGCACCGAGCTGCTCGTGGTGCCGACCGCCCTGGTCCGGCCGTGGGAGTTCGTGGCCCGCACGATCGTGCCGGCGCGTGCGTTCGAGAGTCAGCTGTTCCTGGCGTACGTCAACTGGCACAGCCCCAGCGCGGACGGGTACTGCGGGCTGAGCACGGTGGCCGGACCGGACGGCCGCGCCTGGTCCCGGCCGAGCGGCCCGCTGCTGATCGCCGACCTCGACCGGGGCGCGCTCGCCGCTGCCCGGCAGGCCACGCCCTACCTGGCCGACCGCCGTCCCGAGCTGTACGGCGGTGTGCGGTGACCACCCTGTACGACGCCCCGCCGGTCACCATGCTCGGGCCGGACTTCCCGTTCGGCTACGACCGCTGGCTGTCCCACCCCGCGGGGCTGGGGCAGGTGCCATCGGACATGCACGGCACCCCGGTGGCGGTGGTCGGTGGCGGGATCTCCGGGCTGGTCGCCGCGTACGAGCTGATGCGCCTGGGCCTGCGGCCGGTGGTGTTCGAGGCCGAGCAGCTCGGCGGGCGGATGCGCACGGCCCGTTTCCCCGGCCATCCGGACACCGTGGCCGAACTGGGCGCGATGCGATTCCCCGCGTCGTCGACAGCGCTGCTGCACTACGTCGAGCTGCTCGGGCTGCCGACGCGCCCGTTCCCCAACCCGCTGGCGCGGGCGACGCCGCACACCGTGGTGGACGTCAACGGGTCGCGCCATGTCACGCGTACCGGTGACGACCTGCCCTCGGTCTACCACGAGGTGAGCGAGGCCTGGCAGAAGACCTTGGAGGAGGGCGCGGACCTGGCCGCCATGGACGCCGCGATCCGGCACCGGGACGTCGCGACCATCAAGGCGCTGTGGAACCGGCTGGTCCCGATCCTCGACGACCAGTCGTTCTACGGGTTCCTGGCGTCGTCGCCGTCGTTCGCCTCGTTCCGGCACCGGGAGTTGTTCGGCCAGGTCGGCTTCGGCTCCGGCGGCTGGGACACCGATTTCCCGAACTCGATGCTGGAGATCCTGCGGGTCGTCTACACCGGGGCCGACGACGATCACCACGCGCTGGCCGGTGGCGCCCAGCGGCTGCCGATGGGGCTCTGGGAGCACTCTCCCGCCGCGATGGCGCACTGGCCGCGTGGCACGTCGCTGGCCACGCTGCACCCGGACGGCCCGCGCCCGGCGGTCACCCGGTTGTCGCGGGCACGCGGCTGGATCCGGGTGGAGACGGACGGCGCTGCCGGTGAGTTCACCGCCGCGGTGCTGACGCCGCAGGTGCGGTTGCTGACCTCGCGGATCGACACCGACGAGAGCCTGTTGCCGACCGAGGTGTGGACGGCGATCGAGCGTACCCACTACATGGGCGGGTCGAAGCTGTTCGCCCTGGTGGACCGGCCGTTCTGGCACGACCTCGACCCAGCGACCGGTCGCCCGGTGATGGGCATGACGCTGACCGACCGTACGCCGCGCGGTGTCTACCTGTTCGACGAGGGCCCGTCACGCCCGGGCGTGATGTGCCTGTCGTACACGTGGAACGACGACTCGCTGAAGGTGTCGGCGCTACCGCCGGCCGAGCGTCTCGAGGTGATGCTGCGCCACCTGCGCCGCATCTATCCCGGCGTGGACATCGCCGGCCGCATCATCGCCGCCCCGATCGCCGTGACGTGGGAGAACGAGCCGCACTTCATGGGCGCGTTCAAGGCGAACCTGCCGGGGCACTACCGCTATCAGCGCCGGTTGTTCACCCACTTCATGCAGGACGCTCTTCCCCGTGACCGGCGTGGGGTGTTCCTGGCCGGCGACGACGTCTCGTGGACCGGCGGGTTCGCCGAGGGAGCGGTCACGACCGCGCTCAATGCGATCTGGGGAGTGGTGCACCACCTGGGTGGCCGTTCCCATCCGGACAACCCGGGCCCGGGTGACGTCTTCGCCGAGCTGGCGCCGATCGACCTGCCGTATCAGTGACCACGCTCAGCGTGTCACGCCGCGGAGGGCGGATGCCGCATGGTGGCCAGGCGCCGCTGCACCCGCTGCACGGCGGCCCGCATGACGGGCGATCTCGTGGCGTGTGCCGCGGCGTGGGGAGAGTCCGGTCCGTGGCGGTCGAGCATGTCGGCGACACGTTGCTCGACGTTCATGGTGACCCCGTTCGGCCCGACCGTCTGGTCGGCGTACAGCAGAGCGTCCGACACCGGCGACTGCTCGTCCGGGAACGTCTGCATCTCCTCGGCCAGTCCGCGGGCCTCGGCCACGCATCGGGCTGCCGAGTGATGGGCGACCAGCCCGGCGATCCGTGCCGGCCAGCCGGCCGCGGCGAGGTGACGCGCTCCGTCGAGGGGGTGGAAGCCGGTCTGGTGCAGTGCCGGGGCGTAGCCGATGTCGTGCAGCCAGGCCGCGATCAGCAGGACCTCACCGTCAGCGGCGGAGAGGACCGTTCCCCGGACCTCCTCGGCCCGTCGTGCCACCCCGATCGTGTGCCGCCAGCGCTCGGGCAGACCCGCCAGCAGTGTCTGGGCGAGATCACGGGCACGATGGACGTCTCCGACAGGTCCAAGAACACGAGTCACAGCGCACAAGGTAACCGCGCCATCACCCCGGCGGGTGAACGTGTGGTGAAGAGCGGTGCCACTCCCCCGGTCTCGCGTCGGCGGAGAAACCGCAGCAGCTTACGGCCAGGCCACGAAGGTAACGGCTATCGCGGCCACGGCGACCCCACCGCACAACATCAGGCCGATGGTGGTCAACCGACGATGCCGTGGCGCATCGGCGGCGATCGGCTGCTCCAGCGCGAGCCAGGTCGTGCCGCCAAGTCGCTCTGGAGATAGCCCGCAACGCGGAACGGCTCATGGACCTGATCCACGCCAGCCACTCCCCCGCTCCCGGATCATCACGCCGCCATCCCTCCGGGCTCAGCGGCGGGGCTTGACCAGGGCGCGCCGCAGGTCGCACATCTCGACGTCGAAGTTGTCGGCGGTCGTACGCAGCCGGGAGAACATCGCGTCGGGGCCGGCGATCCAGATCTTGTCGACGCCGTGCTCGCGCAGCGCGGCGACGGTCTCGGGCCAGCGGATCGGCTGGACGAAGCCGTCGAGCAGACTTTCCCGCAGCTCCGGCACCCCCGTGATCAGCGAACCGTCCAGGTACGACACGATCGGCAGCCGGGGCGCCGTGATCGGATACCGCTCGTACACCGTCGCCATCGCCGCGCGGACATCGGTGAACAGCGACGAGTGCGCGGGCGGCCTCATCGTGTAGAGCGAGTACCCCCCGGCCTCGCCGATCGCGGCCTTGAACGACTCCAGCTCGGTGGCTCGCAGCGACACCATGTGGAAGTCCGCGTCGAGCCGGCCGGAGATGTCGTGCCAGCTCAGCGAATCCAGCAGGGCGGGCAGCCGGTCCGGTGGGATCCGGGTGAACGAGTGGGTGACGACGTCCTGGTGCGCGGTGGCGAAGCAGGCCCGCTCGGTCCGGGCGATCTCGTCGACCAGGCGCACGGTGTCCTGGAACGACAACGCGCCGCTGTAGGCGAGCACGGAACGCTCGCCGAAGCTGGGGCCCACGCAGAACGACGGCGTGGCGCCGAGGCGCTCGGTGGCCCACTCGGCCAGGGCTAGGCACGCCACGAACACGGCCACCTGCACCGGCTCGGCGTAGTCGTCGTCGGCCGGGGCGTCGGCGAGCGCGTCGGCCAGGTGGTATCCCAGGGCGTCGTTCGCCTCGGCGAGGCGGCGCCGGGCGTACGGATGAATCATCAGGAAGGTTCCGAGGTCACGCCGCCGGATCGGTGACAGGGCGGGGAAGACGATCGCCGAGCTCACACAGTCACCGCGAGTTTCTCCAGGGCCTTGCGGTCGGGCTTGCCGTTGCGGTTGAGCGGCAGGCGCTCCACCACGACGACGCGGTTGGGTTGCTCGTAGGTGGGCAGGACCGCGCAGATCCGCTCGCGCCAGTGGGCCGCGTCGGCGCCGCTCTCGTCCTCCACGAAGAACACCAGCGAGCTGCCGCGGCGGTCGTCCGGCACCGCGATGACCTTGGCCGAGCAGGCGGCCTGGCCGGCGACCCGTGCCTCGATCAGCTCCGGATAGAGCGTGTAGCCGTTGCGGTGCACCGCGAGCTTGCGGCCGATGACGAACAGGTTGCCGTCCTTGTCGAGCTTGCCGAAGTCGCCGGTGCGCCGCCAGCCGCGCGCCGCCGGGGCGATCCCGCCGTCGGCGTCGAGGTAACCCTCCATGAGGTCGGGCGAGTCGACCTCGATCTCGCCGATCTCGTCCGCGCTGAGCACCACGCCCTCGTCGTCGACGATGCGCACGCCCATGCCCCGTACCGGCCGGCCGGTCGCCACCGGGTTGTCCTCGGTGGCGAACGCGACGTTGCCCAGCTCGGTGCTGCCGTAGCTGTCCAGCAGCGGTTTGCCGCACATCGCGACGTACCTGTCGACCAGGGCGGGCTCCAGCGGCGCGGCGCCGCTGCAGAACAGCCGGACGGTGCGCAGCTCGCCCATCGGATCCGGTCGCCGGTTGACGATGTTGGCGATGCTGCGGTAGGTCGAGGGCGTCGCGTCGAGGACGGTCGCACCGGTCTGCGCGGCCATCCGCAGGGCCCGGTCGGTCCGCCGGTAGGGGGCGATGACCAGCGAGCACCGCACCAGCCAGGCGATCATGACCATGGACAGCCCGTACTGGTGGGAGAACGGCAGCAGCGGCAGCAGCACGTCGCCGGAGCGGTGGCCGATCTGCTCGGCGTTGCGCTCGAGGTTCTCCAGGAAACGGGCGCCGGTCTTGACCACGCCCTTGGGCACGCCGGTGGAGCCGGACGACCACATGATCAGTCCGTCCGGCCGGGCGCGCCAGGTGTCCAGGTCCAGCGGTCCGCGCAGATCCGGCGCGGGCTGGGCGGCGGCCGCGGCCAGCAGCTCGTACAGGTAGACGATCTGCCCGTCGCGCGGTGGCACGGAGTCGTCGTCGACGACGCTCAGCGCGGCTCCGGTGAGCTGCTGGATGCGGGTGGTCTCGTCGGCTTTGTCCTGGTGATCGACCAGGACGATGGACGCGCCGGCGTGGGCCAGGCCGAGGAACACGGTGACCCAGGCCGCCGAGTTGTCCGCCTTGAACAGCACCCGGCTGCCGGGACGGACACCACGGGCGGTCAGGACCGCGGCGACCCGGGCGGCCGAGCACTCGAGGTCCACGAGGGTCTGTGCGGAGTCGGGCGCGAAGACAGTGGCGGTCATCTGCCGTCCTTAGGACGATTTCAGGTCAGGGGGAACTTCAGCTGACCCGAGGCGATCGGGTTGACGTAGTCGGCGCTGGTCATCCCGGCCTTCCTCATGGCCAGGCCGGTCAGGCCCTCGAAGATGGCCCGGCGCGCGTTCATGGTGGTGGTGTAACCGGGGTCCAGGTGCGGGGCGACCTCGACGACGTCGATGCCGATGACGTTGGTCTCGGCGCAGATGCGCCGGAACGCCGGGAACAGCTCGCGGGGGGTGAGGCCGCCGGGCTCGGGGGTGCCGGTGCCGGGGGCGTACGCCGGGTCGAGCACGTCGATGTCCAGCGAGAGGTAGACGAACTCGGGGCCGTCGAGGATCTCCTCGATGACCTGGTCCAGGACGGCGGTGAAGCCGCGCCGCTCGATCTCGACCATGAAGTGGGTCCGCAGCCCCTGGCGGCGCATCCAGTTGAACAGCTGGTCGTCGGGGCCGGTGGGGGTGCGCAGACCGACCTGGACGAAGTTCTTGCCAGGGATCCGGCTCTCCTCGATGAGCCGCCAGATCGGGGTGCCGTGGGTGATCCGGTGGCCGAAGATGTGCTCGTGGCAGTCGGGGTGGGCGTCGAAGTGGACGACGCCGACCTTGTCCGGGCCGTACATCTGGGCCAGGGCGCCGACGCTGGCGATCATCAGCGAGTGGTCGCCGCCGAGGATGACCGGGATCGCACCGGCGCCGGCGACCTCGCGGACGGTCGAGGCGATCGAGGGCAGTGACTTCTCGACACTGAAGATGTCGATCGGGGCGTCGCCGTAGTCGACCACCTTGAGGCTGGTGAACGGGCTCACCCGGGTGCTCGCGTTGACCATCAGCTCCGGAGTGTTGAACAGGTAGCGCTCGTCGGAGCGCATGGCTCGCGGCCCGTACGCGGCGCCGCGGTGCCCGGAGGAGGAGTCCAGCGGGACGCCGAAGACCGCCACGTCCACCCCTCCGGCGCGCAGGTCCTCCGGTTCCAGGCAGATCGGCGTGCCCATGAAGGTGGGGATGCCGGTGTAGGCGGCCTGCAGAAAGGTGCGGCGCAGGTCGATCGGGCCGGGTTCGCGTGACGGTGCCTGGGACCTGTCGATCGGGATGCGCCAGGGTTCGTCCGCGCCGTTCTCCGTCACGTCCTCTTCCTCACCGTTCATTCGTCTGATGTCCGTTGTTCCGAAGCCAGGGGCACGCTACGCAGCCATCGATAAAGGGCCCACCCCAGCGCTCCCCCTACCGACCCGGACGCGGTTCCAGAAGAGCCGCCACATGGCCTCTTTAAGGTTGTGGACACATTGGCGTAGCCGAGCGGAAAACCATGGTTAAGCGAGATATTCCCACGAACACAAACACCCGCAACAGAAGTGAAGAAATACTCACTCAACCAAAAGATGCGCTGGCCAGGACGCATGCACGCTCACCCGCGACCGCGCCTTTATCCCGATGTATACGATTTATGCTGCGCGCCTTATGTCCGGCCTGCCGGTTATGTGGCGACCGGGAGCGCATCCGCTTCGTTGCTGTCATCCTCGGGCGAGTGACATACTGCTGCCGTCGATCACGGCGCGCCACGGCATTCCCGTAGCCGCAATTCTTCAAACGTCGGACGCACAATGCTGTGCCCGCATGACGCTTTTCACCCTAACCGGTTCAGCGCATTACAGTGCCCAGGGAAACGGGCAGTGACTTCGGGGAGAAGCCACCCATGGTGTTTGTCGAACGGCACGATCAACTTGCCGGTTTTGCGACCGCCCTGGCGGCGTGCGCGGAGGGCCACGGCCGGCTGCTGGCCGTCACCGGCCCGATGGCCAGTGGCAAGACGTCCCTGCTGGGCGAGTTCGTCCAGCGCGCCGCGGCGGCGGGCTTCGTCACCATGCAGGCCACCGGCGCGCGCGCCGAGCGAGCGCTGCCGCTGAGTGTCATCAACCAGCTGTGCCACGAACTGCCGGTTCCGGAGTCCGACCGGATCCTGCTGATCCGCGAGGCGCACCGGATCGCGGTCCGCCATTCCCGTGGCACCCTGGTGCCCGGGCAGAGCCTGCCCACCATGCTGCACAACGTGTGCTCGGCGCTGCAAGCCACCAGCCGGGACCTGCCCGTGCTGATCACCGTCGACGACCTGCACCACGTCGACCCGCTGTCGCTGCACTGCCTGGTCTATCTGGCCCGGCGCATCCGCAGTGCCCGGATCCTGCTGGTGGTCTCCAGCGGTGAGCTGGTCGAGCCGACCGAGACGCACCTGCACGCCGAGCTGATGGAGCTGGCCGCCGACCACCAGGTCGTGCTGCCCGCGCTGACCAGGGCCGGGATCGGCGAGCTGCTGGCCCATGCGCTCGGTACCGCGCCGAGCGCCGCCCTGGTGGACGCGTGCGCCGGCGCCTCCGGCGGGAACCCGCTGCTCGCCCGCACGCTGATCGCCGACCTGACGACGCTGAAGACGCTCGACCAGGCCGCGCAGATCTCCCCCGGCCGCTCATACCTGTCGGCCATCCGCCGCTACGTCGAGCGTTGTGAACCGCGGATCCGCCAGGTGCTGGCCGCGGCCGCGGTCCTCGACGACTACCCGCACGCCGCCGCGCTGGCGCTGGCCCGTCTGGCGGAGGTCGACACCGCGACCGCTGGACGCGCCCTGCGCGGCCTCGAGCGCGCCGGCCTGCTCGCCGATGGGCGCCTGCCGCACCCGGCGGCCCGCCAGGCGGTGTTCGACCAGCTGCCCCCGGAGACGCTGACCGGCCTGCACCTGCGCGCCGCGCTGCTGCTGCACGAGGAGGGCGCGGCGCCGCTGCCGATCGCCCAACACCTGCTCGCCGCCGGGCAGGCACCGGACTGGGCCGGGCCGGTACTGCTGGAGGCGGCCGACAGCCTGCTCACCGGTGGTCAGGTCGAGCGGGGCCTGGCCGTCCTGCGCCTGGCTCACGACGGCGCCACCAGCACCCGTGAGCGGGCCGCTCTCAAGGTCGCCCTGATGCAGGCCGAGTGGCGCACCGACCCGGCCACCGCCGGTCATCGGCTCGGCCGGCTCGCCGCGGCCGCGCGCGACGGTGAACTGGGGGTGGAGGCTCAGGTCACCACCGCGCACTGCCTGCTGTACCTGGGTCACACCGCCGAGGCCGTGCAGGTCATCGACGGGCTCACCGCGCTGGACACCACGCCGGAGCAGGCCGCCGACATCCGGTTCCTGACCGTGTGGGCCCGCTACACCTACCCCGGGTTGTTCACCGACGAGCCGGCCGAGCCGCGGGCACCCCGACGCCGCGGCGCCGAGTTCATGGTCAACAGCCGCGACGCGCTCGCCCACGCCCTGGAGACCGTGCTGGTCAAGGGTCCGAACAGCGCCGCGGTCGTCACGGCCGAACAGTTCCTGCCGCGTTTCTCGCTGGGTCCCGGCACTCCGGCCGCGATCACCGCGGCCCTGGCCATCCTGGTCTACGCCGACCACGTGGAGACCGCCACACTGTGGACCGACCGGCTGCTCATCCAAGCCGGTGAGCGCGGTGCGCCGAGCTGGCAGGCGATGCTCTACGGCATCCGCGGCGACATCGCGCTGCGGGCCGGGCACCTGGCCGACGCGCGACGCTACGCCGAGGCAGCGCTGGCCCACATGTCCGCGCCGAGCTGGGCCACCGCCATCGGGGTGCCGCTGGGCACGCTGATCACGGCCTGCCTGGGGTTGGGTGATCTGGAGGCGGCGGGGCGCCACCTCGACCGGCCGGTGCCCGACGAGATGTTCCAGACCGTCTGGGGGCTGTCCTACCTGCACGCCCGAGGTCACTACTACCTGGCCACCGGGCGGGCCGAGGCCGCCCTGGACGACTTCACCACCTGCGGCGACCTGATGGCCCGCTGGTCCCTCGACCTGCCCACCATCGCCGGCTGGCGGGTGTGGGCGGCCGAGGCCCACCTCGCGCTCAAGCAGCCGGACCGCGCTCGCGCACTGGCCGAGTCCCAGCTCACCCAGCTCGGCGCGGAGCCGAGCCGGACCAAGGCGGCCGCGCTGCGGGTGCTCGCCGCGACGGTGCCGCCGGCCCAGCGACCGGCCCTGCTGCGCGACGCCACCGAGATGTTCCGCGGCTGCGGCGACCGGCTCGGGCTGGCCTACGCGCTGGCCGACCTGAGCCGGGCGCAGCGAGCGCTCGGCGACTTCCAGCGGGCCCGGCTGACCGTCCGGCGCGCCTACGACGTCGCCGGCAGCTGCCGGGCCGACGCACTGCGCAAGGTGCTGTTGCCCGACGTGGACAACGATGCGCTGGAGAATGCCGACGCGAGTGATACCGAGGCGTTCCACGCGCTCAGTGACGCCGAGCGGCGGGTCGCGGCGCTGGCCGCCCAGGGCAGCACCAACCGGCAGATCGCCACCAAGCTGTACGTCACCGTCAGCACCGTCGAGCAGCACCTGACCAAGGTGTACCGCAAGCTCAACGTCACCCGCCGCGCGGACCTGCTGGTCAAGTTCGGCGCGCTGATCGGCGACGTCGTTTAGCCAAGGATCCGGCGCAGCTTCCCGGGCGGGGTGCCGCGCAGGCGCCACTCCCTCGGGTATCCGACCGACACCTCCTCGAAGCGGACCCCGTCGTACGTCGTGGTCCGCGGGATGTGCAGGTGCCCGTAGACCGAGACGGTGGTGCGGAACCGTACGTGCCAGTCGGCCGTGCGCTCGGTTCCGCACCACTGGGCGAACTCCGGGAAGCGCAGGATCCGGGTCGGCTCGCGCACCATCGGCCAGTGGTTGACCAGTACCGTCGGCAGGCCGGGATCGATCGCCGCCAATCGTTTCTCGGTTGCCTCCACGCGCGCCCAGCACCACTGTTCACGGCTGGCGTACGGGTCGGGGTGCAGCAGTATCTCGTCGGTGCAGATCACGCCGGTCTCGTGTGCGTAGGCCAGCGACTCGGCCTTGGAGCGCTGACCGGGCAGCCGGAACGAGTAGTCGTAGAGCAGGAACAGCGGCGCCACCACCGCCGGGCCGCCGGCCCCCTCCCACACCGGGTACTCGTCCTCCGGGGTGGACACGCCCAGCTCGCGGCACGCCGCCACCAGCCGCTCGTAGCGGGCCACGCCCCGCGACTGCTCCGGGTCCTCGCGCGGCGTCCACAACTCGTGGTTGCCCGGCGACCAGATCACCTTGGCGAAACGGCCGGCCAGTAGTCTCAGCGAGCTGACCACGTCGGCGAAGATCTCACCCACGTCGCCGGCGACGATAAGCCAGTCGCCGTCGTCCGTCGGGTGGATCCCCTCCAGGACGTCGCGATTCTCCCGGTACGCCACATGTAGATCGCTGATCGCGAACAGAGCCGGCATCGGGCCAGGTTAGACACCGCCTCCAGCGCCGCGCACCCCTACCGGACCCCGGCTGTCCATCGGTCGATGGACAGCTGTCCCTCCGCCGGTCGTCGCGCCCGGCGCCCGCCGGCGGCCAGGCTGGCCCGGTGACAGATGCGGTACGAGTACGCGGCCTGCGCAAGATCTATCACGGCCGGCCGGCGGTCGACGGCGTCGACCTGGACATCGCTGATGGTGAGATCTTCGCGCTGCTGGGCCCGAACGGCGCCGGCAAGACGACCACGGTGGAGATCCTCGAGGGGTTCCGCAGGCGGGACGGCGGCGAGGTGTCCGTGCTGGGCGCCGACCCGCAGCGAGCGCCCCGCAGCTGGCGCTACGGCATCGGGCTGGTGTTGCAGAACGCCTCGGACATGGCCGACATGACGGTGGCCGAGACGGTGCGCCATTTCGCGCGCTACTACCCGGACCCGCGGCCGGTCGACGAGGTGATCGACCTGGTCGGGCTGACCGAGAAGGCCGGGCGCAAAGTACGCACGCTCTCCGGCGGCCAGCGGCGCCGCGTCGACGTCGCCATCGGCGTGGTCGGACGCCCCCGCCTGCTGTTCCTGGACGAGCCGACCACCGGCTTCGACCCGGAGGCGCGCCGGCAATTCTGGGCTCTGACCCGCACGCTGTCGGCCCAGGACGGCACCACCATCCTGCTCACCACCCACTACCTGGACGAGGTCGAGGCACTCGCGCACCGCGTGGCGGTCCTGGCGGCCGGGCGCATCCGTGCCACCGGGACCCCTCGTGACCTCGGCGGGCGCGACACGACCGATGCCACGGTCAGCTGGATCGAGAACGGCGAGCACCGGAGCACCACGACGGCCAAGCCGACCGGCGTGGTGTCCGAGCTGGCCGACCGGTTCGGCGGCGAGATCCCGGGCCTGCTGGTCACCCGCCCGTCCCTCGAGGACATCTACCTCGATCTGATCGGAAGTTCACGATGAGCGTTTCTCCCGTAGGCCTCTCCGCCGCACGCGCCGGGGTCGAACTGCGCCAGTTCTTCCGCGAGCGCACCGCGATGATCTTCACGTTCGCGTTGCCGGTGGTGCTGCTGACGCTGCTCGGCTCGATCTTCGACAAACAGGTCGCGGTGGCCGGCATCCCGTCCAGCCAGCTGCTGGCGGCCGGCATGATCGCCGGCGGGATCGGCTCGACCTGCTTCGTCAACCTGGCCACCAGCATCGTCAGCGACCGGGAGGACGGCACGCTCAAGCGGCTGCGCGGCGTGCCGATGCCCCCCATCGCCTACTTCACCGGGAAGATCGTGCTCGTGCTGGTGACCGCCGTCGCCGAGGTGATCCTGGTCCTCGCCGTGGGCGCGGCCTTCTTCGACCTGCCGCTGCCCGACGACCCGCGGCGCTGGCTGACCTTCACCTGGATCTTCCTGCTCGGCGTGACCGGGTGTGCGCTGCTGGGCACGGCGATGAGCAGCGTGCCCCGATCGGTGCGCGGAGCGGCACCGATCGTCAACCTTCCGTTCCTCGTCCTGCAGTTCGTCTCCGGTATCTTCATCGTGCCGATCACGAATCTGCCCGGGCCGTTGCAGCAGATCGGCGCGCTGTTCCCGCTGAAGTGGATGGCGCAGGGCTTCCGTTCGGTGTTCCTGCCGGAGGCGGCCGCCGCCACCGAGCCGGCCGGGACCTGGGAACACGGGCGGATCGCGGTCGTGCTGGCGGTGTGGTGCCTCGGAGGTCTGATCCTGTGCCTGACGACGTTCCGCTGGCAGGGCCGGAAGGACGGTTGAGCCGCGGCCCGGACGAGTGGCTGCGCTTGCTGCCCCTGTGGGACGCCTACTTCGTGCTGGTCGCGGCGGCCACGGCCGGGGCGGTGGCCATCGCCGGCGAGCCGCTGCCTCGCCGGGCAGCGGCCATCGCTCTGATCGCTCTGCTGGCTGCGGCACACCTGACCGCCGGCCGGCGCCTGATCCGGGCCGGCCACGCCGCGGTGATCTACCAGCTCGCGGTGGTCGCGGTGTTCGCGGTCGCGGTCGGGCTGGTCACCCGCAGCGCCGTCCTGCTGTTCGCCCTGTGCGCCCCGGCGTTCATGACCACCGGGCCGTTCGTCGGCGCCCTGGTCGTCGTGGTCCTGAACCTGATCTGGATCCGGTCCTCCCCGTTCAGCATGCTCGGCCTCGCCGCCGCCACGCTGAGCATTCTGCTCGGGATCTGGGCCAGCAAGATCATCCGGCAGAGCACCGAACGGGGTGCGCTGATCCGGGAGCTGGAGGAGACCCGGGCCGAGCTGGAGCGGGTGTCGTACGAAGCCGGGCGGGCCGCCGAGCGCGAGCAGGTCGCCGACGCCGTGCACGACACCCTGGCCCAGGGCCTGTCCAGCACCATCATGCTGCTGCAAGCGGCCCGGGCGGCCCTGGCCACCGACCCGGCACGGGCAAGCCGGCATCTGGAGCTGGCCGAGAGCACGACCCGGGACAACCTGGCCGACGCGCGGGCGCTGATCACCGCCCGGCCCCTGCCCGAGGCGACCGGCGGGTCGCTCGCCGACGCGCTGCGGCGGGAGGCCGGGAAGCTGCGCGACCTGACCGGGATCGAGGTCACCCTGGAGGTGGCCGGCGCCTTCACCACCGCCCTCGACGTGGAGCTGCTGCGCCTGGCCCAGGAGGCGCTGAGCAACGTGCGCAAACACGCCGGGGCGAGCCGGGTCGCGATCCTGGTCACCGAGGAGGACGGACGGGTCCGGCTGGAGATCAGCGACGACGGTCGTGGCTTCTGCGCGGCGCGGACCCCGGACGGGCACGGCCTGCCGCTGATGCGCCGCCGGCTGCACGAGGCGTCCGGTTCACTGGTGATCGACTCGGCGCCGGGTGTGGGGACGCGGGTCCGGATAGAGGTGCCGGCATGACCATCAGCGTGCTGCTGGTGGACGATCACACGGTGATCCGGGCCGGTATCCGGGCGCTGCTGCACGACGAGGACGACCTGGTGATCGTGGGTGAGGCGGCCACCGGCGCGGAGGCCGTACGCGCCGCCCGGGCCCTGGCGCCGGACGTCGTGCTGATGGACCTGCGGCTGCCCGCCGGCGACGGGGTGACCGCCACCGCAACGATCCGCGCCGCGCTGCCGCGCACCCGGGTGGTCATCCTGACCACCTACGAGACCGACGGTGACATCCTGCGCGCCGTCGAGGCGGGCGCAGCGGGATACCTGCTCAAGGACACCTCACCGGCGGAGCTGGCCCAGGCGGTGCGGGCCGCCGCGCGCGGTGAGACCGTGCTGTCCCCGGCGGTCGCCGCCCGGCTGCTCGACCGGGTGCGCAAGCCGAGGCCGGAGACGCTGTCGAAGCGGGAGGTGCAGGTGCTGCGCCTGGTCGCGCTCGGGCGTACCAACGCCGACATCGGCAGGGACCTGTTCATCACGGAGGCGACCGTGAAGACGTACGTCGTGCGGATCTTCTCGAAGTTGGGGGTCTCCGACCGCACCGCCGCCGTGATGGCGGCGGTGCAGGCCGGAATCCTCAGCTGACCGCGACCAGCTCGGATCCGGCCGTGACCGGCCGGCGCCGCGCCTCGATCAGCCGCAGCAGCGGCGGCGCCATCAGCGTCGTGACCAGCGCCATCAGCACCATCACGGTGTAGACGGTGGAGCTGATGAGGCCGGCCTGCAAGCCGATGGAGAGCACGACCAGCTCGGTCAGGCCGCGGGTGTTCATCAGCACGCCGAGCGTCACCGCGTCGGTCCAGCTCTCCCCCACCAGCCGCGCCGAGACCGCTGTCCCGCCCAGTTTGCCCAGCGCCGCCACCACGATGACCAGAGCCACCACACCCCACACCGCGGCTGTGCGTAAACCCTCGACGTGCGTCGACAGTCCGCTCATCACGAAGAAGACCGGCAGCAACAGGTACGACACGACCACGTCGAGCCGCTCGTGCACCGAGCGGAGCCAGGCCTCGCGGCGCGGCATGATCGCGCCGGCCAGGAACCCGCCGAAGATCACGTGGATGCCGGCCTGGTCGGCACACCACGCCGCGAGCAGCATGACCAGCAGCGCCAGCCAGATCGGCACGTCGCCGAGGCGGGCCAGCAGCGGGCGGACCGCGAAGATCATGACCGCCACGAAGATCACCGACAAGACGATCGTCCGGATGCCGCCGCCGGGTCCGCCGGCCCGGCCCAGCGCGAGCACGAACGCGAGCAGGCACCATGCGAACGCGTCGTTGATCGCCGCCGACACCAGGCTGATCGTGCCGACCCGGGTGCCGGCCAAGCCGGTGTCCTTGAGGATGCGCGCGAGCACCGGGAACGCGGTGATCGCCATCGCCGCGCCGATGTACAGGCAGAAGACGAGCTTGTTCACCGAGCCGCCGTAGGCCGGGTAGAGCGCCACGGCGAGCACGAGCGCGAGCGCGAGCGGCACGACGATCGACGCGACGGCCGTGGTCACGACCCGGGTGCCGTGCCCGCGGAGCCGGCGCAGGTCGAGCTCCATGCCGATCATGAACATGAACAGCACCAGACCGACCTGGGCCAGGATGCCGAGCGCACTGACCACCGGGGCCGGGAACAGCCAGCGGCTCGCCTCCGGGGCGAGCAGCCCGAGCAGGCTCGGGCCGAGCACGATGCCGGCGACGATCTCGCCGATCACCGGCGGCTGGCCGATGCGCCCGAGCAGCCGGCCGAACACCCAGACGGTCAGGATGATGGCGGCCAGGGCCAGCAGGGTGGCGACCTTGGGATCGCTCATCGCGACGGTACCCAGGCGTCCTCGACGACGCCGGCCTCGAGGTCCTCCTGGTAGATGGCGGCCAGGCGCATCAGCTCACCGTCGGCGCGCCACTTCTCGACCTGGGCCAGGAACGCCGGGTCGGTGCTGTCGTCGGCCATCACGGTTGCGATCAGCTGGCCGGAGATCCGCTCGACCAGGCGGACGTTCTCGGCGAACTGCGCGTCGAACTCCTCGGTGGTCATGTCCGCGACCAGACCGATGTGACAACGCTTCATGAAGCCGTAGTCGTAGAAGCTGGCGAACGTCCGGGTGTTGGCCGAGGTGTCGACCGCGTCCCACTCCCGGAAGAAGCGCTGCACGTGGTCCATCGCGCCCTGGAAGCGGGCCAGGCCCCAGACCAGCTGCGGGTGGTCGACCAGCTGGCGGATCTTGTCGTGGAAGTAGAGCAGCGACGGCACCGCCCAGTAGACCGCGGTGTCCCAGACCACCTTGGCCTGCATCACCCGGGCGTTGCCCATCAGCGGGTACTGGTTGGTGTAGATCTTGAACCAGCCCTCGCCGATGGTCAGGTACATCTGGTTGTGGATCGCCGCGAGCTCGGTGATGTCCTCACCGGCCAAGTCCCGGGTGACCAGGTCGGTGATGAGACCGTTGCTGATCGAGATCATGTCGAAGCCCGGCGAGTAGAACGGGTCCAGGAACATCCCGGCCTCGCCGGTCAGCGCCCAGCGGTCGGCCGAGTAGACCTGCTGCACCGCGTACGGGTAGTTGCGCAGCACCCGGAAGTCCTGCAGCTTGTCCTGGTGCTGCTCGACGACCCGGGCGCACTGCGGCTCGTGCTCACGCAGCCATTCCATGGCCCGCTCGAACCGGTTCATCGTGTCGAACGGGTGCAGGCGCGGGTCGGCGACGATACCGATGCTGATCGCATCGGACGCCAGCCGGATCAGCCACACCCAGTACCCGGGGCCCATCAGGTGGTTGGTGGACAGCTCGCGGCGGCCCGACCGGATACGGCCCTGCCACTGCGGATCGTCCGACCAGTCGTTGATGTCGATCGGGTGCCCGATCCGGAACCACACCGAGCCGGCCTTGTGCTCGGACTCCTTGCTCAAGCCCAGCTTGCGCTTGAGCAGCGAATACCGGCCGGTCGCGTCGAGCGCCCAGCGAGCCTCGACCTGCCGCGCGCGGTCGTCGTCGTTGGGGGTGAACGTCACCAGGTGCCGGCCGCCCGGACGGAGCTCGACGTCGTCGACCTTGCCGTAGACGAACTGCACACCCCGGCCGGCCAGGTCCTTGGCCAGGAAGTTCTCCAGCCGCCCGCGATCCAGCTGAAAACTGCTGACCGCGTACGGCGGCAGCACCGCGTGCCCCACCTCGGACCGCACCGCGATGTCATCGTTGCCCTCGGCGCTGAAGAACATCCGGATGCCGAACTTGTCCAACTGGTCGTTGTCCAGGTGCTCGCGCAGGCCCAGCACGTCACGCAGGTACCGGCCGCCGATCTCGACGGTCGACTCGCCCACCTTGTGGGCCGCCTCGGGCACCGGGTGCTGCTGCCGCTCGATCACCAGGATGGTGGTCTCCGGGCGGGCGCGCTTGATCTGCAGCGCCAGCGTCAGGCCGGCCGCGCCGCCGCCCAGGACCGCCACGTCGTACTGGCCGATCTGCTCTTCCATGGTTTTCTCCCTGCTCGATCAGGCCGGCTGAGAGCCGAAGAGTTCCGCGGACCGGGTGGCGAGCATGGTGTCGCCGGTGACCTTGAGACGGCCGGTCATGAATGCGCGCATCGCGTCCTGCTCGCCCTGCGCGACGCCGATCCACGTCGCGGTGTCAGTGGTGAAGGTGGTGTCGGGGCTGTCCACGCCGCCCGGGATCAGCCGGCCTTCACCGTCGGTGATCTCGAACGCCCACACGCCCGGATCGGCGTCGGTGATGTGCCACTGAATGGTCTTGGTCATCCCGGCCGCGGCGGTGCGGTTGTAACGCGCCGGCAGAGCCTCGAAGAACTCGTTGACGTCCATCGGAGACGCCCCTTCTGCTGACGGGCCGGGACGCCAGGTGCCGCAAGGCCGGCCCCACCTTCCACGGCCACCGCAGGAAGTTGCCACCGATGCATCGGGGCGTTATCCCCTACCCGGCCCCTACCGGAGCCGGACAGTACCTACACGCAAGCGGAGCGGGCCCCGACGACTGCGACGCGGCGCAGCGCCAGCGGATCCGCACGATCTACTGCCGGATAGAAGTTCGTCGTTCGTTAACCGGGTTATTCATCGACGGGGGCCACAGTAGGAATCCGTGGCTGACGACCGGGCGGCCGGTTTCTCGCTCGGTATGCGCCAGCGGCTCGGGCTGGCCGCGGCGTTGCTGGTCCGCCGCGACTGCTGATTCTGGACGAGCCGTCGAACGGCCTGGACCCGTCCGGCCAGCGACATGTCCATCGGGTCCTGACCGACCTGGCCGCGGGCGGCGCGAGCGTGGTCCTGTCCAGTCATCGGATGGACGACGTGGAGTCGCTCTGCGACGAGGTGACCATCCTCAACGTGGGACGAGTCGCCTTCTCCGGCCCGCTGAGCAAACTCGCCGATGAGGGTCGTGAGCTGGATTACCGTATCGTCACCCCCGACCGTGGCCGGTGAGGGCGACCGGCTGTTCGTCACGCCGGGCGAGTTCCGGATCACCACCGTGGAACAGGCCGGCCCGACCGTGTTCACGGTCCTGCGCCGCACGCCCCCGGAGTGAGCCGGCCCGGGTCGCGCACTTCGCGAACGGTTGCACCGCCTACGGCGCCAGGATCCGGGGCGGTCACCATTCACCGGGGGTGACACCGGGTTCGTCACGGGCGGGGCCGGAGCGGTCGGCTCGCCGGCCGGCCGGACCGCCCGGCTCCTCGGCGCCGTGGACGCGGAGATCACCGGTCGGAGCGGGCTGCGTGATCAACTGGCGTCGATGATCGAGGAGCCGTAAACGTATTTGCGGCCGCCGATAGGGTCGATCCGTGACCAAGGCACTGTCGGTGTTGCTGTTCATCCCGTTTCTGGTCCTGACGGTGCTGGCGTTCGCCGCGGTCATCCGGCGCCTGCTCGGGGTCCGCGTCGGCCCCGCCCGCACGCTGCTCGCCGCGCTGCTCGCGACCGTCGTCACCGCACCGGTCCTGGCCCTGCTGGCTCCGCCGGACCCGGACCAGGTCACCGCCGGCGAGGGCACGCTGCTGGTCCTCGCCGCGGCCAGCATCTCCGCGCTGATCGCGATGGTCTTCGTGGTCGTCCTGGAGGTGCTGCTGCCGGCCGGGACCCTGCCGGGGCCGGTGGAGACCTGGCGGAACACGCGGCGGCGGATCGACCGGGCCCGGCGGTACTCGACGATCGTGCGGATCGCCCTGCGCCACGGGCTCGGCCGGTTCCTGCGCGGTCAGGGGCAGGGTCCGGAGTCGGCGGCGGCCCGGCGACGGCTGGCCCGGTCCCTGCGCGACGCCCTCGACGAGGGCGGCGTCACGTTCGTCAAGGTCGGTCAGCTGCTGTCGACCCGCCGTGACCTGCTGCCGCCCGAGTTCGTCGAGGAGCTGACCGCCCTGCAGGACCGGGCCGCGCCGGTGCCGTGGTCCGCGATCACGCTCGACACGTCGGCGTTCGCCGAGGTCGACCCGGAACCCCTCGCCGCCGCGTCGGTGGCGCAGGTGCACGCCGCCCGCCTGGCCGACGGCACGCCCGTGGTGGTCAAGGTGCGCCGGCCCGGGATCGCCACGATCGTCGAGCGTGACCTGGACATCCTGCTGCGGCTGGCCGGCGTCCTGGAGGCGCGCACCCCGTGGGGCCGCTCGCTGGGGGTGCGCCGGCTCGCGCTCGGGTTCGCCGACGCGCTGCGCGAGGAGCTCGACTTCACGGTGGAGCGCGACAACCTGCAGACGATGGCGGCCGCCCTGGCGAGCTCGCCGCGGCGCGGGGTCGAGGTGCCCGAGGTGTTCGCCGAGCTCAGCTCCGACCGGGTGCTGGTGATGCGCCGGCTGCCGGGCACCCCGCTCGGCGCGGCCGCACCGGTGCTGGACCGGCTCGACGACGAGCGGCGGCAGGAGATCGCCGCCGGGCTGCTCGACAGCCTGCTCGACCAGGTCCTGGTGCACGGCGTCTTCCACGCCGACCTGCACCCGGGGAATCTCCTGGTCGCGCCGGACGGGCAGCTCGGCATGCTCGACCTGGGCTCGGTCGGCCGCCTCGACGCGGTGACCCGCTCGGCGGTCGGGCGACTGCTGGCCGCGGTCGGCCAGGGTGACGCGGTCGGCGCCACCGACGCGCTGCTCGACCTCGCCGACCACGGTGGTGAGGTCGACGAGCGGGACCTGCAGCGGGCGCTCGGCATGCTGCTGGTCCGCTACGCCGCTCCGGGCAGCAGCGCCGGGGTGGCCGCCGTCTCGGCGCTGTTGCGGACCGTCACGGCGTACGGGCTGGGGATTCCCGCCCCGGTCGCCGCGGTCTTCCGGGCCTTCGCCACCCTGGAGGGCACGCTCGGTCTGCTGCGCCCCGGGTTCGACCTGCTCGCCGCCGCCCGGGACTCCGGCCGCCGGCGGATCACCGAGACGTTCGCGCCGCGTGTTCTCGAGGAGGAGCTGCTCGCGCTGCTGCCGCTGATGCGCGGCCTTCCCCGCCGGCTGGACCGGATCGGCGACGCGGCCGAGAACGGGCGACTGCGCCTCAACGTCCGCCTGTTCTCCGACGACCAGGACCGCCGCCTGGTCACCGGGCTGATCCATCAGGCGCTGCTCACGGTCATCGGCGCGGCCGCCGGGGTGATGGCGGCCATGCTGCTGGGCAGCGGCGACGGCCCGCGGGTGACGGCGACCATCGGCCTGTTCCCGATCCTCGGTTACGGCTTGCTGATCATCTCGATCGTCCTGATCCTGCGGGTGCTGGTCATCATCCTGCGCCGTGACTAGCCCGCAGGTGCACCGACGCCCAGGTGCGGAACGGCCGCCAGACCTCGGCGAGCGTCTCCCGGTCCGCATCCGCGCCGTAACGTTCGGTGATCACCTGATCCAGGCGGCCCTCGTGCCGCGGGAAGCCGTCGGGGTGGTTGGCGCCGCGCAGCACCACCAGCTCGGCCGCGAAGGGCCCCAGGCCCTTCACCTGCCGGACCCGGTCGACGGCGCTCTCCGCAGTCAGTCCGCGCAGGTCATGGCCATCGAGCACGCCCTCCAGCGCGGCGTCGGCGACCGCGTGCAGATACTCCGTCTTGCGACCCGGCAGGTCCAGCTCCAGGGTGCGCAGCCGGGCCGGGGCGGGGAACGCGCCGCCGTCGCCGTGACGCTCGGTGATCCTCGTGCGGAGCGCGGCGGCCAGCGGGATGCGCAGCCGCTGCGACAACACACACCAGGCCGCCGCCTCGTACGGCGAATGGAAGCCGCACGGCCGCAGGCCGGGCAGCTCTCGCTGGACCGCGCCGATCACCGGATCCCGCTCGCCGACGCCCGGCCAGCCGGTCGCGTCGACGTCCAGCGACAGGAACCGCGCGACCTGCGCGGACGCCACCTCCAGGTCCCCGTCGCCGGACACGGTGATCCGTGCGACCGCCCCGTCCTGCTCGACGGCCGCGCTCACCGCCGACCAGTCCGCCTCGGACCGGAAGACCGTCCGCAGCACCGGGTCACCGGCGCGGGCGCGCAGGGCCGCCGGGGTGAACCCCTCCCAGAACGCCCGGCTGGTCGCCAGCGACCACGGCCCGAGAACATCCCGCGTCACCGTGTGTGTTCGCGCGCCGCTCTCCGGCCCGGCATGATCCGCGGCGGTGCCGACGGTGGAGCTGAAGGTCTCGTTCATGGGAACGATGCTAGAGAGACCCCCTGACAAAAGTTCGTCAGCGGAAGTCGTCCGCGTGGTCGGTGGCCCACTCGGCGAACGTGCGCGCCGGCCGCCCCAGCACGTCGGCGACGACCGTGGACGTCTCCACCGGCTTGCCGTCCGAGGCCGCCCAGGTGCGCAGGGTCGCGGCGACCACCGCCTCCGGCATCGACCGGGACATCTGCGCCCGGGCCGCCTCCTCGGTCACCTCCTCCACCGCGATCGGCCGCCCCGTCGCCGCGGCGATCGCACCGACCTGATCACGCAGGGTGAGCGACTCCGGGCCGTACACCGTATAGGCCTTTGCGGAATGGTCGCCGGTGGTGAGGGCGGCGACGGCGAGCGCGGCCAAGTCGGCCTCGTGCACAGGTGCGGAATGCGCCGACGGAAACGCGAGCCGCACGGTGCTCTCCCGCCGGACGGATCGGGACCACAGGCCGATCGTGTTGGTGGCGAACATGCCGCTCCGGAGGAAGGTCCACTCCATTCCGGACGATTCCAGGGCCTCCTCGACCACGCGGTGGCGACGGCTGATCGGGGTGTCTCTCGCGCCCGGACGGACCACCGACGCCGAGGAGAGCAGAACGACACGGCGCACCCCGGCAGCCCGGGCCGCGGTCACGAATCCGTCGATCCCGGCCGGGACGGCGTACAGGAAAACGCCGTTGATCCCGGTCAATGCCGGGACGAGCGTGTCCGGCCTCTCCAGATCCGCGGTGACGGCCTCGAAATCGGGGCTCTCGCGGCGCGTCGCCGCCCGGACCTGTTCCCCCGCCGCGAGCAGTCCGCCGAGCACCTGACGTCCCACCCTGCCTCTGGCCCCGAACACGACAATCGTCATGCGGCGATTCTCATAGTTCAACCGAGGATGAGGTCAAGGCTTCTGGGTACGCCGGGGGACATGATGGCGAAGCGGTGGGCAGCCGGGGTTCTGGCGGTAGCGGTGGGTGTGCGGCTGGCGCGGTCCCGGCGGCGGCGCTCGCTGCATCCAGCCGGTCGATCCCTGCGTGGTGAGCTGCAGATCTGGGGATGTGTCGAGCCGACCGGCTCGGCATTGCTGGATCAGCCGGGCCGCTACGACGTCACGGTGCGTATGTCCAAGGGCTGGGGCACGCGGGGCGCGCGGGCCGACGTGCGCGGCGTCGCGATCCGCGTCGAGGGCACCGATCTGCTGCTCTCCACGGTCGGGCCGGGCCGCTGGGGCCGGCGGCTGCCGATGCCGCGCCGCACTTTCGACGCCCGTTACGGATCGATCGCCGCCTATCGCACTGGTTCCGGCGGAAAGCTCTACTTGGCCGCCGGCCCGGATCCGGTGGGCCGGCCGCTGGGCCGGTCACTCGATGCGGTGGGCGAGGCCGCCACCCTTCTGCTGTACGCGATCAGGGGCGTCGCGGTGCAGCCGTTCGGCCGGGTGACGCTCGGTGAGACGCTGCCCTCGCCCGTCGACGCGGCACTCGCGTTCGACCCGATCCGGAACGCGAGCCGGGACCTGCATCCGACCGGCCTGCTGCACGGCGTCCGCGGGGTCGCCTACCGCGCAAGTCAGCGCTGGCGCGGTGTCGTTCAGTGAGTCGACCGCCTGGGTGAATTCCCTGGTGGCGGCGGCGCCACCCAGATCATGGGCGCTGATGCCGGCGCCGGTCGCCGACTCGGCGGAGCATTCGACGCTCCGCGCCGTCGCCGTGCCGACGTCGGGGGTGCGGAGGCCGGTCACACCACCCATGATCACCTGCCGCGTTAGATTGTTCCCGGCACAAACAGTTGAAGGAGCAAGCATGTCGAATCCGGTCCTGCAGGTCATCACCGCCAGCACGCGCGACGGTCGCAAGGGCGACGCGGTCGCCCGGTGGATGCGGCAGGTCGCCGAGGCGCACGGCGGTTTCGACGTCGAGCTGGTCGACCTGGCCGAGGTCGGGCTGCCCCTGCTGGACGAGCCGAACCACCCGCGGCTGGGTCAGTACAAGCACCAGCACACGCGGGACTGGAGTGCGATCGTGCAGCGCGCCGACGCGTACGTGTTCGTGACCCCGGAGTACAACCACTCGTTCCCGGCGTCGCTGAAGAACGCGCTCGACCACCTCTTCGTGGAGTGGAAAAACAAGCCGGCCGGGCTGGTCTCCTACGGCGGGGTGTCGGCCGGGCTGCGGGCCGCGACCGCGCTCAAGCCGGTGCTGTCCTCGCTGAAGATCGTGCCGGTGCTCGAGGCGGTGTCGGTGCCGATGTTCGCCCAGTTCCTGACCGAGGACGGCGAGTTCGTCCCGTCGGCGCAGGTCGAGGCGTCGGCGAAGACCATGCTGGACGAGCTGCTGAAGCTGGCCGGCGCGCTGCGGACCCTGCGGGCCGAGTAAGCCGCGACCGCACGCGAAGCCGACCGCGCAAACGCAAACCGGTGCGCGTTCGCCGGGATCCGGCCCGTTGGCGGCCGGCTCCCGGCGGCGGCACCTCGGTCACGGCGGAAAGCTCCACCAGCCGCCGCCGAAAGCCCACTACGGCCAGGGGTCAGGCGAAGACCTCCTCCAGGAACGCGACCAGGTCCCGCCAGCTGCGCCTGTCCGCGACCGGGTGATAGGCCGGCGTGCCCGGCAGACTGAACGCGTGATCCGCACCGGAGTAGACGGTCACCTGCCAGTCCAGATCCGCCCGGGTCCGCAGCTCGTCCTGGAACGCGACGATCGCGGAGTCCGGCACCACGTCGTCGGCACCCCCGGTGAGCACCAGCAACGCCCCGCTGATGGCCCCGACCTCGGCCGGCTCGTGTGCGATCAGGCGCCCGTGCAACGACACCACGCCGCGCAGCGCCGCACCGTCGCGCGAGAACTCGAGCGCCGCCGAGCCGCCGAAGCAGTAGCCGATCACCACGATCCGCTCCAGGTCGACCGCCGGGTCCTCGGCGACCAGGTCGTAGGCGGCCCGCACCCGGGCCCGCATCAGCGGCAGATCCCCGTAGTACTTCCCCGCCTCGGCGGCACAGTCGTCGGCGGACTCGAAGCGCCGGCCGGTGCCGTAGATGTCGGCGGCGAACGCGTAGTAGCCGAGCCGGGCCAGCATCTGCGCCCGCGCCTTCGGGTATTCCCGCAGGCCGGTCCAGTCGTGCACGACGATCACGGCCGGTTTGCGCTCGGTGATCGCCGCGTCGTGGGCCGCGTAGCCCTCCAGGGGCTGCCCGTCGTGCTCGTAGGCGACCGTCACGGTCTCGATCCGCGTGCCCGCCCCGGCCGGCACGGTGTCGACGAGTTCCTGGTGCAGTGGGGACAGCTCAGTCATGCGGCACACGCTACTGTCGCGGTTCCGCCCATCAGACCCGGGAGTCGCAATCCAGTACGGCCCGCCCGGAACCCGTACGAGGGGGGAGTAAAAGGGCGACCCGACACTGCGATAGCGTCGAGGGACGCGATGATGATCAGCGGTAGACTGACGCTCATCGATCAGATGGGGGTTGTTCGTGCCGGACCGGACACGAGTGGGGCTGCGCACCGTTCCGTTGCGTGAGCCGGCGTTCCGCACGTTCCTGGCCGGACACTTCGTCTCCCTCCTCGGTGACCAGCTCTATTTCGTGGCCCTGCCGTGGACGGCGCTGCGGCTGGGCGCCTCCCCCGGCGCGGTCGGCGCGCTGCTGGCGGCGGCGGCCGTGCCCCGCGCGGTGCTGATGCTCGGCGGCGGGGTGCTCGCCGATCGTTTCGGCGGCCGGCGCGTGATGCTCGGCAGCGACGTGCTGCGGGCGGTCGTGATGGCCGTTGCCGCGGTGACGGCGTTCTCCGGGGTGCTCGGCCTGCCGGGCCTGTTCGTGCTCGTGATCGTCTTCGGTGCCGTGGAGGCGGTGTTCCAGCCGGCGCTGACGACCATGCTGCCGCACCTGCTCCCGCCGGAGTCGCTACCGGCCGGCAACGGGTTGCGCACCCTGGCGCTGCGGTTCGCGCAGTTCGCCGGGCCGCCGCTCAGCGGGACCCTGATCGGCTTCGGGGTCGGCTGGGTGTTCGCCGCCAACGCGGTGACGTTCCTGGTCTCGGTGCTGGCCCTGCGCGTGGTGCCGGTCGCGCCGCCGGCCCCCGGCAAGGAGCGCCCACGGTTCACCGAGCAGCTCACCGCCGGCCTGCGCTATGCGCGCGGCAACCGTACGCTCGCTCGTCTTCTTCTCTTCGCGATCCTGGTGAACCTCGGGTCCGGCGGGCCGATCAATGTCGGTCTGCCGCTGCTGGCGCATGCCGAGGGCTGGGGTGTCGCCGGCCTGGCGCTGATGATGGCGGCCCTCGGCGCCGGGGCCACCGTGGGGGCGGCGCTGCTCGGGTTCGGGTTGCTGCCGGGTGCGGGCACCGGCGTCCTGATGATCGCCATGTCCACCGGGCAGGCCCTGCTCAGCGTGGTCGTCGGCCTGTCCCTGCCGCTGCCGGTGGTGGTGGCCGACCTGGCCGGGCTGGGTTTCTTCCTCACCGTGGCCGGCAGTTCGGCGATGAGCCTCGTCCAGGCGAACACCGACAAGCCGATGCTGGGCCGGGTGGGCAGCCTGATGTCGTTCGCCATCGTCGGGCTCATGCCGGTGACCTACGCGGTGTGCGGCTGGGCCGCGGGCTGGAGCGGGGTGCGCGCGGTGCTGCTGGCCGGTGGTGTGCTGCAGGTCGTCACCGTGGTCTGGGCGATGTTCTCGGCGCCGCTGCGACGGGCCTCGGTGACCGGTGACCGCATCCCGGAGGCAGACGCGGACCGCTGATCGCTCGCAGCCGACCGAAGCCGGTCACGGTGGACGGGCCGGGTCCGGCGCCAGCTCGCGCAGAGATGGCTCCCGGGGGGTAACCGAGCGCCGCCGCGACCGCCGTCACCGTGCCGCGCCGCCGCAGCTCGACCAGCGACCGCAGCTGCACGCTCGGCCAGTCCACACCCACCCCCGACCATGTAAAAAGATCAAACATTTCCCCGTACGAATGGCGAATGGACCTGCACGAGAAACGCACCCCATGATGGGCGTATGACCGTTCCCAGCACGGCGGAAGTGGTCGTCATCGGCGGCGGCGCGATCGGCGTCAGTATCGCGTTCCACCTGGCGGAGGCCGGTGTCCGGGACGTCGTGCTCGTGGAGCGCGACGGGCTCGGCGGCGGCTCCACCTGCCGGGCGGCCGGCGGCGTACGGGCCCAGTTCTCCGACCGGATCAACATCGAGCTCGGTGCGCGCAGCCTGCGGGCGTTCGCCGGCTTCGGACAGCGCCCCGGGCAGGAGATCGACCTGCACCGGGTCGGGTACCTGTTCCTTCTCTCCACCCCTGGCGACGTGGCCGCGTTCGAACGCGACGTGGCGCTGCAGAACGAGCTCGGCGTCACCAGCAGGATGATCGACGTGGCCGAGGCGAAACGGCTCTCGCCGCTGATCGCGACCGACGGCCTGCTCGCCGCGGCCTGGTCCCCCGACGACGGGCACTGCACGCCGGAGTCGGTGGTGCTCGGCTACGCCCGCGGCGCGCGCGGCCACGGCGCCACCGTGCTCACCGGCATCGCCGTGACCGGCCTCGACCTGGCCGCGGGGACGGTGCGGACCAGCCGTGGCGACATCACCGCGGGCGCGGTCGTCTGCGCCGCCGGGGCCTGGTCCGCCGCGATCGGGAAGATGGCCGGAGTGCCGTTGCCGGTCACGCCGCTGCGACGGCAGATAATTTTCACCGAGCCGCTCCCGGCCCTGACCGGAGTGGTGCCGTTCACCATCGACTTCACCAGCACCTTCTACTTCCACCGCGAAGGCCCCGGGCTGCTGATGGGAATGTCCGACCCGGAGCAGGAACCCGGCTTCCACCTGGACTACTCGGACGACTGGCTGCCCCGGTTCGCCGCCGCCGTCGGTGTCCGCGCGCCGCAACTGGCCGAGGTCGGCCTGCGCAACGGGTGGGCCGGACTCTACGAGGTGACCCCGGACCACAACGCGCTGATCGGGCGCCAGGACAACTTCCTGTACGCGACCGGCTTCTCCGGCCACGGCTTCCTGCAGGCCCCGGCGGTCGGCGAGGTCATCCGCGACCTCTACCTGGACCGCGCCCCGGTCGTCGACGTGGGCCCGCTGACCGCCGCCCGCTTCCTGACCGACGCGACGGGCCGCCCGGAGTCCCACATCGTCTGACCACCGCACCGTTCGTCTGAACGCTTCGTCCGAGCAGGAGGCGTCGGCATGATCCCGCAATGGCGCCGGCGGGCCCGGTTCGCGCAGGAACTTTCCACCATGTACGAGCGTGAGGTGCCCGCACCCACCACGCTCGCGCCTACATGCGGCGAGCCACCGACACCGTCAACTACCCCAGCACGTTGTCCCTGGCCCAGAACATCAGTCTCCTCTGACCGGCTCGCGGCGCGCCGGCTTCGGCGCCGACGGCGTGAAGCTCGGCGACGACGGCGGCGGGCTCACGCCGTACTGCGGGAAGCGGGCAGCCCGGCCCGGAGCGGCCTGGGCTTTCCCGCGTGAGGGACCACCGTCCGGCCTGGTGGTCTGTGATTGACTAGCGGGCATGACCGCCGAGCCGAGCCCGGCGACCCGGCCCCGCAACCGCAAGCAACTCATCGTCGAGGCGGCCGGCCAGGTCTTCAGTGAGCGCGGCTACCACGCGGCGTCGATGGAGGAGATCGCCGCCGGTGTCGGCATCAGTGCCGCGGCTCTGTACCGGCACTTCCCCAGCAAGTACGCGCTGTTCGCCGAGTGCGCCGACGTCATCGCCGACCGGCTGGTGGCGGCGCTCGACGAGCCCCCGGCCGACGCCCGGCTGGAGGACGTGCTCGCGGCAATCATCCGGGTGACCGTGGCGCACCGCTCGTCGGGGGGCCTGTACCGATGGGAGGCGCGTTACCTGGAGTGCGACGACAGGCGGGCGTTGCGGGCGAAATTCGGGCAGGTCGCCGCGCGGATGACCGATCTCGTTCAGCGCGAGCATCCCCGGCCCGACGGGAATCTGCGGGCGATGGCGGCGCTCGGCGCGATCGGCTCAGTGACGATGCACCACACGTCGATCGCGCAGCGCCGGCTCGAGGAGCTGGCGCTGGCGTCGGCAATGGGTGTGGTCACCGCGGATCCGGAGGCGGCCGCGGGCAGTTCCGGTGCGGTGGAGCTGCCGGCGCAGCCGGTGCCGCGCACGCGGCGGGCGGAGATTCTTGCCGCGGCGATTCCGCTGTTCGCGCGGGACGGTTTCGCGAACGTCACCAACGTGCAGATCGCGCAGGCGGTGGGACTCGCGCCGTCGGCGATCTACCGGCACTATCCCGGGAAGGTGGACATCCTGGCGGCGGCATGCCTGCAGGCAGCCGGGCTGCTGGCCCAGGCGGTGGAAAGCAGTCTGCACCGGGCGGCCGATCCGCGCGAGGCCGTGCTCGCGCCGGCCGCGGCCTATGTGGCCTACAGCTTCGAGCACAACGCGCTGACCAGCGTGGCGGAAGCCGAGATCCGGGCGCTGCCGGCCGAGTTGCAGCGACCGTTGATCGTGGCGCAGCGCGACCACCTCGCGGTGTGGGAGCAGCAGTTGCGGACCGTGCGGCCGGGTCTCGACCCGCGGCAGACCCGGGTACTGGTGCACGCCGGGTTCGGGGTGGTGGTGGCGGCCGGGCGCGCCCTCGCCTGGGCGGACACACCCGGCCACCGTGATGCCGTGACGGCGCTGATGATCGGTGCTCTGACAGGGTGACCGGCGGACGGTCAGGGACGGTTGCCGGTCGGGATGGTGATCGGGGTAAGGCTTCGACTGCCCGGCTCAGCGGGAGTTGAGGCGGGCGGCCTGGCGGGTCAGATGGTCACGTTCGGGCACGGTCGTGGCCTTGCGCGCGGCCTCCGCGTAGAGCCGGGCGGCCGTGTCCAGGTCACCGGCCCGCTCGTGCAGGTAGGCCGCGACCGCCGTGTGCCGCGGCAGCGACTCGTCGAGCGCGGCCAGCGCCGCCAGACCCGCCCGGGGCCCGTCGGCCTCACCGAGCGCGACGGCACGGTTGAGCCGGACCACCGGGCTGCCGGTCAGGCGCACGAGTTCGTCGTACCACTCGAGGATCTGAACCCAATCGGTCTCGGCGGCGGTCTGCGCGTCGGCGTGCAGGGCGGCGATCGCGGCCTGCGCCTGGAACTCGCCCAGCCGGTCACGGGCCAGCGCCGCCTGCAGAACGGTAACGCCCTCGGCGATCAACGACGTGTCCCATCTTCGGCGATCCTGCTCGGCAAGCGGGATCAGGCGGCCGTCCGGCCCGGTCCGCGAAACCCGGCGGGCGTGGTGCAGCAGCATCAGGGCGAGCAACCCGGCCACCTCCGGGTGATCGATCACGGTCACCAGTTGCCGGGTGAGCCGGATCGCCTCGGCGGCCAGGTCGACGTCCCCGGAGTAGCCCTCGTTGAAGACCAGGTAGAGCGTGCGCAGCACCGTCGCGACGTCACCGGGCTGGTCGAACCGCACGCCGGAGACGGTCCGCTTGGCCCGGCTGATGCGCTGCGCCATGGTCGCCTCCGGCACCAGGTACGCGTCGGCGATCTGCCGCGTGGTCAGCCCGCCGACGGCCCGCAGCGTGAGCGCCACCGCCGACGACGGCGTCAGCGACGGGTGCGCGCAGAGGAAGTAGAGCCGCAACGTGTCGTCGGACGCGGCGGCCGGTCCCGGTGGCGGTTCCTGATCGGCGAGGTCCTCGCGGCGGCGGCGCGCGGTGTCGGCCCGCGCCGCGTCGAGGAACTTGCGCCAGGCCACCGTGACCAGCCACCCCTTCGGGTCGCGCGGCTCGGCGGCATCGGACCGGACCGCCTCGACCAGCGCGTCCTGGACGGCGTCCTCGGCCGCCGCGAAGTCGGCTCCGCGGCGGACGAGGACCCCGATCACGCTGGGCGTGAGACTCCGGAGGAGCTCCGCGTTCATTCCGTGATCGTCGGCGCCGCGTGCAGGAACGGGCGCAGCTCCAGCCACTCGTGGATCGGCCGGCCACCGGCGCCGGGCGCCGCGGAGAGCTCGCCGGCCAGCTCGACCGCGCGCTCGTAGCTGTCCACGTCGATGATCATCCAGCCGGCGATCAGATCCTTCGTCTCCGCGAACGGCCCGTCGGTGGCCGGCGGGCGACCCGGACCGTCGTAGGAGACCCAGGTGCCCTCCGGAGCGAGGGCCTGACCGTCGACGAACTCGCCGGTCTGCTCCAGCTTCGCGGCAAAATCGTTCATGTACTTGATGTGAGCGGAGACCTCCTCCGGCGTCCATTTGTCCATCGGCACGTCGTTGACCGGTGCCGGAGCGCCGCGGTAATGCTTGAGCAGCAGGTACTTCGCCATGATGGGCTCCATTCTCGTCGTCCTTCGCCCCGGGGACGGAGCGGGCGGGCGTTTCTCGACATCCGTCCACGGAATTCTTTCTTGACCCACCCCCGGGAGTACGGGTCTAGCGTCGCCCCATGATCCGTGAGTACCTCCGCGCGCTGCCCGTCTTCGCCGGTGACCTGCCCGCCTTCGACCCGGCGTCCGCTCCGGACCGCCCCGACGAACTGTTCGTGGCGTGGCTCGTCACCGCGGTCGAGGCGGGAGTCAGGGAACCGCATGCGACCACGCTGTCGACGATCGGTCCGGACGGCGTACCCGCGGCAAGGGTGTTGATCGTGAAGAACGTGGATGAGCGAGGGTGGCAGTTCGCGGTGCACGCGACCAGCCCGAAAGGCCGTGACCTGGCCCGGCATCCGGCGGCGGCACTGACCTTCTACTGGGCGGCGCAGGCGCGGCAGATCCGTCTCCGCGGTCCGGTCCGGCGCGCGTCGGCGAAGGACAGTGCCGCCGACTTCCTGGCGCGGTCCGCCACCGCGCGGGCCGAGGCGGCGCTGGGGCGGCAGAGCCGGCCGCTCACCGACCAGCCCGTGCCGCAGGTCGATCCGGAGATCGTCATTCCCGAATGGACCCTGTACACCCTGGAGCCGACCGAGGTCGAATTCTGGCAGGGCGACGAGGGGCGCCACCACACCCGCCTGCGCTACATCCGCGCCGGCGGTGGTTGGGGCCGCGAGCTTCTCCGGCCCTGATCGAGGTAACACTCGCCGATGTGCCGGACAGGAATCGGGCGTGAGGACCTTGAAGCCGGATCGGGAGCAGCGCTTCCGGGCACTTTTCGCCGACACGTACGCGGAGGTGCTGCGGTTCGCGCAACGCCGCGTGCACCCCAGCCACGCCGAGGACGTGGTGGCCGACGCGTTCCTGGTGGCGTGGCGCCGCCTGGAGGAGGCGCCGGGCCGGGCCGGCGACCTGCGCGCCTGGCTGTTCGGGATCGCCCGGACCCTCGTTCGAGAAGAGGAACGGCCAGCCGATGGATTTCCTCACCTACGACCTGACCCTGCGTGACGGAACGATCCGTCACGATGTCAAGCCGAACCACTAGCGGCCGTCACGGGTGGTGCGGATCCTGCCGGGGAAGCCACGCGTCCGGGTCGTCGAGGCAGTGCCGGTGCACCGGCCGGGTCAGGGCCTCGACGACCGCCCGCACCACCGGGCGCCGCTCGTCAGCGCGACCGTGCGACCGTGCGGCGGTCGCGGTCGTCGGGATGATCGCGGTGGAGGGACGCCGACGGCCGCGGTGCGACGCCGGGCAAGACGATCACCGGGCCGGTACGACGGATGGCCGGGTGCCCGGGTCGAGGATTGCGGCGGGTCCCGCCGGACCGGTCAGGACGCGCGCTCGGCCGGCCTCAGGTGGCGTGGCCGTCGACCGGATCCTCGCCGGCGTGGCCGTCGACCGGATCCTCGCCGGCGTGGCCGTCGACCGGGCTGAACGCCACCAGCAGCTCGAACGTCGGCATGCCGGGCGCGGCCATGGCGTCGAACTCGGCCACCACGCCGAGAAGCGCGTCACGGAATCGGCCGGCCTGCGCCGGGGACATCCGGGCCGTGCTGTAGCTGACCACGACCCGCCGATCGTCGGGGGCCGCACGGTCCATCACCACCCGGCCGGCGCGCAGCCCGTCCATGATGGTGCCTTCCACCTGGTCGAACAGGGTGGTGACGAGCCGGCCGACCTCCTCGGCACCGGCCGCCGGCACCCCCGGGGAGCCGTTGCCGCGCTGGAAGGTGATGCTTTTCTGGCTGGCACCGTAGTGTTTCTCGATGATCCCGTTCACCACCTGGGTGGCCCGGACCTCGAGCAGGCCACGCTGCTCGAGCAGAGCCAGGTGGTAATAGATCTTCTTGACCGGCATGCCGATCGCGGTCGCCAGTTCCTTGGCGGTCCAGGAGCGGGCATGCCCGGTCATCATCAGCTCGAGCATCGACAGGCGCGCGGGATCGGCCAGAGCCTTCAGCGTCTCAACATCCTCGACAATCCGCGCGGCCATCCCTGAGCCCTTCTCGTCCGTTTTGCTACCTAGTCACACCATACTTCGATGTTCACGCCCGGCGCGATGCCAAGATGATACTCAATGCTTGACGAGCCTTGGACGTCTGAGGAAATCTGGACGTCCAGTGTGGAACCCCGGAGGGAAGCAATCATGCCCATCGAACCCTGGCTCGTCGTGCACGGGGCTCAGCTCGCTGATCAGGCGTTGACTCACCTGACGGCCGCCGCGACCGCCGCCCAGCACGAGATGCACATGCTCCTCGAGGAGATCACCGACCAGACGACGAACCTCATGCACGGCTGCAGCGTCAACGGCGCCTGCCACGAGGACCTGCTCTGACCAGTGACACGCCCCTGCGACCCAGTCGCTGGACGATGGTCGGCCGGACGACGTTCCGGCATCCGTCGGGGCGTCTTGTCCGGCCGGTCCTGCACACCGGTTCCGCCCGTGTCTTCCTGGCCGACCTGGCCACCGCCGCCCGCCTCGACCAGCCGTCCGCCGCCTCCCCACCACCGCCACCCGACGACGTGCGCGACGCCCGCCTTGCCGACGCCGGCCTGCTGGTCGAGGTGGATCGCGACGAAGCCGCCGAAATCCTCGATCAAGGCCGGGCCGCTGCCCGTGACCTGCGGACCCGAAGTTTCGTCGTGATGCCGAGCGCGTACTGCAACATGGGCTGCGGCTATTGCGGCCAGCGGCACACCCGCGGCCGGGTGTCCGGCCGGCACCGGGACGCCCTCGTCGAGCGGATCGACCGGATCTCCCGGTCCGGGCGCTACGACACGATCAATGTCCGCTGGTTCGGCGCTGAGCCGCTGATGGGCTTCGCCGTTCTGCGCGATCTCGCCACCCGGTTCACCGCCAGCACCGACGCGGCCGGCATCGGCTACACCTCGAAGATCGTCACCAACGGTGTGCTGCTGGACGCGCGCAAGCTGCGCGTGCTGCACCGGCAGTGCCGGATCCGGCAGGTCGAGGTCACGCTGGACGGCACGGCCGAGGTCCACGACGCGAGCCGCCCGGTGAAACGCGGGGGCGGATCCTTCCGGCACATCCTCACCACCATCGCGAGCGCACTCACCGATCCCGAGCTGACCGGTCTGTACTTCGTGGTCAGAACGAACGTCGGAACGCACAACGCCGCCCTCGCCGACCGTTTCGCCGCCGAGTTGGCCGAGGCCGGGCTGGCCCACGACCGGGTCACTTGTTACCCGGCGCCGATCCACTCGTGGGGCAACGACGTGACCGCGCTGACCGTCTCGCCCCGGGAGATGGCCGAGGCCGAGTTGTCCTGGTTCGCCGCGTACCAGCGGCACGGCCTGCGCTTCGGCCTGCTGCCGACCGCGGTGACCCGTGTCGTGTGCACCGCCACCAGCCGTCACAGCGAGGTGATCGACGCCGGCGGTCGCGTCTTCAGCTGCACCGAACAGCCACTGGTCGCCGCCGAGGAAGGCACCGCTCTGGGCGAGGTGACCACCCTGGACCCGGTCGGCCCGCGCCCGGCCGGCGCGTTCGACGACTGGTACGAGGCTGTGGCGGCCGGCGAGACCCCGTGCCGCACCTGCGCGATCCTGCCCCTCTGCGGCGGCGCATGTCCCAAACTGTGGCGCGACGGTCTCGCGCCGTGTCCCCCGCTGCGCGACAACGTCCGTGACCGTCTCGACCTCTACGCCATCGGATCCGGCTGCCGCCCGGGCTGACCGGCGAGCCGCTGCGACGGGCCGGCGCCACCCCGGGCCGGGCCGTGGCGCTCGACCGTGCGCCAGGCGCGGCGAGACCGGGTCACGCCTGCCGCGCCGCCGGACGACGGACCGCGGCGGCCACGGCCGGGCGGCCCGCACCGCGTTCACCCGGCCAGAGCGGGCCGGGCGGTTCGCCGCAGCAGCGCTCTGATCAGGTTGGGGACGTGCAGGGCGGTGACCGCGGACCCGTGGGAAGCTTGCACCAGGCCGCGACCGATCAGGGTGTCCAACCCGTCGATGGTGCAGTCCAGGGGACGGGCCAGCATGGTCGCGGCTTCGGCGACGCTCCAGGTCCGCTGCGGGCGGGCCAGGTCCGACAACAGCGTACGGTGACCGGGTGCCAAGTCGTCGAGGGCCTGCGCCAGAGTGTCCCCGAGGGTGATCGTCCGGCCGGGAACGGTGAGGGCGAGCAGATCGCCGGTGGGCAGGTCGGCGAGCTGGCGCGGGCTCAGCACCCTCCCCCGGCTGGCGGCGACCTCGATCGCCAGGGGCAGCCCGTCGACCCGGCGGCACAGCCGGACCGCCGCCTCACGGTCCCCCGCGTCGAGCACCAGCCCGGGCCGCACCTGGGCCAGCCGGTCGAGAAGCAGCCGCACCGCCGGATACGCCATGGCCTCGGCAGCGCCCGCCGGACCGGCCGTGCCCGGCGCGGCCGGGTCGGCGGGCATCTCGGCCGGGACCGCGAGCGGCCCGACCACCGCGACCGGGACACCGGCCAACGACCAGGGATCGCGCGAGGTGACCAGGACGTGCAGGCCGGGCCGGCGGGCCAGCAGATCCTCGACCAGGTCCGCGGTGGGGTGCTCCGGCACCCCGTCGAGGACGAGAAGCACATCACCGCGTCCCGGACCACGCCGCGGATCGATGGCTGTCACGTCCCCCGGGTCCGGCGTGAGGCCGGAGCCGGCCATCGCCTCCGTGGCGCCGGCCCAGCGGACCGGCCACCCGTTGGCGGCGGCGAGGCTCTCGGCGATGCCGGCGGCCAGGCAGGTCTTGCCCACGCCGGGCAGACCGGAGAGCACGACCGCTCGCCGCCGCCCGGCGGTGAGCGCCTGGGACAGCGCACGGACCTCGACGTCACGTCCGAGCATCGGGTGCAGCCGCGCCCCGGGCCATCCGCCACCGGGCGCCCGCACGGCCGGGGTGACCGCGGACGGCGGGGTGCCACGTCCGCTGAGACTGGACCGGACGAACAGCTCACGCATCGGCCCCTGCAGGCGCAAACCGTCGGCGAGCAGGTAGATGGTCTGCGTGCGGGCGTTGGCGCGACCCGACTCCAGATCGCGGATGGTGCGCGGGCTGACCGTCGACAGGTCCGCCAGCGCCCGCTGGGTCAGGCCGGCCCGGAGCCGGTGATACCGCAGCAACTCCGGAAAGGTGGGTTCGCCGGGCTCGGAGCCGGCGGTCCCGGGCCGCCCCACGGTCCCGGAGGACATCGGGGCACCGGGTGCCCCGGCGGGCCCGGCAAGGCCGGAGGGCTCGCGGAAGCCCGCGACGCCGGGGTGGTCGGCCGGCCCGGCCGGCGCGGACGAGTGCGACAGGCTGGCGGAGGCCGCCGGAGCGGTCAGACGGGAAGGCCCTGCGAATCCGGGGGACGCGGCACGGTGGACGGCGAGGCTGCTCGACGACGGGACACCGGCGGGCCGATTCATCCATGCCTCCTGGGACATCCAATCAGGACGGGACATCCAAATTTTCTAGGACGTTAGTCATCGCTGTCAATCGTCCGCGGAATCCGGCAAACCGGAAAAGTGCTCAGTCATTCTCCGGAACCCTGCGCTCCAGCAGATCCAGCGAGACCCCGAGAAGGGCCACCGCCAGCGGATCCGGGCGATTCACCGCCGAGAGCTCGGAGATCCGGGCGAGCAGGTTTCCCATCCGCGGCGCCGGGCGGACCCGCTCACGCCGCCGCAACAGGTCCAGGCTCAGCGCCGCCTGGGCCGCCAACAGACCCAGCAGCTCCAGATCGTCCAGCTCCCGGCGGGGGTCGTCGAGCGTGTGGCGGTCCAGCACCTCCAGCACACCTATGCACTCACCGGCCGCGATCAGTGGCGCGGCCATGATGCTGCTGGGCAGGTATCCGGTCGAGCTGGCAGCGTCGCGGGCGAACCGGTTGACGTCGCTCACGTCGTCGGCGATCAGCGTCTGGCAGCTCGACGCCACCCATCCGGCGATGCCCGTTCCGGCCGGGAACCGTTTACCGACCAGGTCGCTCTTGCCGGCCCCGGAGACCGCCGCGAACATCAGCTCGCCGGTGTCCGGATTGACCATGAAGACCGACGACGCCGCCGCGCGGTACACGTGCCGGGCCACCGCCACCACCGACTGCAACAGCTGGCGTTCGGTCAGGTCGTTACGGATGTCAGTCGTCACGGTCGCCACCTCCTTCCTCTTCGGATGCCGAGACGTTCGCGGCACAGTGATAAAGCACCGTTTTGAGCTGGAACGGGGTGAGCCACGGATGCTTGCCGAGGATCCGCGCGGCGATGCCGGCGATGTGCGGGGCGGCGAAGCTGTTCCCGGTGTTGCGGCTGGTCCCGCCTCCGGGGCTGGCGACCGTCACGCGGACACCGCGGGCGCAGAACTCCACCGGCGGCGAAGCATTGTAGAAGTAACGCATCGGGTCCGGATCGGCGTGGCTGGCGACCGACACCACCGAGGCGAAATTCCAGGGGAAACTCTCGATGGGCAGGTTGTGCGCCGCGACCACCAGAAGACATCTCCGGAAGTACGCCCGGTCGCAGAGCTCGGCGAGCCGGCCGCGAAACTCCTGACGGGTCGTCGACAGGCTCATGTTGACCACGTCGAAGCCCTCCTCGATGGCGAAGTTCAGGCCGCTCAGCAACGCCGCGACGTTGCCCGACGGACCGTCGCCGAGCACCTTGACCGAACTGAGCCGGACCCCGGGCGCCACCGAGCGGATGATGCCGGCGCAGGCCGTGCCGTGCCCGGCGGTGTCGGCCGGCGCACACTCGCGGATCCGCGGCGCCCGGCCCTCCTCGCTCACCACCTCCCAGGCCCGCTCGACCGGCCCGACCAGCGGATGGGTGCCGTCCACACCGCTGTCCAGCACACACACCCGGACACCGCCACCGTCGCCCCCGTGCCATGCCCACTCGGGGTCGACGCCGCCGAACAGGCTGGCCGGCACCGGTTCCCCACTGTCGGCGGGCAGCCCCCACGCCGGGAGCCCCGGCAGATGCGGCGGTCGCTCACGCCGCCACGGCGGTACGGTCAGCGCCATCGCCGTACCGCCTCGGCCGGGCAGGTCGCCCCGATGGTCTCGAAGCAGGCGATGGCCGCGTCGGCGTGGGCCAGCGCCTCCGGCTCCCGGCCCAGGACCCGCG
This sequence comes from Actinoplanes sp. NPDC020271, assembly GCF_044388125.1. NCBI lineage: Bacteria > Bacillati > Actinomycetota > Actinomycetes > Micromonosporales > Micromonosporaceae > Actinoplanes > Actinoplanes sp. NPDC020271. Next base: position 100,020 of record NZ_JBIRWQ010000028.1, read on the forward strand.
CCGCGTACGCCAGGTCCACGTGCACCTCGCCCCGCAGGCACGGGTCGTCGGTGCGGGCCAGCAGCTCAGTCAGCGCAGCGGCCGGCCCCGGACGGCCGCGGGCGGCGCCGGACCGCACCGCGGTCGCCAGGCTCACCAGCCGTCCGCGGACATCCATCTCCTCGATCCGGGAGAGCAGCTCTGCCAGTTCCGCCGGGGCGTCCGCAGGTCGGAGCCGGGCGCGTTCGCGCACCGCCGAGGCCCGCAGCGCCAGCGCGATCGAACGGTGCCCGGCCTGCTCGACCACTGCGGCCGCCCGCCGGTACCGTTGCTCGGCCGCGCCGTGATCACCCGCGAGCGCGCACACCAGGCCGGCCGCCTGGTCCACGAGCACCGACCCCATCGTCAGCCGCAGATCCCGCGCCGCCGCGCCGGCCTCGCCGAGCGCCGCCCGGGCGCCACCCTCGTCCCCGGTCAGCGCAAGCGCCCGGGCCCGCGCCACGAGGACCGGGATCAGCAGGAACCGGTCGGCCGCGAACCGATCGGCGAGCTCGGCGCACCCCGCGAGCTGCTCGGCGATCGGGGTCGGCGCCCACTGGCGTACCTCGCAGAGTGCGGCCAGCAGCCTGTCCTCCTCATAGGCGTCGCCCAGCGCCCGGGCGTGCCGCAACGCCGACCGGGCGGCCCGCTCGGCCGCCCCGAACCGTCCCCGGCTCAGATGCCGCAGCAGGCGTACCTGGTCGGCCCGGCACCTGGCCAGCCGGTCGTCGCCGCCGGCCACCAGCTCCCGGCCGCTCATCAGGGCGCCCAGTTCCGGCGGCGCGGCGCCGTCGCCCAGCCGCGCGCCGACGAGCAGTCGCTGGATCAGGCAACGCCTGCGCTCGCACGCGTCGGTGGTCTGCGACGCCAGTTCGGCCACCACCCGCACCGCGCGGTGGGTGTCCCCGGCCAGCAGCAGAGCGTCGCTGAGCCGGATCGCCGCGACCGACCGAGGCGGCCCCACCGCGAGCCGGACGGCCCGTTCGAGCAGACCGATCGCCACCGGGATGTCCCGCCGGCGCAACTGCGCGGTGCCCTCCTCCAGCAGGGCCCGCGCGCCGGCGGCGGCCAGCACGTCGCGCTGCGGGTCGCCCGGGCGCAGATCGCCGAGCAGCCGCACGGCCGCTTCCAGGTGGAAGCCGGGGCTCACCCCGGCCTCGGCCAGCCGGTGGTGCCACGCCAGCCGCTGTTCCTTCTCCAGGCGCCCGTAAACCACCTCGTGCACCGGCTGCTGGACGAACAGGAACTCCTCCCCGGTCTCGCCCGCCCTGATCAGGTGCCGGGCCACCAGGGTCTCCAGCGCGCCCGGTTCGGGATCGCCGAGCAGCGCGAGGTGCCGGCCGGTGAAGGTCGAGCCGAGCACCGCGGCCCGTCCCAGCGTCTCCCGCGCCGCGTCCGGCAACTGGTCGACAACCGCGCCGACCAGCGCCGTGACGGTCGGCGGCACCTCGTCGCCGGTGCCGGCCGCCTCCACCATCAGCCGGATGAACAGCGGGTTGCCGGCGCTGTGCCGGGTGACCCGCTCCACCAGGTCCATCGTGTGCGCCACGACCTCGGCGCCGAGCAGGGCGGCCAGCCGGGCGCTGTCGGCGGGTCCGAGACCGGTCACCGCGATCACCTCGTCCGCGGCGGGCCCGGCGTACTCCGCGTCGGCCGACGACGGCCGGCCGGCCAGCACGGTCAGCACCGGCAGGTCGGCGAGCTCGACGGTGAGCCGCCCGATCAGCCGCCGCAGCGACGGCCCGGCCCACTCGAATCCGTCCCAGACCACCACGAGCGGGCGAGCGGCCGCGGCGGCGGCCAGCACGGTCCGCGCCGCCCAGGCCACCTCCTCGACCGGTGGCCGGGCCGCCCGCCCGTCGGCCAGCCCGGCCAGCACGGTGGCCAGCCGCGGGGTGGCCGCGACGAGTTCCCGCGCCGGACCACCCGGCCCGGTCAGCGCGGCCAGCACCTCACCCAGGGCCACGGCGTTCGCCTCCGGCCCGTACGACGGGCAGGTGCCCACCGCGGCCGCCGGCGCATCCCCCCACTCGGTCAGCGCATGCCGGACCAGTCTGGTCTTACCGGCGCCGGGCGGCCCGAGCACCGCGATCACCCGCCCCCGGCCGGTGCCGGCCACCGTCTCGTACGCCGCCCGCAGACGGGCCCGCTCGTCCTCCCGGTCCACCAGCGGCGGCGTGTCGTCCGCGCGGGTGGCCAGGGCCGCGCCGACCCGCCACGCCGGCACCGGCTCGGCCTTGCCCTTGAGCGCGAGCGGCGCCAGCCGGTGCAGCTCGTAGTGCGACCGGGACAGCCGGGCCACCACCTCGTTGACGATGATCTCGTCGGCGGTGGCGACCGACTGCAGGCGGGCAGCCAGGTTCACCACGTCCCCGACCACCCGCAGACCGGCCCGGGACGACCAGGTGACCAGCGCCTCGCCGGCTGCCACCCCGCAGTGCACCCGCGGCGCCGGGCCGCCCGGCGCGGCCAGGCGGCTGGTCTCGGCCCGGATCCGCTCGGCGGCCCGCAGCGCCCGCAGCGCGTCGTCCTCACGGGACCGCGACGCACCGAAGGCGGCCATGATGGCGTCGCCGATGAACTTCTCCACGGTCCCGCCGCATTCCTCGACCGCGGTCGAGCAGATCTCGTAGTACTGCTCGAGCATCCGCTGCAACGGCTCCGGATCGACCCGTTCGGCGAGCCGGGTCCAGCCGACGAGGTCCAGGAAGAGGACGACCACCAGCCGCCGGCTCACCGTCGTGCCGTCCTCACAGCATCTTGAGATCGTGCGCCACGACCTCACCCTCGGCGTCGGCAAGCCGGCGGTAGACCGAGACCAGGACGGCCGCCTCCGCTTCGGAGAGTCCGGCCAGCACCGCGCGCTGCGCCGAGCTGAGCTGGTCGATCGGGCAGCCGGCGTCACGCAGCTGAGCCAGGGGGTCGTTCATGACAGTCACCTTTCTGGAAGGACGGCGGCCAGATCCCGATCGGGAGCAGCCGGTGGGCGTAGCAATAGGCGACCAGCTCGGCCCGGTTGCGGCAGTTGAAGCGGTCGAGCAGCGAGCTGATCTCCTCTCCGACGGTGTGCCGGCTCAGGCACAGCTCACGGGCCGCCCGATCGGTGGTGTGCCCCCGGGCGAGCAGGACCATCAGCCGCAGGTCCCGCGGAGAGATCCGGTCAGTCATCGTCCCGAGCTCCTTTCCAGGCCGTACGGGCGAACAACGCCCGCACCATCACGGCGGCCATGAACGAGACGCGTCCGGGCGTGCCGGCGCGACGCTCGTACCAGAGCCAGTCGCCGTCCGGATTGGCCTCCAGGAACACGACTTCACCGTCCGGCCGTACGAGCAGGTCGAAAGCGCCGTAGCGCAGCCCCCACCGGGCGCACAGCCGGCGCACGGCGTCGGCGGCCGGCGCCGGGCACCGCACCGCCGTCACCGAGACCGTGTCCGGGGCCGTCCACGGCGCGGCGATCCCGGGCTTTCGCACCCGAAACGTGCAGAGCCCGCCGTCGAGGTGGAAGACCCGCAGCTCCTGAACGTGGCCGACGTACTCCTGCACGACCACCACATGCGCGGGCGCGTCCCCGGCGGACGGACCGGCCGCGTCGACGACCACCGGCACGTACCGCCCCCAGTTGTCCCGGTCGGCGTCGGCCAGCCGGAAGTCCGGGGTCTTCACGACGGTCCGGGCCGCGCGCAACCGCTCGACCGCGGCCGAAGCGTCCGTGGCGAGCACGGTGCGCGGGACCGGCACCCCGATCCGTCGCGCGTCGAGCAGCTGGGCGGTCCCGCGCGGCGCCGGCCCGGGCAGCGCGACCGGGGCGGCCGCGGCCAGCTGCGTGGCCAGCGAGGACCAGGCGGCCGCGGCGACCGGGGCGAGCGAGGTGTGCACGGCCAGGGTCAGCGCGCCGGTGTGCCGGGTCCACACCACCGCCGGCCGGACGAGGCGCCCGCCCGCGTCGAGCAGCCCGCTGTCCATGTCGTACGACACGGGCGCCTTTTCCAGAAGAACCACCGGGGTTTCCAGGGAATCGCGCAGGATGTCGCGAACAGCCGCGAATTCACCGCTGCCGGTCCCATTGACGAGGACCACAGCGAATTCGCCGGGCTTCGATTCCTCCATGGCCGGAATGCTATGCAGGCACGGGGCGGCCGATTGGCAGATTAGCGGCAGTTTCGAGGCAGCTTGACGCTCCGCCGCGCCGAGCCCGGCGGCGATCCCCCTACCGTCAGCGCATGCCGGAGATCCGGCGGCACGACACAGCGAGGGGAGGGATCGTGGCGAGTGACGTGGTGACAGCTGTCAATATCACCAAGCGGTACCGGCGCAAAGCCACACCGGCGGTGGACGGCGTCTCGTTCGAGATCGCGGAGGGCGAGACGGTCGGGCTGCTGGGCCCGAACGGCGCGGGCAAGACCACCCTGATCAAGATGATCTGCGGCGTGACGGCACCGTCCGAGGGCACCATCCGGGTGTTCGGCGCCGACCCGGTACGCGAGCCGGTGGCCGCCAAGACCGGCATCGGCGCGATGCACCAGACCGGTCCCTACGACGAGATGCTCTCGGCCCTGGACAACCTGCGGATCGCGGCCCGCTTTCGCGGCCTGTCCTGGCGGGCCGCCCGGCCGTGGGCGTTGGAGGTGGCCGAATACCTGGGCCTGACCGAGGCGCTGCCCCGGCTGGTCTTCCAGCTCTCCGGCGGGCAGCGGCAGCGGCTGCAACTGGTCCGGGCCCTGCTGACCCTGCCGAAACTGCTGATCCTGGACGAGCCGTCGGCCGGTCTCGATGTGGCCGGGCGCCACCAGGTGGAACGATTCGTCCGCTGGCTGCGCGACGACTTCGGCGTGACCGTGCTCTGGACCAGCCACCACATCGACGAGTTGGAGCGCAACAGCCAGCGGGTCCTGGTGATCGACCAGGGCAGGGTGCTGCGGTTCGCCCACCCGCGCGACCTGGTCCGCGAATTCGGTGGGGCGCACCTGGTGGTGACCGTCGACGACGCGGTGGCCGGCAAGGTCGTGGCCGAGTGGGCCGAGACCGCCGGGTTCACCGCGATGCCCGGCGACACCGAGGTTCGTATCGAAGGCGCGTCCGCGCGGGACGTGCTCGCCCCGCTGGCCCGGCACTGCACCGACCGTGGGGTCGCCATCGCCGGGGTGTCCACCGTGACCGACTCGCTGGAACAGGTCTTCCTGCGAATGACCGAGAACGGCCACCTGACCGACCGAACCGAGGAGCAGGTGAGCGCGGCATGACCGATCTGGCCTTCACCACCACGGCCCCGCAACCGGCGCGCCGGGCCGCCGACCTGTCAGCGGTCTTCTACCGCGAGTACGCCCTGCTGGCCCGCAACCGGGTGAACCTGATCCTCGGGCTTACCCCCACACTGGTCTACCTGCTACTGGTGAACACGTCGCTGGGCAACGTGGTCGGCGAGATCACGTACCGCGGGGTGACCTTGCCCTTCGCGGTCTTCCTGCTGCCCATGGTGCTGGCCATGTCGGTGGTGAGCGCGTCCGGAACAACCGGCATGGCGCTGTTCCAGGAGGAGATGAGCGGCGTCTCCACCCAGATCTGGTCGTGGCCGCTGCGCCGTTCCCGGTTCCTGCTCGGCAAGGTCCTGGCCGGCGTCTCGCTGGTGCTCGTCCAGTCGCTGCTGGCCCTGGTCGTGGCGGTGTTCCTGATCGACTACGGATTCTCGCCGTCCCACTGGCTGGGCCTGCTGTTCGCCCTGTTGCTGGCCGCGCTGGCGTTCAACGGCCTGTATCTGGCGGCGGCCATCCTGATCCGTGACTACCGCACGTTCATGGTGCTCACCAGCATCTCGGTACCGGTCCTGGTGTTCAGTGCGCCGTCGCTGTCGACCACCGCCCAGCTGCCGCTGGTGCTGCAGTGGATCTCGGTGATCAACCCGGTCACGTACGCGGTGAACGCCATGCGCGACACGGTTGTCCTCGGCCTCGGCCAGGCGTGGCTGAGCCTGACCGTGCTCGCGGTCCTCGCCGTGCTGGCGAACGGCCTGGCCGGGCGTGCGCTGCTGCGGCGCACGCGGGACCTGTGACCACGGCGGGGGCGGTCCGGGCGCTGGATCGGATCGCCACCGAGGCCGACCGCGCGAAGGTGTGCCTGCCCGGCACCAACCGGGCGGCCCCGCCCGGGCACACGATGGCCATGGCCCGGCGCGCCGCCGCCCGGGTCGGTGTCACCCGGGTAGCCGACATCACCCGGCTGGACTCCATCGGCATCCCTACCTACCAGGCGATCCGGCCGCTGTCGCGCACGCTCGCGGTGTCCCAGGGCAAGGGCGTGACGCCGGACCTGGCCAAGCTGTCGGCGATGATGGAGTCGATCGAGATCTGGCACGTCGAGCAGCCGATGACGCCCGCGGTGGTCGCGCCCGCGCGCGACGTCGTGCTCGGCTACGACGTGGCCGAGCTCCCCCGCTGCACGCCGAGCCTGTTCCACGACGGGTTGCCGCTGGACTGGGTGCCGGCCGTCGCGCTGGCCGACGGAACGCCGACCCTCGTGCCGACGGCCACTGTGCGGCTCAGCCTGGAGCAGCCCGACGGGTGGCGCCCGCCCGCCTTCCTCTCCTCGACCAATGGTCTGGCCAGCGGCAACACGATGGTCGAAGCGGCTCTGCACGCGCTGTACGAGATCATCGAACGCGACGCCGTGACCGCCGTGGTCGCCGGCGCCCCCGGCGACCGGGTCGACCCGCACACCCTGGCCGACCCGGTGGTCGACGGCCTCTGCGAGCGGATCGACCGGGCCGGGGTCGCGTTCGAGGTGCGGCACGTACCCTCGCGTACCGGCCTGCCCTGCTTCCTGGCCTGGGTCTCCTGCCATGACTACCCGGCCGCGATGTACGGCTTCGGCTGCCACCTGAGCCCGGCCGTCGCGGTCAGCCGGGCGATCACCGAGGCGGTGCAGACCCGGCTCGGGTACATCGCCGGCGCCCGGGACGACCTGCACGCCGACATCGACGACGGCGGGACCAGGCGCCGGCGCGAGCCGTCCGGCGCCTGCGCCCCGATCGAGGTGCTCCTGGCCGAGCAGGACACCCTGATCGACGAACTCGGCCTCGTCGTCGACCTGGCCACCGCCGCGTTCGGCGCGACGCCGCTGATGGCCGACCTGACCCGGGACGACGTGGGAGTTCCGGTGGTCAAGGTCGTCGCGCCGGGCAGCCGGGTCAGCACGGAGGTGCTGTGATGAGCCGCACGCTGGTCTATGCCGGCCCGACCCTCACGGCCGAGGAGATCCACCGTGTCCGGCCCGGCATCGAGGTGCGTCCCCCCGCCGGGCGCGGCGATCTGCTCGCCGAGGCGTGGGAGCCGGGCGACACCGCGGTGATCATCGACGGATACTTCCGGGATCGCCGTTCCGTCGGCCACAAGGAGATCCTGCACCTGCTGCGAGAGGGTGTAGCCGTCCTCGGCGCGGGCAGCATGGGCGCGCTGCGGGCCGCCGAGCTGAGCGCGTACGGGATGCGCGGCGTCGGTGCGGTGCACCGGATGTACGCCGAGGGTGTCATCGACGGCGACGACGAGGTCGGCGTCCTGCACGGTCCCGCCGACGTGGGCTATCCGGCGCTGACCGTGGCTCTGGTCAACCTCCGGCACGCCCTGGCCCGTACCGCCGCCCCCGCGGTCGCACAACGCCTGATCGCCGGCGCCAAGAGCTTGCCGTTCACGTCCCGGACCTGGGAGGAACTGGCCCGCGGCCGGGACGCCGAGGAGTCCGGCGCCCTGAGCCGTGCGCGCGCGCTGATCGAGGCCGGTCCCGGCAACGTGAAGCGGCTCGACGCTCTGGCGGCGCTGACCGTCCAGGCCACCGCGGCCGTCCCGCCGGAGGTCCCGGTCACCGGGATCACCCGGCACCAGCTGCTGGTCAGCCGCACCCGCGAGCAGTACGCGCCGGGGCGTTGGCGTTCCGACCCGGACATGCTGGACGCGGCCCGGCTGTTCGACCCGGAGTACCCGGTGTGGCACGAGCAGGTGCTGTCCGGCCTGCTGCCGGCCGACCCGGCGGTGATCCTGGGCGTCACCGAGGACGAGCCGCTGCCCGCCCCGTTGGCCGTCTGGCTCACCGCGCGGGAGCGGGCCACGCTGCCGTTCCCGCAGCAGGTCAGGCTGGTCACGGTCCGGGTCTGGCCGGTCTGGCAGTCCACCGACTGGCGGCCGGCGATGATCGAGCGCCTGCGCGCCACCGACCGCTGGCAGCGATGGCGCGACCTGGTTGCCGAGGCCGACGAGGTGGCCGACCGGACGCGCTTCCGGCAGCCCGTGCCGCCCCCGGCGGCCTGCGCGGCGATCTTCCTGCGGCACTGGCGCGGCGAGGGCCCGGCCGAGATCGCGATGGCCCGGCGCGGCTTCACCGGCCGCGAGGAGCTGGGCGGCACGGTGCGGCGGTTCTTCCCGTACGACGTGCGCCGCGCCCGCTCGCAGCCGGCGGCGCCGCGATGACCGCCGCGCTCGACCTCGCCGACCCGCACACGGCGTTACGGCACTGGCGGGAGCACACCCCGGTGCGCCGCCACCCGTCGTCCGGGCCGGGCGTCTGGTACCTGACCCGGTACGCCGACGTGCGACGAGCCCTGCACGACCCCGGCCTGGCCCGTGAGCTCGACCGGCTGCCGGCCGAGCTGGCCGCGCCGTACCGCCGCTGGGGCGGCGACCCGTTCGCCGCGCTGCGCCGCAACGTGTTCCACCTGGACCCGCCCGACCACACCCGGCTGCGCCGGCTGATCGCCCCGGCGTTCGGCGCGCGCCGGATCACCGCCGTCCGGCGCCGGGTCGAGCAGCTGGCCGGCGACCTGCTCGACGCCGCGGCGGCAGCCGGTGGACCGGTCGACGTGGTGGAGCAGATCGCGCTGCCGCTGCCGGTGCTGGTCACCACGGAACTGGTCGGGCTGCCCCGCGACGACCACCGGCTGCTGCGGCGGCTCAGCGACGAGATGCTGCGCAGCGGGGACTTCACCCGGTCCCGGCGGGCCGGCATGGATTTCACCACCTACCTGCAGGACCGGCTGGTCGCGCCCGGCGGGCTGCTGGGCGAGCTGGCCGCGGCCGAACACCGCGGCGAGCTGACCCGGCCCGAGCTGCTCTCGACCGTCTTCCAGCTGCTGATGGCCGGTGACGAGACCACCGTCGGCCTGATCACCAACGCCGTCCTGGAACTGCTGCGCCACCCGGCCCAGCTCGACCGGCTGCGTGCCGATCCGGCGCTGATCGGGACGGCGATCGAAGAGGTGCTGCGCTTCAACGGGCCGGTCGGGCACGCCAAACCGCTCTACGCGCTGACCGACCTGCGGTACGGCGGCACGACGATCCCCCGCGGCGACTCGGTGCTGCCGGTCCTGCTCGCCGCGAATCGCGACCCGGAGGCCTTCGCCGACCCGGACGTCTTCGACATCGGCCGCGCCCCGAACCGTCACCTCGGCTTCGGCCACGGCATCCACTTCTGCCTCGGCGCCGAACTGGGCCGCATCCAGGCCCGGGCCGTGGTCGGTGCACTGGTCCGCCGCTTCCCCGCCCTCGCCCTGGCCGTCGAACCGCACGAGCTGCCGCCGCAGCCGGACCTCTTCCTGCAAGGTGTCCGCCGCCTGCCGGTGTGGTTGGCAGGCCCGCCGTGACCCCACAACGACTGGCCACGCTGGCCTTCGGCCATCAACCCGCGCAGATCCTGTACGCCGCCGTCCGCCTCGGCGTTCCCGACGCCCTGGCCGGCGGCCCGCTGCCGGTCGCCGAGCTCGGCGGGGACCCGGCCGCGATGGCCCGGCTGGTCAGCGCCCTGACCCTGCTCGGCATCGTGACGCCACGGCCGGACGGCCGGGTCGCCCTGGCCGACGGCGCCCGCCCGCTCTGCGCCGACCATCCCGAGTCGATCCGGGCCGGGATACTGCTGGCCGGTGATCCGGCGGTGCTGCGGGCCTGGGCCGCGCTGCCCGACGCGGTGCGGACCGGCGGGCCGGCTTTCGAACACGCGCACGGGCGGCCGCTGTTCCAGGTCCTGGCCGAGCGGCCGGAGCTGTCCGCGCTGTTCGGGCAGACCATGCGGGAGAACTCCGGCCCGGTCGCGGCGGCGCTGCCGGCCCTGTTCGACTTCGGCCACGCCACGACCGTCGTGGATGTGGGCGGCGGCCACGGCAGCGTCCTCGCCGCGGTGCTCGCGGCGGCTCCCGGACCGCGCGGCGTGCTGTTCGACACCGTGACCGGCGCGGCCTCGGCGCCCGAGACGCTGGGCGCCCGGGTGCCACCGGACCGCTGGACCGTGCGGACCGGAGACTTCTTCGCCGGGGTCCCCGAGGGCGACGTGCTGATCCTCAAGGGGATCCTGCACGACTGGGACGACGACCGGTGCGTCCGGATCCTGAAGCGTTGCCGGGCCGCGCTGGCCCCGGACGGGCGGCTGCTCGTGCTGGAGACCGTGTTGCCGGCGTCGGCGACCGGGCCACCGGCGTACGGGCCGGTCATGGGCGATCTGGCGATGCTCGTCTGGACCGGCGGCCGGGAACGGACCGGCGAGGATTTCGCACGCCTTCTCGGCGCCGCCGGATTCACCGTGGAATCGGTCGGCGAGCCGATCGCCGGAACCGCGGTGCGATTAATCGTGGCCGTCTGAGAAATACGGACCCCACATTCGTGGGGTTGTTCGCCGGAACCGCCGGAATGCACGCTCGGAACAACCCGGAACCATCCAGGAAAGGAAATCACATGGCGTTCAACGCAGCTGACGCTCTCCGCGAGGCGGGTATTCTCAGCGGCCCGATGACCCCCGAGGTCGAGGAGTTCTTCAGCACCCTGTCGGAGTCGGAGACGCAGGTGCTGATCTCGACCAGGAACCGGCTCGCCGCCGTCCTGCCCGACGTGGTGGCGCACTCGGCCACCTGGGCCAAGCCCGAGGCCTCGGAGCAGGACTTCGACGCGGCCATGCTGTGCATGTGCGGCGCCTGGTCCGGCTCCGGCAACGCGCAGAACTGAGGCCGGGTCACGATGAGCTTCGACCCCACCCAGACCCTGCGCGACGCCGGTCTGATCAGCGGTGAGATCTCACCCGAGCTCCAGGAGTTCTACGCCGGCCTGAGTCAGGAGGAGACCGAGGTCCTGATCTCCACCCGGAACCGGCTCGCGGCGGTGCTGCCCGAGGTGTCGGCGCACAGCGCCGGCTGGACCACGCCCGAGGCCGCCGGCCAGGACTACGACGCGGCCATGCTGTGCATGTGCGGCGCCTGGTCCGGCTCCGGCAACGCGAACTGAACCCAGGTCGCCGAACCGGGGGTGCGGCCCGCCGCCCGGGCGCTCGTACGAGCACACATCAGACCTGCAGTCACACCCTAGGTACAGG
>NZ_JBIRWQ010000028.1:111382-133120 GCF_044388125.1 Actinoplanes sp. NPDC020271
CGGCGCCCGCCGCCTCTTACTCGGGGGGGGTTTGGTTGTGGTTGGGGGGCGCTGGGCGGCCGCGGCCCCCCCCAGGCCCCCCCCCGGCCCCCCCGGGGGGGGGGGGCCCCGCCGCCGGGCCCCCACCCCCGGCCACAACCCAGGAGGCATCGGATGCCCGCCAAACTCGTCCCCCGCCGGTCACTGGTCGACGTCCCGGCCGGTCTCACCTACTTCGTGCACGGCGACAACCACCTGGTCATCAATCCCGAGGTGGGCGCCCGCTGCGTACTGACCCCCGGGGAGTTCCAGATCCTGCGGGCACTGGCCACCGGCGGCCCGCTGACCGGGGACGATGTCACCGAGCGGGCGCTGGCCAAGCTGGTGCTCAACTGGCTCGTCTATTTCAACGGCAACCGGCCGCAGGTGCGGATCGGGGAGCCGCCGCTGGGCATCGCCTACTACGCGATCACCGACGGCTGCAACCTGCGCTGCCCGTACTGCTACGCCTCCTCGGAGAAGTGCCTGCCGGGAGAGCTGAACACGGCCGAGTCCATGGATCTGGTCACCCAGATCGCCGAGATGGGCGCGCGGACCATCGTGTTCACCGGCGGCGAGCCGATGCTGCGCAAGGACCTGTTCGCGGTGGTCGAGCACGCCCGCGCCCAAGGCCTCAAGGTCAACATCATCACGAACGCGACGATGATCCGTACGGCCGCGATCGCCCGGCGATTCGCCGAGCTGTTCGACATGGTCACCATCAGCGTGGACGGCGGCACCGCGCAGACGCACGACCGCACCCGCGGCAAGGGGGCGTTCGCCAAGACCTACCAGGCGCTGAAGCTGCTCAACGCGGCCGGTGTGGCCCCGGCCATCAACCACATCGTGACCTCCGAGAACGTGCCCGGGCTGGAAGACTTCGCCGGTTTCCTGAGCGGGATCGACGTGCACAGCGTGCGGCTGATGAACCACAACGACCTGGGCCGCGGCAAGACCGACTCGTACGCGTTCGGCTGGGACGACCATGTCCGGGTGCAGGAGCTGGTCTGGTCCTCCCCGATCGCCGGCAAGCTCAAGCCGGACGGCCCGCGCCCGGTCAGCCCCTGCTCGGTCAAGGGCAACTGCGGCATGGGCGGCAACGAGATCTACATCAACTCGCTCGGCGACGTCTACCCGTGCAAGCTGGTCACCGACCAGGAGGACCACGCCGGCAACGTACGGCGGCAGCGGCTGGCCGAGATCTTCCAGAGCCCGGTGCTGGCGGCGATGCGGCGCAGCACGGTCTTCGGCGGCGAGTTCCACGACGACTGCACCCAGTGCTACATCAAGTCCAACTGCGGCGGCGGCTGCCGGGCCGCGCACCTGTCCGAGTCCGGCGACCTGCGACGCAACAGCCGCAACCTCTGCCGCATCCTGCGCCACGGCGTGGTCACCCAGCTCTGGCAGGAGACCGGCACGACCCGCGCCGAGCTGGCCGCCGACCACGACGGCATGACCGTGCCGCGTCTGGTCGCCACCGGCGACGAACACCCGGTCTTCGACCAGTGGAAGACCTGGACGCCGACGCCGAAGCCGCCCGCGGCCGCCCGGCCCCGGCTCATCTCCCTCACCCCGGTTCCGAGGAGGACGATCGATGTCCCTGCACATCAGTGATGCGGTGATCTGGCACGAGAACGGCGACGGTATCTCGATCTACCACGTCGACTCCGGCGAGTTCCTCAGCTTCAACGGCAGCGCCGCCCAGATCTGGGTCCTGCTCGACAGTGACGGCGAACGCGCTCCGGTCATCGACAAACTCGCCCTGATGTACGCGGCCGGCAACGCCACCCTGGCCCGGCGCATCCGCGCCGAGGTGGACGAGTTCATCGACGCGATGCTGGCCCAGGGCCTGATCGCCGAGGGCGCGCCTGCATGACGTCGGCGATCGTTCTCGGTGGCGGCTTCGCCGGGGTGCTCGTGGCCAACGTCCTGGCGCGACACTTCGCGACGGTGACGGTGATCGAGAGCGGCGACCTGCCGGACGGCCCGCTGGAGCGGTCCGGAGTGCCGCAGGCCCGCCACAACCACGTGCTCGTGGCCGGCGGCGCGCGAGCGCTGTCGGCCCTGTCCCCCGGGATCGTCGACGAGTTGCTCGAGCTCGGCGCGCAGCGGCGTGATCTGCCCGGCGACGCGCTGATCCTGGGCGCGCAGGGCTGGTTCCACCGGCACCACACCGGGGCGTATCTGATCGCCTGCAGCCGCTGGTTGCTCGACGCCGTGCTCCGCCGCCGCCTGCTCACCGGGCCACGCATCACCGTGCGTACCCGTACCCGGGCGGCCGGGCTCACCGGCTCCGCCGGCCGCATCACCGGTGTTCGCCTCGACGGCGAGGGGGCGCTTGCGGCCGATCTGGTGGTGGACGCCACCGGGCGGCGGTCACGGTCGCCGTCGTGGCTGGCCGCGCTCGGCCTGCCGCCGATCCCGGAGGAGGTGGTGGATCCAGGGGTGGCGTACGTGACCCGGATCTACCAGGCGCCCGACGGCCTCGGCGCCACGATCCCGGCGGTGATGCTGCACCCACGCGGCGGCGGCCACGGGGCGACCGTGTTCCCGATCGAGGGTGGCCGGTGGATCGTCACGCTGACCGGGACCCGCGGCAATCCGCCCTCCGCGGGCGCCTTCACCGCATGCGCCGAAGGACTGCCCGACCCCATGGTGTCGCGGCTGATCACCGCGGCCCGCCCGCTCGGGCCGGCACGGCCGTTCCGGGCGACCGCGAACAGGCGGCGGCGCTTTCCGGCGCTGCCGGGATTCCTGGCCGTCGGCGACGCGCTGACCACGATGAACCCGGTCTACTCGCACGGCATGTCGGTCGCGGCGCTGCAGGCCGTACGCCTCGATCGTCTTCTGGCCGACGGCGCACCCGGACTGCAGGCCGCGGCCGCGGCCGAGGCGGACCTGCCGTGGCGGATGGCGACCACCCGCGACCGGGCCGCGCCGGCGGCCGGGAACCGGCTGCCACGCCTGACGCCGGCCCTCGTCGGCCGGATGTTTCGCGCACAGACGCTGATCGAACCGGAGGTGCCCGTGCCCGTCGCTCTCGTACCGCTGCCGGCCCTGGACACGACCGCGGCCGTGGCGCAGTTCCCGGCGCTGGCCGGCTGGTGGGCCGCGGCATGAGGCCGATCCCGCGGGACGTGCTGTTCGGCAATCCGGCCCGGCTCTCGCCGGCGGTCTCGCCGGACGGGACCCGGCTGTTCTTCCTCGCACCGCTCGACGGCGTGCTCAACGTCTGGTCGGCGCCGATCGACCACCCCGGCCGGGCCACCCCGGTCACCCGCGACGCCGGGCGGGGCATTCGCACCTACGGTCTCGGACACGACGACCGCACGCTCTTCTACGTGATCGACGACGGCGGCGACGAGGGCTGGCGGCTGTACCTGGTGGACCTGGGCACCGGCCGGACGCGCTGCGCGACGCCGTTTCCCGGCATCCAGGCGCGCGTGCTGGCCCACAACCGGCGGCATCCGGCGACGATGCTGGTCGGCCTCAACCGACGGACCCGGCACCTGCACGACGTCTACGCGCTCGACCTGGCCGACGGCACGCTCACCCTGATCGCCGAGAACCCGGGCTACCTCTCCTGGATCATCGACCACGACCTTCGCGTACGAGGTGGTGTCCGCCCCCGGCCCGACGGCGGCACCGTGATCGCCCTCGACGGCGACGACACGTGGCTGACCGTCCCCGACGAAGACGCCATGGGCACCCGGATCGCCGGCTTCGCCCCGTCCGGGGATGTCTGCTACCTGCTCTCCTCCATCGGCGCCGACGCCGTCCGGCTCTACGAGGTGTCCCTGCCCGACAACACCCACACACTGCTCGCCGCCGACCCCCACCATGACGTACGGATGGTCGAGTTCGATCCGGTGAGCCAGCGGCCACAGGCCGTGGTCTTCGCGGCCGACCGCGACGAGCGGCTGATCCTGGACGAGACCTACGGCAGGGAACTGGCCCGGATCCGCACCGCGCTCGCCGCCGACGCCGAGATCTATGTGGAACGCACCTCCCGCGACGACCGGGAATGGCTCGTCACCGCGGTGGCCGGCGACGCCCCGGTCCGCTACCACCGGTACTCGCCGGGCACCGGGGAGCTGCGCTTGCTCTTCAGTCATCAGCCGGCCCTGGACGCCTACCCGATGGCCCGCATGGAACCGTTCGTCTTCACCGCCCGCGACGGTGTGCCGGTGCACGGCTACGTCACGTGGCCGGTCGGCGTGCCACGATCCGGGCTTCCCGCGGTCGTCAACGTGCACGGCGGCCCGTGGGCCCGCAACTCCTTCGGGTTCGACGAGGAGGCGCAATTACTGGCCAGTCACGGGTACGCGTGCGTGCAGGTAAACTTCCGCGGCTCCACCGGGTACGGCAAGAGATTCCGCAACCTGGGCGCCCGCGAGTGGGGCGCGGCCATGCACACCGACCTGCTCGACGCGATCGGCCATCTGACCGTGACCGGTGGTATCGACCCGGACCGGGTGGCCATCATGGGCTGCTCCTACGGCGGATACGCGGCCCTGGTCGGTGCCGCCTTCACCCCATCGGTGTTCCGGTGCGCGATCGACCTGTGCGGCCCGTCGAATCTGCTGACGATGATGACCGGGGGCGCACCCTACCGGACGTCGTTGCAGGCGTTCATGGTGGCGCAGGTCGGCGACCCGGACCGCGACCGGGATCTGCTGTGGTCGCGATCGCCCCTGTCACGGGCGGCCGACATCACCATCCCGGTCCTGGTCGTTCAGGGCGCCAACGATGTCCGCGTCCCGGTCTCCGAAGCCGAGCAGATCGTGGCCGCGCTGGCGCGCAACGGGGTGCCCCACGAGTATCTGCTGTTCCCGGACGAAGGCCACGGCCTGGTCCGTCCCGAGAACCGCGACACCTACTACGCGGCGGTGGAACGCTTCCTCGCGACCCACCTCGGCACCGCACCGGCGCCGGCCGGCGACCCGGCTCCGAGCCGGCCTCGCCTACCGGAGCCGGCGAGGTCGTCGGCCGGGCCGGCGCCGGGCGCCGGCCCGGAGTCGGGCCGCCGCAGAGCCTGAGGGCGCGGTCACAGCCGGTGCACTTCGTCGATTCTGACCGAGAGCAGGATCCGCTGCTGCGGACCGCCGCACGTTCACGGGAACACACGTTGATCAGCCGGGCACAAGGCCTGGGTAGAAGTGGACGGTGTGGTACGGACCCGGGAGTCGCCACCGGCGCACCCGTCAGCTCCGGGCGATGGCCGGCAACGGTGAGTGGCGAGCCGATTCCGGGGTATGCAAGCGCCGTCGCGTGACCCGCCCACCCTGAGGAGTCCCCATGACCGACACACCCACCGGCGACGTGCTCGACGTGCTGGCCGCCGAGCACCGTGACGTGACCGCCCTGATCGGCGAGATCCACGCGGTCGCCGACCCGATGATCCGGCGGGACCTGACCGACACCGCGATCAGCGAGCTGGTCCGGCACGCCGTCGCCGAGGAGATGTACGTCTACCCGGCGATGCGAAAGTACCTTCCGGACGGCGACAAGGCGGTCGAGCACGACATCGAGGAGCACAAGGAGCTCGAGGAGACGATGAAGCGTCTCGAGGGCGCCGAGGTGTCGAGCGCCGAGTTCGAGGAGGCGCTGCGCACCTTGGAGACGGTGCTCGCCGACCACGTCCAGGACGAGGAGCAGGAGCAGTTCCCCGCGTTGCGGCGGCACATCCCGCACGAGGAGCTGGTGGAGCTGGCCGGCAAGGTGGAGACGGCGAAGAAGCTGGCGCCGACCCGCCCGCACCCGGCCGCCCCGAACAGCGAGCTGTTCCACAAGCTGGCCGGCCCGGGCGTCGGCCTGGTCGACCGTCTGCGCGACAAGCTGACCGGCCGCGCGACGAAGTAGTGCATCCCTCGAGGCACTTCCGAGCGCGGTCCGCCGGCACCTCGCCGTAAGGCCCGGCCGTTACCCGGAGGCGCCACGCGAGAGCGGCCTGCCCGCCGCCGGTCACGTCGCGGGCAGGCGCACCTCGAAACGGCACCCGCCGGCGATGTTGCCGGCCCGGACCCGGCCACCGTGCGCCTCGACCAGGCCGCGCACGATGGCCAGCCCGAGCCCGCCGCCGCCGGCCGTTTCCGGCGTGCGGGCCCGGGTGCCGCGGAACGCCACGTCGAACAGCCGCGGCAGGTCCTCCTCGGGAATCCCGCCGCAGCTGTCGGAAACGGCCAGCCACACCTCACGGGTGTCCTGACCGGCCTCGATCTGGATGACACCGTTCACCGGCGTGTACCGCACCGAGTTGGTGAGCAGGTTGCTGACCACGCGGTTCAGCTCGGCCGCGCCCCCGGACACAATCGGCCAGCGATCCCCCACCGCGACCACCCGGATACCGCGGTCCGCGGCGAGCGGGCCGACCGCCGCCACCGCGTCGGAGACCACATCGGCCAGCGGCAGCACGGTCGGCCTCAGCCGCAACGCACCGGCGTGGATGCGGGACAGTTCGAACAGGTCGTCGACGAGCCCGCTCATCCGGTCGGTCTCCGCCCCGATGCGGCGGTGATATTCGCCGACGGTGACCGGGTCGGTGACGACACCGTCCTGCAGTGCCTCGGTCATCGCGCGCAACCCGGCGAGCGGCGTGCGCAGGTCGTGCGACACCCAGGCGACCAGGTCACGCCGTCCGGCCTCCATCCGGCGCTCGCGGTCACGGGCCTCGGCCGCCCACATCGCCGCGGCGGCCAGCCGTCGCCCGAAGACGATGCCGACCGTGAGACTGACCAACGCGGACGCGGCGACGGTGAGAAGCACCACCTTCATGTCGTGGCTGGACAGGAACATCGCCCGCGCGACCGTGACGACTCCGGCGACGACCGCGGTCACCGTGATCGCCAGCAGGACGGTCACGTGCACCGCGATGGACCGGCCCCGCAAGGCCCGCAGGACCGCGGCGCCGGCCAGCCCGACGACGGTGCCGGCGGCCAGCGAGTAGAGCCCGATCAGCAGGATGTCACGCATCGCCGGCCGGCTCCCAGCGGTAGCCGACGCCCCAGACGGTGACCAGCCGCACCGGTGCCGCCGGGTCGGCCTCGATCTTCTCCCGCAGCCGGCGCACGTGCACGGTGACGGTCGACTGGTCGCCGAACCGCCACCCCCACACCTTGTCCAGCAGCTCGGCCCGGGAGAACGCCGTCGCCGGGTGCCGCATCAGGAACTCCAGCAGATCGAACTCCCGGACCGTCAGCGCGAGCAACTCTCCACCGAGTTCCGCGGTGCGCCGCCCCGTGTCGGCCACCAGGTCGCCGTCGCGCAGCAGCGCCGGCCTCGGCGGGGCGGCCGGCGCGGTGCGGCGCAGCACCGACCGGACGCGCAGGGTCAGCTCCCGCGGGCTGAACGGTTTGGTCACATAGTCGTCGGCGCCCACCTCCAGGCCGAGCACCCGATCGCTCTCCTCGCCCAGCGCGGTGAGCATCACCACCGGGAGCCCGGGCTGGTCACGCTGGAGACGGCGGCACACCTCGAGACCATCGATGCCGCCCAGCATCAGGTCGAGAACGACCAGGTCGGGACGCTCGGCGTCGACGGCCGCCAGCGCGGTGAGGCCGTCGGCAGCGAGCCGCACCCGGCACCCGTCCTGTTCCAGGTAGCGGCGCACGACGTCGCTGACGGTCGGGTCGTCGTCGACGACCAGCACCCGATGGTTCATGACCGCAGGCTACCGGTCGTCCCGCCGGCGGAACCTTTCGAATCCCTTACGACCGGCGACAGCCGCCACGGTGGCCACCACCAAGATCAAGAGCAGGCCTTTCCCGTACGGGCGGGGCAGCACCGTGGGGTTGCCGGCGTCCCGCCCGAAGCCCAGCACGAGCGGTGACGCGACCATCACGACGGCAAGGTCGACGATCGCCGCGAATCGGACGGCCGGCTGCCATCCCGGCGGGACGAGACGCCGCACCAGAGCACCGGCCCCGGCGATGAGCGGGAGAAAGATCCCGTCGTGCAGCACGAGCAGAACGGCGCCGAACGCGACGACGCCGACCAGGTTCACCTCGGTGTCGAGGATCGCGCCGGCAATGCCGTACAACATGATCAGTAACCCGGCGGCGATCAGCGGACGTCTCATGAAGCGCTCCGCACGGTGATCCGGCCGACCCACTTGGTCTGCAGGACTCCGGGACGGTTCGGGGCGATCAGCCGGGCCGGGAACCCGTGGTCCACAGCCAGCGGCTCACCGCCCAGACGCAGCGCGATCAGCGTGCGGTCGTCGGCCGGTGTCTCGACCGTCGATGTCCGGTAACGGCCACCGGCCTGCAAGGACTCGATCTCGGCGGCACAGGTGCCGGGGTCCGCGCCGATCAGCGCGAGGAGATCCTTCAGGCGTACGCCGGTCCAGGTCCCGACCGAGCTCCAGCCCTCGACGCAGGCGATCGGCAGGACCGTCGTGTGCTGCGGGAGCGCCGCCAGCTCGGCGAGACTGAGCCGCACCGTGCGATCCGGACCGGTCACCGTGAGCCGGTACGCCGGATCGAGCGCGGCGTCCCGTACCCCGGCGGAGTCGGCGGTGGCGTTCACCGGCAGTCCCTGCGGTCCGGTGCCGGGCCGGCGCGGCGCGAGCAGCCCGATCGGCGACAGCCACCGGACGGTCTGCCCGAGCGTCGTCACCGTGATCACGCCGGCGGCCACGCCCACGGCCAGCAGAAACTCCCGGCGGGCGGGCTCGGTGTCACCGCTGCGCCGCCGGGTAAGCCGGCCTGCGACGGTGGACACCTTCTGCCGGCGCAGCGCGTCACGGACGACCGGCAGCTGTACACCGATGTGACTGATCAGGGCGCCGACCGCCACCCAGGCGACCCAGTAGTGCCCGGCGGTGAAGAAGAACGGCATCGGGGCGTACCAGCGAGCGACGTTCAGCACCCCGCTGACCACCTGGAACAACGCGGCGCCGACCAGGATCGCGACCGTCAGCCGCTCGGCGGCGTGGACCAGGCTGCGCACCGGCGGCCAGGCGAACAGGCGCGGATGGACCGACCAGAGTTTCGCACCGAGCAGCGGAACGGTGGCCAGGCCGGTCGCCACGTGCAGGCCTTGCGTGAAGCGGTAGAGGCCGGCCGGGCGGGTCGGCAGCGGGAGCCAGCCGGGTGGGTGCTGCAGGACGTGGCTGTACACGCCGGTGAGGAAACAGACCCCGAAGGCGATGCCCAGCGCGATACCGAGCTGGCTGGTCAGGCGGGCGGACCGCAGCGGGGAGCCGAACGCGTCCGCGCGCAGCGGGCCCCGGCGCAGCCGCTCCGGTGGCGCCGGAAGCGGCTCGGTCAGCCAGGTCCACGCCCGGGCGAGCGGACCACGGGGACGGCCGGGTCGCTCACGGTGGCGCTCCGGTGAGCCGCCCGCGTCGCTCGCCGGCTCGTGGCCGGCGGCGGGTGAGGCCGGTGCCGCGCCCGGATACTTGCGGGCACGGTTCAGGCGGCCGCCAGGGTGGCGAACCATCGGTCCTCCTCGGTCCAGGTGGTCAGGATGGTCAGGCCGACGGTGCGGGCCAGCGGTGCGAGGTCGTCCGCGGCGACCTGCGCCCAGCGCAGCGGCGCGGCCGCGGACCCGTCGGCGGTGTGCAGGGTGGCCACGCCGGCCCAGGTGCCGGCACCGGGCGGTTCCAGCTCGGTGTGCAGCTTCCCGTGCGGCGCGAGCAGGTCGCGGCAGCGGCGCAACAGGGCGGCCGGGTCGCCGCCGATGCCCAGGTTGCCGTCGGCCAGCAGAAGGTGCTCCCACCGGCCGTGACCGGGCAGCGGGCCGAACACGTCGCGGCGCAGCGCCAGAGCGCCACGGGCCCGGGCCAGGCGGACCGCGGCCGCGCTCACGTCGATGCCCAGCGCCGACCGGCCGCGGCCCAGCAACGCGCTGGTCAGCCGACCGGGCCCGCAGCCGACGTCGAGGGTCGCGCCGGTGCACCGGTCGAGCAGGCCGGAGTCGCCGGGCCGGTGCTCCCGGCACCAGTCCACCGCGTCGAACCGGTGCTCGTTGCCGTCGGCGTCCCGCAGGGTCAGCGGGCTCGGAACCCCGGTGGCGGCGCGGTGCAGAGCCTGGTCGAAGGCGTCGAGAGCGGCCCGCTCGTCCGGCGGGCAGACGACCGCGGGTGCGCTCATGCGCGGCTCCCCGCGGTGACGGCATGACCGGCCAGCGAGGACAGGCTCGCCACGATCGCCGGGAACCGCTGACCGGGTCGGCACCTGGCCGCGACCGCGACCGCGTCGGCCGCGGTGTCCACGTCCCGGAGTGCGGGCAGCATCACCGGCCGGACGCCACGCCGGTGGAGTTCGGCAACGGTCCGCTCCCCCGTCGCGGCCGTCGACATGGGTACGTTCCGCAGCACCGCCGCGCCGGCCGGGTCGCTCAGCCCCAGCGCCCACCAGCCGCCGTCGTCGGCCGGCCCGAGCACCGCCCCGTCCCGGAGCAGCGCCGCCGCGGCCGTGTCCAGCAGTTCGGGGGTCACCTGCGGGGTGTCCATGCCGATCAGCAGACTCGGCACTCCGGGCAGCGCGGTGTCGGCGAAAGCCTTCGCCAGCCGCTCCCCCAGTCCGTCGCCGCGCTGCGGGACGCGCACCCAGCCGCTCGGCGCCGGGTGGTCGCCGTCGAGGACCAGGACCCGCCGTACGGCGGAAAGATCCTTCGCGGCATCGAGCGTGTCGGCCAGGGCGGCCGCCGCGACCGCCGCCGCCTCCGCGGGCGTGCACGGTGGGCAGAGCCGCGTCTTCACCCGGCCCGGGACCGGCGCCTTGGCCATCACCAGCAGCTGGATCATCGGGGCAGCACCGCCCGCATGTCGGCGACCGCGCGCAGCGTGCCGCGGACCGTGCCGGTGACCTTCGAACGGGTCCCGGCCGCCCGCGGGTGGTAGGCGACGTCGAGCTCGACGATCCGCCAGCCGTCGCGGGCCGCGGCGAGCAGCAGCTCCAGGGGGTAGCCGAAGCGCCGGTCGCGCAGGCCGAGCCGCAGCAGCGCGTCCCGGCGGGCCGCCCGGATCGGTGCGATGTCGTGCACGGCGACCCCGGTGTCGCGGCGGATCCGGCGGGCCAGGACCGCGTTGCCGAGGCGCGCGTGCAGCGGCCAGGCGCCCGCCGTGGCCGGCCGGCGCCGTCCGCAGACGAGGTCGGCGTCGCCGGCCAGCACCGGGCCGGCGAGCCGCGGCAACTGGGCCGGGTCGAACGAGCCGTCGGCGTCCATCACGCACACGACGCCGTCGGCCGGGTCGGCGGCGAGCAGCCCCGCGTGTACGGCGGCGCCGTAGCCGCGCTGCGCCACCTCGACCACCCGGGCGCCGAAGGCCCGGGCCACCTCGGGCGAACCGTCCGTCGAACCGTTGTCGGCGACGATCGCCCGGTAACCGTCCGGCATGGCCGCCAGCAACGCCGGCAACGCCGCGGCCTCGTTCAGGCAGGGCAACACCACATCTGTCATGGACGGCAAGTTAGCCCTGGTCAGGGGAGGTAAATCTTACGAAGTACGGACGCCGCGAAAGGTTCTTACGAACCGCTGACGGATCGGCGCGGGCCGCTGTGCCGCGGCTGGTGCGGGCCTACCGTCGCCGTCGTGACCCACATACTCGTGACCGGCGGTGCCGGATTCATCGGCTCGCACGTCACCGCAGCGCTGCTGGCCGCCGACCATGACGTGTCCGTGCTGGACAGTGCACATCCGGCCGCGCACACCGAGCCGTTGCGGGTGCCGGACGGGGTGCGCCTGCACCGGGCCGACGTGCGCGACGCGGACGCGGTCCGCACGGCGCTGCGCGGCGTGGACGCGGTGCTGCACCAGGCGGCGCTCGTCGGGCTCGGCGCCGGGCCCGACGACCTTCCGGAGTACGTCGGGTGCAACGACCTGGGCACGGCGGTGCTTCTCGCCGCGATGGCCGAGACCGGCGTGAAGCGGCTGGTCCTGGCCAGTTCGATGGTGGTGTACGGCGAGGGCGCGTACCGCTGTGACCGGCACGGATCGGTCCGTCCGGCACCACGTGCGCCCGAGGATCTGCAGGCCGGCCGTTTCGAGCCGCCGTGCCCGGTGTGCGGACAGCCACTGGCTGACGAACTCGTCATGGAGGACGCGCCGCTCGACCCGCGCAGCGTGTACGCGGCGACGAAGGTGGCCCAGGAGCATCTGGCCGCGATCTGGGCGCGGGAGTGCGGGGCGAGCGTGGCGGCGTTGCGATACCACAACGTGTACGGGCCGGGGATGCCGCGCGACACGCCGTACAGCGGGGTGGCGGCGATCTTCCGGTCGGCGCTGGCCGGTGGCCGGGCGCCACACGTGTTCGAGGACGGCCGGCAGCGGCGTGACTTCGTGCACGTCCAGGACGTCGCCGCGGCGAATGTCGCCGCCCTCGGCGCGGCGCCCGGGTTCCGCGCCTACAACATCTCGTCCGGGCAGCCGATCACGATCGGCGAGGTGGCCCGGGAGCTCGCGGACAACGCGGGTGGCCCGCCGCCGGTGGTGACCGGGCAGTTCCGGCTCGGCGACGTACGGCATGTGGTGGCCTCCCCGGAGCGGGCCGCGGCCGAGCTGGGGTTCCGGGCCGCGGTGACACCGGAGGCCGGGTTGAAGGAGTTCGCATGCGCGCCTCTGCGCGGCTGACGCCCCGGCCGGGCGACGGTGACGGTGAGAGACGAGACGAGGGAGCCGGGATGCGCACGCCGCTGACACAGGGACGGCCGGGCAGCGGGAACGACACTCGCGGGCGTGCCCGCGCCTGGTTGCCGGGCGGCCCGGATGCCGGCATCTCGTCGAAGCCGGACCGGTGGGCCGCCGTGGCAGCATTCGCGCTGGTCGCCGCGGCGGTGCTGGTCGGGGCAGCGCTGGGCTGGGCCGGCCATCCCGTGCATGCGCCGGCTGCTCCCCTGTTCGCGCACGTGATGCCGCACGTCGGTCCCGGCACGCCGTTCGCGGTGATCATCGCGATCATCGTGATCACCCGGGGGCCCGCGCTGGCCGCGCGCCTGCCGTGGCGGCGGCTGCTGCTGGCCGGCTGGCTGGCGTCGGTGGCCTGGACGTTCGCGCTCGCCCTGGTCGACGGCTGGCAGCGGGGTGTGGCGGGGCGCCTGACCACACCGTTCGAGTACCTCAGCGAGGTGCCACGCGTGACCGACGCCCGCGCGATGCTGCGCGGCTTCACCGACCACATCCTGCTGTTCTCGCCGGACAACTGGGCCGAGCACGTCTCCGCCCACCCACCGGGCGTGCTGCTGGTCTTCGTCGGGCTCGACCGGCTCGGGCTGCACGGCGGCGGCTGGGCCGGGGCGTTCTGCATCCTGGTGGGCGCCCTGGCGACGGCAGCGGTCGCGGTGACGTTGCGAGCGCTGGGCGACGAGGAGGCGGCCCGGACGGCGGTGCCGTTCCTGGTCCTGTTCCCGGGCGCCGTCTGGGTGGGGGTGTCCGCCGACGGCATGTTCATGGGTGTCGCGGCGTCCGCGCTGGCCTTGCTCGCGGTCGGCCTGACCCGTCCGTCCCGGTGGTGCGCGGCTCTCGGCGGAGCGCTTCTGGCCGGGTGCGTGTACCTGTCGTACGGCCTGATCCTGCTGGTGCTGCCGGCCGGCGCGGTGATCGTGGCGGCGCGGACGCGACGGTGGCCGATGCTGGCGTGGGCGGTGCTCGGAGCCGGTGTGGTGGTGGGTTCCTTCACCTGGCTCGGGTTCGAGTGGTGGGAAGGATATCGGCTGGTCAAGATCCGTTATTACCAGGGCCTGGCGACCGCGCGGGCGTACAGCTACTGGGTGTGGGGGAACCTTGCGGCGCTCGCCGTCAGCGCGGGGCCGGCCGCCGGCCCGATCCTGCGCCGGGCCGTCGTCCGGCTCGCCGCCGTCACCCGGAACCGGACCGGCGACCCGGCCCCGGCCCGCGCCCGGTTCCGGGCCCTCGTTCCGGCCCGGATCGACGTCCGGCTCGGCGCGGCTCGCATGGCGCCCGCGCTGCTGTGTCTGGGCGGGATCGCCGCAGCCGTGGCCGCCGACCTGTCCGGCCTGAGCAAGGCTGAGGTGGAACGGATCTGGCTGCCGTTCGCCATCTGGTTGCCGGCCGCAGCGGCGCTGCTGCCCGAGTCCGACCGGAGGGGATGGCTGTGGTTGCAGGCCGGAACCGCCCTGTTGGTGAACCATCTCGTCCTGACCAACTGGTGACGGTGCCGGTTCCCCCGCGTCCACCGCTGGACCGATGACCGCCCGGCCGCGCGGCCGGGCGGTCATCGGAGCCGCTTCGCCAAGAAGTCGATGATCTCGGCACGCGCGGTGCGAGCCTGCGGAACCAGGTGCGGCATGCTGAGGAACGCGTGCGGAGCGCCGGGATGCTCGGTGACGGTCACCGCGTTGCCCGCTGCGCCGAGCCGCTCGGCGTAGGCCCGGCCCTGATCGGCGACCGGGTCCGCGGTCGGCACCACCACGAGCGCCGGTGCCAGATCGGCCAGCCCGTCGACGTACAGTGGCGAAATTTTCTTTTGATCGCCGACCGCCATCCGTCGGAAGAAGATCAACTGTGGCACGGTGAGCATCGGGCTGTCGGCATGTTCCTTCATGGACGGGTAGTCGAAGGCGTTCTCCGTCAGATCCACGCAGGGGTTGACCAGCACCTGGGCTCGCAACCTCAGCCCTGCGTCCCGCGCGCGGATCGCGGCCGTCGCGGCGACCAGCCCGCCGGCGCTCTCCCCGAAGACCGCGACCCGCTCCGGGTCGATTCCCCATTCCCCGGTACGCCGGAGCACCTCCCACCCGTCGTCGACCGCCGCCGACAGCGGCACCTGCGGGCTGACCAGGCGATGCTCGACCGACACCACGACGGCCGGCAACCTCGCGGCGACGTGGCTGCTGATCCAGTCGCACTGGACGGCGGTGCCGACGAATCCGCCGCCGTGAACGTGCACGACGAGCGGAAGCTCACCGGTCGTCGCCGCCGGCCGGTACACCCGCACGGGCACCGATCGGTCCGGCAGCGTGACCTGTTCCCAGCCGATCGTGACGCCGCGAGCCGGGAACCCGCTGATGAGGCGGGTGCTCGGCGCGGACCGGCGGCGGTTCTCGACCTGCTGGAAGGCGCTCAGCTCGTCGTCGGTCATCGTCGCCCAGTCCGGTTCCTTCCGCAGGGCTCGCAGCAGGCGCACACTCATGGACCCTCCCCGATCGATTTACGCTACTCAAGGTATCGATACTAGAAGTAGCATAACTGGGTAGGGTGTGACCATGCCCCGATCGCCAGGCCGCCCTCGCTCCGGAATCGACGACGAGGTCTTCGCCGCGACGTTGACGGTCGTGGACTCGCTCGGCTACACGCGGGCCACGGTGGACCGGATCGCCGCCGAGGCGGGCATCGCCAAGACGACGATCTACCGGCGCTGGCCCACGAAGGGTGCCCTGATCACGGCATGCCTCGTCGACGCGTTCGGCCCGGCCCCGCTGACCGGCGCCGACCGTTCCGAGATTCTGGCGTCCGCGATCCGGTGGATCGCCGCGAAGATCGGTGAGCCGGGAATTGGCGCCGCCTTCGCCGGTGTCTTCACCGACGCGGTCAACGATCCCGAACTGCGCCGGATCCTGTCGTCACAGCTGCAGGACCCCTACCGGCTGGCCCTCCAGGAGGTTCTGAACGAACCGGAGCAACGGGTGCTCTTCTTCATCGACGTGGTGGTCGGCACTCTTCTGCACCGACTGGGGATGACCGGCCGGCCGATGGTCGACGCCGACGTGGACGCCCTGGTCATCATGGTCACCACGGTCCTCACGCAACAGACGTGAGCCCGGCCCGGCCGCACGCCGGCACCGGTCATTTCCGCCAGGTGTGCTGAGGCCGGTAGCCGAGGAGACGACGCGCCTTCTCGATGGAGAGCAGGGTCTCGTGGTCGCCCAGCTCGCGGGTGACCGGAATGTCCGGGAAGTACTCCGCGGCCAGGTCGGCGGTGCGACGGCTCATCACGGTGTCCGCGTTGGCGATCACGAAGATCTCGACGCCCGGCCGGTCGTAGCCGAGGGCGAGCCGGACCGCCTGGGCCCCGTCCCGGCCGTCGATGTAGCCCCACAGGTTCCAGATCCGCTGACGCGGGTCGGCGTCGAAGGACGGGAAAGCCTCGTAGTCGGCCGGCTCCATCACGTTGGAGAATCTCAGCCCGACCATGGTCAGCGACGGATTCCACCGGCAGAACTGGGCCGCCATCTGCTCGTCGAGGTGCTTGGCCAGGGAGTACGACGTCTCCGGCCGGGCCGCGTACTCCTCGTCGACCGGCAGGTACGGCGGCGGCGTGTCGAACGGCAGCCCGAGCAGGGTCTCGCTCGACGCCCACACCACACGCTCGACGCCGGCGGCCCGCGCCGCCGAGAACACGTTGTAGCTGGCGGTGATGTTGTTGGCGAACGTCGCCGCGTTCGGCACGACACCCGGCCCAGGGATCGCCGCGAGGTGCACCACGGCGTCGATGCCGGTGTACCGGCTGTCGATCGCGGTCAGCGCCTCCACCACCTGGCCGTAGTCGGTGAGGTCGACCCGGACGTACGGGCACACCGGCTCCCGCGGCGCGACCAGGTCGAGGTTCACCACCTCGTAGCCGTGGTCGGAAAGTTCCTTCACGACGAAGCGGCCCAGCTTGCCGCTGCCACCGGTCACCGCGATACGCGCCATGTCACGTCCCCAGGTTCATGATCGAAACCTCAGGCTACGCCAGGAAGCCGCCGGCGGCAGCGGACCGAATCGGCCCCGCCCCGCCCGACTAGGGCGATCACGGGGCTGAGGAAGATCGGTACCGCGATCAGCGGTAGAACATGAACTGCTTCGGATCTTGGAAGGTCACTGCGCCCCGTGCCAGATCCTGCAGCGTCAGCCGGGTGACCCTGGTGATGCCCTCGCCCCCGGCGGGACCAGTGCCGGCGCTGTCGCCCGGGCCGAGTTGCCGAATGGTGGGTCGATCGAGGGGGGCAGCGGCTACGACGTCATCCGGACGACGACTTTGCCTGCCTTGGCGCGTCCCTGCTCGACGTGGGCCAGAGCTTCGCG
The DNA here is from genome assembly GCF_044388125.1 of Actinoplanes sp. NPDC020271. Taxonomy (NCBI): domain Bacteria; kingdom Bacillati; phylum Actinomycetota; class Actinomycetes; order Micromonosporales; family Micromonosporaceae; genus Actinoplanes; species Actinoplanes sp. NPDC020271. The sequence continues at coordinate 128,369 of NZ_JBIRWQ010000028.1, forward strand.
GGTCGACGCGAAGTCGAAGACCCGGTCCACGACCGGGCGGATCGTTGCTGTATCGATTAGGGCAGTGAGCTCGCGGAGCTGGTCGCCGCTGGCCTTCATGAACAGGTACGAGTACGTGACGCGGTGGCGGCGGGCGCGTTTCCGGACCCGGAAGCTCAACGCGGCGATCGCCAGCCGGATGACCGGGTTGGCGCCGGCCTGCTTGGCGAAGGCAGGGTCGGGCGGTCCGGCGATGCTGATCACGATGCCGCCCGGCTTGAGCACCTGCATCGACTTGTCGAGGGTCTCGCCGCCGACGGTGTCGAGCACGACGTCGAAGTCACGCAGGACAGTCTCGAACGCCTGCTTCGTGTAGTCGACGACAACGTCGGCACCCAAGCCCTTCACCAGCTCGGCCTTTGCACTGCTTGCGGTCGCGGCGACGTGGGCACCGAGGTGTTTGGCCAGCTGAATGGCGATGGTGCCGACACCGCCGGCCCCGGCGTGGATGAGGACCTTCTGGCCCGGCCGCAGGTTCGCCCGTTCGACCAGAGCCTGCCAGGCGGTCAGACCGACCAGGGGGATGGAAGCCGCTTCGTCCATCGTGAGGGTAGCCGGTTTGGCCGCGACGTCATCCTGGTGCATTGCGATGACCTCGGCGAACGCGCCGATCCGGTGCTGATCGGGACGGGCGTAGACCTCGTCGCCGACGGCGAACCGGGTGACGCGGGAGCCGACGGCGACCACGGTGCCGGCGAGGTCGTTGCCGAGCACGAACGGTGCCCGGTACGGCAGGATCGCCTTGAGGTCCCCGGATCGGATCTTGAGGTCGAGCGGGTTGACGCTCGCCGCGTGGATCCGGACCAGCACGTCGTCGTCGCCGACGGTCGGGTCCGGCATCTCGCGGGCCTGCACGGTGTCGGCGTCGCCGTAGCGTTCGACCACAAATGCCTTCATCGTCGTCTCCTTCTCGGTCTCTGCCCGTCTCGTCGGCGCGCAGTTCACCGATCGATCGGCGGTGCTCGGCGGCCGGTCGGCGTATCGGCGTACGCCGGGAAGACCTGAGTACAAAAAGTAAACCTAGTGGGTAGGATGAGCCTATGACCACGGCCACCGACCTGCGTCTCGACCGGGACACTGCGAACTGCTCGATCGCCCGCGCCCTGGAAGTGGTCGGCGAGAAGTGGACCCTGCTGGTCCTGCGGGAGATCTGGTACGGCGTGTCCCGCTTCAGCGACCTGCACAAGATGCTGGGATGCCCACGCAACCTGCTCGCCGAGCGCCTACGCAAGCTCGTCGAACACGGCATTCTCGCCACCGAGACCTATCAGGAGGACGGCTCCCGCAGCCGGTCCCGCTACGTCGTCACCGCCAAAGGCAACGACCTGGTTCCCGCCGTGCTGGGACTGCTGCAATGGGGCGACAAATACCGCGCCGACCCGGCCGGACCGGCCGTCATCAACCGCCACCGCGACTGCGGCGCCCCACTCTCCGTCCAAGTCCGCTGCGACCGCGATCACCCCGTTCCGGCAACCGAGGTCGAAATCAGCCCAGGTCCGGGTTTCCGCACCAAAGCAGACCCCGAACATGCAGCCTGATCGCCGCCACCTTCAAGATCAGGACTTCACTCGTGATTACTTCTGCCGAATCGATCACCCGGCGACGGCGAGCACGAGGCGCCCTGCCGGCGCACGTTGAACCGCGAGGACAGGAACTGGCCAGACTACTTCCGTCGATTCCGGAAGGCACTCACTTCGGCATGACAAAACACCTGCGGCGCTTTGATCAGCTGTCGCTGTTGCGCCATACCTCGTAGCCGCGGTCGTGGATGGGCGGGAACCGCTGCGACATGTCGCCAATCCACGTGTCGATGGCTTCGGGTGAGCGCCTGATGGCGTCGATGAGACCTTGCACCGCCTCCCGCTTGGCGGGGCTGACGTGCCGATCGAGGTCTGCCTCCGTCACCTCCCGGTAAGTCATGGCGAGTTGCCACCAGAACTTCATCAGCACGCGGCATTCCTCCTGCTCGCGGTCATCTGCCAGGCGCTGCATGACAATGGCTTGCGCGGAGCTCCGCTGGTGTTCGTCGCGGAAGCCATGACGCAAATCGAGGAGAGACACGGGCGGACCTTACTGGGCCACAATGGTGAACGCGAGCCGTTCAGGTCCGCACTCACATCGGCATGGTCGTGCGTTCTCGAGCCTCCGTTCCGGAGGCCATGAAAGTCGGCGCCGCCGGGTTCGAAGATCCGTAGGCCGAGCAGCCGGAGCATGGCGACCAGGGCGAAGTCGTTGATGTTGGTCGACAGCCGGCGGCGGTGAGCATCGCCTCGACAGCCGGACGGAGACATCTTCTTGTATTGCCCTATTGACACAAACGACTGAGCGCTGCTCTTCTTGTACCGTTCAGCCGATACAAGGAGGGGTCATGGACACCGCCGCACGATGTCGGGCACTGGGGTTGGCGTTAGGCGCGGGAACAGGCTTCGCGCTGACCCGCACGTACCTGTTCGACTTCGCCCCGGTTGTTCTGGCCCTGTGCCTGAGCATCGGTGTCCTCGCCGGAGAGGCGGTCTCCCGCCGGCCTCTGGGTGAGCGCCGAGCCGCTACCCTGCGCACCCGCCGGATGAGGGACTATCTGCCGGTCAGGCCGTTTGCGGTCAGCCTGGCGTCGACCTCGGCACTCGTGGTGTTGTCATGGTGGTTCCCCACCCCGGTCCACCCCGACCATCAAGTGATCTACTTCGGGACAGCGGCACCCGTCACCCTGATGGCCACCTGGGCAACCCTCGCCACTGGCGCCGTTCTGGTGCTGGTCAGCGTATGGCTGGTGGTACGCAGCCCGCAGACCGTTTCGCAGGCCGGCGGTGTAGCCGCGGACGAGGCGTGGCGTCGCATCACCGTGAATCACCTCGCTGATGCCTACGCCACCCTGTCGGCGACGATCTTCACCGCTGCCACGTTCTGGTACGCCGACGCGCAGATGGACTGGCGCGGCGGCGGATCCCCGGCGTGGGGTTTCGCGCTGAGCCTGCTCGCCGGGGTGGGGCTGGCCGCGGTCGCGCACTACGCCGGATCTCTCATGCGGCCCCGACACGGCATTATTGATGATCAGCCCGTCGCGGTTGAAGCCCCGTGAGCGCCGAGCCGGCCGTCCGCCTCGAAACACACTCGGCAGTGCCCCCGTACGAGCAGATTCGCCATCAGATCGCCGACCTGATCCGACATGGCACGCTCCCCGCGGGCAGCAAACTGCCGCCGGTACGACAGTTGGCCGCCGACCTGGGCGTCGCCAACGGAACTGTCGCCCGCGCCTACCAAGAACTCGAGGCAACCGGACTGGTCACAACCCGGCGAGCCGCCGGTACCCGGGTCGCCGCAACAACAACGCTCTCACCACAAGCCCGCGCCGAAGCCCTCGCCAACCGCGCACAAGACTACGTTCTGGCCGCCCGCCAACTCGGCGCCAACGACACCGAACTACGCGAAGCAATCAACGACGCCTTGACCGACACCGCCAGCACCGCCATCCCTCTCATGTCCGGACTCCAGCCCGACCGGTAAACCGGCCGCCGCGGGTGCTCGGTGGTCTGACAGTACGCCGGTGCGGGGCCAGGCATAAACGATGCTTGCTCCTGCGGTTCGGCGAATCGCCCGACGAACAGCGGGCTGGCGAAACCACGCTGCCGAAGCGGGCATCCTCCACTCGCCGGAATGACCCGTACGCCGGATTTGTCGGCCGGGACCCCACCGAGCGGCCCGACTGATGCTTCGGGATCCGCGCTACCGGCGCGCCAAGCAACGGGTGGCCGAGCTGAGCCGCAAGATGATCGAGGACCGGAACCGCGCGGCCGCGGACACCCCGCCCGCGATCCTCATCGACGACCTGCTGCGGGCCAACCGGGAGAACCCGGCGGCCATGCCCGACCAGGACCTTATGATCAGCGTTACCGGGCCGTACGTGGCGGGGCTCGACACGGTGGCGAACACCATCGCATCGTTCGTCTACGCCGTGCTCAAGCACCCCGAGGTGCTCACCCGGGTGCGGGCCGAGGCCGACGCGCTGTTCGCCACGGGCAGCATCACCGAGAAGGACCTGCGTGGCATCCCCGCCATCCGGGGTGCGCTCATGGAGACGATGCGGCTCTACCCGATCGCGGTGGTGCACATGCGCACGGCGACCCGGGATTGCACCTTCGAGGGCCACCGCATCGCCGCCGGCGAGACGGTCTACGTCGGCACCAGCGTGCCGCACTTCCTGGAGGAGTTCTACCCCGACCCGATGCGGTTCGACATCGACCGGTACGAGAAGCCGCGCGCCGAGCACCTGCGCGCCGGCGCATATTCGCCGTACGGCCGCGGTCAGCATGTCTGCCTGGGCAAGACCCTGGCCGACGTCCAGATGCTGGTGACCATGGCACGGATGTTCCACCGCCTGGACATGCGGTTGCCGTCACCCGACTACCTGCTCGCGCGCAAGACCACCCCTACCCCGGGCCCGGCGATGTCGTTCCACGTCCGAGTGGACGGCCACCGCCACCCGTGACCGGGCATGGGGTTTTCGTTGCTGCCGGTGATGTTCGACAACTCAGCCGCTGGACGCGGCTGCAGCGGATCGACGAGTCCGAGCGGTCCGCGACCCAGCGTACCGAGCAGGCGCAGGAGCCGGCCCGCGCCGCCTAGCTGTGATATCCGGGGACGTTGGTCGAGGAAGTGTGACCACTCGATCTGAGGATTGTTGATCCATCTCGCGAACAGGTGAAGGCCTCCAGC
>NZ_JBIRWQ010000029.1:0-132220 GCF_044388125.1 Actinoplanes sp. NPDC020271
CACCGCCTTGATGCCTTTTCGGGTGCTCGGGCAGCAGCGGCTGCGCGAGGTGCCACAACGCTTCCGGGCAGAACTTCTCTACATCACCCACACCCGTACAACGAATGACCTTGCGCTACAACAACCCCAAACGAGATGCGGTCTAAGGTCGACGAGAACCAAACGTTGCTCCGGATTCGCCACCGCGGCGATTCGTTCGGCGACCCTGTCGGCGACGTCCGGCGGTCGCTTGCTCGACCACAGGGCGAGGGGTGCCATCGGGCTCGTCAGCAACACGCCGGGTTCGAGGTCGTCGGGACGCTGACCGAGCGGTATTCCAGCTTCAGCCGGTCACGCTGGAAGGATCCGGGATGGCCGCCGCCGACGGGCCACACGACGGTCTGATGAATCCGGTGCTTCGGGCGCCTTGTGCAAACCGTCGTAGTCGCGCGACGTGGATCTGTCGGACATGTCCCCCTCTTCCGCCACGTCACTGTGCGGTATATGTCGTGCGACTACCCTACGCGGAGCAAGTGACGTGCGACAAGAGGGGGAACGATGCTCAGTTGCCGGGGCGGTCCCGGCGGACGGTGGGGCGGCGGCCACGGATCGTGCTGTGGCTCAGGGCGCGAATCACCCGATCGGCGTCAGCCTCGGGGACCTCGACCAGTGAAAAGCGGTCAGTGATCTGGATGGCGCCGACATCCCGGGCCGGCAGGCCGGCCTCGCCGGCGATCGCGCCGACCAGGTCCTGCGGGCGCAGCCCGGCACGGCGACCCAGGCCGACGAAGACCCGGGTCACGGAGTCGCCACCGGGCCGGTTGCGGCCCGGCCGCCGGTTGTCGAAGCGTTCGCCACCAGGGCCGTTACGGCGACCGGCGCGGTTGTCGAATTCGCGTTCGCGCTGCGGCGCGACCGACGGGATCTCCGGCTCGTCGACGTCGCCGCCGTTCGCCTCGTGGATCAGCTTCAGGCAGGCGAGCGCGACCTGCTCCAGGTCCGCGTCGTCGGTCAGCGAGTCCAGAACTGATCGGAACCGGTCGAGGTCGTCGGCGTCCATGGCGGTCTGCACCGTGTTGCGGACCAGTTCCAGGCGGCGGGCGCGCAGGTCGGTCACGGTGGGCAGCTTCTCCAGGGCGATCCGCTGGCCGGTGAGGCGCTCGATCGCCTTCAGCATGCGCTGCTCGCGCGGCTCGGCCAGGGTGATCGCGGCGCCGGTGCGCCCGGCGCGGCCGACCCGGCCGATGCGGTGCACGTACGCCTCCGGGGCCGACGGCACGTTGAAGTTGATCACGTGGGTCAGCTGCTCGACGTCCAGGCCGCGGGCCGCCACATCCGTCGCGACCAGCAGTTCTGTCGAGCCGGCGCGCAGGCGGCCCATCACGCGGTCACGCTGGTCCTGGCTCAGGCCGCCGTGCAGGGCCTCGGCGCGGAACCCGCGGCCGTTGAGGCTCTCCGTGACCTCTTCGACTTCTTCCCGCGTACGGCAGAAAACGATCGCCGCCGTCGGTGCCTCGACATCGAGCACGCGGCCGAGCGCCGCCGCCTTGTGCGGACGCGCGACCAGGTAGGCGCTCTGGCGCACCGACGGCAGCGCATCCGCGGCCGTGGGCTCTCGGCGCATCGTGATCCGCAGCGGTTCACGCAGGTGACGTTTGGCGATCGCGTCGATCCGCGGCGGCATGGTCGCCGAGAACAGGACGGTCTGCCGCTCCTCGGGCGTCTCCGTGAGGATCGCCTCGATGTCCTCGGCGAAGCCCATGTCGAGCATCTCGTCGGCCTCGTCCAGGACGACGGTCTTGACGCCGTCGAGACGCAGGGTCTCCCGCTCGATGTGGTCGAGGATCCGGCCGGGCGTGCCGACGACCACGTCCACGCCGCGCCGCAGTACCTGGAGCTGCCGGCTGATCGGCTGCCCGCCGTAGACCGGGAGCACCCGGACGTTGAGCTCCCGCCCGTACCGGTGAACCGCCTGTGAGACCTGCTCGGCAAGCTCCCGGGTCGGGACGAGCACCAACGCGGTCGGCCCGTCGGAGTTGCCCGGGGTCAGGCTCTGCAGCAGCGGCAGCGCGAACGCGGCCGTCTTGCCGGTGCCGGTCGCGGCCTGCCCGACCAGGTCATGCCCGGCCACGATGGGGGCGATGGCCTCCCGCTGGATCGGGGTGGGCTCCTCGTAACCGAGATCAGCAAGGGCGCGCAACAGTTCGGGACGCAACCCCAGCTCGGCGAAACCTGTATCGGTGCTGGTAGCGGGGTCTACGTCCATGTGGGCAGAATACGGAGTGCAGGCACCGATCCGCACATCGGGCGATCCACGACACACTCCCGCAACACCGAGCGACGTGCTCGCGGCTCGCTGTAGCCGAAGGTCACTCGGGGAGGGCCGCCAAGGTGCTGAGGGCATCAGGATACGAATGAAAATGCAGGTCGGTCCGGGACGTCTGATCGGCCAGGACGATGGTGATACCGGCAATTCGCGGGAGTTTTGCGAGGATTTCGCCGATGTTGGCGGGCGTGAAATCGAGAGTGGCGAGGATCGGACGGCCACCGGCCAAGCCGTTGAGGTCGTCGATCTGGAACTCTTCCGGGTATTCGGGGGATTCGTCGCGGAGGAACTGCCAGGCGTCCCGGTATTCCGAGAACACATCGACCTGGAAAAGGGTGGCGTTGAGGTCGGGATAATCGTCGTGGCCGCTGAAGACCCAGCTGGGATCGTCGTCGTGAGACACCTCGATGCCCGCGTAGACGATGCCGAGATGAGCTGCGCGGAGGGCCGAACGCACGGCATGCGGGGGCACGGCATTCACCAAGGGCTGAACGAGACTGGCGCCGACACGCCGCGCGGCGGCGATCAGGCGGTCGGGTTCGTCGTTGGAGAGGTCCATGGCCGCCACCACTGTTGCTGCCCGGACCGCGGCGGTGACCTCGACGGCCTGGCCGACGGTCAGTGTCCGGTGGTCGGCGAAGCGGGCGTTCACGGCCAGGTCGACGGCGATCATGGTGACGCCCCGGGCTTCGAGCGCGGCCGCCTCGGAGGCCGATTGCACGCGGTCGACCTTGATGATCTTATTCGTCATAACGCACCACCTGGCCAGCCAGCCTTTCAGCGCCGCGGAAGTCGCCGGGCACAACCCAGATCTTCCCGTTCACGTTCAAAGAGATTCTCCAGTACGGCGACCCCTCCGGCGTGTGTCGTCCGCCGCCCGGGTGCACCTCGATGTTGGTGATCATCGGGTGGCCGAGGACGCGCACCTGGACGGCCTTGCCGGACGTGCCCGCCTTGAAGGTCTGCTCGGGATACGAGGTGTAGCCCGCGGCGGTGAACTGGTCCGCGAGTTCCTGCGCGGACTTCCCCTTCACGGACAGAGGGCTGGTGGCGATCTGGTCGACGAACGTCTTGGCCGCCCGTCCCTCGGCGGTGGACGGCTCGCCGGGATGCTGCTCGGTGGGCGCCGGACGCGACTGGCCCGGGTGTTTCCGAGACCTCTGCGAGCGGCCACCCCGAATGCTGTCGGACGCGGAATCATGCCCGGTACCGATGCTCGCGGCACCGGGCGAGCCGTGTGGCCGTGCGTGCGGGGGCCCACCGCTGTCGCCGGGCGGCTTCGAGCGTGACATCGGCGCCTACCCGTTGATCAGGCGGGAGAGGTTGGTGAGGCTGGTGGTCAGGGCGGTGGTGTAGCCGGCTATTCGGGCCCCCCACTTGGCCACCGCCGCGACGATCTGGGTGGCGATCGCCGGGATGGTGATGATGGCCAGGGACTCCAGGGTCCAGACGACGACTCGGGCCACCAGGTCGGCGATCAGGTCGCGGACCACGTCCCGGGTGAAGCGGACCAGGTTGCCGGCGGCTTCGGTGGCGGCGGACAGGGCGGCGGCGGTGCCGCTCAGGATTCCCAGGGCGGTCACGTTGTGGGACATCATCGACGTGTAGGCCGTGGCCGCGGTGCCCTGCCAGTCCGGCAGGCCGCCGGCTGTTGCGTGCTGGAGGTCGGCTGCGGTGTCGTTGAGTGACGTGGCGATGTTCTGCCAGGTGGCGGCGTCGGCGGTGACTCGTTCCGGTGCGCCGGTCAGCTGGTCGAGCATGTGACGCAGGGGCTCGAAGTATTCCATGGCCCAGGCGAGGCCGTTGGCCAGCAGGGTTCCGAACGGGTCGATGGCGGCTGAGGCCACGCTGACGCCGGTGGTCGCGCCGGTCAGGAGGCCGTCCACCCAGTCGCCGCCGCGGATGGTGGTGACCAGGTCGGCCATGTCCCCGATCATGGTCGCGCCGAGAGCGGAGCCCGGATCCGGCACGGCAGCGACCGGTGGGGCCGGCGACGTCATGGGAGGCCGCCGGCGTCGCGGATGGTGGTGGCGGAGCGCGAGTCGGTCGACTCGTAGTCGGTGGCGGTGGCGTGCAGGTCCTCGGCCAGCAGGCCGAGGTTCTCGGCGAGGTAGGCGGTCAACTCGTCCTGCCGGCGGTGCCGGGCAGCGAGGACCGCCGGCAGCCAGCTGCACAGCAGTCCGAACGCGGCGCTGTCGTGCTCGATGGCGGAGCTGGCGGCCCGCACCGCGGCGAGACGGTCCTGGAGGGCGCGCACGTCGGTGGCGTGCCGGCGGATCTGGAACGGGTCGGCGAGGACCCCGTCGGCCGAGGCGATCATTGTGGACTCCCGGGCCGGCCGAGGCGGTCGGCCATCCGGGTCAGCATCTCGCGGGCCGCTGCCGAGTCCGGGCCGATGCTCTCCAGGATGATCCGCCGGGTCTGTTCGGCGGCTTGGCGGCGGGCGTCGTTGAGCGTCGCCAGGACGGTGCGGGCCAGCGTGTCCGGCCCGTGCTGGATGGCGCCCGGGCCGAACCGGAGGTCGGTCAGCGCGCCCTGTGTGTCGATGGTCAGCTCGACCAGGCGGCGCGGGTCGCTCGCGGTGATGCGCAGGGCGCCGAGCCGGTCGCTCATCGCCCGGGTGCGGGTGACGAGCCGTTCCATGTCGTCGTGCCAGGCGGCGAGGCGTTCCAGTGCCATGCCGGGTTCGAGCAGCGGTTCTGAGGCCATGCGAAACTCCTCGTCAATGGTGCGGGAGGGTCTGGCCGGCCGGCCGGATCTCAACGTAGGCGAACGGGCACAGGTCCGCGACAAGCAATTCGTGGCCTGTGGATAACTAGTGACCGTGGTGTCTCAGCAGCCGGTGATCTGGTCGTGGTTCCAGCGTTGGGGACCGTTCTGGTTGACCACGACGATCTCGTCGGCGCCGTCCGGGCAGATGGATCTGGCGAGCGCCTTGAACTCGGCGTCGAAGTAGTCGCGGCCGGCCGTCTGGGGATATCCGGCGGGCGCGTCGATGTACAGCTCGACGATCCGTCTGCTGTCGGCCGGTGCGTGTCCGGCCAGGTCAGCGAGCGCGCTTTTGACGTTCGCGGCGATGGAGTCGCTGCTCACCGATCTGATCGGGATCGCGGTGAGTTTCGGATCCTTGCTGTGCACGAGCAGGTCGATGCCGTTGCTGTCGAGGGTCACGGTCGCGTCCGGGTCGGCGTGCAGGACGTCGGCGGCGATCTGCAACTGGCGGCGGCAGCCGGTCTTCTCGGTGACCGGTGTTCCGGGGACTCCGGTGTCGTACTCGAAGATCGGGTTCTGCAGTTCGGTGTAGAGGACTGCGGGGTTGTCGACGCGGCGGGAGGTGACCAGTTCGCCGATTTCCGGGAGCAGACCTTGGCTGACGGCGTTCTCGGTGGCTTCGATCGCCTTGTCGGGGTCGAATGCCGAGTTGCCGGTCATGGCGTCGAGTGTGAACAGCATGGCGGGTACTTGGCTGGGGTCGAGCCGGCTCAGAATCTGTGAGCGGCCGGGCACGAGACCTTTCTCCTGCAGTTCGCGCATCAGTTTGAGGTGGTCGCCGTGCAGTTGTGGGGTGTAGACCTGGGCCCGGTAGTCGGCGGAGACGTTCTTGTTGGTGGGCGCCGGGTTCGGGAAGCTCATCGCCGGTGTCGTGACGGTCTGGCCGGGCTGGAGCTCGCCGACGGATTCCACCTCGGTCGTCGTCATTCCGGGGGACACCGACGCGATCACGGAGGCGTCGCCAGGGGCGGTGCCGACGTTCTTCACCGTGACGGTCCAGGAGCAGTTCACGGTCCGGCACGTGTCGGCGTTGACGGTCACGTCGAAGGCCGGCAGTTTCGCGTCCGTTTTCTCGGCCAGGGCGTCTTTCGGGAGTTCGACGGTTTTCGCCTCGTCCGGCGGTGGATTGACCTGGGCACTGAAATAGGGCGGGGTCGGTCCGTTCGACGGGGCCAGCGCGTGCAGCGGTGAGTCCTCGCGCAACGGGCCGCCGAGCCACACCAGCCGGTACGGTTTCTCGCTGGTGAACAGCATCGTCCAGTCGTTGCGCCGCATGCCGGTCACGGGTTCGCCGGCCACCGAGGTCACGTCCGTGGTCGCTTTGCCGCCGTCGCGCACCCAATCGATGAGTCCGGCCAGCGATTCCGGGGCGAGGTCGGCGCTGTTCATCGGGAAGGCGAAACTGTCAGGCCGTACCCAATTGGCTTGAAGAACGGCGGTGCGGGCCGGGTCGCGACGTGCCCACCAGGCCTGATCGCCGCGGACCGTGGCATTCTCGCCGGAGGCGAGGTATTCGGCTCTTCCGCCACTGCCGGCGTCGGTGAGGGTGCCGGTGGCGTCGCCGCCTTTCGCGATGGTGAGGTCGCCGGTCACGTCCCATCTGTTCTGATCGAAATAGGTCACCTTCACCGCGGAGGCTTCCTGGCCGAGCAATGCGGTCGCTGCCTGCGCCGCGATCGACGACGGTTTCGCCGAGGTGTTGTCGTGACCGCGCAGATAGACGAGGCCGGCACCGGCGGCGAGAGCCAGGAACAACGCGAGCGCGATCAGCAGATAGGGCAGGCGGCGCGATTCCGGCTCCGCTTCGACTCCGCTTTCTTCCGGGGGTACGACGGGTGGAGGCGGAACCCGCGGTGCGGGCGGTGGGGGAGCCGTCCGTTGCTGCGGAACGGACGGCGCGGGAGGCATGAGAGGCGCGGGAGGGATGAGAGGCGCGGCCGGCGTGGACGGCGCTCGGGGTGGCGGCGCGACGGGTTCCGGGGCCTGCGGTGGAGGCTGCATCGGCGTCGGAGTCCGGGGCGGCGGGCTGCTCCAGGGTGGCTCCACGGTGCGCGGGGTTCGTTGCTGCGGAACTGCTCGCGGTGGCGCTTTCGGAGGCGGCGTGACAAGAAAAGGAGCTTGCAGTGGCGGGGTCTCGGAAGGGGGCGGCGCGGCCGGCGATCGTTGCGGCGGCGGTGCTGCCACCCGGGGCTGCTCAGCCGGGGCTTTCGCAGGTGGGGATGCGGCTTTCCGGGGCGGCGCGGCACCGGCCCACGGATTGCTGGTCGTCGGCGGCCCGGACTGCCAAGGCGACGAACTGGCGCGCTGAGCCGGTGAACCGGACTGCGGAACCGGGGTGGTGGCCGACGCCGGAGGCGTCGGAGGCGAGGGGGCCGGGCCGGGGGCTCCGGTGCGGTCGGCCGAGTGCCGCCCAGCCGGCGTTTCCGCTGGTCCCGCGCTGTCGGCCGCGTGCCGTCCGACCGGTTCCTCGGGCGAATCCGCTGCCTCGGCAGCCGGCGGCTGTCGCCTCGGCGGATGGACCCGCGGCGGTGGTGACGGCACCTGCGCAGGCGGATCCGGATCAGCGGGCCCACCCTTACGAGGCGGCGTGTCCCACGGCCCCGGGTAGTGCTCCCGCTCGCCTTCGTCGCGTTCCGAACCCACCGACAACTCCCATCCGTGACCGGACGGGACGATCCTAGTGACCGAAGTCCATAAACGCCGGGACGGCGAGATTTCTGGCACAAAGCGCAACCCGTGCGGTTGATCGGCGACGGGGTTAGGGTCGTCGGTATGGGCGTTCGCACCTGGATCGAGGGCTGGCCGGTCTACCGGCAGCTCACCGGCACCGACCCGCTGGGCCGGGGCGCCGCGGCCCAGAGTGCGCGTTCGAAGAGCTTGAGTGCTCGCACCGAGGACGCCGATTCGATGGCGCGCTCCGTGTGTCCGTATTGCGCGGTCGGCTGCGGTCAGCGGATCTTCGTGAAGGACGGCGAGGTCATCCAGATCGAGGGCGATCCGGACAGCCCGATCTCCAAGGGCCGTCTCTGCCCGAAGGGTTCGGCGAGCAAGAGCCTGGTCACCAGCGATCGCCGGCAGAGGAAGGTGCTCTACCGGCGGCCCTACGGGACCGACTGGGAGGAGCTGGACCTCGACACCGCGATGGACATGATCGCGGATCGGGTGCTGAAGGCTCGCGAGGAGACCTGGGAGGACGTCGACGACGAGGGCCGTCCGCTGAATCGGACGCTGGGCATTTCCAGCCTGGGCGGGGCCACGCTCGACAACGAAGAGAACTACCTGATCAAGAAGCTGTTCACGGCGGCCGGTGCGATTCAGATCGAGAACCAGGCGCGTATTTGACACTCCTCCACCGTTCCCGGTCTGGGAACCAGCTTCGGCCGTGGCGGGGCCACCGGATTCCTCCAGGATCTGGCTAACGCGGACTGCATCATCATCCAGGGTTCCAACATGGCGGAGGCCCACCCGGTGGGTTTCCAGTATGTGGTGGACGCGAAGAACCGTGGCGCGAAGGTCATTCACATCGACCCGCGGTTCACCCGGACCAGCGCGCTCGCGCACACGTATGTGCCGGTGCGGGCCGGGGCGGACATCGCTTTCCTGGGCGGCGTGATCAACTACATTCTCGAGAACGAGTTGGACTTCCGGGAGTATGTGGTCGCGTACACGAATGCCTCGATGATCGTCAGCGAGGACTTCCGTGACACCGAGGACCTGGACGGGTTGTTCTCCGGTTTCAACCCGGAGACCCGGGCGTATGACCAGAGCACCTGGACCTATGAGGGTCATGAGGAGCACGGTCAGAGCCACGGTGAGGCGCACGTCGACCGGGAGACCGCGTCGGGCCTGGAACAGGAATCGCACGGCCCGCCGATTCCGGCTGACGTGCCGCGCGATCCGACGCTGCAGCACCCGCGGTGCGTCTACCAGATCCTGCGGGGACACTATGCGCGGTACACGCCCGAGCTGGTGGAACGTCTCTGCGGGGTCCCGCAGGACAAATTCCTCGAGGTCTGCGAGGCGTGGACGAGCAATTCCGGCCGGGAACGGACCACCGCACTGGTCTATTCGGTCGGGTGGACGCAGCACAGTGTCGGCGTGCAGTACATCCGCACGGGCGCGATCATTCAGCTGCTGCTGGGCAACATGGGCCGGCCCGGTGGTGGCGTGATGGCGTTGCGCGGCCACGCCAGCATCCAGGGCTCGACCGACATCCCGACGCTGTTCAACCTGCTCCCGGGCTATCTGCCGATGCCGCACCACGAGCAGCACGAGACGTTCCGGAAATGGATCGACGCGATCCGCCACCCCGAGCAGAAAGGTTTCTGGGCGGACGCCGAGTCCTATGCCGTCAGTCTGCTCAAAGCCTATTGGGGCGACGCGGCAACCGCGGAAAACAATTGGGGGTACGACTTCCTGCCGCGCCTGACCGGCGACCACGGCACGTACCAGCAGGTCCTGAACATGATCGACGGCAAGGTGAAGGGCTATTTCCTGCTGGGGCAGAACCCCGCGGTCGGTTCGGCGCACGGTCGCGCCCAGCGGCTGGGCATGGCCAACCTGGACTGGCTCGTCGTCCGCGACCTGTTCATGATCGAGTCGGCGACGTTCTGGAAGGACGGCCCGGAGATCGCGACCGGGGAGATCGTCCCCGAGCAGTGCCGGACCGAGGTGTTCTTCATGCCGGCCGCGTCACATGCCGAGAAGGAGGGCACGTTCACGCAGACGCAGCGCATGTTGCAGTGGCGGGAGAAGGCTCTGGATCCGCCGGGCGACTGCCGTTCCGAGCTGTGGTTCTTCACCCGGCTCGGCCAGTTGATGCGCGAGAAACTGGCCGATTCGACGCTGCCGCGCGACCGAGGCCTGCTGTCGCTGAAATGGGATTACTCGGGCGACGACGGCGAGGAAGTGCTGCGCGAGATCAACGGCTACGACGTCGCTACCGGCGAGCCCGTGCCGAACTTCACCGCGCTCAAAGCTGACGGCTCGACCGCGTGCGGCTGCTGGATCTATTCGGGCGTGTTCAAGGACGGCGTGAACCAGGCCGCCCGCCGCAAACCCGGATCGGAACAGGACTGGGTGGCCCGAGAATGGGGCTGGGCGTGGCCGTCCGACCGCCGCACCCTTTACAACCGCGCCTCCGCCGACCCGCAGGGACGCCCGTGGTCCGAGCGGAAGAAATACGTCTGGTGGGACGCCGAGGCCGGTGAATGGACCGGTTACGACGTGCCCGACTTCGAGAAGAACAAGGCGCCCGACTATCGGCCGCCGGAAGGTGCGTCCGGGGTCGAGGCGATTGCCGGCGACGACCCGTTCATCATGCAGGGCGACGGGAAGGGCTGGCTCTACGCACCCAGCGGCCTGATCGACGGTCCGATGCCGGCACATTACGAGCCGATCGAGTCCGTGATCACCAACCCGCTCTACGGCCAGCAGGTGAATCCGACCCGCAAGACATATGCGCGACCGGACAATCCGACCAACCCCAGGAGCGAGATCTTCCCGTACGTCTTCAGCACCAGCCGGCTGACGGAACACCACACCGCGGGCGGCATGAGCCGCCAGTTGGCGTACCTGTCCGAACTGCAACCGGAGATGTTCGTCGAGGTGTCGCCGGCGCTGGCCGCCGAGCGCGGCCTGGAACACCTCGGCTGGGCGCACATCGTCACCGCCCGCGCCGCGATCGAGGCACGCGTGATGGTCACCGACCGGCTCACGCCGCTGCGCGTGGAAGGGCAGGTCATCCACCAGATCTGGCTGCCCTACCACTGGGGCAGCAGCGGCCTGGTCACCGGTGACTCGGCCAACGACCTGCTCGGCATCACCCTGGACCCGAACGTGCTCATCCAGGAGAGCAAGGTCGGCACGTGCGACATCCAGCCCGGCCGCCGCCCGACCGGTCCCGCACTGCTCGACCTGGTCCGGGACTACCGGGAGCGGGCCGGAATCGACCCGGAGGGGCACTGAGGTGGGGGAGAACAGCTTCTTCGGCCCGATCGACCCGGCCACCGACGCGGGCTATGTCGACGCGCCGCCGCGGATGGGATTCTTCACCGACACGAGCGTGTGCATCGGCTGCAAGGCGTGCGAGGTCGCCTGCAAGGAATGGAACGCCGTCCCGGACGACGGGTTCGACCTGCTCGGGCACTCGTACGACAACACCGGTGGGCTGAGCGCGAACTCGTGGCGTCATGTGGCGTTCATCGAGCAGCCGGTGACGGCTCACGACGTACCGGAAGCAATTGATGTTTTCGCAGCGGCCTCGGCCCCGGTCGGACCGCAATTCCTGGGAATGCCCGGGAAGGATCTTCCGGGGCGGACGCCGGATGCGCCGCGCACCGATTTCCGCTGGCTGATGATGTCCAATGTGTGCAAGCACTGCACACACGCCGGCTGCCTGGACGTGTGCCCGACCGGGGCGCTGTTCCGCACCGAGTTCGGCACCGTGGTCGTGCAGGAGGACATCTGCAACGGGTGCGGCTACTGCATTCCGGCCTGTCCCTACGGCGTCATCGACCAGCGCAAGGACGACGGTCGCGCGTGGAAGTGCACGATGTGTTACGACCGGATCGGTGACGGTCTGATGCCGGCGTGCGCGAAAGCCTGCCCGACCCAGTCCATTCAATACGGGGAACTGGAAGAATTGCGCGGGCGGGCGCAGCACCGGGTGGAGAAACTGCACGAGCAGGGCGTGGCCGAGGCCCGGCTCTACGGTCACGACCCGGAGGACGGGGTCGGCGGGGACGGCGCGTTCTTCCTGCTGCTCGACGAACCCGAGGTGTACGGGCTGCCGCCCGACCCGATCGTCACCACGCGCGATCTGCCGAAAATGTGGAAACGCGCCGGACTGGCCGGGCTCGCGATGGCCGCCGCGGTGGTCGTGTCATTTGTGGGAGGCAGGTCGTGAAAGAACGCCGGATGGTGCCGAAGGCCGATTTCCGGTCGTACTACGGGCGGCCGATCGTGCGTCCGGCGGTCTGGCATCACGACATCGCCGCCTATCTGTTCACCGGTGGACTCGCCGCCGGGTCGGCGCTCCTCGCCGCGGGCGGCGACGCGACCGGGCGGCCCGCGTTGCGCCGTGCCGGTCGGACGACCGCGCTCGGTGCACTCGTCGCCAGCACGTATTTCCTGGTCAACGACTTGGGGCAGCCGGCTCGGTTCCATCACATGCTGCGGGTGGCGAAACCGACGTCGCCGATGTCGATGGGTACGTGGATTCTGAGCGCGTTCGGGGCGGCGGCCGGTGTCGCCGCGGTGGCCGAGGCCGCGCCGCTGCTGCCCGAGCGCGGGGTGACCGGGCTGGCGCGGAGACTGCTGCCGCCGCTCGGGACCGCGGGGCAGTACGGTGCGGCGGTCGTGGCGCCGGCGCTGGCGACGTACACCGCGGTGCTGCTCGCCGACACCGCGACACCGAGCTGGCATGCGGCGTACCCGGAATTGCCTTTTGTCTTTGCCGGCAGCGCGCTGGCCAGCGGAGCCGGGGTCGGGCTGCTGGCCGCGCCGGTGGAGCAGGCCGGGCCGGCGCGGCGGATGGCGGTGCTCGGCGCGGCGATGGAGTTGTACGGCGCGCATCGCGTCGAGACCAGCAAGGGGATTCTGAGCGAGCCCTACGCCGAAGGACGGCCGGGCCGGTTGCTGCGGGCCGGGCGGGCGTTGACCGCGGCCGGGGTGGTGGGGGCGGTCCTCGGGCGGCGCAGCCGGGTGGTGTCGGCGCTGTCCGGGGTGTCGCTGCTGGCGGCATCACTGGCGACCCGATTCGGGATCTTCGAGGGCGGGGTCGCGTCGGCCGAGGATCCGAAGTACACGGTGGTGCCGCAGCGCGAGCGACTGGCCGCCAAGAAGAGTGACCCCGGGAGTGCCGCGGGTCCCGTCGCACCGTGATCGGACGGCCTCGGCGTGTGTTCCCGGAACGGTCGGAGGGCGCGCGCACGAATCGTCACCGGTGGGGCGTTTCGGACCTGGTGAGCCGTTTGCGAAAGTGGTAATCGCACCATTTCTTACGGTAATGGCCGGTCAGAAACTGGCTGGCGGGCGTCCGGTAGGCTGCAATCCTGGTCGATGGATCATCGATCGGCCACCGGGGAGGTAATGGACTTGAGCGCGCGGGATTCGTCCGACTGAAGGCCATCGATCATTGTAGCGACGCTGATGTCGTGCCGAATGTGAAATCCATTCCTACCGATCTTACGAACCGCCTTCCGCTCGGGGGAACACATGACTCAGCCGCCGCCGTGGCAACCACCGGAACAGCCGCCGCCCGACCAGGCCTGGAAGCCGCCGCAGCCGTCGATCCCGCAGCAGCGCCGGACGCACGACGAGCCGACCACGCCGGCCTCCGCCGCCCCGGCGCAGCAGCCGGAGCCGACGACGCCGGTTCCGGACGACCCTGCACCGGAATCGGAGCCGACGACGCCGGCCTCCGCCGCCCCGGCGCAGCAGCCGGAGCCGACGACGCCGGTTCCGGACGACCCGGCACCGGAATCGGAGCCGACGACGCCGGTTCCGGCCACGCCGTCGGAGCCGACCACGCCGATCTCGGGAGTCTCGTCGGAACCGACGACGCCGGTCTCCGCCGCGCCCGCGCCGACCACGCCGACCCCGGCCGCCTCGGCGCAGCCGTCCGAGCCGACGACGCCGGCTCCGGCCGACCCGACGCCGGTTCCGGCCGACTCGACGCCGGTTCCGGCCGACTCGACGCCGGTTCCGGCCGACTCGACGCCGCAATCGGAGCCGACGACGCCGATCTCCGGTGTTCCGGCAGCGCATCCGGAGTCGACGGCATCGGCCGCCGGGACGCCTGACCAGGCGCCGAAGGACGCGGATCCGACGACGCCACTCTCGGCGACGCCACTCTCCGCGACGCCGCAGTCGACGGCGCCGCAGCCCGAGGTGCCGCAGCCCGCGGCGCACTCCGAGCCCACCACGCCGATCTCCGGTCTGCCGCAGCCGGGCTCCGACCCGCTCGCCGCCGCCGCGCCGGGCTGGCCGCAGCAGCAGGACCCCTGGCAGCAACCCCAGCCCCCGCAGCAGCCGTGGCCTGGTCAGCCCGTTTCCGGCCAGCCGTGGCCCGGTCAGCCGGTTTCGGGTCAGCCGCAGCAGCCGTGGCCTGGTCAGCCGGTTCCGGGTCAGCCGCAGCAACCGTGGCCTGGTCAGCCGGTTTCGGGCCAGCCTCAGCAGCCGTGGCCCGGCGCGCAGGTCCCGGGCCAGCCCCAGCAGCCCTGGCCCGGTCAGCCGCAGCCCGGTCAGCCGTGGTCGCAGCAGCCGCCCGCCGGCTGGGACCAGCAGGGCTGGCAGCAGGCCCCGCCCCCGATGGCCCCGCCCCCGCCGAAGGAGCCGGCCAAGACCGACCGCCTCGCCGCGGCCGCCGGCAACGCCTCGTTCCTGAGCCTGGGCTACTTCCTGATGCGCCGCCCCGGCCTGGGCCTGCTGACCCTGGCCGTGTCGTTCATCCTGCTGTTCTTCGTGGTCCCGTCGGTGCACACCGTCCTGATCGAGGTCGTCGCCGTCCTCTGGTGGCTCGCGATGATCGTGCACGGCTGGTTCCTGGCCAAGGGCCCGGTCGAGCCGTCGGCCCGGCTGCGCCAGCGGATCATCGGGGTCGCCGCTGCCGTGGTGGTCCTGCTGATCCTGGGCCTGCTGCGGGTGCAGGCGGGTGGCATCGGCCAGGCCGTCACCGACGCCAAGGCCAACGGTGACTGCACGCACGCGCTGGAGAAACTCGACAAGGTGTGGCTGGGTCTGCGGATCGCGGACGCGCCACTGGCCGCCAAGGACGACGACACGGTCACCGCGTGCCACGAGCTGAACGAGGCGCGGGAGAAGCTGAGAATCGGCCTGATCTCGGCCGACACCACCGAGCTGAACAACGGTTTCAGCCAGCTCAACTCGGTGCTGGCGACCAAGCCGGGCCATGAGCGGATGACCGACAAGGTGCTGGACCAGTTCCTGGCCGGGCTGCCGGTCTCCGACGCCTGCAACACCGTGAAGATCACGCAGTGGCTCGGTGACCGGGCGAAGTCCGGCAACCAGTTGGACCGTTCGGCCGACGTGGTGCCGCAGCACGAGCCGACGGCGATGCTCGGCTGCGCCGACAGCTACATGACGGCGAAGAGCTGGGAGTCGGCGAAGGGCGCCTACCAGGCACTGATCAACAAGTACCCGAACGACCCGAACAAGGGCCGCGCCGAGGAGGGCATCGCCAAGGCGGAGCTGGCCATCGAGCTGGACACGCTGCGCGAGCGGACCCGGGATTCCTCCCCGACCTACTGCGAGAACCCCTCGAAGTACAGTGCCGCGAAGCCGTACGGCAAGGGCGTCAACAAGGCGATGGTCTTCGGCAACAGCACGCAGTCCGACCGGCTTCCGGGCGCGTGGAAGACCACCGACCCGGAGGGGGCGAACCTGATCCTGTGCCTCAGCTCCGACGCGCAGGGCACCGCGGTCCGTACCTGTGACTACCACAACGGGCTCGGCCAGGGCCTCTACCCGGTCACGTTCCACAAGGTGAAGGTGACCGTGAAGGGCTACGAGATCCGCACCGGCCGGTTGATCATCAACCAGACGCTGCAGTTCGGCGGGTCGAGCTGCCCGTCGACGGTGCACTACACGTCGACGCTCGGGACCGACTTCGGGCCGCCGCGTCACATGGACGTGTCGGTGGACGCGGCCGACGTCCGGGCCCAGTTCCAGAAGTTGATCGTGAAGTAGTCCGAGGGAAAGGGCGGGGTCATCCGGCCCCGCCCTTTCCTGTGTCCCGGGAACGGGCGGGTCGCCCGAGGGTCATCTGACTTGAACGGTGATCCCCTCGTACGCGGGAAGCAGTTCGCCGATGACCGGGAAGCCGGGCACCTCGCCGGCCACGAGCAGTCCACCCGAGGTCTGCGCGTCCGCGAGCAGCAGCAATTCGTCCTCGCCGGTCGCGCCGCCGTCCAGGTGCGGGCGGACCCAGTCCAGGTTGCGCCGGGTGCCGCCGCTGACGAACCCGTCGGCGAGAGCCTGCCGAGCGCCGTCCAGGTAGGGCACCGCCGCCGCGTCGACCCGCGCCGTCACGCCACTGGCCCGCGCCAGCTTGTGCAGGTGGCCGAGGAGTCCGAAACCGGTCACGTCAGTCGCGCAGACCACGCCTGCCGCCAGGGCGGCCTCGGACGCGGCCCGGTTCAACTCGGTCATCGCCGCGACCGCCTGCGGGAACGCCTCACCGGTCTGCTTGTGCCGGGAGTTGAGCACGCCGACGCCGAGCGGCTTGGTCAGGGTCAGCGGCACCCCCGGCTTACCGGCGTCGTTGCGCATCAGCCGGGCCGGGTCGGCGACACCGGTGACCGCCATGCCGTATTTCGGCTCGGGATCGTCGACGCTGTGCCCGCCGGCCACGTGACAACCCGCGGCGCGCGCCACGTCCAGGCCGCCGCGCAGCACCTCCCCGGCCAGCTCCATCGGCAGCACGTCGCGGGGCCAGCCGAGCAGGTTCACGGCGACGACCGGAGTGCCGCCCATCGCGTACACGTCGGAGAGCGCGTTCGCGGCGGCGATCCGGCCCCAGTCGTACGCGTCGTCGACCACCGGTGTGAAGAAATCCGCCGTCGCCACCACCGCGGTGCCGGCCGCGATCCGCACCACGGCCGCGTCGTCCCCGTCGTCCAGGCCGACCAGCAGCTCACCCGGCCCCTGCGGTGCCTCGCCCCCGATCAGCCCGGCGACCACCGACTCCAGCTCACCGGGCGGGATCTTGCAGGCACAGCCACCGCCGTGCGCGTACTGCGTCAACCGGATCGTCACCATCGCACTCTCGCACATGTCCCGGCGAGCGCAATCCGGACGATCCGATACGGTGATCGTGGAGGCGTTCAGGCGGCTGGTGCTCCTCGCGGTCTTCAAAACCGACGTGACCCGGGATCCGGGTCAGGCGGGTTCGATTCCCGTCCGCCTCCGCCAGCATCCTCGGGAGGCCGCGCACCTCTTGAAGGCCGCGCACTTCTTGGAGGCATGGTGACCGGAAAAGCCGCGGCGGGTTCCCGGCGCGAGGTCCGCGACGCGACTCCGTCACGTGCCGACTTCCGGAGACGGATCGCGCGTACGGACGTCGTGCTCGAGGACCCCAGGCTGCGCGCCGCGGCCGAGCGGCTCGGGCGGGGGCTGGTCAAGGACGCGATCCGCGCCGCTCAGGCCCGGGTTCGGGCCGGTGAGCTGGAGCCCGACGGTGTCGCTGACGCGGCGGTGGCGGCGCTGCCGGCGACCGCGGGCGGGCTCCGGCCGGTGCTCAACGCGACCGGCGTCGTCCTGCACACCAACCTCGGCCGGGCCGCGCTGTCGCCCGCCGCCGTCGACGCGATCGTCGCGGCCGGCGGAAACACCGATGTCGAGCTGGACCTGACGACCGGCAAACGGGCCCGCCGCGGACGGACGGCACTGGCCACCCTCGCCGGCGCGGTTCCGGCGGCCGGCGGCGTGCACGTGGTCAACAACGGTGCGGCGGCGCTGGTCCTGGCGGCCACGGCGCTCGCGGCCGGACGGGAGATCATCGTCAGCCGCGGCGAGATGGTGGAGATCGGCGACGGGTTCCGGCTGCCGGACCTTCTCGAGTCCACCGGGGCGCGGCTGCGGGAGGTCGGCACGACGAACCGTACGTCGGAGAAGGATTATGCGGCGGCGGTCGGCCCGCGGACCGGGTTCATCCTGAAGGTGCATCCGTCGAACTTCGTGGTCCGGGGCTTCACCAGCGCGGCCGAGATTCGCGCGCTGACCGGTTTCGGCGTGCCGGTCGTCGCGGACATCGGCTCCGGGCTGCTCGCGCCCGACCCGTTGCTGCCCGACGAGCCCGATGCGGCGAGCACGCTGCGGGCCGGCGCCGACCTGGTCATCGCCAGCGGCGACAAACTGCTCGGCGGTCCGCAGGCCGGGCTGCTGCTCGGCGATGCCGACCTGGTCGAACGCCTGCGCCGGCATCCTCTCGCCCGGGCGTTGCGTGTGGACAAACTGACGCTCGCGGCGTTGCAGGCGACGCTGGCCGGGCCGGTCACGCCGACGTGGCGGGCCCTCCGCTACGACGTCGACGAGTTGCGGGAACGCACGCTCGCACTGGCGTCGCGGCTGCCGACGGCCGAGGTCGTCGCGTCGGTCGCGGTCGTCGGCGGGGGAGGAGCGCCGGAACTCCAGCTGCCCTCCTGGTCGCTGTCGATTCCTTCCGCGTACGCCGTGAAACTGCGACTCTCCGAACCGCCGATCGTGGGCCGGGTCGAGCAGGGTCGTCTGCTGCTCGACCTGCGATGCGTCCCGCAGCCCGCGGACGACCTGATCGCGCACGCGATCCTCGCGGCCGGGGACCATCCGTGCACGTGATCGCGGGCGGTGGGCCGGAACGGGCCGATCGTTGTCGTGGCGGGAGGCTGCCGTGCACGTGATCGCGACCGCCGGGCACGTCGATCATGGGAAGTCGACGCTGGTCAGGGCGTTGACCGGGATGGAACCGGACCGCTGGGCGGAGGAGCGCCGCCGCGGCATGACCATCGACCTGGGGTTCGCGTGGACGACGCTGGAGTCCGGGGCGACGGTGGCGTTCGTGGACGTGCCGGGGCACGAACGGTTCGTGCCGAACATGCTGGCCGGGGTGGGCCCGGTCCCCGCCGCGATGATCGTGGTCGCCGCCGACGAGGGGTGGAAGCCGCAGTCGGCCGAGCACCTGGCGGCCCTCGGTGCCCTGGGGGTGCGGCACGGGCTGCTCGTCGTGACCCGTTCCGATCTGGCCGACCCCGGGCCGGCGACCACGGCCGCCCTAGCCGAGATCGCCGCCACCTCCCTCGGCCAGGTCGAGTCCGTGGCGGTCAGCGGGGTGACCGGGGACGGGCTCCCGGAACTGCGGGCGGCGCTGGATCGGCTGGTCGCGCAGCTGCCGTCGGCGGACGCCGGCGCGGCCGTGCGGTTGTGGATCGACCGGGCGTTCACCATTAAGGGCGCCGGGACCGTGGTCACCGGGACGCTCGGGGCGGGAATTCTGCGGGTCGGGGACGGGCTGGAGCTGACCGGTTTCGATCGGCCGGTTCGGGTGCGAGGGCTGCAGACTCTCGGGGTGACCGCTTCCGAGGTGCCGGGCGTCGCCCGGGTGGCGGTGAACCTGCGGGGCGTGGACAAGGACGCTGTCGGGCGGGGGACGGCGCTGCTGACGCCGGGGCGGTTCCGGCTGACCGAGTTGATCGACGTCCGGGTGCACGGGGACGCGGTGGCGGACCTGGCGTCGACGCTGATGCTGCACGTCGGATCGGCCGCGGTGCCGGTGCGGGTGCGGCCGCTGGGGGTGGACACGGCTCGGTTGCGGCTGGGGCGGGCGCTTCCCCTGCGGATCGGGGACCGGGCTCTGCTGCGGGATCCCGGACGGCACCATGTCGCCGGTGGGGTGACCGTGCTCGACGTGGTGCCGCCGGGGTTGCAGCGGCGGGGAGCTGCGGCGGTACGGGCGGCCGAGCTGGACGCGATGACCGGGGTGCCGGATCTCGCGGGGGAGCTGCGGCGACGGCGACTGGTGCACCGGGACGAGTTGGAGCGGATGGGAGTGCCGCTCGGGGTGCCGGTAGCGGGCGATTGGTTCGCGGATCCGGCGTACCGGGAGGCGCTGGCCGCGCGGCTGGCGGATGAGGTCAACGACTATGTCGCGAGAAATCCGCTGGAAACCGGCATTGCCGTGGAGGATCTGCGGCACCGGCTGGGACTACCGGCGCGGGAGATCGTGGACGCGCTCGTCCGGCCACCACTGACCGTCACGGGCGGGCGGGTCGCTCCGGCGGGACGATCACTGCCGGCCGGACTGGTCGAGGCGGTGGAGAAGGCATTCGACTCGGCCGAGCCGTTCGTGGCCCCCGAGACGTATCGGCTGGCCGCCCTCGGACTCGGCGCCCGTCAACTCGCCGCCGCCGTCCGGCTCGGACTCGTGGTCCAGCTCGCCCCGAACGTGGTGCTGCGCGCCGGTGCGGCCGAGGAGGCGGCCGCGGTCCTGGCCGCGATCCCGCAACCGTTCACGCTCAGTGAGGCACGGCAGGCGCTCGGCACGAGCCGTCGCGTGGCCGTCCCGCTGCTGGAGCTGCTCGACCGCACGGGCGTCACACGGCGGCTGGCGGATGATCGGCGTACCCTCTAATCGGTGATCTTGGCGGCGTTGCGCGGGCGGCCTCGACCGTGTAGCGGCGGCCGGCCTCCGCCAGTTTGTCGAGCGCCGCGTCGACCAGGTCGAGGCCGAGCACGTCCGCGAGCCGCACCAGGTAGACCGTGACGTCACCGATCTCGGCCCGGACCCGCGGACCCAGCTCCGGATCGGCCATCACCGCGGCCGACTGCTCCGGCGTCAGCCACTGCAGCTCCGCCAGCAGCTCACCGACCTCGCCGGCCAGCGCCATCGCCAGGTTCTTCGGGGTGTGGAACTGCTCCCAGTCCCGTTCGCGGGCGAACGCCCGTACCCGTTGCGTCAGATCGTCCATGCTTGCCACGGGTGTCAGTCCAGCACAGGGTGCGCGTCAGTAGTGGATCGGTCCCTTGATGCCGCCGCCGTCGACGGCCACGCTGCGGCCGATACCGCGGCCGGTGACGATGGCGCGTTTGCCGGGCAGTTGCCGATCCATTGACCCGGATCGCCACGCCCGCCGGTGAATGATCTTGCGGGAGCGTGCAAGCCCGGTGGTCGTACCCTCGGCGGGTGACCTTGCGGCAGTCGTTACTGCGGACTCTCGGCTCGGCGGCGGTCGGGTTCGCCATGGTGCTCCCCGCCGCCGTCTTCCTGAAAGATCTGCACCGGCAATCGGCGAGCGGATTCGGCGGGCTCGAGGCCGTCGCCGACATGGCTCTCATCTGGATCTTCGTGCTGCCACCGGTGGGCTGGCTGCTGTTGCGGCTCGTCGGCACCCGGCCGGCGTGGGTGGCCGCGCTGCTGGGGCCGGTGATGCTGGCAGTGGTGATCCGCCTGCTCCACCAGTCCGGCGGGCGACTCTGGCCGGCCGGGGTGTACGGGTTGCAGGGCGCCCTCGCGTACGCGATCACCGCCGTGCTGGTCCTCACCCCGTCCTACCTGCGCCGGACCACCGATGGTTGACCAGGAGTTCGACCGCCTCTGCCGGACCGTTTACGTGGCGGCCCGGTCAGGTTCTCTGAACTGCGCGGACGCGTTCGACCTGGCCGCCTCGGTGCTGGAATGGAAGCGGACGGACCCGGTCGCCACCGAGCTGGCGTTGTCGAGTCTCGACGGCGTGAACCGCTCCCGGACGGCCGAGCTCGCCCTGGCGCTGCTCGCGGAGATCGACTTCCAGCCGGGTTTCGCCGAGGAACCGGAATGGCTGGCGCGCGTCGAGGACGCCATGCGGGTGCTGAACCGGGACGTGATCGCGACCGGGCTGCGCCAGGAATGCCGGCTCGTGGTGCGGGACGACGAGTTCGGCCTCAACGGCAACGCCTACCCGACGACCTGGAACGGGTACTCGGGTACCGGACAGGGCGTGTTCCCGAGCGCCGGCGCCGATCCGATCACCGCGCTGGTGGCGGTGGCCGACGACGCGCAGGACGCGGTGATGCACATGCTGTGGGCGGCGTGGCCGGTGTGTCCCGGGCACGAGCGTGGTGTCCACGCCCGCGGCCGCGACGGTGCCGCGGTCTGGTGGTGCTCCGGGGACGGCGGGCATGCCGTGGCGGCGATCGGCGCGTGGCCACACCGAGCAGTCGATCGCCGATCTCGTTGATTCGTCGGTAGGCCGCCGCGCCGGCGGCCACCTCTGCGACGGTGGGGAGACGGCCAAGGGCGGGGCGAGCCGGTGGACGGTCGAGTTCCGAGGGGAGTCGACCGCGACGACGGTCCACGACGGGCAGCCTGTTCTCGGCCACTTCCCGGGGGCGGGGGAGAACAGCCTGCTCGGCGTCATGGACGGTAAGGGTGTCCGCGATCGGGGCCGGTTCCACTGCTTCCGGCTCGACCGGGAGTGAGGAGCCGGGCCCGGAGCGACGATCGGACGAGACCGGCCCGGCAGTGACTAAGCCGGCACCGAGTTCAGCGCCTTCGCCTTGAGCTGCTCGAACTCCGCCGCGTTGATCGCGCCCGAGTCCAGCAGTCCCTTGGCCGAGGCGATCTGGTCGGCTGGGCTGTCGCCGCGGGCCGGCGTGGCCACCGACCGGATGTAGGCCTCCTGCCGGTCCCGCATGTCGACCTGCGCGGCCATCGAGCGCTCGGTCATGCCGTTACCGCGGGCGATCAGGTAGGACAGCATCCCGATGAGCGGAAGGATGATCAGGAAGACGGACCACAGCGTCTTTCCCCCACCACCGAGGTCCTTGCTCCGGAACAGGTCCCCGAAGATCCAGAAGAGACACATGAACCAGGCCAGGAAGATGAAGAACTCCAGTGTCGCCAGCAGAAACGATCCGTTGTCGTCGAACATGGCACCAGTGGACCGCTCGGGGCGCCTTGTCTGCTTCATCCGCGGCGGAGCATTTCTGCCACGGCATCGACGTTGACGGATGTGCATCCGGGCGGCGCTCGTCGAGCCGGCCGGTGGGCCGTTCCTGCTGCGTGAGGTCGATATCGCCGGGCCCGGGCCGGTGGCGGTGCCGGTGCGGATCACCCTGCGAAGCCCGTAAGGGTTCGCGGGAGCGACGGCCCGCACCACAACGAAGCGAGGACATAGAGATCTTGATCTAGGTTCGTCCGTTCCTGATCGCGCGTCGGCATCGTTGAGCCGGGCATGTCTCGCAAGCTTGTCATCGCCGTTGCCGCGTTCGCCGTCTGCCTCACCGGGTGCTCCAGCGGCGCCAGTTCGACGGTCGCCCCGGCCGCGCAGAACTCCGCCGCGGTCCCGTCGCAGCCCGACCTGCGGGCCAGCATGGAGGCGCAGCTCGGGTTCCCGCCGAAGCCGGACGCGACGACCACCCGGGCCTACCTGGCCGATCTCAAGAGCATCGACCCGGGGCTGGTCTCCACGCAGGACGCGGAGGCGCTGGTCAACCGCGGCCGGGACCAGTGCCGCGACCTCAAGGCGCGCCCGGAGAAGGAATGGGTGACCGTCGCCAGCCAGCGGTTCAGCACCCAGCCGGCGGACGCCACGAAGATCATCAAGGTGGTACGGACGCGGCTCTGCCCCCAGTTCTGACCGGTTCCGCCCATGGTGGCGCGCGTGATTCCGGTTGACGGGTCGCCCCGGCATGGACAAAGGTCAATCATGACTTCGTCAAGGGTGACGATGGACGACATCGCGCGCCTCGCCGGTGTGTCCGTGCCGACCGTGTCCCGCGTGCTCAACGGGCGCGACGGTGTTTCCGCGCTGACCCGCGACCGGGTCGAGGAGCTGCTGCGCGAGCACGGGTATCGCGCGCGCCTCCCGACCCGGCCCGGCGGGATCCGGCTGATCGACGTCATCTTCCCGGAGATCGACTGTGCCTGGGAGTCCGAGCACATCCGGGGCATCGAGGCGACGGCGAGCGCGGCCGGCGTCGCGATGGTGGTCTCCTCGCTCACCGGCGGCCCGGACGCGACCGAGCAGCTGCTGCGACGGCTGCGACTCGGTCGCACCGACGGGGTGATCCTCGCCGCGAGCAGCTCGGCCGGCACCATGCGGGCCGCGCTGAGCAGCCTCAACGTCCCGGTCGTGGCGCTCGCCCCGGCGTCCCGGGTCTCCGGCGAGGTGCCGACGGTCGACACCACGAACTTCGCCGGGGCCTACAGTGCGACCCGCCACCTGATGGATCTCGGTCACCGGCGGATCGCGATGATCGCCGGGCATCCGGAGATCCGGGGCAGCCAGGCCCGCCTCGACGGCTACCGGGCGGCGCTCGGCGGGGAGGGTGTCGTCGAGGCCGGGAACTTCTACTTCCAGTCCGGCTACGACGCCGCGCGGAGACTGCTGGCCGGGGCCGAGCCGCCGACGGCGATCTTCGCGGCCAACGACTACATGGCGCTCGGGGTCTACGAGGCGGCCCGGCGGGCCGGGGTCTCCGTTCCGGCGCAGCTCAGCGTGGTCGGGTTCGACGATCTGCCGGGTGCGCGGTGGGCGTCGCCGCCGCTGACCACGGTCCGGCAGCCGCTGCGCGACATGGGCGGCCGTGCCGCCGGGACGTTGCTCGCGCTGGCCCGCGGCGACTCGGTCGACACGCACGTGGAGATGAACACGAACCTGATCGTGCGGGAGAGCACGGCGTCACCGCAGGGCGGCGTCCAGTTCGGCGGTGAGCGCCGGGGGTAGATGGGCGTAGTCCCGCCCGAGAGTCCAGGCCGCTCGCAGGGCGGCGGTGATCGACTCGGGGCCGGCGGTGGCGGTGGCTCGGTGCAGGGCGTCGACGACCGGCTGCGGCAGGTCTGTTTCGGCAGCTCGGGACGGGGTGAGCCAGTGCTCTGCCCGGCCTTGGGCCAGGCGGGTCATCCACAGCAGGTGGCGTTGGACCTGGGTCAGGGCGTCGACGGCTCTCAGCAGTTCGCCGCGCTGGGCGACACGGTGGGTGAGGATGAGCCAGTTGGCGAATCGCCCACCCAGATCGTGTTCATCCGTCTCGGGTGGTGGCTGGTCGACGGCGGCTCGCAGGGCGCCGGTGCGGTCGACGATGATCTCCACGTCCCGGTGCGGCCACGTCGCCACCACGGAAATATCCCGGCAGAAGTGGAACTCGCCGCGGATCAGGCCCGGGAAGAAGGCCACATGCGCGCCGAACTCGTTCACGACCACGTGCTGGACCGGCCCGACCCGGCGCAGCCACTCGACCGGCTCCGGCTCGACGTCGCTGAACAACCAGAACTCGACGTCACTGTGCTCGTCCGCCTCACCGGTCACGAACGAGCCGTACATCAGCGCCGCCGACAGCCGATCATCTGCCCGGCACAACTCCCGGACGCGCGCGATCAACTGCTGCTGGATCACTCCGGCATCAGGATGTCGTCGACCTTGACCTTGCAGTTGTTGACGTGCACGCCGTACTTCTCCACCGCCTCGATCACCCGCGTCCGCACCTCGCTGGTGACCTCGGACACCACCTCACCGGCCCGCAGGCACAGCACCACGGTGATGTCCACGTAGGTCCCGTCGACCCTCGCCGACACCCCGCGCGTCGCGTCGCCGACCTTGTCCAGGCCGACCTTGTCCAGCACCGTGTTGAAGAACCGGGCCACGTCCCCGCCCAGCTCCGCCACCCCGGGCACGGACCGCGCCGCGGCGGCGGCAAGTTTCTCCACCACCTCCCGCTCGAACACGGTGTCCCCGCGATACGCGGCCGCCTCGATCACCTCGGCCCCACCGTGCTGCGGCGGCATCGCCTGCGCGTGCGCCACCGCAGGAAGGCGCATCTCCTGCGTACGGTCCGCGTGGAACTCGGACTCGTCGTTCATGTAGCTGGTCCCTCGACTCGCATCGACGTGGATGACCGGCCGAGCCTACAAGAGACCGCTCCCGGGCAACCCCTCGCGGCACACCACCATCAAGATCTTCATGTCCCACGTCCGCTGTGGTCCTTCTCCGCCGCTCCCGCGGGGACCCTTCCGGTCTGAGCAGGGGCGCGGGGCGCCCCTGAACGCTCAGCCCGCAAGGGCGGCGTCCGCGGGTGGCCACGGTCAGAGCAACGAACCCGCTCGCCGGAGCCCGCGAGGCAGGCAAGTTGGTCACCGAGCCGGCGCGCCCGCTCTCCCGGCCGGCCCTGACCGTGGGTATTCGTGGCTCGTAGCCACGGCGAGAACCAGCCGAGGGGCCGGAGTGCGCCGGGGCGGGCTCACGGCGTACGGGAAGAAAATCAGCGGAGGGTGAGGGCGGGGCCGGAGTTGTGCAACAGCGGAGGCATCGCGGCGGCCGGCAGCGGGCGGGAGAAGAGGTAGCCCTGACCGGTGTCGCAGCCCAGGTGACGCAGCCGATCGGCCTGCGGGCGCGTCTCGACGGCCTCGGCGGTGACCGTGACGCCGAGTACATGCGCGAGCCGGATGATCGTCTCGACGATCTGCTCGTCGGCGGTGGCCATCGACGCGGGATCACGCAGGCCGTCGACGAACGGGCCGGCCAGTTTCAGAATGTGGATCGGGAGGCGGCGCAGGTAGGCGAGGTTCGAGTAGCCGGTGCCGAAGTCGTCGATGGCGATCCGGATGCCGCCGGCCGCGAGCACGTCGAGGGCCGCGAGCGGCGCGCCGTCGGTGTCCATGATCGCGCTCTCGGTCAGTTCGAGGACGAGCAGGCGCGGGTCGAGGCCGGTGTCGGCGAGGATCTTGGCGACCTCGGACGGGAAGGCCGGTTCGCGGGCCTGGGCGACGGTCACGTTCACGCTCATGAAGACCGGGTTGTCGGGGAACCGGCGGGCCCACTCGGCGGCCTGCGCGCACGCCTGCTGCAGCACGTGCCGGCCGAGCGCGACGATCACCCCGGTCTCCTCGGCGAGCGGGATGAACGAGTCCGGCGACAGCGGGCCGAGCGTGGGATGCTGCCAGCGGACCAGCGCCTCGACGCCGCGTAACCGTTCGTCGGCGAGCGAGACCAGGGGTTGGTAGACGACGGTGAACTCGTCGCGGTCCAGCGCGTCGGGCATGTCCGCGGCCAGGGCGTACCGGGCGGCCTGCCGGGCGTTACGGTCCGCGTCGTACATGACGTAACGGGCGCGGCCCTCGGACTTGGCGGTGTAGAGGGTGAGGTCCGCGGCCTTCATCAGCTCGGCCGGCGTGGTCCCGGCGACGTCGCTGTCGACGACACCGATGCTGGCGGAGACGCGCAGGCGGTGGCGGCCAATCTCGTACGGCCGGGTCAATGCCGTGAAAGCACGTTCGGCGAGCTCACGCATCTCGTCGGGCCCGGACGGGTCGCGGACGGCGAGCACGAACTCGTCGCCACTCATCCGACCGGCGATCCGGCACGGCTCGTCGGCGCAGCCGGTGAGCCGCTCGGCCACCGCGA
The DNA here is from genome assembly GCF_044388125.1 of Actinoplanes sp. NPDC020271. NCBI lineage: Bacteria > Bacillati > Actinomycetota > Actinomycetes > Micromonosporales > Micromonosporaceae > Actinoplanes > Actinoplanes sp. NPDC020271. The sequence continues at coordinate 26,953 of NZ_JBIRWQ010000029.1, forward strand.
CCAGCAGCGCGTCACCGACCTGGTGGCCGAGCGTGTCGTTGACCCGCTTGAACCCGTCCAGGTCCAGGTAGCAGAGGCCCACCCGCCGCGCGTGCTCGAAGATCGTGTCGAGGTGCGCGGCGATCATCGTCCGGTTCGGCAGGCCGGTCAGCGGGTCGTGGGTCGCCTGGTGCTGCAGGCTGTCCTTGAGCCGGCGCCGGTCGGTGATGTCCTGCAGCATCACCATGGTCAGCTCGGGGGCGCCGTGCTCGTCGCGGATCAGCGACGACGTCATGTCGGTCCAGACCGCGCTGCCGTCACAGCGGAAGTACGCCTTCTCCAGCCGCACGTGGTCGCGCTCGCCGCGGATCATCTCCTCGTAGAGCCGCCACATGCCGGGCGGATCACTAGGGTGACCCAGCTGCGGGACGGTCATCGCGCACAACTGCTCGTGCGTGAAGCCGAGCAGGTCGGCGAAGGCCTGGTTGACCCGCACGATCTGCCCGTCCATGGTGCTGACCCCGATGCCGACCGCGGCGTTGTCGAAGATCGCCCGCAGCCGGGACTCGCTGTCGCGCAACGCCCGTTCGACGCCCGCGTGCGCGTCGAGCACGGCCCGGGTCAGCTGCTCCTGCTCGGCCATCGTGGTCTCGCGCAGGGCCTGTGCGAACCCGGCGGCGACCGCGGCCTGGATCGCCATCGGGTCGTGGAAGTGGCTGCCGATCAGGGTGATCGTCTCGCTCAGCACGGACGGGTCGGTCAGGTGAGCGGCGACCAGGGCCGCGCCGACCTCACGACCCGCGTGCGGCAACCGGACGGCCAGGCGTTTCAGAAGCGCCTCCAGGTCGGCGCCGTCGAGCGGGACGAAACCCTCGTACGCGATCCGCTGCGACCAGAGACGGGCGAATTCGGTCACGGTTTGCGGCCGACGCCGGCGTACGCCCCCACTCGCTCGGGATGCTCGTCGACTGGGTCGCTCGGATCCGGCCGCCACCGCGGGATGAAGACCAGACCCGGTTCGACCAGATCGAAGCCGGCGAAGTACGCCGTGATCTCCGCGGCCGGGCGCAGCACGATCTCGGTACCGGTGCGCCCGGACAGGCGCTGCGCCTCGACCACCTCCGGCGGCTGGCCGTCCGCGGTGGCGTGCGAGATCAGCAGGTAGCTGCCCGGCGCCACGGCCGCACCGAGCGCCGCGACCAGGGCCTGCGGGCCGTCACCGTCCGGCACGAAGTGCAGCACCCCGGCGAGCAGCACCGCGACCGGCTCGGTCAGGTCCAGGCCCAGTTTCTCGGCCTCGGCCAGCACCCGGTCCACGTCGCGCATGTCGGCCAGGACCACCCCGGTCCCGTCGACCCCGGCCAGGATCGCGCGGCTGTGCTCGACCGCCACCGGGTCGATGTCGACGTAGACGACCCGCGCGCCGGGCGCGGCCTCGAGGGCGATCTCGTGCACGTTCCCCGCGGTGGGGATGCCGGAGCCGATGTCGAGGAACTGGCGGACACCCTGCGCGGCCAGGTAACGCACGGCGCGGCGCAGGAAGACCCGGTTGGAGCGCATCGTCTCACCGATGTTCGGCGTCATCGAGGCGATCTGCCCGGCGAGCGCCCGGTCGACGGCGAAGTTGTGCGCGCCGCCGAGGAAGTAGTCGTACACCCGCGCGGCGCTCGGCACGGTGACGTCGATTCCCGCCGGCACCCAGTCGTTCGACTCCGTCACCGCGAACTCCCTACGATCCTCTTCGGACAACCCGCCAAGAACCACAAATGTCTATCGCTCATGGCTCCGGAAGGCAACCATCTCTTCGGACACCCGTGGCGCGGTCTGCCGCTGCCGGGCCAGCAGACCCGAGACGGCGTCCGCGCTCATCGGCTCACCGAGGTAGAACCCCTGACCGCGGGTGTAGCCGAGCTCCAGCAGCGCGGCCACCTGCTCGGGACTCTCGATCCCCTCGGCCACCGTGTCCAGGCGCAACGCGTTCGCCAGCTGGATCACCGCGCGGGCCACGGCCTGGCGGGCGTCCGCGTCGGCGGGCCGGCCGTCGTCGACCTCGATGCCGTCGACGAACGACTTGTCCAGCTTGACGATCGACGCCGGGAAGGCGCGCAACAGGCTCAGCGACGACTCACCGGTGCCGAAATCGTCGAGGGCGAGCCGGATGCCCATCCGATCCAGCTCGGACAACGCCCGCGACACCTGCTGGCCGCGCAGCACGGCCGACTCGGTCACCTCCAGGACCAGACGCTCGCAGGGCAGGCCGGTGTCGGCGAGCGCCTGCGCCACGTCGGCCACGAAATCGGGGTCGTGCAACTGCCGGGCCGAGACGTTCAACCCGGTCTCGGCCAGCCCGTCCGGCCCGAACTCGGCCCGCCAGGCCGCCGCCTGCCGGCACGTCTCGCGCAGCACGAACCGGCCCAGTGGCACGATCAGGCCGGTGCGCTCGGCGACCGGGATGAACTCGGCCGGGCTGACCACGCCACGCTCCGGGTGATGCCAGCGGACCAGGGCCTCGACGCCGATCACCAGGTTGCAGTCGAGCCGCACGATCGGCTGGTAGACGACCCGGAACTCGCCGTCGTCGAGGGCGCGCCGCAACTCGCCGCCCAGTTGCATGTGAGCCAGGACGGGTTCGCCCATGCCGTCCGCGTACCGTACCGAGCCGGCCTTGCCGCCCTGCTTGGCCAGGTACAACGCGACGTCGGCGTCCCGGAGGACGGAGTCGGTGGTGGCGTCGGGGGCGGCGTCGGCGATCCCGATGCTGGCCTGGACCAGGAGCCGGTGATCACTGATCGGGTACGACAGGGCGGCCAGCAGCCGTGCGGCGAGTTCCCCGGGATCGGGGCCGGTCATCAGCACCGCGAACTCGTCGCCGCCCACCCGCACGGCCAGGCCGTCGTCGCCCGCCTCGGCCCGCAGCAACCGTGCCACCGCCACCAGCAGATCGTCGCCGACCCCGTGACCGAGCAGATCGTTCACGGTCTTGAAGTCGTCCAGGTCGATCAGCAGCACCGACACCGGCCCGCCGGTCAGCGCCGCGGCGAGCCGCACCCGGAACAACGCCCGGTTGGCGAGCCCGGTCAGGTTGTCGTGGCTCACCTCGTACTTCAATTGCTCTTCCTGGATCTGCGCGGTCCGCAGCAGGCGGGCGTTCTCCCGGTACGCCAGGTACTGCCGGACCATGACCAGAGCGGTCACCACCACCGCGGCGATCAGGACCACCCGTACCGGCCAGCGCAGCGGCGCGCCGGACGCCACCGCGATCAGCGGCACGTCGGCCAGGACCGTCGCCAGGTACGGCAGGAGGGTGCCGGGGCGGGCCGGGCCACGGCGCAACCCGTGATCGGCACGGACCTGCGCGGCGACACCCAACGTGATCAGCAGCGGTGCGAACGGCAGCACGCACGCCTGGGCCGGAATGCTCCCGGCCACCCCGAACTGCACCGCGAGCACGGCCGAGACCGCGGACGGCAGCCCGCCGGCGGCCGCGACGAACCGCATCGCCACCCGGTCGACCGGACCACCGGCGATGTACGACACCTTCGTCGCCGCGCCGGCCGCGACCAGCAGACCCAGCCCGACCAGCAGCATCGCCTGCCGGCTCCACGGTTCACGGGCGGACAGCATCGGGGCCAGACCGGCGTACCAGAGCATCGCCGCGCAGCCGAGGAACACGATCGTCCGGTCCAGCGCCATCCGCCAGCGCTCGGCGGCACCCGACGTGACGACCGGGACCCGGGCCAGCGACCAGATCGCGATCAGGAAACCGGCGGCGGAGACGGCCGCGGCCGCCGGCGGCATGCTGCGGGTGGCCGACTGCGAGGCGTGGGCCAGCATGTCGGCGGCCATCCAGGCATATCCGGCCGCGATGACGGTGACGGCGACCAGGATGCCTCGCCAGAACCGGGCGGCGACCGGATCCAGGCCGGGACTGCGGCGGACCAGGTGGGCGACGGCCGCGGTGGAGAAGACGCCGCCGAGCGGGGCGAAGACGTACGCAACCGCTTCGACGCCGGCGCCGGACCCCAGGTGCAGCACGCACCAGACGATGCCCAGCACGACGACCGTGGCCGCGGCCAGGACGTGGCGCCGGGCGGAGTCGAGGGTGGGGCGAGCCGTCACGGGCCCGACCCTAGCGTGTCCGATGTGGAGGACGTCTCCTCCGAACGTGCGGCTTTCCTCCCGGACGGCCGCCGTTCGCCGCCTGGTCGAAGGGCGACGAGGAACGGCGCCCGAAGTGCTCGCAAGGCCTTGCGGAGGTGGAACGCTCCGCCCGCGAACAGGTCGACGCCGAGCTCGCCGATCTGACGTACGACTCGGCCGCACCGACCGGCGCGATGCGGGGGCGGCAACCTACCCCTGGATACGGTTGCTGTCAGTGATCGTACTGGAAAATTTTGGCCGCCAGATCGGTCATCACCTCGGTCGCGCCCGCCCCGATCGGCAGGATCCGCACGTCGCGGTAGTGGCGTTCCACCTCGGAGTCGCGCAGGTAACCCGAGCCGCCGTGCAACTGGACCGCCTCGTCGACGACGTGCCGCGCGGCGTCGACCGCGGCGTTCTTGGCCAGGCACGCCTCGCCGGCCACCCATTCACCGGCGGCGTGCCGGGCCGCGACCCGCCGGGTGTACGTGCGGGCCAGTTCGATCCGCTGCCGCATCCCGACCAGTTTGTGCCGCACCACCTGCCGGCTGATCAGCGGCCGCCCGAACGTCTCCCGCCGCCGCACCTGTTCCAGCGACAGGTCGAGGCAGCGCTGCGCCACCGAGTACGCGTGCACCGCCGCGACGATCCGTTCCGGCACGAAGACCTGGGCGATCAGCGGGAACCCGCCGTTCTCGGCCCCGATCAGGTTCGCGGCCGGCACCCGGCAGTCGGCGAACGACAGTTCCGCGGTGTCCGAGCAGAGCCAGCCCATCTTGTCGAGCTTGCGCGAGACCGTGAACCCGGGCGTCCCGCGCTCGATCGCGATCAGGCTGATCCCGGCCGAGCCCGGCCCGCCGGTCCGCACGGCGGTGGTCACGAAGTCGGCGCGGGTGCCCGAGGTGATGAACATCTTCGCGCCGTTGACCACGTACTCGTCGCCGTCGCGGACCGCGGTGGTGCGCAGCGACCCGACGTCGGACCCGGTGTCCGGTTCGGTCACGCCCAGCGAGCCGATCCTGGCGCCGGACAGCGCCGGGCGGACGAACCGCTCGATCAGGTCCGGGTCGCCGGTGGCGATCATGTGGGGGAGCGCGATGCCGTGCGTGAACAGCGCCGCGTGCGCCCCGGACGAGCCGCCGGCCTCGATGAACGCCTCGGTCGCGACCACCATGTCCACGATGTCGCCGCCGTCCCCACCGGCCTCTTCGGGGAACCCGACGCCGTAGAGCCCGGCCTCGGCCGCGCTGACGTGCAGCTCCCGCGGGATCTCCCCGGCGCTCTCCCAGTCGTTCAGGAACGGAAAGACCTCCCTGTGTACGAAGGAAGCCACCGCCTCCCGCAGCGATTGTCGCTCCGTGGTCTCGAACGGGTCGTCGTACATCTCTCACGGTCCCTTCGTGCGTTCGACGAGGGTGTCCGGGTCGCGCCGCCCGAGCAGGATCGCGGCCGCCCGTTTCCACCGGCGGATCAACAACTCGCGACGGCCCAGTTCACCGCTGACGATGCCGGTCATGACCAGGCCGGTCATCATCTCGAAGGTCATCTGGACGACGGTCGCCACGCGCCGGTCCGGCCCGAGCAGCGCCTGCGCCCGCTCGTGCAGCACCCCGAAGATCTCCTTCTCCACCGGCATCAGTGCCGCCCGCAGCCCGGGGTCGGTGCGGGCCGCGTTCCACAGCTCCAGCGCGGCCCAGAACAGCGGCGTCGAGAACTGGCGCCAGACCGCGTCGACGAACGCGTCCAGTTCGTCGGCGCCGGCCGGCAGCGCCGACAACTCGCTGTCCAGCGCGGCGAGCCGTCGCCGGGCGACGTGTTGCACCGAGGCGACCAGCAGGTCGACCTTGGTCGGGAAGTGGTGCAGCAGGGTGCCGCGGGGCACGTCGGCGCGCGCCTGCACCTCGGCGGTGGTCGTCTCCGCGTAACCCCGCTCGACCAGGGCCTGCAGGGTCGCGTCGAGGATGCGGGCTCGCGTGCTCTCGCTGCGCTGGGCTTGGGTGCGCCTCATCGCACTTACCGTACGGCCTGACTGTATCTGAGGTCCACCCAGGATTTTTTCCGACCGTTTTCGGTCTTGTCGTGATGCACGTCACTGGCTTACCGTCACGCCAGACTGTTGGGAGGTGTCGATGCGCTTCCGGCGCCGAGCAACACCCGTCACCCCACCCGCGCCCGTGGAGCCGCCGCGCCGGTTGCGCCGCCCGTGGACGTCGTCGGTGCCGGTCCCGGCGCCCGCCGGGCGCGTCTTCGCCTACCTGACCGACGCGTCCACCATGGCGGACTGGCTGGTCATGCACGCCGGCTGGCCCGCGGGCCCACCCGCCGGGCTCACCGCGGGAGCCCGGTTCCGCCAGCGCGTCAAGCTGATGAACACGCCCGTCGAGGTCCGCTGGACGGTCACCGGCCTCACTCCGGGGCAGGCGATCTGGCTCGACGGCACCGGCCCGATGGGCATCGAGGTCGGCCTCTACCTCTCACTCGCCACCATCGGCGACACGACCGTGGTCCACCTCGGCGGCGGCGTCCAGGGCGGGCCGACCGACGGGCCGCTCGGCTCGATGGTCGCCCGCAGCCTGACCGACGCGTTGCGGAGCTCCCTGCGGCGCCTGGCCGCGGCCGACCTCGGTCGACCCGCGTCAGAACCCCGGAGAACCCCGAAAATCACCCACGTACGTACGGGCAGGGAGGTCGACCCGTGGACCCCCGTGATCGTCGGAGCGGGTCAGGTCACCGAGCGTTCCACCGAGCCGCAGAACGGTGACCCGGCGTCCCTGGCCGTCCGCGCGCTCCGCCGAGCCGCCGAAGACGCCACCGTGGACATCACGAGGGAAGCGGACACGGTCGGCTGGGTCGCCAGCGTCTCGTGGCAGTACTCCGACGCCGGCGCCTTGATCGCGCAGCGGCTGGGAGCCACCCCCACCCGGACCGTCCAGACCAGCCTGTTCGGCGGCGACGGCCCACTCCAGCTGCTCAACGACATCGCTGCCGCGATCACCCGCGGCGAGACCGGCATCGCGCTGATCGCCGGAGCCGAAGCCGCCGCCACCGAACGCTCCGGCAAGCACCTCGACTGGCCCCGCCAGCCCGACGGCACCGCACCCACCCGCGTCCTCGGCACCGACCGCGAGCCGAACAACGACGCCGAGACCGCCGCCGGCCTGACCTCCCCGCTGCATCTGTACGCCCTGATCGAGACCGCGATCCGCCGCAGGCTGGGCCGCACCCCCGAGGAGCACCAGGCCGCGATCACGCGGTTGTGGGCCCGGTTCTCCGAGGTCGCCGCCACCAACCCGTACGCCTGGTTGCCGCAACCCCGCACCGCCGCCGAGCTTGCCACCGCGGACGACGACAACCGGCCGGTCTGCGCCCCCTACACCAAGCTGCTGACCGCGAACCTGCAGGTCAACCAGGCCGCCGGCCTGATCGTGTGCAGTGCCCGGGCCGCGCACGAGGCCGGCATCCCGCAGGACCGGTGGATCTTCGTGCACGCGGGCGCGCACGCCGAGGACGAATGGTTCGTCACCGAGCGCGCCGACCTCGCCGCCTCACCGGCGATCCACGCGATCGGCGAAGCGGTCCTCGGACACGTCGGGCGGGCGATCGAGGAGATCGAACACCTCGACCTGTACGCATGCTTCCCGTCCGCGGTGCAGATCGCCGCCACGGAACTGGGCATCCCGCTCGACCGGCAACTGACCGTGACCGGTGGACTGACGTTCGCCGGTGGACCGGGCAACAACTACGCGAGTCACGCCGTGGCCAACCTCGTACCGCGCCTGCGGTCCGATCCTGACGAGTTCGGGCTGGCGACCGCGCTCGGCTGGTACCTGACCAAGCACGCCGCCACGGTGCTCTCCGCCCGCCCGCCGAGCGCCGGGTTCCGTGACCTCGACGCGAACCCGCGCCTGCTCGGACCGGCCCGCCCGGTGGCCGCCGAGCCGCGGGAGACCGGGGTCGTGGAGGCGTACACCGTCACCTACCGGCGCGACGGCACCCCGGACACCGGCATCGTCACCGAGCTGCTGAAGAACGGCGCACGCACCGTCCGCACCGTCGACCCCGCCGACCTGGCCGGCGACCCGTTCGACGACACGCCGCTGCCACCGCCGGGGGAGCCGCCGGTGGTGGTCGAGCGGCACGGCCCGGTCACCGTCATCCGGCTCAACCGCCCCGAGGTCCGCAACGCCGTCGACCTGGCCACCGCCCGCCGGCTGGAACGCGCGATCGACGCCTTCGAGGCCGACCCCGAGGCCCGCGTCGCGGTGCTCACCGGCACCGGCCCGATCTTCTGCGCCGGCATGGACCTGAAAGCCGCCGCGCGCGGCGAATACCCGCTGACCGAGGGCCGGGGCCTGCTCGGGCTCACCGCCCGACCGCCGGAGAAGCCATTGATCGCCGCCGTCGAAGGGGCCGCGCTCGCCGGCGGGTGCGAACTCGCGCTGGCCGCGGACCTGATCGTGGCCGCCGACGACAGCGTGTTCGGCATTCCCGAGGTCAAGCGCGGCCTGGTCGCCGCGGCCGGCGGGGTGCTCCGGCTGGCCCGCAGCCTGCCCCGGGCCACCGCGCTCGAACTCGCGCTGACCGGCGAGCCGATGAGCGCGCGGCGACTCCACGACCTGGGACTGATCAACCGGGTCGTCGCGCCCGGTACGACGTACGCGCAAGCAATTGATCTTGCGAAGGTGATTGCCTCCCATCCGGTGACCGCCGTCCGGCTCTCCAAGCGCATCGTCGACGAGCACCACGACTGGACCGGCGACGACGCGTTCGACCACCTTTCCGAGATCGCCGGTGAGGTCCTCGGCGACGCGAACTTCGACCTGCGAGAGGCCCGCTCGTGAGCGCTCTGGAGAACCTGCACGCGGTGCTGCGCATGCACCAGATCGGCATCGTCAACCTGCTGCGCCCCGATCACCTGGTCAGCGCCGCGATCCGCAACGCGCGACTGGGCCCGCAGGCCGCTCTGATCATGAAAGCGGCCGCCGAGAACCCCCACGCCCCGGCCCTGACCGACGAGCGCGGCACGCTCAACTACCGGCAGCTCGACGAGCAGTCCAACGCCCTCGCCCACGCGCTCAAGGACCTGGACCTCCCGGAACGCTCGGTGATCGGCGTGCTCGCCCGCGACCACCGCGGCCTGGTCCTCACGATCAGCGCCGCCGCCCGCGCCAACCTGCGCCTCGCACTGATGAACACCGGGCTCGCGCCGCAACAGTTCGCCGAGGTCGTCGCCCGCGAGAACGTCCGCGCGGTGCTCTACGACAGCGAGTTCACGCCCCTGATCGACGCCCTTCCGGACGACGTCCCGCGCTACCTGACCTGGGCCGACGAGGGCGCCGCGGACAAGACCATCGACATGCTGATGGCCGGTCGCCCGGTCACGCCGCTGCCGATGCCGGACCGCCCACCCGGGTTCATCATTCTCACCAGCGGCACCACCGGCCTGCCCAAGGGCGCACCCCGTACCAAGGTGTCCCCGCTGGCCAGCGCCCTGATCGCGGACCGCATCCCGTTCCCGCGGCGGGGCGCGATCGTCGTCGCCTCCCCGCTGTTCCACAGCACCGGCTTCGGCGCGTGGACGGTCGGGCTCTCGCTCGCCGACCACGCGATCCTGTTGCGCCGCTTCGACCCCGAGCGCATCCTGCGGGCGATCGCCGACCATCGGGCATCGATGCTGGTCGCCGTGCCCACGATGCTCACCCGGATCCTCTCGCTGGGACCCGGGATCATTGCCGGGTACGACGTGTCGGCGCTCCGCACGGTCTTCGTCGCCGGATCACCCCTCGCGCCGGACCTCACCCATCGCTTCCAGGACACGTTCGGCGACGTCATCTACAACGTGTACGGCTCCACGGAGGTGGCCGTCGCGTCGGTCGCCCAGCCGGCCGAGTCCCGCCGCGCTCCCGGCACGGTCGGCAAACCGCCGGTCACCGTGCACGTCGCGCTCTACGACGACCGCGACACCCGGATCACCCGGCCGCACGAGACCGGACGGGTCTTCGTGCGCACCGGCATCCCGTTCGAGGGCTACACCGACGGCCGGCACAAGCAGGTCATCGACGGTTTCATGTCCACCGGCGACCGCGGCCACCTCGACGACGACGGCCTGCTCTTCATCGACGGCCGCGACGACGACATGATCATTTCCGGCGGGGAGAACGTCTATCCGCTCGAGGTCGAGAACCTCCTGGCCGAGCGCGACGACGTGATCGAGGCCGCCGTGATCGGCGTCGACGACCCCGAGTTCGGCACCCGGCTGCGCGCCTTCATCGTCCCGGCCGAGGGCGCGGCCCGCGACCCGCAGGAGATCCGCGACTACGTGAGGGCGCTGCTCGCGCGCTACAAAGTGCCGCGCGACGTCGTCTTCCTCGACGAGCTCCCCCGCAACCCCACCGGCAAACTCCTGCGCCGCGAACTGCCCGTCGACTGATCCGCGGCGCCGGCGTCACTGCTCATTCGTGGTCGGCTCCGACGACGCCTTCCGGACGGTGATCAGGTCGCTGGGCTGGCAGTCGAGCGCGTCGCAGAGCGCGGTCAGGGTGCTGAAGCGGATGGCGCGGGCGCGCCCGTTCTTGAGGATGGACAGGTTGGCCAGGGTGAGGCCGACCTGCCCGGCGAGCTCGGTGAGGGTCATGCCGCGGGCCGCCAGCAGCCGATCGATGTGGATGTCGACGCGGTGCTGCTCCTCGGGAGGCATCAGATGACCTCGTCGAGCTCGGCGCGCAGCGCGCAGGCGTGCCGGACCACAGCGGCGAACGCCAGCACGGCGAGGCCCAGCGGCAGCCACCAGAGGCTGAGATCGATCAGGTCGCCCTGGTAGGTGGAGGACGGGAACACGCTGTGGAACAGCGCGTACGAGGCGGCCAGGCGGATGAGCCCGGCCAGGCCGCCGGCGGCGAGGATGACGATGCCCAGCCCGCGGAGCCGGTCAGCGGTGGTGGTGGTGAACGGGTCCGTGTGCAGAGCCGACGTGACGATCCGGCGGGCCAGGATCGCTATCACGAGCCAGGCGACCGCGCTCACCGCCCCCATGGCGATGATCTCCAGCGTGGTCTGCGCGGGGGTGGGGTCGAGGACCGTGACCAGCACATGGTTGTCGGCGTGGCCGACCTTCGTCGTGAAGGCCGGCTGCAGGGGGTCGGGCGCCGGATCCTTCAGCGCGTCGAGCGGTGCCCAGAACTCCAGTGGGGCTCGCCAGCTGCGGACCCAGTGGGCCGGCGTGACGAGCAGGAACAGGACGTTGCCGATGACGGTGAGGGTCAGCAGGGCCCGCAGGGGGCGCAGGGCGCCGGAGCGGCGAGGGGATGGCGCCACGAGAGATCTCCTTATCGAAAGTCGATGCATCGAGTATCGATATGAGATGGCGGGCTGTCAACGCGGGCCGCGCGCGGGAGAACCCGCGATCCCGTCCCGGGGCGATGACCACGGCCGTACGCTCGATCTCGTGTCCGGTCCCTCAGCGAGTGACCCCGTTCGTCTCGCCGTGGTGGTCGGGGCGCTCGGTGTCGTCTTCGGCGACATCGGCACCAGCCCGATCTACACGCTGCAGACCGTGTTCAACCCCGAGGACCCGCACCCCGTCCCGGTCGGCGACGCCAACGTGTACGGCGTCGTCTCGCTGATCTTCTGGTCCGTGACGATCATCGTGACGGTCTCGTACGTGCTGCTCGCCCTGCGCGCCGACAACCACGGCGAGGGCGGCATCATGGCGCTGATCACGCTGCTGCGCGGCTCCGGCAGTCAGCGGGGCCGCCGGACCACGATGGCGCTGGCCGTGCTCGGCATCTTCGGCGCCGCCCTGTTCTTCGGCGACAGCATGATCACGCCGGCGATCTCGGTGCTCTCCGCGGTCGAGGGGTTGAAGGTCGTCGAGCCGTCGCTGGGTGACTTCGTCATCCCGGTCACCGCCGTCATCATCCTGGTGCTGTTCCTGGTGCAGAAACACGGGACGGCCGCGGTCGGGCGGATCTTCGGCCCGATCATGATCACCTGGTTCACGACGATCGGGGTGCTCGGGATCGGCGGCATCGCGAAACACCCGGGCATCCTGCGGGCACTGTCCCCGACGTACGCCGTCGGGTTCTTGATCGGGCATTTCGGCATCGCCTTCTTCGCGCTGGCCGCGATCGTGCTCGCCGTCACCGGCGCCGAGGCCCTGTACGCCGACATGGGCCATTTCGGGCGCCGGGCCATCGTCCGCGGCTGGCTGTTCCTCACCCTGCCCGCCTGCGTGCTCAGCTACCTCGGGCAGGGCGCGCTGATCCTCGACGACAACGCCAACATCAGCGGCCCGTTCTTCCTGCTGGCACCGGAGTGGGCCCGCCTGCCGCTGGTCCTGCTGGCCACCGCGGCCACCGTCATCGCGTCCCAGGCGGTGATCACCGGGGCGTACTCGGTCACCTCGCAGGCCGCCCAGCTCGGCTACCTGCCGCGGCTGCGGATCGCGCACACCTCGGACTCGTCGATCGGGCAGATCTACGTTCCCTGGATCAACTGGCTGCTGCTGTTCTCGGTGCTCACGCTGGTGTTCGCGTTCCGCTCGTCGGCCGCGCTGGCCTACGCGTACGGCATGGCCGCGACCGGCACGATCAGCATCACCACGCTGCTGTTCTTCCGGGTCGCCCGGGACACCTGGCGCACCCCGCCGTGGTTGCTCACCGCCGGCGCGGTCGCGCTGCTCGCGGTGGACCTGCTGTTCGTGTCGGCGAACCTGACCAAACTCGTGCACGGCGCCTGGCTGCCGCTGCTGATCGCGCTGACCGCGTTCACCATCATGACCACCTGGCAGCGCGGCCGGCAGGTGATCACCGCCGAGCGCGACCAGCAGGAGGGGTCACTGCGCGACTTCATCACCGACCTGCGCGAACACCCCGACCGGACCGTGCTGGTGCCGGGCACCGCGGTCTTCCTCAACCGGGGCAGCGCGAGCGCGCCGCTGGCGCTGCGGGCCAACGTCGAGCACAACCACGTGCGGCACGAACACGTCCTGATCTGCGCGATCAAGGTGGAGACGGTGCCGCGGATCGAGGACGGCGAGTGCCGCACGGTCGTCGACGGCCTCGGCTACGCCGACGACGGGATCATTCACGTGACCGTCCGGTTCGGCTACGCCGAGACGCCCGACCTGCTGCCCGCCCTGCGCACCCTCGACGACGAGAGCACCGAGGGCAAGCTGCAGATCGACCAGGCGTCGTTCTTCCTCTCCAAGATCGAGCTGCGTCGCGGGGACGCGCCGACGATGGCGGCCTGGCGCAAACGGCTGTTCATCGCCACGTCCTACCTGACCGCCGACGCCGCCGAACACTTCCGCCTGCCCCGCGACCGCACCGTCATCATGGGCTCACACATCGAGGTGTGAGCCGTCCGGGCCGTCGCTGCCCGCCGGGTACTCCACGATCGGCACCTCGCCGGCGTGCCACGCCTTCGTCACCGGCTCGACGATGCGCCAGCACTGCTCGGCCACGTCACCGCGCACCGACAGCAGCGGGTCGTCGTCGAAGACGCCGCGCAGGACCTCCCCGTACGCCGGAAGATCTCCCGGCCCGAAGTCGGCCTGCAACGTGATCGGGTCCAGCTCGAACGGATCGCCCGGCCCGTTGATCGTGAAGTCCAGGGCCAGGCAGTCCGGCCCGAAGCCGATCCGCAGCCGGTTCGGCCGTTCCGGCCCGTTCAGGCCGTCCGGGATCCGCTGCGGCTCCTTGAACGTGATCACCGCTTCCTTGCGGCTGTTCGCGACCGCCTTGCCCGACCGCAGCCGGAACGGCACCCCGGCCCAGCGCCACGTGTCCACGGCCAGGACCAGCTCGGCGAGCGTCTCGGTCTCCCGCGACGGGTCCACGCCCTCCTCGGCCACGTAGTCCGGCAGTTGCCGGTCACCGAGCTTGCCCGCCGTGTACCGCGCCCGCAGGCTCGACTCCTTCGCATCGCCACCCCACAGCCGGGTCGCACGCAGCGCCTGAGCCTTGGCGTCGCGGAACTCGCCCGGCTCCAGCGACTGCGGCGCCTCCATCGTGAGCAGCCCGAGGATCTGCAGCAGATGACTCTGGATCATGTCGGCGAGCGCGCCCGCCTTGTCGTAGTACCCGGCCCGCCCCTCCAGCGCCAGGGCCTCGTCGAACACGATGTCGACGCTCTCCACGTGCTCCGACGAGAGCAGCGGCTCGAAGATCCGGTTCGCGAACCGGAGACCGAGAATGTTCAGCACCGTCGACTTACCGAGGAAGTGGTCGATCCGGTGGATCCTCTCCTCCGGCGCGATGCGGTTCAGCAGCCGGTTCAGCGACGCCGCCGACGACGCGCTCGTCCCGAACGGCTTCTCCAGCACCAGTCGCGTACCCTCCGGCAGGTCCACGTCGAGCAGCGCCTCACACGCCTTCCCGGTCACCGCCGGCGGCAGCGCGAAGAAGATCGACACCGTCCCGTCGGCGTCGGCCAGCAGCCGCCGCAGATCCTCGGCCTTCGTCACGTCCGCACTGTGGTAGCGCGTACTCGCCAAGGTCCTGGCCGCCTGCTCGGCGTCCCGATGCTCCCCGAACGCGTCACTCACCCGCTGCCGCCAGCGGTCCTCGTCCCACGCGTCGGTCCCGGCGCCCAGCAACGTCAGCGGCGGTGCGTCCCCCGCCGCGAGCAGCGCCCCCAGCCCGGGCAGCAGCAGTCGCGCGGTCAGATCCCCGGAGGCGCCCAGGATCAGCAGCGTTTGCGCGGAGCCGTCATTCGTCATGCGCCTCGCTTGCCCCGACAGCCCCAAGATCAAAACCCCGCTTCGGTACGAGTGAGCATCGTCGCCCCACCACACCCCCGCGGTCCCGTAGCGCGGGCCGCGACCCCGTCCCGGTGCCGCCCCGCAGCGCGCGCCTGCGCCTCACCCCGCCCGAACCCCCGCCCCGTCAAACCCTCGACCCCCGATCCGGCACCGCCCCAGCGCGTGAGGCTCGAATGACGCCCGTGCGAACCAGCCGGGACAGCGAGGCGCGACCGGGGGCCGAGGCGGGACGGGCTTGCGGGCCACGGACTCACGCCGGATGGACGCGCTGCGGCCCGGCACCCGGATCAGCTCGCGAATCACGCACGGGACGCCGTAGCTGCGGTCGTGAACGGCAGCTGATTCCGTACCGTCGCGATTTCCTGATTTCGATCGTGCCCTGACCCAAGGTGTCCCGCAAGATCGACGGAGGGGTGCGGGCGATGAGCGAGCGGGAGACGCTGACCTGGGAGGCGTTCGGCCGGGTCAGCCGGGAGCCGGCGCAGGTGGTCGTGGACAGCGGCTTCCGGCCCGATCTGATCCTGGCGGTCGCGCGGGGCGGGTTGTTCGCCGCGGGCTCGATCAGCTAAGCGCTGGACGTGAAGAACACGCAGCTGATCAACGTCGAGTTCTACACCGGGGTCGATGAGCGTCTCGATCTGCCGGTGATGCTGTCCCCGGCGCCGGAGTCGTCGGCGCTGGACGGTGCGAACGTCCTGATCGTCGACGACGTCGCCGACACCGGGGCCACGGTGAAGCTGGTCGGCAAACTTCTGCTCGGGGCACGCGGCGCAGGTGCGGACCGCGGTGATCTACGAGAAGCCGCAGTCGGTGGTGAAGCCCGACTACGCGTGGGCCCACACCGTCAAGTGGATCGATTTCCCCTGGTCGAGCGAGCCCCCGGTCGTCACGAGTGCTTGACGGTCAGGCTGTAGAACTTGACCTTCGCGCCGTTGCTGGTGCTCTCCGACGAGGACTGGTTGTAGGACCCGGCCTTGAAGTACTGCTTGTACGGGTTGAACGAGGCCGGGATCGCATAGCTGGTCCTCGTCCCGTCGACGGTCAGGTTGATCGTGTTGCCGGTGACGTTGATGACGTAGGTCCACTTCACGCCGAGCGCCACGTTTCCGACCTTGTGCAGGGTCTGCCCGCCGTCCGGCGAGTTCTCCGTGCCCAGGTAGATGTCGCCGTTCGGCCGGTAGTAGAGCTCCAGCAGCGGCTTCGTCGACGACCCGCCGGAACCCAGATGCACCTGCCCCACGCAGACGTTCTTGGTCACCGACGGGATGCGCAGCTGCGCGCTGAGCGTGTGGTTCCCGGCGAGCGTCCAGTCCGCGGCGCTGCCGTTCGCGTTCATCTCACGCAGCTCGGAGCGGGCATAGTTGCTGTTCGGCGTGGTGACGCCCTTCTCCGGTGCCCAGAACGTCATCGATCCGTCGTTCTTGTCGGTCCAGAAGTAGGCCGGGTTGCTGTACCCGTTAGCGCCCTTGAGCTGCGCGGGCTGGATCGTGTCGGGCTTGCCCGGTGACCCGGTCGGCAGCTGCAGCTGCCACACCGACAGGTCGAAGTTCCCGCCGGGCGGCAACGCCGGGTCGAGGGTCGCGGCGGACGCGTCGGTGATGCCCGCGACGCCGAGCCCGGTGACGACGACGGCGCTGAGGGCGATCGTGAGCAGGGTGCGCTTACGCATGGAAGACCTCGGGAGGGTTAGGGATGGCCTTGCCGCGGGGGAATTGGCAAGATGGTTGCCAATAAATCAGGCGGGCCGGTGCCGGGTCAACGGATCGG
This sequence comes from Actinoplanes sp. NPDC020271, assembly GCF_044388125.1. NCBI lineage: Bacteria > Bacillati > Actinomycetota > Actinomycetes > Micromonosporales > Micromonosporaceae > Actinoplanes > Actinoplanes sp. NPDC020271. The sequence goes on from NZ_JBIRWQ010000029.1 coordinate 43,601, forward strand.
TCCCGATCAAACCCTTAAAGAACCTTAAATCCCGGCGGTACGGAATCAACGGTCGTTCCCGAGCGCGGCTACGGCGTCCCGTGCGTAATTCGCGAGCTGATCCCGGCACCGGGCCGCGGCGCGTCCGTCCGGCGTGAGCCGGTGGCCCACGAGCCGCTCCCGGCGCAAGCCCCGGCCGCGGCCCGACCGGCCGGATCCTGGCAACCGGCTGAGCCGGGCCGTTCTGCGTGAGAACGTCAGAGGGGAGTCAGGAGGAGCCGATGATCACCGTTGCCGCCGGGAGCACGCTCACGCTGCGTTGTCCGGGGATCGAGGCGATCCCGCTGGTCTGCCTCGCCGACGTGAAGGCGCCGTTCATCGCCGAGCTGCCGCCGCTGCCGGTGCTCAGCCTCGACGAGCCGGGCGTCCGGCGGTACGGCATCCTGGAGTTGACCAGCAGCGCCGGCGTCGCCTGGGTCGAGGCGGAGTTGCGCGGCGGCCTGATGACGGTGCTCGGCGACAGCCCGACCGGGGTCGTCCAGCGGCGTGCTTCGCCCCGCCGCCCGGGAAGCTATCCGGCGAAGGGCACCGCGCAGGTCGACACCGGTGACGCCCAGCGCCTGGTCGCGATCGCCGGCCACGTGCAGGACGTCTCCACCAGTGGGCTGCTGCTGCAGGCGACCGCGGACGACGACCGCCCGCACCTGCCGAGCGCGATCCTGCGCACGCTGCTGCACGTGTCCATGCCGTGGGGCGAGATGACGGCCGCGGTGTCGACCGTCGATCAGCGGTCGGACCAGTTGCGGGGTACGTTCGAGTGGATCGACGCCGGCGACGCCAAGGCACTTTCCGACTTCGTGTTGTCGCGTTGACCCGTCGGCTTCCTATCATCGTGGTGTGGCTCCCGACGACTCTGCCGAACACCGGCGGCTGGATTCCCTCCGGCACGAACTCGAGCGTCGGGAGGCTGCCCTTCACCTGCGGGAGGAGACCGTCGCGGAGCGGGAGCGCCTGGTGCTGATCCGTGAGCATCTGCTCGACGAGCAGGTCATCGCGGCGGATGCCCGGGAGGTGCGGGCCAACGAGCGGGAGCATTCGCAGACCGCCCGCGAGCGGGATCTCAACCGCCGCGAGACGGTCGGCCACCCTCCGGAGGATCCGATCGGCGGCATGGAGGACGCGTTCGCCCGCGAGGTCGCCCGGCTCGACCGCAGCAACGCGTTCCTGGAGCGGTCCCGCGCGGCTGTCGAGCGGGCCCAGGCCCGGCTGGACAGTCTGCGGCAGAACCGGGAGAGCGGCGAGGCGTAAGTTTCCGCCCGGCTCCGGCGGGCACTGGATCTCCATGGCTGTTCTGCTGATCACCGGTGCCGCGGGCGCGGTCGGCGGCATGCTCCGCGACCGGCTCGGCGGCCACGAGCTGCGTCTGACCGATCCGCGCCCGGCCGAGGGGATCGAGGCGCTGGACGTCACCGACGGCGACGCGGTCGAGAAGGCGTGCCAGGGCGTGGACGCGGTGGTGCACCTGGGTGGGTTCCCGGACGAGCGGCCTTTCGACGACCTGCTGGAAGTCAACGTGCGCGGCTCCGAGCGGGTGCTGGCCGCCGCCCAGCGGGCCGGTGTGCCCCGGGTGGTTCTCGCTTCCAGCAACCACGCGGTGGGCCGTCATCCGCGCTGCGACGACCTGGCCGACGACGTGATGCCGTGGCCGGATTCGTTCTACGGCTGGAGCAAGACCGCGATCGAGAGCCTCGGCCGGCTCTACCACGACCGGTACGGCCTGCACGTGATCTGCCTGCGGATCGGCGCCTGCAAGCCGGAGCCGGTCGAGCCGCGAGACCTGTGCGTCTGGCTCTCCCCGGACGACCTGGCCCGCCTGGTCGAGGCGTCCCTGACCGCGACCGGTTACCACCTGGTCTGGGGTGTCTCGGCGAACACCCGCCGGTGGTGGTCGCGGGCCGGAGGAGCGGCGATCGGCTACGAACCGCGCGACGACGCCGAGGCCTGGGCGGCGACGGTCGGCGACGGCCCGGAAGGGGACACCGTGGGAGGGAGAACGTCATGACCTGGCTGGAGTTCGCGCTGCTGCACACCCCGGAACCGACCACGGTCCGGGTCGCGGCGCGCCGCGGCAACCGTTGGGCCGAGCCCACCACGGTCGGCCCGTGCGTCGTCAACCGCAAGGTCGTCTTCTGCCCACCGGACACCGACGTCCCGCCGGGCTCCCTGGTCACCTTGCCCACGGGCCACACCAAGCGGGTCCGCGCCGCCTGCCACCTCGACGACCACGGCTACCGCCTGCCCGGCCACCTCCAGCTTGACCTGGAATAGCAGGATCACGGCGTGCCGCAGCTGATCCTCATCGGACTGATCCTGCTCCTGTGGCTTCCGGCCACCCCTGATCCGCGCCGCCGCCGGCCGGTCGCCGCCGTCCTCGCCGTCGTCGCCGTGGCCGCCGCGCTCCTGGCCCATCTGTTCCCGCGGGCGACGGCCGAGGCCACGTTCGGCGGTTTCGGGCTGGCCGTCCTGATCATGGTCGTGGCCTGGGGCCGGGAGCCGCGCCGCACCTGGCCGATGGTTCTCGTCGGCGTCCTGACGATACCGGTCCTCTGCCTCGCCGGGGTGGGGCTGCGCCCGGCGCCGTTCTACCCCTCGGCCGAGGAGGTGTTGCCGATGCCGGGCGGTCTGACCGCGACCGTGGAGGACGTCGGCTGCGGCAGTGGCACGTGCACCGGGGCATCACGGTCGCCGGCCGTCCCGGGCAGAGTTCCGCCGAGCTGCTGGCCGAGGTGAACCGGCACCTCGAGGCTCGCGGCTGGCACGGCGGCTGCCGCCCGGCCGGCTGGATCCTGGACCGGACCCGGGAGTGCGCCTGGGCCGGGGTCAGCAGCGCCGGCGACGTCCGGATCGACCTGTCCGGATCCCGCGGCTAACCGCGGCGGCGGCGGTCTTTCACGTAGATGACGGCGTTCTTGCCCTTCTCCGGCTGCCGGCGCTCCGACTCGAACAGCCCGGTCGCCGCGAGCAGGTCGCTGAGCTTGGTGTAGCCCCAGTTGCGCGCGTCGAAGTCGGGGCTCTGCTTGATCAGGATGTGCCCGGCCGCGGCCAGGGACGCCCAGCCGTCGTCGTCGGAGGCCGCCTCGACCGCGTTGCGCAGCTTGTTGACCAGTGCGCTGTCCGACTTGAGGCGGACGCCGGCCACCGGAGTGCGGGTTTCCGCCGGGGCGTCGGCCGGCTCGGCCGGGTTGTGCGGGGCGGTCAGGTTCTCGGTGTAGATGAACTTGTCGCACGCCGCCACGAACGGCTTCGGGGTCTTGCGCTCGCCGAAGCCGTACACGATCAGCCCGGACTCGCGGATGCGCGCCGCCAGCCGGGTGAAGTCGCTGTCGCTGGAGACGATGCAGAACCCGTCGAGCCGCCCGGAGTAGAGCAGGTCCATCGCGTCGATCACCATCGCCGCGTCGGTCGCGTTCTTCCCGGTGGTGTACGCGAACTGCTGGATCGGCTGGATGCTGTACGCCAGCAGGTGTTCCTTCCAGCCGCGCAGGTTCGTCCCGGTCCAGTCGCCGTAGGCGCGTTTGACGTGCGCCGTCCCGTACTTGGCGACCTCGGCGAGCAGCCCCTCGACGATCGCCGGCTGTGCGTTGTCCGCGTCGACGAGCACCGCCAGCCGCGCGGTGCTCTCACTGGTGCTGATGCTCATCGTTACCTCTCCACGGGCTGGACCGGCCCCGACCTTACCGGGGCCGGTCCGCCCACGGCATCACACCGCGAGGGGCGCCACGTCCGGGGCATCGCGCCGGGTGGCGGCGGCGGTCTCGTCGTCCGGCTGCTCCTGGGCGGCCAGCTCGGCGACCACCCGGGCCTCGTACAGCGAAATCTCCTTCTCCACCTCGGCGTCGTCCCAGCCCAGCGCCTCGGCGATCAGCCTCGCGGTGGTCCGGGCGGCGGCGACGCCCCGGTCGGGGGTCTCGATCGAGATCCGGGTCCGCCGGGTCAGCACATCCTCGAGGTGGCGAGCGCCCTCGTGGGTGGCCGCGTAGACGACCTCGGCCTTGAGGTAGTCGGCCGCCCCGTCGAGCGGCTGACCGAGCGCCGGGTCCGCCTCGACCAGCGCCAGCACCTCGTCGGCGAGCGTCCCGTACCGGCGCAGCAGGCGCTCGATGCGGAACACCGGCACGCGATGGATGCGGGCCAGCTGCGAGCGCCGGTTCCACGCCGCGCGGTATCCGTCCGCGCCCAGCAGCGGCACCTGCTCGGTGCACGACGCCGGGACCCGGGTGCCGAGCTGTTTCACGGCGGCGTCCACCGCGTCCTTGGCCATCACCCGGTACGTCGTGTACTTGCCGCCCGCCACCACGACCATGCCGGGCACGGGCGTCCCGACCGCGTGCTCACGCGACAGCTTGGCCGTGCTGTCCGCCTGCGCCGACAGCAACGGGCGCAGCCCGGCGTACACCCCTTGCACGTCGTCGGCGGTCAGCGGCGTCGCCAGCGCCTTGTTGACCTCGTCGAGCAGGTAGTCGACGTCGGCCCGGGACGCGGCCGGGTGCGCCTTGTCCAGGTCCCACTCGGTGTCGGTGGTGCCGATGATCCAGTGGGTGTCCCACGGGATCACGAACAGCACGCTCTTCGACGTGCGCAGGATCATCCCGGTGTGCCCGGAGATCTTCTCGCGCGGCACCACGATGTGGATGCCCTTGCTGGCCGTGATCCGGAACTGCCCCTGCTCGCCCTCGAGGAGCGCCTGGCTGTCGCCGGTCCACACGCCGGTCGCGTTGATCAGCGTGCGGGCCCGGACCTCGAACTCGGCGCCGCTCTCGGCGTCCCGGGCACGGACCCCGACGACCCGGCGGCCCTCGCGCAGGAACGCGATCACCTCGGTGCGGGCGGCGACCTGCGCGCCGTACGCGGCCGCGGTCCGCACCAGGAACATCGTGTGCCGCGCGTCGTCCACCTGCGCGTCGTAGTACCGGATCGCGCCGACCAGCGACTCCGGCCGCAGCGACGGGAACGCCCGCAGTGCCTCGGTCCGGCTCAGGTGCTTGTGCATCGGCACGCCGACCCCGGCGCTGCCGGCCAGGGCCAGGGTGTCGTAGAGCGCGATGCCGGCCCCGACGTAGAGCCGCTCCCACGCGCGGTGCTGCAGCGGGTAGAGGAACGGCACCGGCCGGACCAGGTGCGGCGCGAGCCGGTTGATCAGCAGGCCACGCTCCTTGAGCGCCTCCCGGACCAGTGCGAAGTCGAGCATCTCGAGGTAGCGCAGGCCACCGTGGATCAGCTTGCTGGACCGGCTCGACGTGCCGCTGGCGAAGTCGCGCGCCTCCAGCAGGCCGACCGACAGCCCGCGGGTCGCCGCGTCCAGGGCCGCGCCCGCGCCGACCACGCCGGCGCCGACGACCAGCACGTCGAGTTCTTCACCGGCCATGGTCTTGTATGCGGCCGCACGCGACTGCGATGAGATCTTTCCCGTGTTCATTGCCGATCCTTCCTAGACCCAGTCGAGGGTGCGGTTCACGGCCGCTTTCCAGCGGGCGATGCCTTCGGTGCGACGTTGCCCGGTCCAGGCCGGCGACCACTGCCGGTCCTCCCGGCGGTTGGCGCGCAACTCCTCCTCGGACTTCCAGAAACCGACGGCCAGCCCGGCCGCGTAGGCCGCGCCCAGCGCCGTGGTCTCGGCGACGGCCGGCCTGCTCACCGGCACGCCGAGGATGTCCGCCTGCAACTGCATGCAGAGCGCGTTCGCGGTCACCCCGCCGTCGACCTGCAGGCAGTCCAGCTCGGTGCCGGAGTCCTGCGCCATCGCCGCCACGACGTCGCGCGTCTGGTAGCAGATGGCTTCGAGCGCGGCCCGGGTGAGGTGCGCGGCATTGTGGAAACGGGACAGGCCGACGATCGCGGCGCGCGCGTCCGGCCGCCAGTAGGGCGCGAACAGTCCCGAGAACGCGGGCACGAAATAGACGCCGGCGGTGTCGTCGACGCGGGCGGCGAACGTTTCGCTGTCGGCCGCGGATTCCAGGATGCCGAGCTGGTCACGCAGCCATTGAATGGCCGAGCCGGTCGCCGCGACGGAGCCTTCCAGGGCGTACACCGGCAATTGGCTCTCGAACTGATAGGCGACCGTCGTCAGGAGACCGTGCGTGGATCGGACCGGCGTGGTCCCGGTGTTGAGAAGAACGAAATTCCCGGTGCCGTACGTGCATTTGGCGTCCCCCGGCTCGAAACACGTCTGCCCGAACAGCGCCGCCTGCTGGTCGCCGATCGCCGCCGCGAGCGGCACGTTCGACGAGGTCACCCCGTAGGTCCCGGCCGACGACCGGATCTCCGGCAGCATCGCCCGCGGAATGTCGAAGATCTCCGTCAGTACGGGATCCCAGTCGAGCGTCGTCAGATTCATCAGCTGCGTGCGGCTGGCATTCGTCACGTCGGTCGCGTGCAGCTCGCCGCCGGTCAGGTTCCAGATCAGCCAGCTGTCCATCGTCCCGAACAGCACGTCCCCGCGCTCGGCCCGTTTTCGCAGTTCCGGGTCCCGGTCGAGCAGCCAGCGCGCTTTCGTCGCCGAGAAATACGTCGCCGGCGGCAGTCCCGTGCGTTCCCGGAGCAGTTCCGCATCGAGTTCCTTGAGATCCGCGGCGGTACGGGTGTCCTGCCAGACGATCGCGGGGGCAACCGGCTCACCGGTCGTCCGGTCCCACAACACCACCGTCTCGCGCTGATTGGCGATCCCGATCGCGGCCAGGTCGGCGGTGACGAGTCCGGCATTGGCCAACGCGCCGTCGACGGTCTTGCGGACGTTCTCCCAGATCTCCCGCGCGTCGTGCTCGACCCACCCGGCGGCCGGGAGGATCTGCCGGTGCTCGATCTGGCTGCGGCCGATCTCCGTGCCCGCCCGGTCGAAGATCATGAACCGGGTGCTGGTCGTGCCCTGGTCGATCGCGCCTACGAAGTCCGCCACAAAGCCTCCCTGTCTCGACCGCGACGCTAAGCAGCGTTCCGGCCCGCGACAACGCCCGGCGTGCGACAATGTCGCACGATGCCCGGCCTGATCCAGTCCATCGAGCGGTCGTCGGCCGTCCTGCGGCTGCTCGCCACCGGCCCCGGCCGGCTGCGGGTCAAGGAGATCGCCGACGCCCTCGGCCTGCCCAAATCAACGGCCCAGAGCATTCTTCGTACGCTCGTGGCCATCGGTTTCGCCGAGCAGGACCCGCGCACCGCCCGGTACCGCCTGGGCCGCGGCCTGCTCGACCTCGCCTCCACCGGCCTGGACGCCAACGAACTGCGCGCCCGCGCCCTGAACTGGGCCGACGCGCTCGCCTCCCGCAGCGGCGAGGAGGTGCACGTCGGGGCGCTGCACGACGGCGGGGTGCTGATCGTCCACCACGTGTTCCGCCCCGACGACTCGGCGCAGTCGATGGACACCGGCAGCGTCGTGCCGGCGCACGCCACCGCGCTCGGCAAGGTGCTGCTCGCCTACCGGGCGGCGGCCGCGGAGGACGCCGTCGCGGGCGGGCTCGACGCGTACACCCGGACCACCGTCACCACCCGGCCGGCCCTGGCCCGCACGCTCGCCGAAACCCGCGCCCAAGGATGGTCACTATCGGTCGAGGAGTGGGAGGCGGACCGAGCCGGGATCGCCGCGCCCCTGCGGTCGTACGGTGGACTGGTGATCGGTGCGATCGGCATCAGGGGCCCCGTCGAGCGGCTCTGCGACACCCGCCGCCAGGCCCGTCCCGCCCTGGTCGAGCACGTGGTCGCGGCCGCCCGGGCGGTCTCCCGCGACCTGGCCGGCTCGTGACCGACCGCTACGTCCTGGCGATCGACCAGGGCACGACCAGCACCCGGTGCATCGTCTTCGACCGCCGCGCCACCGTCGTCGCCGTCGCCCGGGCCGAGCACCCGCAGTCGTATCCGCGGCCCGGCTGGGTCGAGCACGACGCCACGCGGATCTGGAAGGACACCCAGAAGGTCATCAGCCGGGCGCTGGCCGGCCTCTCCACGGACCGGATCGCCGCGATCGGGATCGCCAACCAGCGCGAGACCGTGGTCCTGTGGGACCGGGCGACGGGCAGGCCGGTCGCACCGGCGATCGTCTGGCAGGACACCCGGACGGCAGCGGCCCTGCCCGACGGCCCGCTCCTGGAGCGGACGGGTCTCCCGGCCGCCACCTACTTCTCCGCGACCAAGATCCGGTGGCTGCTCGACAACACACCCGGGCTGCGGTTCCGCGCCGCGCAGGGCCAGATCCTGTTCGGGACGATGGACAGCTGGCTGATCTGGAACCTGACCGGCGGCGAGCTGCACGTGACCGACGTGACCAACGCCAGCCGGACCCAGCTGATGAACCTCGCGACCCTGGACTGGGATCCCGCACTGCTGTCGCTCTTCGACATCCCGGCGGCCGTGCTGCCCGTGATCCGCTCGTCGTCGGAGGTGTACGGTACGGCGCTCGGCGGAGTGCCGATCGCGGCGGCGATCGGCGACCAGCAGGCGGCGCTGTTCGGGCAGACGTGTTTCGAGCCGGGGGACGCCAAGTGCACGTACGGCACAGGCGGTTTTCTCCTGCTGAACACCGGAACTGATCCGATCCGGTCAGCGCACGGACTCATCACGACAGTCGGCTACCGCATCGGGGCCGCGCCGCCCGTCTTCGCGCTCGAAGGGTCCATCGCCATCGCCGGGTCGCTCGTGCAGTGGATGCGCGACGGCCTCGGCCTCATCGGCACGCCCGCCGAGATCGAGACGCTCGCCGCGAGCGTCAAGGACAACGGCGGGTGCTACATCGTGCCGGCGTTCTCCGGGCTGTTCGCCCCGCACTGGCGCAGCGACACCCGTGGTGTGATCGTGGGGCTGACCTCGTACATCACCAAAGGTCACCTGGCCCGCGCCGTCCTCGAAGCAACCGCCTGGCAGACCCGCGACGTCGTCGACGCGATGAACGCCGACTCGGGGCTCGCGCTGACCGGCCTCAACGTCGACGGCGGGATGACCGCCGACAACCTGCTGATGCAGATCGTCGCCGACGTCCTCGACGTGCCGGTGTCCCGCCCGATGGTCGCCGAGACGGTCTCCCTCGGCGCCGCCTACGCGGCCGGGCTCGCCGTCGGCTACTGGTCCGACCTGCGCGACCTGCGCGGCAACCGGCACCGGGCGGCGCGCTGGTCACCCCGCATGCCGGCCGAGAAACGGGCCGCCGGTCACGCCACCTGGCGCCGAGCGGTCGCCGCCGCGGTCCACTTCAGCGACGGCGCCTGACGTTGCCGGGGGACGGCACACTCGGCAGCGATCTGCTTCGATTCATCGCTCCGTGGCGGTGACCGGTTGAACCGGGGGAGTGAAGGGGCGGTACTCCTGGATGACCGGTTGAGTACCCCGCCGATCGCCGTGTCCTCGACCTGGAGAAGGTGCCACATGACGTACTCCGACCCGACTGCCGGCCCGAACTACTCGCCGCCGTCCTACGACTCGCCCGCGTACCAGCCGCCCGCGTACCAGCCGCCCGCGCGGCCCGCACCGCCCGCGCCGCGCCAGCCGACGCCTCAGCAGTCGTCACCTGCGCAGCACGGTCAGCCGTCACCTGCTCAATACGGCCAACCGCCCGCGCAGTACGGTCAGCCGCCCGCGCCGCCCGGGCACTACGGTCAGCCGGCCCCGCTGCCCGGCCGGCCGGGACAATACGGTGAGCCGCCCGCGCAGCCCGGCCAGGCGGGACAATACGGTCAGCCGGCCGCGCAGAACGGTGCCCCGGCGATGCCCTACCAGAACTGGACCGGTCAGGGCGCCTCGGGCGACTTCGCGCAGCGCCAGATCAACCGGGCCGAGAACGCCGCCCAGGGCAAGCGCGACATCACCGTCGGCGTGATCTGGTTCGCCGTAGGCGCGATCATCACCCTGGCCACGATGGCGTCCGACGCGTCGGTCTTCATCGTCGCGTGGGGCCCGATGCTCTACGGCACCTACCGGATCATCAAGGGCGTCATCACGGTACGCCGGGTCAACTGACCCGCCCGGCTGGACCTGGTGGCGGTCTCGCGTCACCCGGGCCGACAGGTCGTCGCCGACAACCCGTCCCGGCCCCGACCGGCTGTTGATTGACGTTTCTGGATTGTTGCCGTAGGTTGTGCCGGAAAGCGCATTCCCACACTTCAAAGACTTACTCGAAAGTCGCCTCCCGACTCGTGTGCACTGCTCGAACGGTCGCGCGGAACGGTTGAGGTCGACGAACTCCGGCGATCGCCCACGCGCACCCTAGTCGCCAAGGGTGCGGGCGATCGCCGGAGTCGTTTCCGCTGGACGCCCCCGAGTGCTGTCGTCCAGCGGCCCGCCGATCCGCCCGCGCCGGGGGAGCGGACGCGGGCGGAAGATCCGGCCGAACGGTTCAAGCCGATCAAACCCGGTCCGGCGATTCGAGCCGGCCGGTCCGGCTGGGTGGATCACATGGCCGGCGGTCCTCCGGGTGCCGGTCGGCCGCGCTGGTTGGTGGCTGGGTAGGTCAGGAGGGCTGCGCGGCGTTCTGTGCGAGTTCCGGGGTGCGGCCCCAGGTGCTGGCCAGGGCCAGCAGCGCGGCCACGCCGGCGGCGACGGCGCAGGCGGGCACGGACGGGGCCGGGAGGTTCTCGAGGTACCACCAGCCGGGGCGCAGCACCGAGTGCAGCGTGTAGACCGGCCGCCCGTCGCCCAGGTGCGCGGCCAGCAGCATGGCGTTGCGGACGATGGCGTAGACCGGCAGTACCGCGGCGGTCGGCGCCGCACCGGTGAGTACCGCCGTCGTCCAGCGGCGGGCGGGGCGCATCGGGCGGACCCGGTGGGCGCCGGTTGCCGTCAGCAGCCAGCCGGCCAGCCCGCCGAGCAGAGCACCGGCGACGACCAGCGGGAGGTAGGCGGTACTGCGAGCGGCGAACACCTTGCCGTCGACGCCCCCGGAGTAGGACTTCACCTCCGCCTTCGAGGTGTCCCCGCCGATCGCGTCGGTCGCCGTCGCGTGCACGACCAGGCCGTTCCGCTCGGCGGTGATGATCGCGTAGCGGCGCAGGTGGTTGTACGGCGAGATGCTCAGCTCGAACGGGGTCGGGTCCGCCGGCTGGCAGCAGGAGAGTTCCGCGAGCGGGTCCGCGTCCGTCGGCGACTTCATGGCAAGCAACGGGTGCAACTCGAACCGGGTGATCTTCCAGCCGGCTGCGGCCAGCCCGTCGCGGGTCTGCTCGACGGTCCAGGTCGGCGCAGGCCCGGGGCCCTGGGCGCGGGGGAGGGCGGTGAAGTGCCCGTAGCCGGCACTTCCCGGCTGGTCCGCGATGCCGTAGTCCGGGCCGAAGGCCGCGTCGGGGAGCGCGGCGACCCCGATCTGACGGACGACTTCGGGCGAGGGGAGCTCCGTGAGCGTGCGCTGGCCGGCCCAACTGCCGGCGGCCGCGCCGAAGACTCCCAGCGTCACCGTCATCAGCACGGCCGCGACCAGGGCGAGCGGCCGCCCGGACGGGAGCCGGAACCGCTGCCGGATCCCGCTGCTGATCAGGTGCCACGTCTCGGCCGCCGACGGCCGGGCCCGGTCGGGCCCGGCCATCTCCAGCAGCGTCGTGACGATCTCGGTGCCGTGGCGTCGACGGTAGCGGCGGGAGTACGCCAGCAGCAGCCACCGGTAACGCCGTTCGAGCCGCGGGTCAGCGGCCGGCCATGCGTTGCTGGTCATGCGGCACCCCCACGCAGCCCGAGCCGCGAAGAGAGGCCGGCTTCCCCGCGCAGCCCGAGCCGCGAAGAGAGGCCGTGGAAAGCGAAGCCCGGCCGCTGCCGAAGCTCACTCCGGGCCGCCGACGCCCGCCGGTCCAGCCGGGCGATCTCCGCGGTCAGCGCACCGGTCCCGTCCACGGTGAGCCGGTAGTAACGGCGCAGCCGCCCTTCCACCGCTTCTTCCCGGTCGACCTCGATCAGCCCCTGCTCGGTGAGGCGTTCGAGAGCGCCGTAGAGGGTCCCGGGCTTGAGCTTCACCTCGTCGGCGGAGAGTTCCGCGACGGCCTGCACGATCCCGTACCCGTGCCGGGGTTGAGCCGCGAGCGCGGCCAGGATGAGAAACGTCGGTTCCTGCATGACAGTCACACTACGTTCACCGATATATATCGTCAAGCGACCTATAGGAATGACCCTCCGGTGGGCGGACCCACCGGAGGGCCGGGACCAGCCGAGAGCTCAGGAGACGGCCACGTCGAAGACGTGCATGATGCCCTTGTCGGTGTGCTCGGGCAGGGCCACCGAGGCCACCGTCTTGCCCGCGTCCAGCGCCACCGGCGTCGTCGCGAACACCCGGAACGTTCCGGTTCCCGCTGTCCCGTTGACGTTGTTACGACCCGGGAGCGTCAACGCCTCGACGTTCCCGGCCGGCGCGGCTCCGGCCCAGTCGCCGAACGTGACGGTCACCGGCTGGGAGGTGCCGTCCGTGTACTGGACGGTCGCGATGCCGGTGGCCGGTCCGTTGGTGGCCAGCCCGAGGAAGGACACGCTGCTCGCGGCCTTGCCGACGGTGACCTTCTGGCCGTGCGGGATCCAGTTGTCCGGCATGCCGGGCGCGGCCGACGGCCAGGTGAAGGTCGTCCCGCCGACGGTCAGCGCGGCGCCGGGCGTGGCGCCGGCGGCGGCCAGCGCGGTGCGGGACAGCGACCAGTCACTGAGGTCCATCGAGCCCAGGTTGCCCTGCCCGTCCGGCGTGGTGCCGGCGTTGTTCCGGGCGTCCGCCCCGGCCGGGTAGGACGGCGGGACGTCGGCCGGCCCGGTGCCCCACGTCCCCGGGGTGTCCGACATGGTGAAGTCGAGCGTCCCGCCGTGCCGCGCGAACGACGCGTCGAGCCAGCTCGCGGTCTGTCCGTGACCATTCACGCGCAGGCTCGCGACGTACCGGCCGTTGCCCTTCGTCTTGATCTTGATGCTGTGCCCGCCGCCGATCGGGTCGATCTTCACCTTGGAGAACATCGGCCCGCTGATCACGAGATCGCCGGTGCCGTAGATCGCCGGGTAGAAGCCGAGCTGTGCGAACACGTACCAGGAGCTCAACGAGCCCTGGTCGTCGTTGCCGGGCAACCCGGACGGGGTGGTGTCGTACATTTCCGACACGGCCCGGTGCAGCACGTCCGAGGTCGACGCCGGCCGTTGCAGCCAGTTGTAGACCCACGGCGTGTTGAACGCGACCTGGTTCGACAGGTAGTTGCCGGTCTGTGTGTAGGCCCCGGCGTCCAGTTGCGCCATCAGCGTGTCCAGCTGCGCGGTGGCCGCCGCGACCCCGCCGCGCCTGGCGATCAGCGTCGACAGGTTCTGCGGCACCATCCATCCGTACTGGTAGCCGGTCGACTGGTTGAACTGCCCGCGCCCGGACGTGTCCTCGCGGACGCGCAGGTCCGTCGTCCGGTCGAAGCCGGTCCGCTCGCGCGGCCGGATGTGCCGGGTGACCGGGTCGAACACGTTCATCCAGTTCTGGGCCCGGCCCATGAAGAACTCCGAGGACGATGAGTCCCCGAGTCGCGACGCGAGCTGCGCGACGGCGAAGTCGTCGATCGCGTACTCCAGGACCCGGGAGGTCGCGAAGTCCCCCTTGCGGTTCTCGATCAGGCCGGTCGAGAAGTACTGGTACCCGTCGCTGCGCGTGGTCGACGTCGCCGGCAGCCTCTGGGTCGCGATCATCGACGCGAGCGCGGCTCCCCGGTCGTAGCCGGTGGCGCCCATGTCGTCGAGCGTCGCCAGGATGACCTGGTAGTTGTCGCCCTGCATGCGGGCCGCCCCGGGCGCCCACCGCCCGGTCTGCTGGACCATCGCCACGATCGAGCGCTGGATGTCGTTCGCCACCTCGGGGAAGGTCAGCGCGAGCAGTTGCGCCTGACTGCGGTACATGTCCCAGCCGGAGCCGGCGAAGTTGATGTTGCGGTAGAAGTGGTGCCCGCGGTCCACGGCGTGGGCCAGACCGTCGAAGCCGACGTACTGCCCGTTGACGTCCTCGCGCACGTTCGGCTGCAGATAGGCGTGGTAGAGCGCGGTGTAGAAAGAGGTCCGCCGGGCGGCGTCGCCACCGCGCGCGTCGATGGTGCCGAGCGCTTCTTCCCAGGATTTTCCGGCTTCCCGACGTACGTCGTCGAAGTCGGCTTTCGAGGTTTCCTCGTCCCGGTTGAGCGCCGCGTTCTCCACGCTCACATAGCTGAAACCGGTCTTCGCGGTGACCTTGGCGCCGGGTTCGAACGTCACCCAGCCGCCCGTGTCGTGACGGTAGTCGACGCTCGTGTCGGTGCCGGCCTTGACCGCGTGCGTGCTGCCGGTGGTCAGTTCGGTGTCGTTCCAGGTGCCGTAGGAGGCGAACGGCTTGTCGTAGGTCGTCGAGAAGTACGCCTTGTAGGTGTTGCCCACGTCGCACACGTCGGCGCCGTACATCCAGCCGGAGACCGTCCGCGTGGCCGGGTCGATCGTGATCTCGCTGCCGAACGACCGGTTGTTCTGCCCCGACACGTCGAGGATGAGCGTGCCGTCGGACGACGCCGGGAAGGTGAAGCGGCTCACCGAGGTCCGCGTGGTCGCGGTCAGCTCGGTGGTGATCCCGTTGTCCAGCGCCACCTTGTAGTAGCCGGGCTGGGACACCTCGTCGTCGTGGCTGAACCCGAGGTAGTAGCCCTTGATGTCGGTGGCCGGATCGACCGGCAGGACCTCACCGGCGTACGGGATGGTGGGGAACTCGTAGCCACCGAACCGCCCGGTGCAGCCGGTGCCGGAGTAGCGCGTCATGCCGAATCCGCGGATCAGGTTCGCGGTGTACTCGTACCCGCCCTTCTCGCCGACCAGGGCGTTGCCGGCCCGGTACGTCGTCGGGCTCGGCTGCACCATGCCGAACGGGACGGCCGCGCCGGGGAACGTGTTGCCGTACGCGTCGTTGCTCTTGTTCTGCGTCGTGTCCATCTCGGTGCCGATGAACTGGTTCACCGCGGCGAACGGCGAGAGCTCCGAGGCGGCCGCGGGCGCCGCGAGCGCCGTCAGCGACAGGACCGGCCCGAGCGCCGCGGCCAGCAGCGCTCTTCTGGACGGAATGTTGATCATTGCGATGATCCTGCTGTCCGCAGAGGACCGGCGCATGGCGAGAAATCGTCGGGCAAGCGTCGCCCGAGTAAGATCACCTACCGTGAGCCGGCTGATACTCGATGACATCACCGGCGTCGATGAACGCGGCATCGCGGCAGGCGACGCCGTCGCCGAGTGGGAAGAGCCCGCCGGTCGCGCCGCCTGGGCCGCCGAGGACTGGCAGCCCGAGCCCGAGATCGTGGCGTATGCCCAGCTCGGCGCGTGGGAGGCGGTCCTCGCCCGGATCGGCCGGCACGCCCAGCTCGGTGTTCGTCGCGACGCCGGCCGCCCCGCCTGGCACGGACTGAGCAAGTCCCCGGGCGACATGAACCGCGGCATGGTCGGCGCCACCCTGCTGACCGCGGGCCGCCTCGCCGACGTCACCGCCGTGACCCGCCAGGAGGACTTCACCGGCATCCACGTGCAGGGCGCGCAGCGCGTCCAGCAGCTCGTCGTCCCGCGGATCGTCGAGCACCCGCCGGGCGAGGAGCTGGAGCCGGCCGAGGCCCGTTTCGCGATCGGCGCCCCGGCCGCGCAGGCTCCGGCCGCCCCGCTGGACCTGCCCGAGGAGCTGACCGAGGCGTTGCTGCGACGGCTGCGCCGCCGGCCGGTCGACGTCACCCGGATCGCGGTCGGCCTGCGCGTCGCCGAGACCTGGCAGCTCGCCGACGGCGTCCAGCTGCCGATCGTCTACGACGTCGCGCCGGGTAGGACTCAGGGGTACGTCGTCGACGAGTCCACCGGCACGGCCCTGACCAGCCTGCAGGCCTGCCGCAACCACCACCTGGCCGGCACGCTCGCGTGGTGCGCGCACTGCCTGCTCCCCACCTGCCCGGCCTGCCCCGAGGCGGTCCGCCCGTGCCGGCTCTGCCAGGGTGCCACCTGCGGCGACTGCGTCGTCACCGAGGACGGCCGCTGCCGCGCCTGCGCCACCCTGACCAAGGTCGGCGTGTTCGCCCGCGCGAAGTACGGGGTGGGCGCCGGCGGCTCGGCCTGGCACGGCGAGTCCCCGAACGTCCAGGTCACCATCCGTCAGCAGCGCAACTGGTGGACCCTGGAACGCTGGGACCGGTCCGGCCGGGTCACCATCCCGCTCGACCCGGGGGTCGTGCAGTACCTGCGGTGACCCGGCCGCCCGCGGCTACAGCCTGATGCGCTGACCGGGGTGGATCAGGCTCGGCGAGTGCAGCACGCCCTTGTTCAGCTTGTAGAGCGTGCGCCAGCCACCGGCCACGTGGTGCCGCTTGGCGATGGTGGCCAGGGTGTCGCCGGACCTGACCACGTACGTCTTGCCGTTGCTCTTGACCGTGGTCTTCTTCGTGGTCTTCTTCTTCGTGGTCTTCGGCTTCGACTTGGCCGGGGACTTCACGCCGGCCTTCTTGCCGCAGACCGGCCACGGGCTCAGGCCACGCTTGGCGTACAGCTTCTCGGCGATCCTGATCTGCTCCGACTTGCTGGCCCTGTTCGCGGTCGACGCGTACTTGCCGCCGCCGTTGGCGATCCACGTGCTGCGGTTGAACTGCAGGCCGCCGTAATACCCGTTGCCGGTGTTGATGTGCCAGTTGCCGCCGGACTCGCACTGCGCGACCCGGTCCCAGTTCACACTGGAAGCGCTGGCCGGGGCGGCCGTGGCGAGCAGCATGCCGCTCGCGGTCATCAGGCCGAGGGCAGCAAGGCGCGTTCGTCTACCGATCCGAGACATGGGGTTTCTCCTCCACGCCTACGAGGTGAGCTGTCGGGTTCGGGCAGAGTGGCCCGGCCGCGTCACATGCGGCTTCACCCCGAGGCCCGGTCGCGTGGTCCGACCAGGGCCGAGGCGCGAGTTCCTTTCATCGCGCCGGAAAGTGGGTCCCCCGCTCCCGCCTGAGTTTCTTGTGCGGATCGGCGGCGGGATTCGGCGGACCGTCCACAGTGCCCGCGATTTCGCGGGACGACCGACGGTAACCACAGCGAAGGGCCGGCGACCAAATTTTTCGCCCTGAATAGTGACTCTCTTCACGGTATTGCGACGATTTGATCTTGTTCGTGCCGGATAAAGTCCCGAAAACGGTGCGATTTACCGCGAACGACGGAAAGAGCGGAACCGCGGGCGGTAATCGTTCGTCGAATGGCTCATGGTGGAATCCCGACAACGCCCGGCCGCGCTCCTCACTGTGATCTCCGCCCTTGCGCTTTCCGCTTGTGGTGGCATTTCTTCCGGTACGGCGGAGAAGTCCGCCGAGCCCCTTCGCGCGGCTGAGGCGAAACTGCCGCCGGACTACTCCTACGTGCTGACGTCCAGCTGCGGCGAGCGGGCGCTGCTCGGCACCTACGAGATCGTCGTCGTCCAGGGCCGGGTGGTGTCCGGCACGCGGATCGACGCTCCGGAGATCCTGGCCGTGCCGCCCGAGTACCCGGCCGTCGCCGAGTTGCTCGACAGCGCGCTCGGCGCCGGAGCCGACGCTCACGTCGAGTTCGAGGCGGACGCCGCCGGGCTGCCCGCGCGGCTCACGATCGACCCGGACCCGAACGGGATCGACGACGAGGAGTGCTACCGGTTCAGCGGGATCACCCCGGGCACCCGGGTACCCGGGCGGCCGTCCCCAGGGTGAGTCCCGGGTTCGAACGGCCCGACCGGCGAGCCAGAATTTTCGTCATGCGAACCTTTGACGTAGTGGTGATCGGCGCCGGACCCGGCGGCGAGGTGGCGGCCGGACGGCTGGCCGAGGCCGGGCTCGACGTGGCGATCGTGGAGGCCGACAAGGTCGGCGGCGAGTGCTCGTTCTACGCGTGCATGCCGTCGA
Organism: Actinoplanes sp. NPDC020271; assembly: GCF_044388125.1. Lineage (NCBI taxonomy): Bacteria > Bacillati > Actinomycetota > Actinomycetes > Micromonosporales > Micromonosporaceae > Actinoplanes > Actinoplanes sp. NPDC020271. Next base: position 61,435 of record NZ_JBIRWQ010000029.1, read on the forward strand.
AGGCGCTGCTGCGTCCCGGCGAACTGCTCGCCGAGGCCCGCAGGACGGCCGGGGTGAGCGCCGCGGTCACCGGCGACCTGGACGTGGCGGCCGTGCTGCGCCGCCGCGACGAGCTGATCGGTCACCTCGACGACGCCGGCCAGGTGCCGTGGCTGACCGAGCGCGGGGTCACCCTGGTCCGCGGCTGGGGGCGGCTCGCCGGCGAGAAGCGGGTCGCGGTCGGCGACGAGATCCTCGACGCTCGGCGCGCGGTCATCCTGGCCGGTGGCACCCGGGCCGCGCGGCCCGCGATCGACGGGCTGGCCGAGGCGAAGCCGTGGACGAACCGGCAGGCCGTCACCACGCCGGCCGTGCCCGAGTCGCTGATCATCATCGGCGGCGGGGTCGTCGGCGTGGAGATGAGTCAGGCGTTCACCTCGCTCGGGGCCCGGGTGACGCTGATCCCGGGGGAGCGGGGGCTGCTGCCCCGCGAGGAGCGGTTCGCCGGGGAGCAGGTGGCCGCGTCCCTGGCCGAGCAGGGGGTGGACATCCGGGCCGCGGGGCGGGCCACGGCCGTACGCCGGGATCCGGAAGCCGGAGTGACGGTGACCTTGAGCGACGGGACCAGCGTGACCGGCGCGGAGATCCTGGTCGCCGCCGGCCGCGAGCCGCAGGCGGCCGGCCTGGGCCTGGCCGGGCTGGGGATCGACGAGACCGGTTACGTCAAGGTCGACGAGAACATGCGCGTGCCCGGGCTCGACTGGCTCTACGTGGTCGGCGACCTGAACGGGAAGGCGCTGTTCACGCACATGGCCAAGTACCAGGCGGCGATCGCCTCCGGGGACGTCCTCGGCCGCGGCATGGCCGCCGAGCACCTCGGGGACGGCCCCGGCGCGCCCCGGGTGATCTTCACCGAACCGCAGGTCGCCGCGGTCGGGCACACCACCGTGACCGCCGCCGCGGCCGGGCTGGCCGTCCGGGTCGTCGACGTGCCGACCGACGGCAACGCCGGAGGCGCGTTCACCGGCGGCCCGCGCGGCACCGCCCGATTCCTCGTCGACACCGACCGTGACGTGCTCGTCGGCGTCACCCTGACCGGCGCCGGCGTCGCCGACTTCCTGCAGGCCGCGACGATCGCCGTGGTCGGCGAGGTGCCGATCAGCCGCCTGCGGCACGCGATCCCGGCCTTTCCCACCCGCAGCGAGATCTGGCTCCACCTCTTCGACGCCCTCGGGATCTGACCGTGGAATATCAACTGGAACTGATCGCCGTGCCGGTGACCGACATCGACCGGGCCAAGAAGTTCTACAACCAGCTCGGCTGGCGGGAGGACCTCGACTACGTGTGCGGCGACGACTACCGCGTCGTGCAGTTCACCCCGCCCGGGTCGCACTGCTCGATCGCGTTCGGCGTCGGGATCGGCACCGCCGCGCCCGGCACCGTGGAGAACGTCCACCTCATCGTGCGCGACATCGAGGAGGCCCGGGCCGAGCTGACCCGGCGGGGCGTCCAGATCAGCGAGATCTTCCACGACGCGGACGGGGTGTTCCACCACGCGGGAACGGAGAAGCGCGTGCCGGGGCTCTACCCAGGGCGTTCGTCGTACGGGTCGTTCGCTTCCTTCACCGATCCGGACGGTAACGGCTACTTGCTGCAGGAGGTCACCGAACGAGCGCCGGGTACGCTCCCAGCGTGCTGAGATCAGTCGAACTCCGAGGCCGGTCGCGCGAACGTGAACAGCTCGAACGCCTGATCCGCGACATCCGGACGGGCCGGAGCCGGGTCCTGGTGCTGCGCGGCGAGGCCGGCACCGGCAAGTCGGCGCTCCTCGACTACCTGGTCGGCCACGCGCCGACCACCCGCGTCGTACGGGCCGCCGGGGTCGAGCCGGAGACCGAGCTCGCGTACTCGGCGTTGCAGCAGCTGGTCGCTCCGCTCATGCCGCACCTGGACCGGCTGCCCGAGCCGCAGCGGGTCGCGCTCTCCACCGCGTTCGGCCTCAGCTCCGGCCCGCCCCCGGAAGCCCTGCTGATCGGGCTGGCCGTGCTCGGTCTGCTCGCCGAGGCCGCCGTCGACCAGCCCCTCGTCGTGGTCGTCGACGACGCCCAGTGGCTCGACCGGATGTCCGAGGTGATCCTCACGTTCGTGGCCCGCCGGCTCGACGCCGAGTCGGTCGCGCTGGTCTTCGCGGCCCGTACCCCGGCCGACGACGCGCTGCTCACCGGCCTGCCCGAGCTGCGCGTCGAAGGCCTGCCCGAGGCCGACGCCCGTGCGCTGCTCGACACCGTGCTGCCCGGCCTCGTCGACGCCCGGGTCCGCGACCGGATCGTCGCCGAGACCCGCGGCAACCCCCTGGCCCTGCTCGAACTGCCCCGCGGCACCGACCCGGCCTTCGGGTTCGGCATCCCGGCCGCCACCACCGTCGCCGGCCACCTCGAGGAGGACTTCGGCCGCCGGATCGCCGCCCTGCCCGCGCCGACCCGGACCCTGCTGCTGGCCGCCGCCGTCGAACCGGTCGGCAACGTGCCCCTGCTCTGGCGCGCCGCCGACCTGCTCGGCGTCAGCGCCGACGCGGCCGGCCCGGCCGAGGCCGCCGGCCTGGTCGAGATCGGCGCCCGGGTCCGCTTCCGGCACCCGCTGGCCCGCTCCGCCGCCTGGCACGGCGCCGACCCGGCCCAGCTGCGCGCCGTGCACCGGGCGCTGGCCGAGGTCACCGACGCCGAGGAGGACCCGGACCGCCACGCCTGGCACCGTGGGCACGCCGCCGTCGGCCCCGACGAGGAAGTCGCCGAGGAACTGGAGAACTCGGCCGGCCGGGCCCTGTCCCGCGGCGGTCGCGCCGCTGCGGCCGCCTTCCTCGAGCGGGCCGCCGAACTGACCCCGGAACCCGGTCGCCGCGCCGCCCGGATGCTCGCCGCCGCCCAGGCCCGCCTCGCCTCGGGCGCGGCCGCCGCCGTCCCCGGCCTGCTCGCCGCCGTGGAACAGGGACCGCTCGACGCGGTTCAGGCCGCGACCGTCGAACGGCTCCGGGCGCAGATCGCGTTCGTCCTCAACACCGGCCGGGAAGTGGTGCCGCCGCTGCTCACGGCGGCCGGACGGCTGGAGAGCCTGGACCCGGTCGCGGCCCGGGAGACGTACCTGTCCGCGGTCGGGGCGGCGATCAACGCCGGCCGGCTCGGCCGGGACGACCTGCGGCACGCCGTCGACGCGGCCGCCGGATCCCTCGTCGCCGACCCCGAACCGGCCGGGCTGCTGCTCGCCGCGCTGATCACCTGGGCCCGTGAGGGCCACGCGGCCGCGGTGCCGGCGTTCCAGCGGGCGCTCGCCGCCGTCCCCGCGGACAACGAACTCGACCTGCTCTGGCTCACCGGGATGCTGGTCAACGAGGTCTTCGACGACGAGGCGTTCCTCGAACGGACCGAGCAGGCGGTCACGTTCGCCCGCGCCGCCGGGGCACTGTCGCGGCTGCCGAGCGCCCTCACGTTCCGGTCCACCGCGCTGATCTACGCGGGCCGGTTCGCCGACGCGTCCGATCTGATCGACGAAGCCGCCGCGCTGGCCCGGGCAGTCGGGCCCGCCCCGCACCCGGCCAGCGGCAGCATCCTCGCCGCCTACCGCGGCAAGACCGACGAGGCACTCGCCCTGATCGACGAGCTGACCCGGGACGCGCGGGACGGCGGGGTCGGCTGGCTGCTCGGCGTCGCCGGGTACAGCCGGGCCGTCCTGCACAACGGTCACGGCGACTACGCGGCCGCCCTGGCCGCGGCCCAGGAGGCGGTCAGCCACGAGGACCTCGCCGTCCTGCAGTGGTCGCTCGGCGAACTCGTCGAGGCGGCCGCCCGAACCGGCGCGTCCAAGGAAGCGGCCGAGGCGCGTGACCGGCTCGTCGCCCGCGCCGCCGTCGCCGGCACGCCCTGGTCCCGCGGGGTGCGGGCGCTGGCCGACGCGCTGGTCGACGACGCCGAGAAGGACTACCGGACAGCGGTCGAGGAGTTCGGCGCCAGCCGCCACAAGCTGTCCCTGGCCCGGGCCCGGCTCCTCTACGGCGAGTGGCTGCGCCGAGCCAACCGCCGGGCCGAAGCAAGAGATCAACTGCGACCCGCGTACGAGGCGTTCAGCACCATGGGCGCCGAAGGTTTCGCCGAGCGGGCCGGCCGCGAACTGACCGCGACGGGCGAGACTGTCCGCAAACGCTCCACCGGCACCCGGGAGGAGCTGACCGCGCAGGAGTCCCAGATCGCGCGCCTGGCCGCCGCCGGCCGCACCAACCCGGAGATCGGCGCCGTCCTGTTCCTGAGCCCCCGCACCGTCGAGTGGCACCTCCGCAAGATCTTCACCAAACTCGGCATCACGTCCCGCCGGGAACTCCCCACCGCCGTCGGCCGCCTCGCCTGACCCTCACCCCGCGCCGCCACCCGGATCACAGCGAACCTCGCGCCGAGCACGACGCGAAGCCGCTGCCACTCGCCCTCGTCCCGCGACTCACCCCTCGGCCGGCTCTGAGCGGTGTTTCCCGGAGCTGGAAACATCCCTGAGCGCCGGCCGGCCGGCGTGAGCCGCGCCGCGTGCGAGACCGGGGCCGGGCTTTGTGCTCCGGCGGGCGCGACGCCGCGTGCGAGACCGGGCCGGGCTTTGTGCCCCGGCGGGCGCGACGCCGCGTGCGGGCCTTGCGCTCCGGCCGGCGCGACGCCGCGTGCGAGACCCGGCCGCACCTCGTGCTCCGGCGGGTCAGCACTCGTGAGTGGTAGCGGGGTTGCGGACGGCCGGAGACTTGGGGGCGGGACTGCTGCGGGCGTACGCGCACATGGGGTTGATCTTGTGGGCCCGGCCCGGCGTGGGGGATCGCCGGGCCGGGCCCGGGGATGGGGTCAGTAGCCGATGCGGAACGTGGCGTCCTGTTTGTCCGTCGCGGCGGAGCTGCTGGTGATCGGGTCGATGCGCAGGACGTAGTTGTTGTGCCGCAGGTAGCGGTCGGGGTAGTTGTAGGAGCGGAACGACGTCCAGGAGGAGTCGGCGAACCCGGACGTCCGGTAGAACGTGGCGTCGGCGTTGAACGTGCTACTGCCGTCGTTCGCGGCCAGGACCAGGGCGTAGTTCTTGTGCCGCAGGTACCGGTCGGGGTAGTTGACCGACCGGAACGACACCCCGGACGAGTCGGCCAGCCCGGGGACGAGGGTCCACTGCTGGTCCTGGTAGGGATCGAAGGGGTACGTGTCGATGCGCCCCACACCGTCGGCGTGCCGGAGGTAACGGTCGGGGTAGTTGTAGGACTTGATCCGGTTCCACGCCGGCGTGCCCCACTTGGTGGTGAGGGCGGACAGTTCGCCGGAGGTGATCGGCACGATGCCGCAGTGCTTCGAGTTCAACGGCTGCGTGTACGCGCGGTCGTTGAGCAGTGTCCACGAGCCCCCGGCCACGTTCGTGGTCTGCCAGCAGAAGAACCGTCCGTTGGGGCTCCATGTGTCGCCCCACATGTACCAGACGTCGGACGTGTTCGACTTGACGATCTGTGGCGCCTCGACGCCGCGCCCGGGAGTGATCGCGCTGGTGTAGACGCTGAGGTTCTTCGTCCCGAGCAGCGTGCTGTTGGTGTTGTTCTTGTAGTACATGTAGTTCACGCCGCCGGCCGTCACGAACGTGCCGTCGATCGCGTCGTACCCGGGGTCGTAGTAGACCGCGTTCGCCGAGGCGGTCACGAAGTCGCTCGTGTAGTTGATCATCAGGACGTTGTGGCCGGTGCTGTTCACCGCGGAGTAGACGATCGCGTACTGCCCGCGCGCCGCGTCCCAGTACGCCTCCGGCGCCCAGGCGTGCGTCGCGAGCGAGTGCACCTTGATCCGGCGGTACCCGGTGAACGCGCGCAGGTCGGCCGAGTCCCAGACGTGCAGGTACTGGCTCTGGTACGACCAGTCGGTGCCGTACAGGTCGGTGGCGAGCACGACGAACGTGCCGTCCTGTTTGCGCAGCAGGAACGGGTCGCGCAGGCCGAGGCTCCCGGCGGTCGGGGTGGCGACGGCGTTGTTCTGGGCGAGGGGTGTCCAGTTCAGACCGTCGGTGCTGACCGCCAGGTGCAGGCCGTAGTTGGCGGCGGTCATCGAGGGGGACTCGGTGAAGTAGGCCATGGCGTAACCGGAGTAGCCGGCGGCCTGGGCCGCGGACGGCACGACGAGGGAGGCGGCCGCGCCGGCGAGGAGGGTTCGACGTCTCATACCGTGCCCTTCACGACTTGTTAGCGCTAACAAAGTTGCGCCCAAGGGGATGTGTCGCTGGGAGAACAGGGGGATGGGGGTAACTTCGGTTCGAAGTTTCTGAATGATTGCGCTCAGATTGCGGCCCTGTCAAGAACGCCCGGCAGGTCGCGTGTGGACCTGCCGGGCGCGGCACCTCCCGGGAGAGCCCGGACCAGCGGCCGGGGAACGCTCAGGCCGTACGCCGGTCCGCCGCCGCGGCCAGATTCGCCGCCTCCGCCTCCTCGGTGTTGGCGCAGGCCACCACCACGTCGTGCATCGTGCGGTAGAACGCCGACGCCGCCAGCGTGGACCGCCGATCGACGCCCCCGATGAGCTTCGCCCGCCCGTTCCGGTGCGGCTCCCGCTGCGGCGCGAACCCCAGCAGATACCGGGCGCTGGTCCGGGCGGCCAGCGCGTCCTGGAACACCCCGCGCGTCGTCCCGGGCGGAACCCACGATTCGAGTACGACCAGATCACCGTCCCGCACGTGCCCCGCGATCAGGTCCGCGGCGGCCAGCACCGGCCCGAGATCCGGGCGGCCCCGCCGCAGCGGCACCGGCGCCGCCACGAGATAGACCGTGCACTCGGCCAGCCACGCCGGGTCGTCGGTGGCGTGGTAGCGCCCGGTCTCGTGCATCGCCACGAGTTCGTGGCCCAGCGGTGACCGCCCCGACCGGAGCCGGGCTATCAGCTCCGGATCGGTGTCGAAGCCGGCGACGGTGTGCCCGGCGATGATCGCGGTCCGGGCGAGGGACAGGCCGGCGGCGTCCTGCCCGACGACGGCGACGCGGTAGCCGTACGCGGCGGGCTCGGGTGTGGTGGCGATGACGGTGACTCCTTGCCGTCGCTGAACTTGATCGGACGAGAAAGAACCCTAGGTCGATCCCGGTCCGTCGGTAATCGCTCTCCCGTGGTCCTCCGAATGGGCGTTTCCGCACCGTCCGGGCGATTCCGTTGTCGGCATCCGGTCAGACCGTTGAGCCCGTGATGTCACTGACCGTACGGATGACTGTTTGGCATCAGGGTGCCGCGAGGTGACCTTCGACCTTGACAGGAATCGTCTATCGCAGCAGGGTGTAGCGCCTAGGCCTGTTGATCTCGGACGTCTTGCGCACCACGCCCTCCGGCAACATGCCAGTCGGCAAATGGTTACACACGGTGAGGGGACCGGGATGGAACTGGATCCACAGGACTACGACGCTCTGTTGCACGGTCAGTCGATGGTCGAGAAGTGGCGGCGCAGTGACCACGCGGTCGCCGTCGCGGCCGAACTGATGAAGCTGCACGGCGGCACAGTCCCGATGAGCGAACTGCTCTGGGCCGGCGCCGAGGCCTTCCTGCCGCGCCAGTGGAACGCCGGACGTGCCGCCGAGCCCCCGGCCGCCGCCGCCGACATCTACGAGCGCTGGCGGCGGCTGCACGAGCGCCGGCTCCGCCGCCAGCAGGAAGCCGACGGCAAGAGCTAGCGGCGGCGATTGAGGGTGCGCTCGTAGTCCTGGAAGCGCGCCTTCGCGATCACCGAACGGTCCGGGGTGCGCAGCACGATGCCCTCGGGTCGCCCCTGACCGCTCTCGTCGAGCGCGACCAGCGTGCCCGGCAGCCGCTCGCCGAGGAACGCGTGCATCCCGGCCACGTCGGCCGGCAACTCCGAGCCGTCGATCGTGAACAGCCGCGGGGTGAGATCGAAGACGGTCACCGCCTGCAGCTCGTCCTCGGTCGCCCAGGTCTGGCCGCCACCGTCGCGCCACGCCGCGATCCGCTGGGCCGGCCAGGTCAGCCGCTCGGTGAGCTCACCCACCTCGGCCACGTCGAACAGCCGCCAGCCGACATTCCCGCGCGTGCTGTACTGCTTCGCCTGGGCGCCGATCCGGCCACCGTACAGCTCCAGGAAGTAGACCCGCAGCGTGTCCACCGGCAGCCGCCGGCCGGGCAGCGCGTCGGCGACGTCACGCAGGCTCGCCACGATGCCCTGCGACGGGTTGCCGATCAGGTCACCGCGCGCGTAGAGCAGCTCCTCACGCGAGCCGAGCAGGTAGTTGCCGTCCGGCAGCACGACGATCCGCGCATTGCTCCCGTCGACTTTTTCGGTGCCGATCACCGGCCCGGCGAACGGGGTGACGGTTTCGGTCAGGCCGCCGTTGCGGGGGTCCAGCTCGTGAAACGTCGGGATCGACGGGTACTTGGTCAGCGAGTTGAGCGCCTTCAGGTCGGCGGTCCGCATGTCGAAGTCGGCCATGCGCTCAGGTATCGCACGTACGTGCCACCCACCGCCACGCATTTCGCCCTATCCTCCAGGGCAGTCGAACTGTCGGGAGGGGACCGTGACCGAGCCGCTGGACACCGGACGACCACATCCGGCCCGGGTCTACGACGTGCTGCTGGGCGGGAAGGACAACTTCGCCGCCGACCGGGCCGCCGCCGAGCAGGGCCTCGAGGTCAACCCGAACGCCGCCACCGCGCCCCGGCAGAACCGCGCGTTCCTCCAGCGCACCGTGCGGTTCCTCGCCGCGCAGGGGATCCGCCAGTTCCTGGACATCGGCACCGGGCTGCCCACCTCGCCGAACGTGCACGAGGTCGCGCAGGCCGCCGCCCCCGAGTCGCGGATCGTCTACGCCGACAACGACCAACTGGTGCTCGCCCACGCCCGCGCGCTGCTGACCAGCGCTCCGCAGGGCCGGACCGCCTACGTCGACGGTGACCTGCGCCGCGTCGACGAGATCCTGGCCGCCCCCGAGCTGCGGGAGACCCTCGACCTGGATCAGCCGGTCGGGGTGTTGCTCTTCGCGATCCTGCACTTCCTCGAGGACGCCGACGACCCGTACACGATCGTCCGCCGGATCATGGCCGCCGTCCCGTCCGGCAGCTACCTCGTCCTGTCGCACATCACCGCCGACTACGACCCCGAGTCGTGGGCGCGGTTCACCGAGGTGATGCGCGCCCAGGGCATCCCGGCCCGCCTGCGCGATCACGACGAGGTGACCCGCTTCTTCGACGGTCTCGACCTGGTCGAGCCGGGCGTCGTCCCGATCCTGCGCTGGCGCCCGGAGCAGGACGTGCCGTTCACCGACGCCCAGGTGGCCCTCTACGGCGGCGTCGCCCGGAAACCCTGAACCCCGGGATCAACCCCAGGTGCGCGTACGCCGTGAGCCCGCCCGTCCCCACGCCCGCCCGCGAGGTGGGCAACGGACTGCGGTGACTAGCGCGACGCACCCGTCCGGCCGGTTCTCACCGTGGTCATTCAAGCTTGATCACCACGGTGGGAACCAGCCGGAGGGCTGCGTCGCGGCGACCACCGTGACCCCGCGCCGGCCTCGCGAAGGCGGACGGGCGGGGCCGGGCTCACGACGTACGGGCACCTGGGGTTGAAGCCGGGGCCCTGCCGTGGTGACGCGGGCAGGGCCCCGGGAGCCGGCGGCCGGCGCGGGGGACGCGACCGCCGGGGGACTCAGTTGACGAAGACCGGGGCGCCCGCCGAGGTCACCACGGGCGTGTACTTGGCGGTGAAGAAGCCGTTGGCGACGCACGCCGACGGCCCGGTCGTCTTGTTGAACTGCTGGTCGGTGAAGGTGATCGAGTTGTCGGTGTTGTCGGCGACGGCCGAGATCGCGTTGCCGTTGGCGACGAAGACGCAGGTCACCGAGCCGAGCAGGGTCTTCAGGTTGAGGGTGGCGGAGATCGGCGCCGCGTCGGTGCCGGTGACCGTCACGGTGCCGTCGCTGGCGACCGTGGTGGCGTAGGGCTGATTGTTGATCGTGACGCTGTTGACGCCGGTGACCCCGGGTACGCCGCTGATCGTGCAGCTGGAGACGGCGAGGGTGGAGCCGAGCGCCGCGGCGCCGGGTGCGACCGGGTTGTCGTTGACGGCCGCGCTGAAGCTGGACGCGGCGCACTTCATGCCGTTCGAGCCGCCGGCCGCGGTGGCGAAGACGGCCTTGGCGCCGGAGACGATCGACGCCGAGATGGTGTCACCGGCGGCGACGGCCGGGCCGGCCAGCGTGCCGGTGGTCAGGACCGCCGTGTCGTCGGCCAGGGCCGGGGCGGTGAGCAGCAGAGATGCGGCCGCGCCGGTGACGACGGCGGCGGCGATGCGGTTCTTGACGTGCATGGGGGTGCACCTTTCCTAGGAGGCGGCGAGCGCCTGGGTGAGGTCGTCGAGGCTGGGGGAGAGTGCGATCGTGGTGTTGTTGCCGCTGAACACCACCGCGTTCTTGCCGGCCGCGCTGGGCAGGCCGAAGGCCAGGTTGATCAGCCCGTCGAGGCTGCCCGGGATCAGGCCGCAGCCGTTCGCCTTCGGTACCGAGTACGCATTGTCGACCAGCTTCGCGCCGGCGAGGCCGACGCCGAGGGTCTGGTAGCCGTTCGCGTCCTGCTCGATGGTGATGGTGCCGGAGTCGCCGGTGACCGGCTGGTTCGGCGGCGGGGGGCTGGTCGTCCCGGTGGTCGGGCTGAACTTGATCGGGCTGGTGTCCGATCCGATGTAGCACTTCGCGCCGAACAGCGCGTTGTACAGGTGCAGTTTGATCGGCAGCACGAACACCGGGGTGTTCTCGCCGGTGGCCAGCGGCACGAACTCGGTGATCGGCCCGGCCAGCTCGACCTGGGCGAACACGCTGGTCACGCCCGGGATGATGTTGGCGATGCCGGGAATGCTGACCTGCAGCGGCTTGGCCACCAGCGTCTTGCCCCTGGCCGCCGGGACGGTCGAGTAGACGTTGGCCTCGCTGCCGTCCGGGAACTGCCGGGTCGGCGCGGACGCCGGCCAGTAGACGCCGAACTGGACGGTGATCGGGCTGGTGAACGGCACGACGTTGCTGCCGATGGTGACGCTGCCGCCGTTGGTGACCGATTGGACGCAGCCGACCTGCAGGTTCGTCGGGTCCTTCATGGTCGCCGCGGTGAGCGGGCAGTTCTCCAGCCCGTCGTAGGCGGCGGCCCGGGCGACCCCGGGGGTGAGGGCCACGACCGCGGCTGCGGTGGCGATCATGGCGAGGGCGGATTTCAGCCGTGACGCTGTCATGGCGCCACTCCTTCGAAATACCTCGTTGGGATCGGGGCCCGGACGTTTCCGCAGCGTTCCGGGGGCTTGAGCGGGAGGTGATACTGGGATGACCCGCTTCGTGCACCATCGAGATCCGTGGACGTATGAGAAACCCCAGCGGTATGTCATGTCAAGACATTGAGGGACGACGATGACGAATTCCGTAATCAGCCCGCTGCCGGGCGCACGCGCCGGCCGGGACCCCGCCCGGGCGATCAAACGCGGTCCGCGCTCGATGACGCCCGAGGCCGTGGCCGCGACCCAGCGGGAGCGGCTCTACGACGCGCTGGTGCACACGGTTGCCGAGAAGGGCTACGCGAGTGCCCGGGTCAGCGACATCTGCACGGCGGCCGGGGTGACCCGCCCGGCGTTCTACGCGCTCTTCGCCGGCAAGGAGGACGCGTTCCTGGACACGTACCGGCACGGGACGAGTCTGCTGCTGCGGTTCATGGACGACGCGTATGCCGGGGCCGGCGACTGGCGCACCGGCGCGCGCGCCGCGCTGAAGGTGCTGCTCGACGTGCTCGCCGGTGTGCCCGCGTTCGCCACGATGGCGATCGTGGAGATCGACGCGGCCGGCCCGCTCGCCCGGCGGGAGCGCACCGAGCTGCTGGGCCGTTTCGCCCGGTTCTTCGCCGAGGCCCCCGAAGTGCCGGAGGGGCTGGTCGACACCGTGGTCGGCGGGGTCTACTCGACCATCTACGGCCACGTCTCGGCCGGTCGCGTCGCCGAGTTGCCCGGGCTGGCGCCGATGCTGGGCTACTTCATGATGGCGCCGTTCGTGGGGCGCGAGAGTGCCGCCGCCGAGCTGACCGTGCGGCCCGCCGGTGAGCGGGTCGTGCCGCCGTGCGCGGCATCAGATACCGGCGAGGTTTTTCACTGACTGGAATGCGGGCCGCTGCGCTTGACGCCTCTCGTTACTGAGGCGTAACTTCGCCGAAATCCATCGAGATCTGCGAATAATCTCGCCGGAACGGCATCCGCAGTGCCGTGACCGGCGCAAACGCCCGCAAAGGAGAGCGCATGTCCGCCATACGTCACGGCCGCACCCGCTGGCGCCGGTTCACCGCGATGCTGCTCGGTGGCCTCGCGGCGACCGCCGGTCTGGTGCTGCTGACCGGTCAGGGGGTGCTCGCGGCCTCCTTCTCGATCTCCGGCATGCCGTTCGTCGTCACCTCGCCCAAACTCCACGGTTACGGCTTCGCGCAGTACGCGGAGATGGACAACATGGTCGAGGGCAGCCCCAACGCGGGTGACACCGGTGGCCAGGTGCTGGTCATCGTCTCCGCGATCCGCGACGCCGAGCTCGACGGGCTGTGCCAGAGCATCGCGCTCGGCGGCATCAACCTGAAGATCACCGCGGGCAGCCCGACGAACAAGGTCACCGCCGACACGCTCGTCGTCGACTCCGACCTGATCACCGCGAACGCCGACTTCAAGTCGATCGAGATCGGCCGGGACGCCAGCACGCTCGACGCGGTCCCCGGCAAGAAGGGCGCGATCGGCGTCTTCGGCCAGCAGGCCGACGAGGTCACGCTGACCAACCTGCGGCAGAACAACTACGCCACCACCGCGGCCACGTTCAAGCTGCCCAGCCTGCACATGTCGTTCACCGGCGACGGCTGCTGACCGTGTCCGGCATCACGCACCACCGGGCCTCGCCAGGCACTCGCGCCTGGCGGGGTTTCCGCGACTGGCGGCGCACCCGCCCGTTCTGGGGCGGGCTGTTCGTGCTGCTCGGCGGGGCGGAGATCCTCTTCACGGTCTGGGCGCCGCTGGGCGTCGTGCTGCACGTCGGGATGCAGAACTTCATCGGTTACCTGGTCCCGTGGGTGATCGTGATCCTGGGCGTGCTGCTCTTGTTCAACCCGGCTCAGCGGATCTTCTACTCGCTGATCGCGCTGCTCTGTGCGCTGGGCTCGTTCATCACCTCGAACATGGGCGGGTTCATCCTCGGCCTGCTGTTCACGCTGGTGGGGTCGGCCCTGTCGTTCGCCTGGGCGCCGAGCGACCCGGAGCCGGTGACCGACTCCGATCCCACCTCGGACCTGGCGCCCGTGGCGTCCGCAGTGGACCCGGCGCCGCCCGGGGTGGTCGCGCCGTCCGAGCACCCGGCGCCGCCCGGGGTGGTCGCGCCGCCCGTGCCGCCGGCGCCGCCCGGGGTGGTCGCGCCGCCCGTGCCGCCGGCGCCCTCCGGGGTTGTCGCGCCGCCCGCGCCGCCGGCTTCCGCGGCGCCAGAGGCTCCGGGTCCGCTGCCGGCTTCCGCGCCGCCTCCGGTTCCGGCCGAGGAGCATTCCGCGGTACGGCGGGTGGGGTCCCCCGGGGAGCAGGACCAGAACACCCTGCCGTCCGACGATCATTGGCGCAGTGCCCCACCGGCCTGGAACGTCCCGGGCCCAGGGGAGAAGCCGGCCGGCTGAAAGCGATCGGGTCGCTGCCGAGGCGCGGCCCGATCAGTTCCGGCACCGGCCGGCTCGGGGGGGCATGCCATGTTCACCGCACGGCGTGTCTGATTTGTCACGTTATGCGGAGATTGCAATGCTGGTGCAGCGGTCACTCGTTACCCCGGCTCACCAGGCGGACGGTGCCGCGCGGCCTCCGCCACGTCGCGTGACCGAGGCTCGTCTCCCCCGGAACACAGGAAAGGTGCTGGAGGATGGACTCCTCGTACGCGCGCACACCGGAACGGCATGACACTCCCTGGATCCTGGCCGGGAACCGATGAGCGCCCGCGAGGCCGTGGCGGTGACCGGCCTCGGTCTGATCACCCCGGCCGGAGTGGGCACCGCCGCCACCTGGGCCGGCCTGATCGCAGGCCGTTCCGTGGCCGCACCGGACCCGGACCTCGACGGCCTGCCGGTCGCGTTCAGCTGCCGGGTCGGTGACTTCGACGGCGTGGCCCTGCTCGGGCACCGGCTCAACCGGCGGCTCGACCCGTTCGGCCGGTTCGCGGTCGCCGCCGCCCGGGAAGCCGTAGCCGATGCCGGCCTGGGCCCCACGCTCTGGGAACCCGAGCGGGTCGCCGTAGTCCTCGGGGTCGGCGCCAGCAGCATGAGCGGCACCGAATCCGCGGTCGCGATGGTCCTCGGCGGCCAGCCCGACCGGGTGTCCCCGTTCGCGCTGCCGCGGACCCTGCCGAACATGGCCGCCGCCGAAGCCGCGCTCGATCTCGGCACGCAGGGGCCGTGCTTCACCGTCAGCAGCGCCTGCGCCTCCGGGGCGCACGCGCTCGGCGTGGCCCGTGACCTGCTGCTCTCCGGGGCGTGTGACGTCGTCGTGGCCGGTGGGGCGGAGTCCGGCCGCAGCCGTACGTCGGCCGCGTCCTTCGCCCGGATCGGGGCGCTCTCCACCCGCGGCGACGAGCCGCACCTGGCGTCCCGGCCGTTCGACCTGGACCGGGACGGGTTCGTGCTCGGCGAGGGCGCCGGGGTGCTCGTGCTGGAACGAGCCGACGACGCCCGGGCGCGCGGGGCCGAGGTCCGCGCCTACCTGGCCGGGTACGGCGCTTCCGCGGACGCGCACCACATCACCGCCCCGCACCCGGAGGGCCGCGGCGCCGTCCGGGCGATCCGGGCCGCGCTCGCCGACGCCGGGCTCACCCCGGCCGACATCGGGCACGTCAACGCCCACGCCACCAGCACACCCATGAACGACGTGATCGAGGCGGCGGCGCTCGGCGAGGTGTTCGGCGGCCTGATGCCACCGGTCACCGCGTTCAAGGGCGTGATCGGCCATGCGATGGGCGCGGCCGGGGCGATCGAGGCGGCCGGGGTGGTCATGTCGCTGGAGCGCGGCCTGCTCCCGCCGGTCGCCAACCTCGACAAGCTCGACCCGGCGATCGACCTGAACGTGGTGGTCGACCGCCCCCGGCAGGCCCGCTGGGCGCCGGCGCTGAGCACGTCGTTCGGCTTCGGCGGCCAGAACGCCGCCCTGATCCTCACCCCTGCCTGACCCCGCCCCGGCCGCCGGTCACGCCGCGGCCGGGTGCGAGGGGTGTTCCGGCAGTCGCGTTCGACCGCTGGGGCCCGGCCGGGCAGCGCCGGCCGGGCCCCAGCGGTGTGTCAGCTCGCGGAGGCCGAGTAGCTGTTGGTGACGAAGTTCAGGCCACCGCTCGACGACGTGATCTCGTAGCCGAACTGGATGTTGCCCAGCGTCACGTCCCCGAACCAGCCCTTGCTCCTGATCCAGTTCATGATCGCCTTGATGTCGACCGTGCCGGCGCTGGTGTTGCTCGTGCGGACGAAGGAGTACACCGCGTTCGCGCCGTTCGACCCGCTGTAGACGTTCCACGAATGGCCACCGACCGTGACGGAGGTCTGCAGCGACCCGATCGGTCCGACCGCGCCCGTCCGGTTCATCCAGAGCATGATCTCGTACGCGTTGTCGTTCGCCCAGATGTCGTACGCGGTGGTGTACGCCCCGCTGCTCGGGACGGTCACGTTGAAGCTGCTGGTGGCGCTGCCGAGCGCGCTCAACCTCTTGTTCACGCTCTTGCCGGCGTTCGGGTACGCCTTCACCCCGCCGGTGTTCGGGTGGTTCGCCCAGACGCCCCAGTTGCTGTACGAGTTCGCCCAGATGCTCTGCGGCCCGGCCCCGCTGCCCCAGATGTTGTTGTACAGCGTGTAACCGCCGTTGCTCCAGGTGGCCCACTGGTCGGAGGAACCCCAGACCGCGGCGTACGCGGCCTGCGGGGCGGCGAACAGCAGCGCGGCGGCGACCCACGCGGCCACCAGGATCCGTAGTTTGCGCATCAAGCGCCTCCTCGGGGGATGGCAGCACCGGCGACCGGCTCGTCGAAGCGCTTCGACGACGGGGATGGGTCATCGGTGCCGCTCGATGTGATGTGGCCTCAAGCTATCACGGGTATTGCCGACGTGTTACGCCGGAGATGATTGACGACTCTGGATGAGGTCGCCTACGGTCGTCCGAAGGAAAGCCCTTTCCCCCAGCCCGGAGGCGACCATGCGCCGACGAACCCTCCTTTCCGCAGCGGCCCTCGGTGCGGTTGCCTGGCCCGCCCCGGCACTGGCCGCCCAGCGCCGGCCGGACGTGATCGTCGAGCCCGGCACGAGCATCCAGTCCGCGGTGGACGCGGCACCCGCCGGTGCGCTCACGCCGTACACCATCGGGCTTCGTCCCGGAATCCATCGAGGTCAGGTGATCGTGCCCGCGGACCGGACGTTCCTCGAACTCCGTGGGCTCGGGCGCCGGCCCGAGGACGTGGTGATCGCCGACGACCGGGCCAACGGGACGCTGAAACCGGACGGGACGCCGTGGGGCACGTCGGGCAGCGCGTCGGTGACGCTGAACGGTGCCGACTTCCGCGCCACGAACCTGACCTTCGCGAACCTGTTCGACGAGGTCGCGCACCCGGAGATCACCAACCGGCAGGCGGTGGCCGTACTGACGCGCGCCGACCGGCTGGTCTTCGACCGGGTGCGGTTCGTGGCCAACCAGGACACGCTCTACGTCAACAGCACCGCGGCGGGCGTGATCGCTCGCGCGTACTTCCGGGACTGTTACGTCGAGGGCGACGTCGACTTCATCTTCGGGCGCGCGACCGCGGTCTTCGCCCGCTGCCGGATCCACTCGCTGGACCGCGGCAGCACCCCCAACGGGTACGTCACCGCGCCGAGCACCGACGTCGCGAACCCGCACGGCTTCCTGTTCAGCCGGTGCCGGTTCACCTCGGACGCGCCCGCCGGCACGGTGTACCTGGGCCGGCCGTGGCACCCGAGCAACGACCCGAACGCGATCGGGCAGACGATCATCCGCGACTCGTGGATCGGCGACCACATCGGCGCCACCGCGTGGAGCGACTTCGGGACGTGGCCGTGGCACGACGCGCGGTTCGCGGAGTACCGCAACTACGGGCCGGGCGCTCTGCCGTCCGCGGACCGTCCGCAGCTGACCCGTGCCGAGGCCGCCACGAACGAGATCAGCGATTTCCTGCGCGGCTCCGACGGCTGGGTGCCGAGCTGCGGGCGGATCGTGAAATGAGGCGCTTCTTCGCGCGTACCATCGCAATTCTGTTGATGGTGATCTGCGCCGCGCAGCCGGCCGCCGCTCATCAGAAGCATCAGGCGCACACGATCGCCTACGACAAGTACTCGCTGATGATCGACGGGAAGCGGACCTTCGTCTGGTCGGGCGAGTTCCACCCCTACCGGCTGCCCAGCCCGGACCTGTGGCGCGACATCCTGCAGAAGATGAAGGCGAGCGGCTACAACGCGACCAGCATCTACTTCGACTGGGGTTACCACTCGCCGGCGCCCGGGGTCTACGACTTCCGCGGCGTGCGTGACATGGACCGGCTGCTCGACATCGCCGAGGAGGTCGGGCTCTACGTGATCGCGCGCCCCGGCCCCTACATCAACGCCGAGGTCGACGCCGGTGGCTTCCCCGGCTGGCTGACCACGCAGGCCGGGCGTGCCCGCAGCGACGCCCCCGACTATCTCGCGGCGAGCGACGAGTGGCTCGGCGCCATCGACACGATCCTGAGGAAGCACCAGCTCACCGACGGCGGCGGGTCGATCGTGCTCTACCAGATCGAGAACGAGCTGGCCGCGACCGGTGACTCGCAGAAACGCTACCTGCAGCACCTCTACGACAAGGTGCGCAGTGACGGGATCACCGTTCCGGTCTTCCACAACGACAAGGGCCGCAACGGTTACTGGGTGCCGGCCGGGTCCGGCGTCACCGGCACCGTCGAGGGCGCGGTCGACATGTACGCCTTCGACGGCTACCCCGGCGGCACCTGCCGCACCGACGGCACGGTCGGCTCGCCGTCGGTCGCGCCCGACTGGGGGATGTACGGCACGGGCGGCGCCAAGGGCGGCGCGACCGCGTCACCGAACACGCCCGGTTTCGTCGCCGAGTTCGGCGGAGGCTGGTTCGACTACTGGGGCAGCGTCGGCACGTACCCCTGCACCGCCGAGCGTCAGGGCCCCGGATACGAGCGGGTGTTCTACGGCACCAACATCGCCAATCGGCTCAGCATCCAGAATTTCTACATGACCTTCGGCGGTACGTCGTGGGGCTGGCTGCCCGCACCCGTCGTCTACACCTCGTACGACTACGGCGCGGCCATCGCCGAGGACCGGTCCCTGCGGCCGAAGGCGAACACCATGCGCCAGCTCGGCTACTTCCTGCAGAGCACCGAGCCGATCACGAAGATCGACCGCGGCCCGGACATCGTCCCGTCGGCACCGAACGTGAAGGTCTACCACCCCGTCAACCCGGACGACGGCACCCAGTTCCTGATCGCCATGCACAACCCGTCGAGCGCGCGGACCGACGACTCGTTCACGTTCCCGATCAGCGTCGACGGGCGTGACTACACCGTGCCGCTGCGCCTCAACGGGCAGGACGCCAAGATTCTGGTCGCGGGCTACGACGTCGCCGGGCAGCGCCTGGTCTACTCCACGTCGGAGTTGATGACCCACACCTCGCAAACCCTGCTTCTGTACGGACGTGACGGCGAGACCGGCGAGACCGTGCTCGACTATCCGTCGGCTCCCGTGGTCAGTGGGCCGGTGAGCAGCAGTTACGACGCCTCCACCGGGGATCTCAAGCTCACCTACACGCATGCCGGGCTCGCCGAGGTGCGGATCTCCGGGGGCGGGCGGAAAGCGGTCACGCTGCTGATCGCCGGCCAGTCGACCGCCGACACGTTCTGGAAGTCCGGTGATGTGCTCGTCCAAGGGCCCGCCCTGCTGCGCGACGCCCGTTTCGCCGGCGGCGAGTTGCGGCTCACCGGCGACACCTCGTCGGCGACCTCCCTGCGGGTGTGGGCGCCCCGCTCCTATCGCACGCTGACCTGGAACGGCCGGCGCGTCACCGGCCCGGTGCCCGGCCCCGCCCCGGTCACGTTGCCCGCGCTCGACCGCTGGAAGTGGTCGGCCGAACCCCACGAATCCGACGCCGGCTGGGTCGACGCGAACCTGACCAGCACGAACAGCACGACCAAGCCGCCCGCGGGGCAGCCGGTGCTGACCGCCGACGACTACGGCTTCCACCACGGGGACGTCTGGTACCGCGGACACTACGACGGAAGCCAGGAGAGCGTCACGTTCGACTACGGCGGAGGCGGGGCCGGGATGCTCCAGGCCTGGCTCGACGGAACCTACCTGGGACAGAACGTGCTGGCCACCGGCGTCTCCGCACCGCCGACGCGGGGAACCGCGACGTTCACGATCCCGGAAACGCTGCGGACCGGCGGGGCCCACGAACTGTCGGTGATGGTGCGCAACGACTCGCACAACGAGGACGGCGGGGTCAACGACGCCCACAAGGAAGGGCGGGGGCTGATCTCGGCCGGCGTCCCCGCGACCTGGAAGATCCAGGGAGCGGTGGCCGACCCGGTGCGCGGCGTGGTCAACAACGGCGGGCTCTACGGGGAACGCAACGGGTGGACCCTGCCCGGCTTCCCCGACCGCTCGTGGACGGCACCGCCGGCCACCTCACCGGCCGGGACCTCCTGGTACCGGACCGGCTTCGACCTGCGCGTCCCGCCGGCGAACGACACGTCGATCGGGCTGACGATCGGGACGCCCGGGGTCAAGGGCGGGAAGTACCGGGTGCTGATCTTCCTGAACGGGTGGAACCTGGGTCAGTACCTCGCTGACGTGGGGCCGCAGCACACGTTCGTACTGCCGAACGGCATCCTGAACACGCGCGGCCGGAACACGCTGTCGCTGGCCGTCACGAGCGACGGCGGGACAACGCTGGAGAACGTCCGGCTCACGACCCTGAACAGCGTCCGCGGCGGAGTCCCGGTCCACCAGGTCCACTCACCGGGCTACCACCCCTAGGTTCTGTCCCGCGATACACCCCTGACGCCCAGCCGGCCCGCTCCGGCTGGGCGTCAGCCGTCCTTCCGGCCGCACGAGGCACCTCGGACGCCCGGCCGGGGTGACCGGGCGGGTGTCCGGGGTGCTGCCGGGTCGAGGACGCATCGCGGGGAGCCGGCCGGGCGGTCGGCGGCAAGATCCCGGCTGGTTGTCAGGGGTGCTCGCGCGTCCCGACGGACCTCTCGGCCGCGGCCGGGGCAGCGCGGTGCTCGCGCCGGGCGCGCCGCGAGGCAGGGGCGGGCCCGTGGAGAAGCCGAGCGGGGGCTGGGGTCCGGGGAGCCGGGGCGGGGCGGGTGGTGGTGGCCCAGCGGGTCAGGGGGAGGTAGAGCAGGCCGCCGGCGGCGAAGAGGGCGGCCAGGACCAGCCAGCCGCCGGCGTGCAGGCCGAGGACGCACGCGGTGATCAGGGGCGGGGCGACCATGTCGCCCAGGCCGCGGCCGGCGAAGTAGGCGCCCTGGTACTGGCCCTGCGCCCAGGCCGGCGCCATCTCGAACAGGATGCCCCAGCTGCCGGTGGACAGCCACAGTTCGCCGAGGACGTGGACGACGGCGGCGGCGGCGATCAGGGTTCCGGCGAGCCACGCGGGGCGGCCGGCCGCGACGGCGAAGATCGCGCAGGACAGAGCG
Source organism: Actinoplanes sp. NPDC020271 (assembly GCF_044388125.1). NCBI lineage: Bacteria > Bacillati > Actinomycetota > Actinomycetes > Micromonosporales > Micromonosporaceae > Actinoplanes > Actinoplanes sp. NPDC020271. The sequence goes on from NZ_JBIRWQ010000029.1 coordinate 82,160, forward strand.
ACGAGTGCGCTGCCGCGGACGGCGACCTTCCGGGCCGCGGGGAGACCGTCGACGCCGCGGGTCATCCGGACCTGCAGCAGGACACAGCCGGCCGTGTTGATGACCAGGGCGACCGAGATCAGCCAGAGCGGGGCGTGCGCGCCGGCCGCCAGCCACAGGGGCAGGCCGATGCCGAGCAGGTCGTTGTACGTGCTGGCGATCAGCCCGTCGAGGGCGGCGAACGCCAGGAACGGGCGGTCGCGCAGGGCGACCAGGCGGGGGCCGCCGGTCGGCGTGGACTGGGGAGCGACGGCCGGGACGCGCGCGACCAGGGCGGCTGCCAGCAGGAACGTGGCCGCGTTGATGAGCAGGATCACGGCGTACGCGAATCGGGTGTGGATCAGCAAGGGGATGCTGCCGGCCAGGGTGCCGAGCCCGATCCCGGCGTTGGTCATGGTGCGCAGCCGGGCCCGCGTCGTGAGCCGTTCCGCGGCCGGCCCGGACCCGGCGGCGAGGGCCCCGTTGGCGCTCTTGACCAGCGCGGTCCCGACGGCGACGAGGCAGGACAGCAGGATGAACGGGACGAGCGAGTGCACCGCGAGCAGGGCGGTGTACGCCCCGGCGAGCACGATCATCGACAGGATCGACAGGCGTTTCGGGCCGTGGCGGTCGGCCAGGTAGCCGAGCGGCGTGACGGCGAGCACCCCGGCGGCCGCGCCCGCGCTGAGCCCGGTGGCGATCGTCGCGGGGCTCAGCCCGGCGACCGTGGTCAGGAACAGCACGCTGGTGGTCAGGTAGGCACCGTTGCCGAACGCGTTCACCAGCGTGGCGAGGAGCAGCACACGCATGTGCTCATCTAACAAGACGTACGTACGGTTTGCAAGGTGCTTGAAATGAATGAATTGTCAAATGCGTATGTAACAAATCTTGGACAGAACTGTTGACGCATTTTTTCACCCCTTTCCCGGCTGGCGGGTAAACGCGCAGTCGGATACGTTGAGAAAAGCGCCGGTGAATTCGGGAGACGTACATGCTCAGTCTCACGCCGAGAATCGACACGACCATTCAGTCCCTGCTCGACGACCGCGACTACCTGGCCGAACTGCTCGATGCCCTGGGCTCACCCCTCGCGGTGGTCCTGCCGCAACGGTTGCAGAAAAACGTCACGGCCTTCCGTGAGACGTTCCGCCGGCACCGCCTGTCCGGCCGTCTCTACTACGCGCACAAGGCGAACCGTTCGAGTGCTCTGCTGCGCGAACTCGCCGCCGGTGACACCGGGGTCGACGTGGCCTCGCTCGGCGAGTTGCAGCACGCGCTGAGCGCCGGCTTCACCCCGGACCGCATCGTCGCGACCGGGCCGAAGAGCCGCGAGTTCCTCTGGCTGGCGGCCCGCACCGGGGTGACGGTCAGCGCCGACTCCTACGACGAACTGGCCGAGCTGGCCGGCATCGTCGCCGCTCACCGCCTGCCGCGGGTGCCGGTGACGCTGCGGTTGTCCGGCTTCGCCTCGGCCGGCGTGCGGGTGCTGACCCGGCGCAGCCGCTTCGGCACCCCGGCCGGCGAGCTGGCCGACCTGCTCGACCTGCTGGAGAAACGCGCCGACCACCTGGAGCTGACCGGGATGGCCTATCACCTGGACACCATCGGGCTGCCGGAGAAAGCCGTCGCCATGGAGAACTGCCTGGTCGCGCTCGACGAGTGCCGGGCGCGGGGCCTGCGGCCGCGGTCGCTCGACATCGGCGGCGGCTTCGGGGTGAACTACCTGGCCGACGGCGCCGAGTGGGATCGCTGGACCTCCGAGCTGGGGCAGGCCGTGCTGGGCCGGCGGTCGCCGATGACCTGGGAGAACCACGGCTACGGCCTGCGGTCGGAGAACGGCACCTTGCGTGGCAATCTGGCGTTGTATCCGGCATATCGGCCCGTTGCCGGCGCGGCCTACCTCGACCGCCTGCTCGGCACGCCGGCCCCGGAACGCGGACGGCCACTGGGTGATCTGCTCCTGGACCACATGTATGACCTGGACGTCGAGCCCGGACGCGCCCTGCTCGATCAGTGCGGACTGATCGTGGCGCGCGTCCTGTCCAGCGATGACGGAAGAATCGGGCTCGATCTCAACGCTCGCGACGTCAGCCTCGAAGAACACGGTGTCCAGATGGACCCGATCGTGATCCCCCGGACGGGAGACCGCCGCGCCGGCCCGGTGAGCGTCTACCTCTTCGGCAACCTCTGCCTGGAGTCCGACCTGATCACCCGGCGCAAGGTGCACCTGCCGATCGTGCCGCGCCCCGGCGACCTGCTCGCCTTCGTCAACACCGCCGGCTACGTCATGGATTTCAGCGCCACGCACGCCCTGCACCAGCCGATCGCCCGCAAAGTCGCGGTCTACCGGTCCGGCGGCGCCCGCCGGTGGTGCCTGGACGAGCAGTACTGGCCGGTCCACACCCGGCAGGAGGTCCCGTGAGACACGACGACATCACCGAGGCGATCGGCGACACGCCGCTCGTACGGATCGATCCGGCCGTGCACGGCCTGGCCAACATCGACCTGTACGCCAAGCTGGAGCTGCTGAACCCGTTCGGCTCGGTGAAGGACCGCGCCGCCTGGAACATGGCCCGTCCGCTGCTGGCCGGCGCGCAGTCCGGCGACACCGTGGTCGAGCTCTCCAGCGGCAACACCGCGAAGGCGCTCGCGCTGCTGGCCGGCCTGCACGGCCTGCCGTTCAGGAGCGTCACCAACCGGATGAAGGTGCCCGAGATCAAGGAGCTGCTGCTCCTGCTCGGCGCGGAGATCGACGAGCTGCCCGGCCGGTCCGAGTGCCTCGACCCGGCCGACACCGACGACCCGCTCACCCTGATGCACCGGCAGCTGGCCTCCTCCGGCACCGGCTACCTGCACACCGACCAGTACTTCAACCAGCGCAACGTCGACGCCCACGTGCACGGCACCGGCCCGGAGATCGTCAAGGACCTCGACGGCCAGGCCCCCGACTGGTTCGTCGCCTGCGTCGGCACGGCCGGCTCGTCGACCGGCGTGGCCCGGGTGCTGCGCCAGCACAACCCGGACGTGCGAGTGGTGGGCCTGGTCGCGGAGAAAAGCGACTTCATCCCGGGGATCCGGACGATCGACGAGGTGCACGAGGTCGGGCTCTTCGACCCGGGCGTCTACGACACGATGGCCACGGTCACCGCGCAGGACGCCATCGACGGGCTGCTCACACTCGCGCGGCGCTGCGGGATCCTCAGCGGGCCGACCGGTGGGGGCGCGTTCGCCGGCGCGGTTCGCCACCTGCGGACTGTCGACGCCGCCCTGACCAGCCGCAAGAGTTGCGTGTTCATCGTCTGCGACAGGATCGAGAGCTATCTTTCGTACGTCCGTGACCGCCGCCCCGAGGTCTTCGGCCGCCCGCCGCGGCGCAACTCCACGCGTACGCTGACCGACGCCGAGGTCACCGCCGCGCCGGCGATGGGGGTCGACGCCGCCCAGCGCTGGCTCGGCGCGACGGATGCGCTGGTGGTTGACCTGCGGAACCCGTACGCGTATCAGGCTCTGCACATCGCCGGCTCGATCAACCTGGTCGACGAGGTGTTCGCCGATCTGCTCCACGCCGGTCTGCCGTTCAGCCGCCGCCGGCCCGTCCTGCTGGTCTGCCCGGTCGGCGAGAAGTCGGCGCGGTACGCGGCCCTGCTGCGCCGGATGGGCCACCCGGACGTGCACTCCCTGGCCGGCGGGATCATCGCCTGGCGCGACGCCGGAGCCGAGCTCGTCCGTGACTGATCACTCGCTCACCACCTGGCAGCGGGAGTTGCGCGCCCAGTTCCCGATCATCACGGCGAACCCGGGCGTCGCCTACCTGGACAGCGCCGCCACCGCCCAGAAGCCGCAACCGGTCCTCGACGCCGTGATGACGTATCTGACCGGCGAGAACGCCAACGCCGCCCGGGGCACCTACCCGTGGGCGAACCGCACCACCACCCGCGTCGAGCAGGCCCGCGACCGGCTGCGCGCGTTCCTCGGCGACCCGGAACCGGACCGCAGCGGGGTGCACTTCGTCAGCGGCGCCACCGAGGGCCTGCGCGCCGTCGCCCGCGACTGGCTCGCCCCGCAACTGCGCGACGGTGACGAGATCGTCGTCGCGCACGCCGACCACCAGGCCAACATCCTGCCGTGGCAGGAGGTGGCGGCCCTGGCCCGGGCCCGGGGCGACCGGGTCACGCTGATCCCGATGCCGTACGACGCCGCCCACGACTACGACGCGGGCCGCCTGGCCGACCTGCTGACGCCCCGGACCAGGATGATCGCGGCGACCCACGTGCACCACGTCTACGGCAACGACATGCACGTGTCCCGGTTGCGGGCCGCGGCCGGCCCGGGCGTCCCGATCTGCCTCGACGCCGCGCAGAGCATCGGCCACCTGCCGGTGTCGGTCGCCGGGCTCGACGCCGACTTCCTGGTCTTCTCCGGCCACAAGGCGATGGCGCTGCCCGGCACCGGCGCGATCTGGGCCCGGAACCGGCGCGGCCCGCTCTTCCGGCCGGGTGGCTGGCCGGGCACCCCGAACACCGCCGGGATCGTCAGCCTGACCGCGGCCCTGGACTGGCTCGACGCGGCCGGGGTGGACCGGATCGCCGCGTGGACCCGGGACCTCGGCGCGCGGCTGACCGGCGCACTCGCCGGCCTGAACGGGTACGAGGTGCTGGGCTGCCGGACGAGCCTGGCCGCGGACTCCACGGTCCAGCGCCGGCAGGGCATCGTGACGTTCCGCCACCGCACGATCGGCTCGCACGACCTCGGCTTCATCCTGGCCGCCGACGGCTTCCTGGTCCGCGCCGACGGTCACTGCCAGGGAGAACAGGGCGAGAAGACCACCTCGGTACGGGTGAGCCTGCACGTCCACAACACCGTCGGCGAGATCGACCGGCTGGTGGACCGCCTCGCCGCGCTCAACGACGCCTGACCCTTCGCCCCGCGGGCAGCACGACCACGGCGTCGAGCCCGGCCGGTGCCGCCGCGCCGAGGTGGGCCCGGCCACCCGCCGCCTCGGCGAGCCGGCCTGACCGGCAGGCCCGTTCAGCGGCCCGCACGCGGTGATGCCGCGCTCTGCTGTTCGACCGCGGCGGCGACGGCCTCGGCGATCCTCTGATGACCGGCGGCGTTCGGATGGTCACCGTCGTCCGAGAGGTAATGCGTCTCGTCGTAGGCGTAGTCGGGTCCCTTGAAGGCGGCCCGCAGGTCGACGTAAACGGAGCCGGAGGCGGCCGCCACCGAGGCGATGACGTCGTTGATCTCGCCGGTCAGTTCCTGCGCGGTCGCGACGTAGGCGTCACCCTCGGCCGTCGCGTACGCTCCGCCCAGCCAGACGCTCCAGTAGTCGAGCAGCACCACCCGGGCCGGGGTCAGCTCGTGCACCCGGGCGACGATCGCGGAGAGATTCTTCTCCACCTGCGGCACGTCGGCGGAGTAGCACGTCAGCGTGGCGCCGCACGAGTCCCGGTGCGCCACGTCGTTCGCACCGACCTCGATCTCCACCACGTCGGCGCCCGCGACGTCGGCCGCGACGGCCCGGTCACCCCGTGAGCCGGCGCAGCACCCCGTCGGTCGTGGTGCCGTTGACCGAGTCGTTCCTGACGGTCACCGGAGACCCGCCGGCGGCGCTCAGCATGTCAGCCGTCAGCGACGGGTACGGGACGCAGTCGCAGTTCGTGCCGTGCGGCACCGAGTCACCGAGCGCAACCACGGAGCGGTCACGGGCCGCCGGGCTGGTCGCGGCCGGGCTCGGTGCCGCCGACCGGCCACACCCGGCCGGCACACCGGCGCCGAACAGCAGGACCAGGAGGCAACTCACGCCGTGCCGCATCGTCATCCGGTCATCGTGGTCGGCCGCCCGGCTGCGTCTCATCATCCGTACGGGAGGAAGCCGTGCGAAGGGCCGGCACCGATGACGCCGTCACGGTGCGCGCCCGGCAGCGTCGAGTCCCCGGCCCCGGACGGTTTCCCGACCTTCTTAGCCCGGCCTTAACTGTCGGACAGCGTGCGCATAGCCCTCCCCCGGTGATTCTTTGCGGGTCCGAACGACTGGAAGGTTCCGCACATGTTCAAGATCCGTACTGCTGTCTTCGTCGCCACCGGTGCTCTCGCCGCCTTCGGGGTGGCCGGCACCGCCCTCGCCGCCGACGGGGGCGGCACGGCCTCCGCGTCGCCGTCCGCGTCGCCGTCCGCCTCGTCCGCCGTCTCGCCCGCCGCGTCGGACGACCGTGGCCGTCACGACGAGGCCGGCGACGACAAGGGCGGCGACCGCAACCGCAACCGCACTCGCGCTGCCGAGCCCGGTGACGACAACGGTGGCACGCGGACCCGGCACGCCGAGCCCGGTGACGACAACGGTGGCACGCGGACCCGGCACGCCGAGCCCGGCGACGACAACGGTGGCACGCGGACCCGCGGCACCGAGGCCGGCGACGACCACGGCAGTCGCGGCCGGGCCGACGACCACGGGCGTGGTGGGCACGGCTCGGACGACTGAGCCCGCCCCGGGCGGCGGCCGCGGGACGACGACGGCCGCCGCTCACCGCCGTACGGTGATAGAAAGGGTTTTGTGATCTTCGATGACCTCGACGCCTATGTCAGCCTTCCCCGGCTCGCCGGGCTGCGGATCTCCCCGGACGGCCGCCGGCTGGTGATCGGCGTGAGTGCGCCGGATCGCACGAAGACCCGGTACGTCAGCGCGCTGTGGGAGGTCGACCCGGAGGGCACCCGCCCGGCCCGGCGGCTGACCCACAGCGACAAGGGCGAGTCCGTGGCCGGGTTCAGCGCCGGTGGCGACCTGCTGTTCACCTCGGCTCGCCCGGACCCGGCGGCGGACCCCGCGGTGGAGCCCTCGGCCGCGTTGTGGCTGCTCCCGGCCGGTGGCGGCGACGCCCGGGTGATCGCGTCCCCGCCCGGGGGCGTGACCGGCGCGACGATCAGCCCGTCCGGCACGGTCGTGTTCGGCACCACGATGCTGCCGTCCGCCGGCAGTGAGACCGCCGACCGTGAACTCCGCGACAAACGCAAGGACGCGGGCGTCAACGCGGTGCTCTACGAGGACTACCCGATCCGGCACTGGGACCACGCGTTCGGCGCCGACCGCACCCGGCTGTTCGCCACCGGGCTCGACGGCGAGCCGCCGCGTGACCTCACCGGGCACGTGGGCGGCGCGTTCCCGGCCGAGGGCGGCTGGGACGTGGCGCCCGACGGCCGTACCGTCGTGGCGGTCTGGAGCGTGCCCGAGCCCGCCGCCGCCCGCCGTGCCACTCTCGTCGCCGTCGACGTGGCGACCGGCGAGCGCCGCACCCTCGCCGACGATCCCGCGCACGAGTTCGAGTCACCGCGGATCTCGCCCGACGGCACGCAGGTCGCCGTCGTCGTCTACCGCCGGTCGACCGCGACCGACCCCGGCGACCGCCGGCTCGCCGTGCTCCCGCTGGCCGGCGGCCCGCTCCGGGCGCTGACCGAGGCGTGGGACCGGTGGCCGTCCGGGTTCGCCTGGACCCCGGACAACGCCACGCTCGTGGTGAGCGCCGACCACGACGGCCGGGCGCCGCTGTTCCTGGTCGACGTGGCGAGCGGTGACGTCACCCGGCTGACCGGTGACAACGCGTCGTACAGGGACGTGGTGGTCGCGCCGGACGGCCACGCGGCCTACGCGCTGCGCTCGGCGATCGACAGCCCGCCGCAGCCCGTGCGGGTCACCCTCGACGGCGCGATCACCGTCCTGAACGGGCCCGCCCCGGCACCGGAACTGCCCGGCACACTCACCGAGGTGACCACCACGGCGGCGGACGGCACCCCGCTGCGGGCCTGGCTCGCCCTGCCGCACGACGCCGGCGCCGGCACTCCCGCGCCGCTGTTGCTGTGGATCCACGGCGGGCCGCTCGCCTCCTGGACCGGCTGGTCGTGGCGCTGGTGCCCGTGGCTCGCGGTCGCTCAGGGGTACGCCGTGCTGATGCCCGACCCGGCGCTGTCCACCGGCTACGGCCACGAGTTCATCCGGCGCGGCTGGGGACAGTGGGGGGCCGCGCCGTACACCGATCTGATGTCCCTGACCGACGCCGCCGTGCAGCGGGCCGACGTCGACGAGACCCGGACCGCGGCGATGGGCGGCAGCTTCGGCGGCTACATGGCCAACTGGATCGCCGGGCACACCGACCGGTTCGCCGCGATCGTCACCCACGCGTCGCTGTGGGCGCTCGACCAGATGTGGGCGACCACCGACCACTCCGACTACTGGGCGCGGGAGATGACCCCGGCGGCGATCGAGGCGAACTCACCACACCGCTTCGCCGGCGAGATCACCACGCCGATGCTGGTCATCCACGGCGACAAGGACTACCGGGTGCCGATCGGCGAGGGGCTGCGCCTCTGGTGGGACCTGCTGTCCCGGTCGAAGGCGGAGGACGGGTCGAGCCCGCACAAGTTCCTGTTCTTCCCCGACGAGAACCACTGGATCCTGACACCGGGACACGCCAAGGTCTGGTACGCGACGGCGTTCGCGTTCCTCGCCCACCACGTCCACGGCCACCCCTGGCGCCGCCCCGGCCTCCTGGGCTGACGTATAGCCCGCGCGTAGTGTCTAGCCTGGGCGGCGGAAGGCCGCTTCATCAGGAGGTCGAATGTATGGGCGCCGAACCGATGGCCGGATGGCACCGGCCGCCGACGGAGGGGTATTTCGCTGATGATCTCGATCAGCTCCCCGACCTGCCGCCGCACACCGAGCTCATCGATGGAGCGATCATCACGATGAGCCCGCAGAAGCTGTTCCGCATGAAGGCGGTCAGCCTGCTGGCGCACGCGCTACTGCGGCTCGCGCCCTTCGAGCAGTACCGGGTCCGACGGAGATGTCGGTGGTGCTCGGGCCACGCCAGCGGGTGGAGCCGGACGTCATGGTGGTCGACGCGGCCGCCGAGATCGGCCCGGAGGGAACATGGTATCCAGCGGATGCCGTGCTGCTGGCCGTCGAGGTCGTCTCACCCGACTCGGAGGAACGCGACCGCAAGCGGAAGCCCCAGCTCTACGCGGAGGCCGGCATCGAGTGGTTCTGGCGGGTCGAGGACGCCGACGGCAAGATCGTCCTCTACGTCTACGAGCTGGATCCGACCACGCGTCAGTATGTGCCGCTCGGCATCTTCCACGATCGGGTGGCCTTGACCGTCCCGTTTGCGATCGACATCGACCTGACCGAGATCGACCGCCTCTGAGCCGTCAGCGGAAGGGGAGGGCCGGGCGCTTCGTCCGGGCCGGGACGGCCGTGGACCGTTTGCGCGGCGCCAGGTCGCCCTCCAGCCCCACCTCGTAGAGCGCGGCGTGCGTCCGCGACTGCTTCGCGTACCGCATCGCCGCCTCGGCCCGCTGGAAAAGCTCGGTCGGCGTCGCCGCGTGGGCCGGGAAGACCGCGCCGCCGATCGCCGCGTTGATCCGGACCTGGAAGCCGTCCAGGTCGGCCGGGCCCTGCACCGCGTCGAGCAGCCGGCGGGCGGTCTCCAGGCAGGCGGGGGCCGAGCCGACCTGGGGGAGCAGCACCGCGAACTCGTCGTCGCCGATCCGGGCGACCATGTCGGTGTCGCGTACCGCGGCGAGCAGCCGGGCCGCCACCGACTGGAGCAGCAGGTCGCCGGTGCGGCGGCCGAGGGTGTCGTTGACGTCGGCGAGGTCGTCGAGGTCGAGCACGACCAGGCCGGCCGCTTCCTGTTCGGAGTCGGCGATCGGCAGCGCCCGCTCGACCCGGGCCATCATCGCGGCCCGGTTGGGCAGGCCGGTCAGCCCGTCCTGCGGGGCGACCGCAGCCGAGGGGTCGTCCGCCGTCGCGGGGAGCAGCAGGCGGGCACAGGTCGCGAGCAGCGCCAGGTCGGCGGCGAGCACACTCCCGATCGCCCACAGGTCGGTGACGCCGCACATGGCCAGGGCGGCCAGCGCGCACACGCCGACTGTCAGGCCGAGCACCACGGTGCGGGCCATCGCCTTTCCTCGTACGTCTCCGCCGGTCATGCCGCTTGTGATCGGCGACCGGCGGGCGGCGTTGAGGAAATTACGGGCAGTGGTCGAATTCGCTCTTGAACGTCGCCGTCCCGACCGAGCCGCCCCACTTCACGCAGGTCGACGGTGCGACCGCGATGACCGGGCCGGCGTAGTACTGGACGTTGCCGGCCTGCGTCTTGGGAGCCTGCCCCTGGACCTCCAGGAACGAGGACGCCGTGCCCTTCTTGTCCAGCCCCGTGGTGCGGAGCGTGACCACGCAGTTCGACCCGTCCGAGTCCCGGTAGAGGAAGTAGACCTGGCCCTGGACCACGCCGCCCGACTTCAGGGCCTGCGAGTCCAGTTCCTTGTAGCCGTCGCCGCACACCTGGGCCGGATCGTACTTGTTGGTCGCGGCGGGGGCACTGGACGGCTCGTCCTCGTCCGGCAGCGTGACGTCGCCCTCGTCCAGGTCGGCCGGCGGGGTGGTCTTCGCCGGCGTCGCCTTCTGGCCGCCGTTCTTGCCGCCCTTGTGGGTCGGGCTCGCCGGCGCCGGTTTCCCGGTCGGCACCACCTGCTCGATGGCACCGGTCGGTGAGGCATCGGCCGGTTTGCCGGAGTCGTGGGTGACGGCCCACAGCACGCCACCACCGACCAGGATCAGGCCGGCCGCGGCCGCGATGATCCCGGTGTTGCGCTTGCGAGCGGGCTCCTCGTCGGCGGACGGCAGCGGCGGCTCGTAGGCGGCCGGGGCCGGGACCGGCGACACCGGACGAGCGGCCGCCGACGCGTACGTCGGATAGCCCTGCGGCTCGGGCTGACGCCGCATCGTCTGCGTGCCCCAGTTCCCCGGCGGTTGCTGCGCCTGGTGCTGCTGCGTCGGCGGGAACTGCGGGGCGGCCGGGGCCCGCAGCGCGTTGCGGGCGGCGTCGGCCAGGGCGGCCCCGCTCGGGAAACGCTGCGCCGGATCCTTGGCGAGCGCGCGCAGCACCACCGACGCGACCCCGCGGGGCACGTCCGGCGGCAGCACCGGCGGCTGCCCGTGGACCAGTTGACCGAGCACGGCCAGGGGGTTGTCGCCGACGTACGGCGGGCGGCCGGTGAGACACGCGAACGCGACGGCGCCCAGCGCGTACACGTCGGTGGCGGCGGTGACCGGTTTGCCCTCGGCCTGCTCCGGCGCCATGTAGTTGACCGAGCCCAGCACCACGTTCGTCCCGGTCATGCTGGTGACACCGACCGAGCGGGCGATGCCGAAGTCGACCAGGACGAGCGCGCCACCCGGCCGGACCAGCAGGTTCCCCGGCTTCACGTCACGGTGGATGATGCCCGACTGGTGCGCGGTGTGCAGCGCGTCGGCCATCCCGGCGACGATCTGCATGGTCTCGCCCGGGCTGAGCCGCCCCGCCTGCTGGATCTTCTGCGACAGCGAGACACCCTCGATGAACTCCATCACCAGGTAGTCGAAGCGTTCGCCGTTCACCACCGCGTTCTCGCCGTAGTCGTAGACCTGCACGATCCCGGGGTGCCGCAGCTGCGCCATCATCCGCGCCTCGGAACGGAACCGGGTGATGAACTCACGGTCGTTCATCAGCGCCGGGAGCAGCACCTTGACCGCGACCTCGCGATGCAGCAGCAGGTCACCGCCGCGCCACACCTCGCCCATCCCGCCCGCGGCGATGCGCTGGGTCAGTTGGTAGCGGTTGTTGAGCACGATTCCGGGGGAGAGCACCGGGCAATGTTAATAGCCAAACCCCAAAAACAAGATCTCCCCACGTACGACGTACGTCTCCCCGCCCGACCCTTCCAGCCTTTCGCCCCGCCCCGGCAGCCCCACGCCCCGCCCCGTCCCACCGACAGCCCCCGTCGTGATCCCACGCGACCCGGCCCGCCCCCACTGCTGTGCCCCGCCGTGATACCCGTGCGATCCGGTCCTGTCTCGAGTCGAAGCGGCTCGCCCACCGGAGTCCAGGGGACCTCGCGGCCGTCCCGCGGCAGGGCGGCTCGGCTGCGCGTTCAGCCGTTCTGCGTCAGTGTGGCCGGTGCTCGTGGCAGGCGGGCTTTCCAGGTGTTTGCGGTGGTCAGGGGCGCGGTGGGGACGAACGGCGCTGGATGTGTTGCGGCTGGCTGATCATGGGGCGAAAGCCTCACCCGGCGCAATCCGAAATGATAGGAATATCCGGGTATTGATCGCCCGACCCCTCTGGATGGCCATGAAACTGGGAGCATTGACAGCGGTCGCCCTCGGTCTTGCCGCCGCGACGGTGTGCGGAGCCACGACCGCCCGGGCTGACGAGAGCAAATCCTCGGACAAGAGCGCGACCTACTGCCGGCTCCGGGTGCACGGCGGGATCCTGGCCAAGTTCGTGGCGCTGGGCTCGGACAAGGGGCGGCTGGGCTGCCCCTTCGGCATCGAGCAGTCCGCGCACGGGGGCGGGCGGATGCAGCAGTTCGACGGTGGCTCGATCTACTGGTCGGCGGGGACCGGGGCGCACATCGTCTCCGGGCGGATCCTCGAGCTGTGGCAGGGCAACCGGGGTGAGGCCGGCTGCATCGGTTACCCGATCGACGAGGAGTCGGACACCCCGGACGGCAAGGGGCGTTACCAGCATTTCCAGCACGGCACGATCTGGCACTGGAACGACGGCAAGGTCAGCGCGGTCTGCTAGATCCCGGCGATGCGGAAGACCGGGAAGCCGGGCGCGGCCGCCTCGATGTCGGCCTCGGGCGAGTCGGCCTTGAGCCCGTCGAAGAACGCGCCGGTCTCCCACGCCCACTTGCGCAGGTAGAGCCGGATCAGCTCGGGCTTCTCCCGGTCCGCGATCTCGACCGGGACGAACCGCTGGGAGCGCCGGCCCAGCCGCAGCTCGCCCTCACCGGCGGCGCGCAGGTTGCGCACCCACTGGGTGTGCCCGCGCGGCGCGAGCAGGTAGCGCTCGCCTACGTGCGTGAACACGTTGACGACCGTGGTGCGGACCTCGCCGCTCCGGCGGCCGCGCACCGCCAGCACGCGGCTGCCCAGCAGGCTGACGCCGCGGGCGGTGAGCCACTTGGCGAAGTCGTTGAAAGCGTTCGACGCGCGCTTCGGGGCCAGGTATCGCATGACGTTCTCCCTCGATCGTGAGAGCACTGCTCTCTGCTGTTAACAGTGAAACGCGTACCTCTGCTCTCTGTCAAGAGCACCGCTCTCTCAATCGATGCTTGACGTTTGTTACTCGTTCGAGTAAAAATTTACTCATGCGAGTAAACGACACGGTGGCGGCGAGCGCGCGACGGGCGCAGATCGTCACGGCCGCGATCGACACGATCGCCGAGCTGGGCTACGGCAACGCGTCCTTCGCGCGGATCGCCAAACGGGCCGGGATCAGCAGCACCCGGCTGATCTCGTACCACTTCGACGACAAGGCCGAGCTGGTGCGGGCCGTCGTCGGGGCGGTGCTGACCGAGGCCGCGGAGCACATGGGCAAGCGGATGCGGGCGGCCGGCAACCGCACCGAGCTGCTCACGGCGTACGTCGAATCGAACCTTGAATTCATCGCGGAGCACCCGGCCGCCATCCGCGCGGTCATCGAGATCGCGACGTCGGCACGCACCGACGACGGGGTGCCGCTGGTGCGGCCGTCCGACGTCGACGATCCGACCGCGCGGCTGGCCACGATGTTCCGCGAGGGGCAGGAGGCCGGCGAGTTCCGCGCCTTCGACCCGGTCGTCATGGCGGTCACGCTGCGCGCGGCGATCGACGCCGCGGCCGGCACGCCCGATCTCGACCCGCACGCCTACGCGGCCGAGCTGGTCGCCCTCTTCACCCGCGCCGTTCGGAAGGATCCCGCATGACCACGGTCGCCACCCGGAAATCCCTGTTCCTCCCGATGATCGTCGACTTCGGGCTGCCGCTCGTCGTCTTCTACGGCCTGCGCGCCGCCGGCGTCGACCAGTGGTGGTCGCTGCTGCTCTCCGCGGTCGTCCCGGCCGCCGTGGTGGTCGTCCGGTTCGTCCGGTCCCGCAAGATCGACTACCTGGCCCTGTTCGTGCTCTCGATCGTCGCGCTCAGCGTCGGCGTCTCGGCGATGACCGGCGACCCGCGCACCATGCTGATCCGCGACGCGTGGGGCGGGCTGCTCGGCGGCCTGCTCGGGGTGTGGCTGCTGGCGTCCGTGTGGGTCGGGCGGCCCGCGCTGATGTACCTGATCCGCGCGTTCGTGCTCGCCAAGGTCGGCCCGGACGGACTGCGGAAATGGGAAAACCGGTGGGAGTCCGACGCGGCTTTCCGGCACGGTCTGCGGGTGATCACCTTCGTCTGGGGCTGCGCCAGCGTCGTCAACGTGGTGGTCACGCTGCTCGCGGCCTACCTGCTGCCGCTGGACCTGGCGCCGGCCGTGCTCAACGTCAGCTGGCCGGTGATCCTCGCCCCTACCCTGATCTTCCACCTCTACTACACGAAGAAGGCGGACCTCAGGGCATGACCGCCGGCACCGATCGAGGCCGCGCGCAAGGTTCTGAAGAGCATGCCGGAGAGGACAGAGAATGAGTTACGACGTGATCATTGCCGGGGCCGGGCCGACCGGGCTGATGCTGGCCGGGGAGCTGGCGCTCGGCGGCGCCCGTGTCCTGGTGCTGGAGAGGCTGGCCGCCCGCAGCGGACAGTCCAAGGCGCTCAATCTGCAGCCCCGCTCGGCCGAGGTGCTCGCCTCCCGCGGGCTGCTCGACGACATCCTGGCGAAGGCGCCGGTGCTGCTGCCACGCGGGCACTTCGCGGGCATCCCGCTGGACTATTCAACACTGGACACTCCCTACCCCTATCAGGTCGGAATCCCGCAGGCCCGGGTGGAGGAGCGACTGGCCGAGTGGGCGGTCTCGCTCGGCGCCGAGATCCGCTACGGCACCGCGGTCACCGCCTTCGGCCAGGACGAGACCGGGGTGACGGTCGACGGGGTCCGCGCGGCGTGGCTGGTCGGCTGCGACGGGGCGCGCAGTGCCGTACGCAAGCAGGCCGGTTTCGCCTTTGAAGGTCGTGACGCCCGGGTGTGTGCGCTGGTCGCCGATGTGACGCTGGCCGGCGCGGGTCCGGCCGACTGGGAGTTGCCGGCCCCGAAGGGCGACGGGATGCTGACCGTGCTGCCGCTCGGCGACGGCGTGTTCCGGATGCTCGCGGCCGGCCCGGTGCAGGCGGCGGCCGGGCGGGACGACCCGATCCCGGACGCCGAACTCGCCGACGCGCTGGCCCGTGACGGGCTCACGCTGGGCGAGGTGCGGTGGGCGAGCCGGTTCACCGACACCACCCGGCAGGCTGTGCAGTACCGGTCAGGCCGGCTGTTCCTGGCCGGGGACGCCGCGCACCTCCACTCACCGGCCGGCGGGCAGGGGCTGAACCTCGGCCTGCAGGACGCGTTCAACCTCGGCTGGAAGCTGGCCGAGGTGATCCGGGGCGAGGCCGGCGACGAACTGCTCGACACCTATCACGCCGAGCGGCACCCGGTCGCGGCCCGGGTGTTGCAGGCGAGCCGGGCGCAGGGTGTGCTGTTCGTCCCGGACGAGGACGTGGCGGCGCTGCGCGAGGTCTTCGCCGAGCTGGTCGACGCCCGCGCGCTGGCTGAGCGGGTGGCCGGCCTCGACCACGGCGACCGTGTGCCCGGGCTGGACCTCAGCCTCCTGCACGACGGCCGCCGTCACGTGATCGACGGGGTCCCGATCCGCCCCGACGGCTTCCGGGACCGATTCCGCGGTTAGGCGGCGGCGAACTGCGTCCGATAGAGCTCCTCGTAGCGCCCGCCCGCCTCGAGCAGCGTGTCGTGGGTGCCGCGTTCCACCACACGGCCCTCCTCGATCACCAGGATCTGGTCGGCGGCCCGGACCGTCGACAGCCGGTGCGCGATCACCACCGCGGTCCGCCCGGCGAGGGCTTCCCCGAGCGCCGCCTGGACCGCCTGCTCGGAGGTGGAGTCCAGGTGCGCGGTCGCCTCGTCGAGGACCACGACCTGTGGCCGGGCCAGCAACAACCGCGCGATCGTGAGTCGCTGCCGCTCGCCGCCGGACAACCTGTACCCCCGCTCGCCGATCACCGTGTCCAACCCGTCCGGCAAGGATTTCACCAGGTCGGCGATGTGCGCGCGGTCCAGCACGGCCCAGATCTCCGCCTCGGTCGCCTCGGGCCGGGCCAGCAACAGGTTCGCCCGCACCGAGTCGTGGAACAGGTGCCCGTCCTGCGTGACCATGCCGAGCGTGGCCCGCAGCGACGCGGCGCTCAGGTCGCGCACGTCGACGCCGCCCAGCCGGACCGCGCCCTCGCCCGCGTCGTAGAGCCTCGGCAGCAGGCTCGCCATCGTGGACTTGCCGGCCCCGGACGAGCCGACCAGCGCGACCATCTCGCCGGGCGCGGCCGTGAACGACACACCGTGCAGCACCTCCGTCCCGCCGCGCGTGTCCAGCATCGCCACCTCCTCCAGCGAGGCCAGCGAGACCTTGTCGGCCGACGGATACGCGAAGCGGACCCCGTCGAACTCCACCGACACCGGCCCGTCCGGCACCGCCCGCGCGTCCGGTTTCTCCTCGATCAGTGGCTTCAGGTCGAGGACTTCGAACACGCGTTCGAAGCTCACCAGCGCGCTCATCACCTCGACCCGCGCGCTCGCGAGCGAGGTCAGCGGCGCGTAGAGCCTGGTCAGCAGGATCGCCAGGGCCACCACGTTGCCCGGGTCGAGCGTTCCGCGCAGCGCGTAATATCCGCCGAGGCCGTAGACCAGCGCGATCGCGACGCCGGAAACGGACACCAGCGCGGTCAGGAAGAGCCACTGCGCCATCGCCGTCCGCACGCCGATGTCCCGCACCCGCCGGGCCCGCGCCGCGAACTCGGCCGACTCGGCATCCGGCCGCCCGTACAGCTTCACCAGCGTCGCACCGGGCGCCGAGAACCGCTCGGTCATCTGCGTGTTCATCGCCGCGTTGTGCTCCGCGGCCTCCCGCTCCAGCTTCGCCAGGCGCCCGCCCATCCGTCGCGCCGGCCAGACGAAGATCGGCAGCAGCACCAGCGCCAGTAGCGTGATCTGCCACGAGATCCCGAGCATCACGATCAGCGTCAGGATCAGCGTCACCACGTTCCCGGCCACGCCGGACAACGTGTCGCTGAACGCCCGCTGCGCCCCGATCACGTCGTTGTTCAGCCGGCTGACCAGCGCACCCGTCCTGGTCCGGGTGAAGAACGCCACCGGCATCCGCTGCACGTGATCAAAAACGGCCGTCCGCAGGTCCAGGATCAGCCCCTCGCCGATCCGCGACGAGAACCACCGCTGCACCAGCAACAACCCGGACTCGCCGAGCGCCACCACCCCGATCGCCACCGCCAGCTTCACGACGAGATCCGTGTCGGCGCCGTCGACGATCGCGTTCACCACGCGCCCGGCGAGCACCGGACTGGCCACCGCGAGAACCGCGGCGACGACGCTGACCAGCAGGAAGCCGGTCAGCGCGCGCCGGTGCGGCCGGGCGAACCCGGCGATGCGTCTCAGTGTGGCCAGGGAGAACGGTCGCTTGTCGTCCTTCTGGTGCATCGCGTGGTACATCGAGTTCCAGGCCGCCATCTCCATGCTCATGCCGGAACGGTTCCACCTCACCCTAGGTTCAGGTCAAGTCGATTAATCCGATCCATAAGATCAACTTCAAGAGATTCAGGTCCCGTGTCCGCTGTGGTCCTTCTCCGCCGCTCCCGCGGGGACCCTTCCGGCCTGAGCAGGGCGCGGGGCGCCCAGAACGCTCAGGCCGGAAGGGCGGCCTCCGTGGCGGGTCGAGGTCAGAGCAACAGACCCGTCCGCGGGCGGGGACTCGCGGCACGGGCCGGTGCGGGTCGGGGGAGGCCTCCGGGGCGCGGCTGACGGGGTCAGGGGTGGCGCAGTGGGGGTTCGGCCGGGAGTTGCGGGGTGGTGAGCATGGACTTGGCGGACTGGGCCAGGGCCGCCGCCGAGTTCGCCGGGAACTGGAGCGGGTCGACGGCCGGCATCAGCGGCCGGCCGCAGGTCGCCCGGCTGACCCGGGACAGGCGGGCCGGCCCGGGATGGCGGATGGCGTCCATGCCCAGCAGCCAGGCCGCGTTGTCGTACGCCATCCCGAAGTGCTCCACGGTCTCCAGCGGGCACAGTTCCTGGACGGCGACGTTGGTGACGTTCGGCGCGGCCGGCAGGGCCGCCAGCCCGTACGGCAGGATGATCTCGTCGTAGCGCGTGTAGATCTGTGTGTAGCTGACCCCCGGCCACGTCTCCGGGCCGTCGTTGAGCGCGGTCAGGAACGCCGAACCGGCCCGCTGCTGCCAGTACGCCGCCGAGCACACCGTCTGCGCCGCGCACTGCACGACGAACTCCTGCGTGCCGTGGTTGGACGCGGCCAGGGAAACATAGTCGTCGACCATGGCGCGCGTGTCCGGGTGGTACTTCATCGCCCAGCGCCCGATCATCCCGCCCTGACTGTGGCCGAGCAGGTCGATCTTCGTACCGGAAAGCCGGTGCAACCGGCGGATGGCGTGCACGACGTGCTCGGCGGCGACCTGGATGTCGCTGTTGCCGCTGTCGGGCAGGTCGACGTCGCAGTGCGCGCGACCCTCGGCGTCGAACGCCCGGTCCCAGTTCCAGGAGAAGTTCGACCGCGAGTTCGAGGTGGTGCCGTGGATCAGCAGGACCGGGGTGCGGCCGGCGCGGGCACTGGCCGCCGGGTTCCCGGTGCAGTTCAGGCCGGCGCCGGGTGACGAGGGGGCCACGGGCGCTGACGGGACGGCCAGCAGAGCGGTGGCAAGCAAGATCGGGAGACTCACGACGTACGGAACGAGCCGGCTGTCACCTCGGTTGCCGGATCGGGGCGAGGAACAGCGCGCGCACCGTGGCGCCGAGCGCGACCCCGCTCAGGATCACTCCGATGTGATGAAACCGGTCACCGGACCGGTGGTGGGGACAGCCCCACCCGGGACGGGGGCTCGCCTGGTGTCGGGCGAGGGCCCGGCGGTCGTAGTTTCTCCGGCATGAGGTTGCGACAGATCACCGCCGGGTTCTGCAGAGGACCGGTCCTGGCCGGGCTGACATCCGCGCTGCCACTGGTCGCGCTGGTGGTCGGGTGGGGCGGGGCACTGTTCGCCGGGACCTGGAGCCCGGGGCCGGGCGCGCCGCTGATCGGCCGGATCGGGGTCGGGATCGGGCAGGTGGGCGCGGTTCTGCTGTGGCTGGCCGGTGCGCTGTGGATGACGCATGCGCTGACCAGCCGGCCGCTCGCACAAGCCGCGCGACGATTGTCGCGGCGATGGCTCGGGCTCGATCGGGACGTCACCTACCGTGCGCCGGTGCCGGTCACGCGGATGGCCACCGGCTTCTGGTGGGACGGGGTGGAGTACCACAGGTCCCAGCGCGAGGCGCGACGGCGGGCGGGGATGAACGCGCGCTTCCACGATCCGCAGGTGAAACGGGACGGGCTGTGGGCGGCCGTGGCGGGCGTGACCGTGTTCCCGGTGACGGCGCTGCCGCTGCTCGGTGTGGCGGGTGGGCTCGGGCTGGTGGTTTCCGGGCGTACCCCCATCGGGCTTTTGATCTTGGTGTTGTCCCTGGTGGCATCGGCCTTCTCGTGGCGGATCCTCCGGCCGGTGGCGGAACGGTTCCTCGGGCCGGACGCGGGGGTCCGGCTCGGGCGGCGCGTTCAGGAGCTGGAGACGATCCAGGCCGACCTGACACAGACCCAGGCCGCCGAGCTGGAACGGATCGAGCGCGGCCTGCACGACGGCGCGCAGGCCCGGCTGGTCGCGATGGGCATGTCGATGCAGGCCGCCGAGCGGATGATCGACCGCGACCCGGAAGCGGCCAAGGCCGTCCTCGCCGATGCCCGCGCGTCGTCGCGGGCCGCGCTGGAGGAGCTGCGGTCGCTGGTCCGGGGCATCAACCCGCCGGTCCTGGTCGAGCGCGGGCTGGTCGACGCGGTGCGGGCGCTCGCGCTGGACGTCCCCGTCGAGGTGCAGGTGCACGCCGGGGTGCCGGCCCGCCCGGAACGGCCCGTCGAGTCGGCGATCTACTTCGCGGTCGCCGAGCTGCTGGCGAACGTGGCCAAGCACGCGCACGCCGAGCACGTGACGGTCGACCTCGCGTACACCGGAAATGCCCTGGTCGCGACCGTGACCGACGACGGGGTGGGTGGCATCCCGGCGATGCCGGACGGGTCCGGGCTGGCCGGGATCGCGCGGCGGATGGCGGCGTTCGGCGGCAGCCTGCAGGTGGTCAGTCCGGCCGGCGGGCCGACGCGCGCTACGGTGTCGGTGCCATGCGTGTGGTGATCGCCGAGGACCTGTTCCTGCTCCGGGACGGGCTGGTCCGCCTCGTCCAGGCCTACGGGCACGAGGTGGTCGCCGCCGTCGGCAGCGGACCGGCCACCCTCACAGCCCTCGTCGAGGAGCGGCCCGACATCGCCGTCGTGGACGTCCGGCTGCCGCCGACCTTCTCCGACGAGGGGTTGCAGGCCGCGCTCGCCGCCCGTCGCGAGATCCCCGGCCTGCCGGTCCTGATCCTCTCCCAGCACGTCGAGCAGCTCTACGCCCGTGAGCTGCTCGCCGACGAGCACGGCGGGGTCGGGTACCAGTTGAAGGACCGGGTGCTCGACGCCGACGACTTCATGGACTCGCTCACCCGGGTGGCGAACGGTGGGACCGCGCTCGACCCGGCCGTGGTCGCGAAACTCCTCGGCGGGCCTCGGCGGGCCGACCCGCTCGGCGCGCTGACCGAGCGGGAACGGCAGGTGCTCGGGCTGATGGCGGAAGGCATCTCGAACACGGCGATCGCGGCCCGGTTGTTCCTGAGCGAGGGCGCGATCAGCAAGTACACGACGTCGATCTTCGCCAAGCTGAACCTGCACCCGCACGACGACACGAACCGACGCGTCCGGGCAGTCCTGACCTACTTGGGCGCGTCCACTCCGGGCGGCTGACCGGACGGCGCCCGTCCGGGCGGCACCCCGTCCGGACGGGTCCACTTCGGGCGGCGCTTGTCCGAGGGGTCGCGCCGGGCGGCGTTCGGCCGAGGGGTCGCGCCGGGCGGCGTTCGGCTGAGGGGTCGCGCCGGGCGGCGCTGTCCGGGCGGGTTCACCGCGGGGGACGGAGCCGGCGGCGCTCATCTCGGTGTGTCTGCTTCGGGTGACCGGCGCAGCGGAGCACCGCATGACCCGCAGTGTGTGGCGGTGGCGGCGGGTTTGCGGCGGCGGGAGGCCACGGCAAGGAGGACGAGGGCAGGCGCGACGACGGCGATGACCAGGGCGGAGGCGGCCAGCGAGGAGTAGGTCGCGTTGTAGGAGCCGGTCGCGTATCCGTTCACCTCGGGGGCGATCACGTGGAGCAGGAGCATGCCGATCGGGCCGGCCAGCACCAGCAGGGTCCAGCCACCGCGGTAGTCGCCGCGGACCGCGAGACCGACCGCGAGCAGCAGCGCGACCAGCAGCAGGATCTCGCCGACGGCGGGCATCAGCACTCTCGCGCCCATGACGTAGTCGAATGCCGGATCGAACGCTTCGCCGGCCCTTTCCCGCGCCACCAGGGCAGGTGCGGCGACACCGGCGATCGGGAGCAGGCGGACCCACAGCGAGCCCGAAGTGATGCGACGCCGTCCCGGAACGGCGCCGATCGGGGTCGGCGCGGTGGCGGCCAGAGCCACCACGCCCAGCGCGAACTGGGGGAGCAGCACGAAGACCGGCGGGCGGATCTGCCCGATGAGCGCCGCGAACGGGAGGACAGCGACGGTGAGCAGAAGAGCCACGGCTATCGCGTGCCGGGCCCAGCGACCCGGCGACAGGACATGGGTCACGGCCGCGAGCAGCCAGGACGTCCAGACCAGGCCGGCCGGCGTGAGGAACGGGCCGAACCCGGGGCACCAGATCGTCGTCGGCGTGATCAGCTCCGTCACGAACCACCCGGCGGCCAGCGCGGTCAGCGTGATCAGCGACAGGACACCGGCCAGTCGCGCACCCGCCTCCAGCCCGGTCCCTCGGATGCGTTCCCGCAGGCCCCCGGCGGCCAGGTCGGTGACGTCGCGCCACGCCGGCCAGTGGCGGGACGGTTCGGCGAAGTCCAGACAGGTCCCGACGAGCTCGGCCTGCCGGGGACCGGCCGGATAGAACCAGCGAACCAGCCGGGCGTAGCGGCGCTCCAGCGAGGTCATGCGAGCCCTCCGGCCGGGTTGACCCGCAGGCTCAGCCGGGAACTGGCCGCCTCGACGTTGCGCCGCATCCGTTCGGTCTCCTCGGTCAGCAGCGTGGCTCCCGGCGCCGACAGCCGGTAGTAGCGCCGCAGCCGCCCGTCCACGGTCTCCTCCCGGTCGACGTCGACCAGGCCGGCGTCGGTGAGCCGGTCGAGCGCGCCGTAGAGGGTGCCGGGCCGCAGCGCGATCCGCCCCTCCGACAGCCGGTCGACCTCGGCGATCAGCCCGTAGCCGTGCAACGGCTCCCCGGCGAGCGCGGTCAGGATCAGGAACGTCGGTTCCCGCAGCGGCGTCTCCACCCCCGCAATATATCGGCTGCGAAGGTATGCCGCGACCCTGCGCTGCGCGACGGCTCGGGGCGTCAGGGGCCGGCGAGTTCCAGGGTGACCACGGCGCCGGTGGGGCCGCCGCTGATGTCGATGGTGGTGGCGATCTGGCCGGCGATGTCGAGGCCCAGCCCGGTCGAGTCGCCGCCGGAGGAGCCGCGCCGGGCCGCTGACGGCGGGAAGCCCGGGCCCGAGTCTGCGACGGTGAGCACGGCGCCGCCGGCCGGGCGGGACGTGAGTGTGACCGAGAACGGCGTCTCGTCCGGCGTGTGCGCGAAAACGTTTCCGAGCAGCGCGTCCAACGCCGCGGCGAGGTCGTCGGGGGCGACCGCGACCGGCAGCGGGTTGTCCGGGAGTGATTCGGTGACGGCCCGCCCGGTGTCCTCGGCGAGCACCCGCCAGAACGCGACCCGGCCGGCGACCACTGCCGTCGCGTCGCACCGCGCCGTGGCGGCCGAGACCTCGCGCCGGGCCTGCCGGATGACCGCGGTGACGGCCCGGGCGACGCCGTCGGCGGCCGACGCGACGCGGGCCGCCTCGTCCGGGTTCCGCAGTGACTCGGCCTCGAGCCGCAGCGCGGTCAGCGGGGTCCGCAGCCGGTGGGACAGGTCGGCGACCCGTTCGCGTTCGGCGGCGAGCAGGTCCTGGATCCGCCCGGCGAGGTGGTTGAGGGCGCCGGCCACCTCACGCAGTTCCGGGGGGCCGGCGGGTGCGGCGCGCGCGGTCAGCTCGGCGCCGGCGAGACGGTGTGACACCTCGCTGAGCTGGGTGATCGGTGCGACGATGGTGCGCGCCAGGCGGTCGGCGACGACCAGGCCGACCAGGAGCAGGGCGATGCCGAGCCCGGCCAGGGTCAGCCACGCCCGGGACACGCCGCGCCCGAGTTCGGCGTTCGTGACCACGGCCCGTACGACCAGGGTGCCGGTCTCGCCGACGACCGGTACCACCAGTTCCCGTCCGTCACCGGTGGCGACCGTCAGGGCCTGCCGGCCGGCCGCGGCGAGCCGGACCGCGGGTGTCACGGTCGCGGGCGCGCCGACCGGGGTGCCGTCGGGGAGGAAGACCGTCACCGGTACGGCCGTGGTCGTCACCGCCAGCCCCAGCGCTCGCACGTCACCTCCGGCGATCGGCACGATGGCCTGCACCACCGCGTTGGCCCGGTTCATCGCCTGCTCATGGGCGACCTGTCGCAGCAGCAGCGCGATCGGCACCAGGAACGCGAGCAGCACCAGGACTGTCGTCGCCGCGACCAGCAGCGCCAGCCGCGCCCTCACGCCGGCTCGCTCAGTTTGACGCCGACGCCACGGATCGTGTGCAGATAGCGCGGCTCCTGCGCGGTCTCCCCGAGTTTGCGCCGCAGCCACGACAGGTGCACGTCGACCGTCTTGTCGGCCCCGCCGTACGGCACTTGCCACACCTCGCCGAGCAGTTCACGTTTGGTGACGACCTGCCCGGCCCGCTGCGCGAGGTGGTGCAGCAGGTCGAACTCGCGCGGGGTGAGGTCGACCGCCGTCCCGTCCAGGGTCACCTCGCGTGCGGCCACGTCGATGCGCAGCCCGCCGACGACCAGCGCCGGGTCGGCGTCGTCAAGGGCGGATCCCCGCCGCAGTACGGCCCGGATCCGCGCGTCCAGCTGTGCCGCCGTGAACGGTTTCACCACATAGTCGTCGGCGCCCGCGTCGAGCAGCCGCACCATCTCGGTCTCCTCGTCCCGCGCGGTCGCGATGATCACCGGGATGCGGCTGACCGCCCGCAGCATCCGCAGCAACTCCCGCCCGTCGAGGTCGGGAAGTCCCAGGTCCAGGACGATCAGATCCGGTCGCTCGGCCAGCGCGGTCTGCAGGCCGTCCATCGCCGCCGGCGACGCCGCCACCGCGTGGCCCCGCTCCCGCAGGGCCCGCAGCAGCGTGTTCCGGATCGCCGGATCGTCCTCGATCACCAGGAGTCTCGCCACGGCTGCAAGGTATCCGCTCCCACGGCCGTACGCCTCGTTCTTAACCTTGCTTTATCCCTGTCCCGGGGGCGCCTTAGCGTTCGCGGGCGCATAGTGGCCCGATGAGTCGGTCGGGGCAGCGCGTGGTGATCGTCGCCGGGTGGTTGGTGGCGGCGATCCTCGCCGTGCTCGTCGGGGTGGTCGGGATCGGTCTGGCCGGGTTGACCGGCCGGGAGACCGACACGGTGAGCGAGGCGGACGTCGAGCGGGCGTTGCCGCGGGTCTCAGCCGCCGCAACTCCGTCCGCCGAGCCGGCCGCGGAGCCGTCGGTGACCCGGTCGGCGGTGGTCACGAAGCAGTCGTTCCGGACCAGCGGCGGGACGGTCGTCGCCGACTGCGACGGCATCCTCTCGATGTCGCCGGCGCAGGGTTTCGGGGTGCACGAGACGCAGCGGACCGAAGGCGAGTTCCGCAGTGCCCGTGACGGCCAGGTACGGGTGAAAGTCCAGCTAACCTGCACCAACGGCGTCCCGAGCGTCAACGAGCGGGGCGACGGCTGAGAGAGCCGGCCGCGACGAAGTGGCCCGCGACGACACTGTCCCGACCGGCCTACCGTGCCCTGGTGGACTCTCGCCTCGCCGCCGACCTCGGTGACCTGCCCGACCTGCTGACCGCCGCGCGTGACTACGCCGCCGGCATCCTGGACGGCCTCGACCAGCGGCCGGCCGCGGTGCCGCCGCCCGCGGCCATCCCGGTGCCGCTGCCGGTGCAGGGGCTCGGCGGCGCGAAGGCGCTGGAGTTGTTCCGTGACCGCTGGGCGCCCGGTTTCTCCGGCAGCGCGGGTCCTCGTTACCTGGGGTTCGTCACCGGCGGGGCGACCCCGGCGGCGCTGGTCGGCGACTGGCTGACCGGCACGTTCGACCAGAACGCGTGCACCCGGCAGGACTCGTCGGCGGTCGATCTGGAGCGCGAGACCGTCGCCTGGCTGCGCTCCCTGTTCCGGTTGAAGGGCGATTTCTCCGGTACGTTCGTGACCGGCGCGACGATGTCGAACACGGTCGGCCTGGCGATCGGCCGGGAGTGGCTCGGCGAGCGCCGCGGCGTCAGCGTCGCGCGGCAGGGCGTGGCCGCTCTGGGTGACGTCTCGGTCCTGTCCGGCTCGCCGCACTCGAGCGTCTACAAGGCGCTGTCGATGCTCGGCATCGGTCGCGACCAGCTTCGTCTCGTGCCGGTCGGCCAGGACCGGGAAGCGGTGGACGTCGCGGCGCTCGACGCGGCTCTGTCGAAGCATGAAGGACCCGCGATCGTGGTCGCCAACGCCGGAACCGTCAACACCGTCGACTTCGACGACCTGGTCGCGATCGCCGCGCTGAAGGAGAGACACGACTTCTGGCTGCACGTGGACGCCGCGTTCGGCGGGTTCGCCGCTCTCACCCCCGCGCACCGGCATCTCGTCGCCGGCCTGGACCTCGCCGACTCCCTCTGCATCGACCTGCACAAGTGGCTCAACGTCCCCTACGACGCCGCCGTCCAGTTCACCCGCCGCCCGGATCTGCAGGTCAGCGTCTTCCAGAACTCGGCCGCCTACCTCACCGAGCCCGGCCCCGACCCGGATCCCTTCCACCTCACGCCGGAGAACTCGCGGCGCCTGCGCGCGCTGCCGGCCTGGTTCGCGCTCGCCGCCTACGGCACGGCCGGGCATCGCGAGATCGTGGAACGCAACGTGGCGCTGGCGCACCGGTTCGGCGACGCGGTGGCGACTCTTCCCGGGGTGAGGCTGCTTTCGCCCGTACGCCTCAATGTTGTGTGTTTTGCCGTGGAGGGTGACCCGGCGGCGGTGCTGAAGGCGGTCGCGGCGTCGGGGG
Organism: Actinoplanes sp. NPDC020271; assembly: GCF_044388125.1. NCBI lineage: Bacteria > Bacillati > Actinomycetota > Actinomycetes > Micromonosporales > Micromonosporaceae > Actinoplanes > Actinoplanes sp. NPDC020271. Next base: position 108,450 of record NZ_JBIRWQ010000029.1, read on the forward strand.
AGGCGTTCCTGACGCCGACCGTCCACCGCGGCGTGCCGGCGCTGCGGGCCGCGTTCAGCAACTGGCGCACGCGGCCCGCGGACGTCGACCGCGTGATCGCCGTACTGCGGGACATTCTTTAAGGTGTCGAGGTGCCTCGATCATCGTTGACCGCCGTTGCCCGCTCCGCGACCAGCGCCGATGCCGATCGGATCGCGGAGATCTGCACCTCGGCGTATCGGGCCGCGTACAGCGAGTTGCTGCCGGCCGGGTACATCGACCGGACCGTCGAGATCTATTTCGGTCAGGCCCGGGTCGCCCGGCAAGTGCCGCCGAACCCGCCCAAGTGGTTCGGTTACCAGGTCGCCGAGGAGGACGGGCGGCTGGTCGGCGCGGCCGGCGGCGGGATGACCGGCGACGGGGTCGGCGAGCTGCACCTGATCTACCTGGACCCGGCCGAGCGCGGGCGCGGCCTCGGCACGCTGCTGCTCGACCGGGTGATCGAGCAGATCCGGTCGGCCGGTGGAACCGAGGTGTGGCTGTCGGTCTTCCTCGGCGACGCGAAGGGGATCGGGTTCTACCGGGCGCGCGGATTCCAGCCGGTGGAGACGGTGCAGGCCGACCTGTCCCGCACCGACGACCACATCCGCAGCCTGCGCATGCGCTGTCTTCTCGGTTGAAACCTCGATGACGCAAGCCGGATAAATCGGTTCCGGACGGCTGGGCTCCGGCGGCAGGATGTCCGGTGTGGAACAGGGACCCGGTCAGTACCTGTGGTGGCTTGCACGCCAGTTGAAGGGCCGGGTGGCGCTCGGCGCGCTGTTCGGGTCACTGTGGTTCCTCAGCCTGGCCACCATGCCGTACCTGATCTCGCAGGCGATCGACCGCGGCATCACCCCGCGCCGGCCCGGCCCGCTGATCCTCTGGACCGCCGCGGTGTTCGCCTGCGGGCTGGCCGGCGCCGGGCTCGGCATCATGCGCCACCGCAGCATGACCAAACTGCGCATCGCCGCCGCCCTGCGCACCGCCGACCAGGTGCTGACCCACGCCACCCGGCTCGGTGCCGCCCTGCCCCGCCGGATCACCGCCGGTGAGGTCGTCACCATCGGCATCTCCGACGTGTGGCTGATCGGCCGGGCCATGAACGTCGGCGGTGTCGGCGTCGCCGCGGTCCTGGCCTGCGCGGTCGTCGCCACCCTGCTGCACCGGACGGCGCCGCAGCTCGCGCTGGTCGTGCTGATCGGCGTGCCGGCGCTCGGCGTGCTGGTCGGGCCGCTGCTCAACGGCACCCAGCGGGCCGGTTCGCGGTACCGGGAGCGGCAGGGCGCGCTCAACGCCCGGCTCGTCGACGTGGTCGGTGGGCTGCGGGTGCTCAACGGGCTCGGCGGCAGCGCCACCCACCTCGAGCGGTACGTGCGGGAGTCGGCCCGGCTGCGCGACCAGGGCTACCGGGTGGGCCGCCCGTCGAGCTGGGTGAACGCGCTCGGCGACGGGTTGCCGATGGTGTTCCTGGCGATCGTGATCTGGGTGGCGGCGCGGATGGCGGCGGCCGGGCAGATCAGCGCGGGGCAACTGGTGGCGGTCTACGGGTACACCGCGATGCTGATCATCCCGGTCAGTGTGCTGATCTTCTGCGGGTTCGACGTGACGTACGGACTGGTCGCGGCCCGTCGCGTGACCGGCTTCCTCGATCTGCCGCTGGACGATCCGCGGGGCGGGGAGGGGCCGGTCGGGCCGTCCCGCCTGCACGACCCGGTGTCGGGCGTGACCGCCGAGCCGGGACGGCTGACCGCCCTCGCCGGTACCCGCCCCGCCGACGCCGTCGAGATCCTCGATCGGCTCGGCCGCTACCTCCCGGCCGAGCCGACCGGGACGGCCGACGAGCACGGCTGGCCCTCCGGGGTGTTTCCGCAGGCCGGGGGTACCCCTGAGCATCAGCCGGTGAGCTGGGGCGGGCAGCGGCTGGAGGACGTCGCGCGGGACGTCGTGCGGGACCGGATCCTGGTCGCCGAGAACCACGCCGACCTGTTCGCCGGCCCGCTGCGCGAGGTCGTCGCCGGCCGCCGTGACCCTGACGACGACCTGATCCGCGCCGCGATCGACACCGCGGTCGCCCACGACGTCGCCGACGACCTGGCCCGCCCGGTCGAGTGGGGTGGCCGCAACCTCTCCGGCGGCCAGCGCCAGCGGCTCCGGCTGGCCCGCGCCCTGCACGCCGACCCGGAGATGCTCCTGCTCGCCGAACCCACGTCGGCGGTCGACGCGCACACCGAGTCGGCCATCGCCGAACGTCTCGCCGCCGCCCGGGCCGGCCGGGGCACGGTCGTGGCGACCACCTCCCCGGTGCTGCTGGACCGCGCCGACACCGTGCACTATCTGGTCGACGGCCGGGTCGCCGCGACCGGGACCCATCGTGAGCTGCTGGTTGCCGAACCCGGCTACCGCGCCCTGGTGACCCGCGTCTTCGGAGGCGACGAATGAGCACCGCACTTCCGGTCGCCGGCCAGCGGCTGGTGGTCAGGGCCACCGCCCGCCTGATCGCCGCCGACAAACGCTCGGTCGCCGCCATGATCGCCCTGAACTCGCTGGCCGCGATCGCCGGTCTCGGCGCACCGTGGCTGCTGGGCCGGGTCATCGACACGGTCGCCGCCGGTGGCGGTGCCGACGCGGTGGACCGGCTGGCCCTGGCCGTCCTGGCCTGCGCGATCGTCCAGATGCTGCTGTCCCGCTGGGCGCTGGCCCTGGCGTTCCGCTTCGGGGAACGCACCTCGGCCCGGATCCGCGAGACGTTCCTGCGGCGCGCGCTCGCCCTCCCGGCGTCGATCGTCGAGCGGGTGCCGAGCGGTGACGTCGCGGCCCGCGGCACCACGGACGTCGACGCGGTCGCGACCACGTTGCGCGACATCCTGCCGCGCATCCTGATCGGCCTGGCCGAGATGGCGTTCATCATCGTCGCGGTGATCGTCCTGAACCCGTTGCTCGGCGTCGCCGGCGTGCTCGGCCTCGCCGGCGTCTGGTTCGTGACCCGGTGGTATCTGCGGCGCGCCCGGGACGCGTACCTGCGGGAGGGCGAGGCGAACTCGTGGCTGGCCGAGGAGTTGGCCGCGACCACGTCGGGCGCCCGGACCATCGAGGCGTTCGGGCTGGCCGGCCGGCGGCTCGCGGCCGGGCACGCCGCGATCGCCGACACCCGCCGGACACGACTGATCACCCTCGGACTGCGGAGCGTGTTCTTTCCGGTGGTCGAGACGTCGTACGCGATGCCGGTGGTTCTGGTCCTGTTGCTCGGCGGGGTGCTCTACATGGACCATCGGGTGACGCTCGGCACGCTCGGCGCGGCCGTTCTGTACCTGCGCCAGCTGGTCAATCCCCTCGACACGCTGCTGATCCGGATCGAGCAGTTGCAGTCGGCGGCCGCGTCGTTCGCCCGGGTCGAGGGTCTGGCGGCGACCCCGCCACCGCCGGCGTTCGCCGGATCACTTCCGGACAGTGACCGGATCGAGGTGCGCGGGGTCCGCTTCTCCTACGACGCCGGGCGCGACGTTCTGCACGACGTCGATCTGACGGTACGCCCGGGCGAGCGCCTCGCCGTCGTCGGACTCAGCGGCGCCGGCAAGTCCACCCTGGCCCGTCTGCTGGCCGGCGTCGACCGCCCCACCGCGGGCACCGTCACGGTCGGCGGCGTCCCGGTCGCGGATCTCCCGCCCGAGCAGCTCCGGAGCCACGTCGTCCTGGTGACACAGGAACACCACGTGTTCCGCGAGTCGGTGCGCGACAACCTGATGGTGCCCGCCCCCGACGCCGAACTGCGGGCGGCCCTGGCCACGGTCGGCGCTGACTGGGCCGACGACCTCGACCGTGACCTGGGCGAACAGCCGCTCGACGGGGCTCAGGCCCAGCAGCTCGCACTGGCGCGGGTGCTGCTGGCCGGCCCGCACACGATCATCCTCGACGAGGCGACCGCGCTGCTCGACCCGACCGCGGCCCGCGACGCGGAACGGGCGCTGGCGGCGGTGCTCCACGGCCGTACCGTCATAGCCGTCGCCCACCGGCTGCAGACCGCTCACGACGCCGATCGGGTGGCCGTGATGGACGACGGACGGATCATCGAGCTCGGCACGCACGACGAACTGCTCGCCGCCGACGGCCCCTACGCCGCGCTGTGGCGCTCGTGGCACCAGGCCGATCAAATGCGGTAATAGGGGTAGCCCGGGTAGAGGTACCCGGCGCTCCAGTACGGCGAATAACCGTAGTGCCGGTACAGCTCGTTGTAGTACTCGGTGGCGTCGATCAGCTCGGGGTCGTAGACCGGCGCCTCGGCCACGATCTGCTTCGGCTCGGCCACGTGCACCACCTCGTCGTCGATCGCCCGGATCGCCTCGATCGGCACATAGGAGTGGCTCGCGCCGAAGCCCAGGATCCCGCCGTGCGCGACGTGCAGCATCCGGACCTTCTGCTCGTCCGGGTCGATCAGCAGGTCGTCGACGCGCCCGAGCTCGTGACCGTCCCGGTCCTGGACCTTGCGCCCGCGGATGTCCTCGGCCGGGTCGCCGACCATCCGGTCGCTGTCGCTCAGCTTGATCAGCTCGATGCTGGGGTACGGCGTGGTCACGGGATCGGCTTACCCGATCCGTTCGCCCGGCAATCTCCGGTGGTGCCGCGGTGGCGGTTGGGGCAGGCTGGGCGGATGGGATGGACGGTGCGCAAGCAGCTGCTCTGCCCGGCCTGCGGTGACGTCATGGCGGAGGCGATCCATCGGCGGTTCCCGGCCATGCTCACGGTCCTCGCGACCGCGGGCTACGAGGTGATGCCCCGCCGCAGTGGCGCCGTCGAACGCGACCTCCTCGAGGGCACCCTGGCCGGGGTGCCCGACGAGCAGACGCTGCGCGACATGCTGCTGCGGTACCACGCCGATCTGATCTACGAGCTGATGTGCCCGCGCGGCCACGTCACCTACCGTGCCGCGCCGGCTGTCGTCGACGCCCTCCGCGACACCCCCGGCACCTGGGTCACCCTCTGACCGCCGGTCACCCTCCCCGGCTGATTCCCACTGTGGCTGTCCGGGCTCGATCACCACGGTGAGCACCTGTAGCCAGCACTTGGCGACCTCGCCGCCGTCGCCGGCCCGGAGCCCGAGGATGTCGCGGTGCCCTCATGGGCGGCGGCGGCCCCAGGCAAGGTAGGCGAGGGGGCCGAAGGGCTGGACGAGCATGACCGGGAGCCAAGCCGGCTTGGGGCCGCGGACCTGGACGGCGGGGCGGCGGATCAGATCGGCCACGGCGATGGTGGTGATCACGAGTTCGGCGGCGCCGACGGTCAGGATCGCCCCCTGCTGCCCGCGGGACAGGTCGTGCCAGGACTTCTTCTGGGCCATGGCGAGAAACTAGCGCATCGGATCCGTGACCGTCAGTGCCTGTCCGCCTCCGCCTCCGGGACCGGCGTACCGGCCGCGGAGGCGGATCGCGGTCCGATCAAGCCGCCCATGCCCGGGTCGGGGATGCTGTCCCGGCCGTTCTCCAGGTGTCCCGCGTACTGCGCCACGGTGCTGCCCGCGGTGACCGTGACGTCATACCAGCCGTGCATGCGCGACGCGTCGACCTGCGACGTCCGCACTTGCTCTTCCGGTGTTGCGCAGCTCGACGGTGTCGGCGGTCGCGTCCGCGTGCAGGGTGTCCGGCAGAGCCCGGGCCGGACGCACGCCACGCTCCTGTTCCGGCAGCTCCGGGTCGGCCGGCGGCACCGGCACGAGATCCGGCCGGCGGATCAGGTCGGCCGGTCTGAACTGCGCCGTCTCCGGCAGGCCGACCGGTCCGCGGTTCGGCGCCTTGAAGGATGAAGAGCGCCGTCTTCGACCAGATCTCCGGTTCCGACGCGAGGATGTCGATCACCTGCGACACGTACCAGGCGGAAACTGTCTACGATCCACGCCGGCCACGGCCGCGGACGCTATCGCCCGGGGGTGACCTGCGGGTGACATCCACCGGTGTATATGACGCCGTGCCGCTGACGCGATCCGGCACTCGGCCACCGGCCGCCTATACCCGCGGACATAGGCCGGACTCCGACCGTGGCGGGATCCGCCGGACGGCGAGCGGCGGCAGAATTGCGGTCATGGAGATGGAGACCGCTCGGGCAGTGGAGAAGGTTCCGGCCGGCCGGGCTCGCCGATGGTGGCGGTGGCCGGTCATCGTCGTCTCGTGCGCGCCGCTCGCCGTGATCATGGTGCTGCACCGGATGCGCATCGCCGGCGACGCCGGGATCCTGGGACGGTGGTACGTCGGGCTGTCGCTGACCGTGGCCGGCATCGGCGCCTGGCTGCTGATCGAGAAGACGATCGGCTGGTCGGTCCGGGGCACCGCCCGGCCCGGCGACCAGGAGCCGGGCGACCGGCACTGACCGGGCCGCTCGATAGGGTGTGGTCATCATGGCCCGCCCGCACACCTGGTCGCTCCCCGTGCTGCTGGTGGCTGTCCAGCTCACGCTCTGGCCCGGCCTGGCCCGGCCGCCGGCCGCGGCGGTGCCGGCGATCACGTTCGTCGCCGTCTGCCTGGCCGTCGGCGCCGCCCTGGCCCTGCGGCGCACCCACCCGGTGCCGGCCCTCGCCGGGGCATGCGCCGGGATCGCGCTGGCGACCTGGGTCGCCCCGGCCGGTCAGCAGTGGTTCGTACCCGGGGACGCGCCTGCCGTCATTGCCGCCGCCGACCTGATCGCGCTGTTCAGCGTGGGCGCCCGGTGCTCCCGGCGGACGGTGCTCGCCGGCTGGGCGGCGGTCGTCGCGGTCCAGGGCGTGCTGAGCCTCGCGGCCGGCGGCGACGACCTGCCTCTGGAACTGGTCGTCGACGCGGCGTCCAGCGCACTGGTGGCCGCGCTCGGCCGGATCCGGGGGCACTGGACCCGGGAGCGGGCGGAGGCGGCCCGTCGTCTCGCCGCGGCCGAACGAGCACGCCGGGAAGCGAAGCTCGACGAGCGCCACCGGCTGGCGCGCGAGCTGCACGACGTCACCGCGCACCACCTCACCTCGATCGTCGTCAACGCCCAGGCGGCGACGTTCCTGGCCGACCGGCAACCCGGGCTGCGGGCGGAGTCCCTGGCGTTCGCCGCGCGGACCGGGCGGGAGACCCTGGCGTCACTGCACCGCCTGGTCGAGGTCCTGCCGACCGGCACCCCCGAGGACCGCGAGCCCGGCCTGAGCGCGCTGACCGCATCCTTCCGGGCCGTCGGCCAGCGGATCGAACTGCGCCTGCCCGGCGGCGAGCCACCGGCCGAACTCGCCGCCGCCATGCACGGCATCGCGCGTGAGGCGCTCACCAATACCCTCCGCTACGCGCCCGCCGGATCGGTCGTCCTCTCCTTCCGGTACGACGGCGAGCATGCCGAGCTGGTGATCGAGGACGACGGAGCCGCCGCCGGCCAGGCCGGAGCGACCGGCCTGGGCGGCGGCCGCGGTGTCGCCGGGATGCGCGAACGCGCGGTCGCGCTCGGCGGCAGCCTGGACGCCGGTCCCTGCGAGCGCGGCTGGCGGGTGCGGGCCCGGGTGCCGTTCGCCGCGCCCCTGCCGGGACAGCGGCACCTCCTGCGAAGCCGGATCGTGGTGGACGCGGCCGTGGCTGCTCTGCCGCTCGTCGTGCCGCTGAGTGGCCTCGCGGCCGAGGCGGGCGACGGTCTCGACCCGGCCGTGACCGTGCTGGTGCTGCTGGCGATGGTCGCGCACGCGCTGCCGTTGCTGTGGCGGCGCACGCGCCCGTGGCCGGTGTTCGCGGTGGTCGCGGCGACCGGCTGGCTCGGCCCGCTGCTGACCGCCACGGTACTGCCCGCCGGCCTGGGCTGGCTGTTTCTGTTCAGTCCGGGCGCCGAGTTGGTCGCGGTCCACGCGGTCGCTTCGTGGAGCGGGCGGCCGCAACGGGCGTGGCTCGCGCTGATGGCCGGTGTGCTCTCGCCGGCCCTGGTTCTCGCGGCGCTCCTGGTGACCGGCCCGGGCGAGCCGCCGGGCCCGGCCGAGCCGTCCGGTGCGCCCGTCACGGCGGTTCTCGTGGTGGTCTACGCCCTGATCGGTATCCTGCTGGCCGGCGGCCCGGCGACCCTCGCGTGGCTGGCCGGCCTCGCGGCCCGGAGCCGGCGTGACCGGCGGTGGCACCGGGAGGAGGGCAGCGTGGCCGCGATGCGGGCGCAGGCCGAGCAGCGGGCCCGCGAGGAGCGCGATCGGATGGCGGCTGACCTGGGCGAAGCGGTGCTCCGGCACGCGGCCGAGGTCCCCGCAGCGGCCGATCGCGGTGATCTGGCCGAGGTGCTCGGCGCGGCCCGGCGTTCCCTGGCCATGATGCGCACCATGCTGGACGGACTGCACGCGGCCGGGGAGCCGGAGACCGGGGAGGTGCCGTCATCGTCCGGGTGATGATCGTGGACGACCAGGCGATGGTCCGGGCCGGCCTGGCCGCGATCGTCGGCGCGCAGCCCGGCATGCGGGTCGTCGGCGAGGCCGCCGACGGCGCCGCCGGGCTGGAGCTGGCCGTGACCACGACGCCGGACGTGGTGCTGATGGACGTGCGGATGCCCGGTGTCGACGGGATCACCGCCACGGCCCGGCTGACCGCCCTGCCGGACGCCCCGCGCGTCCTGGTGCTGACCACCTTTCATCAGGATGTCTACGTCTTCGAGGCGCTGCGGGCCGGCGCCTCCGGATTCCTGCTCAAGGACGCCGAACCCGACGACCTGATCGCCGCGATCCGGACCGTGGCGGCCGGGGAGGCGATGCTGAGCCCGGTGGTGACCCGCCGGCTGATCGACGCGTTCGCCGACGGCCGGGTGACCGCGACCCGGGCGGCCGATCCGCGGCTGGACGCGCTGACACCGCGCGAGCGCGACGTGCTGATGCAACTCGCGCGTGGCCGCTCCAACGCGGAGATCGGCGCCGCCCTGGGCATCACCACCGGGACGGTGAAAGTGCACGTCAACGCCCTGCTGCCGAAACTCGGGGCGCGGGACCGGGTGCAGGCCACGATCATCGCGTACGACCTCGGGCTGGTCCGGCCAGGCGGTCCGCCGACGGTCGAACCGCCCTGACCGGTCACGCTCATCATGGTTGATGTCTCGGCTCGCGCGGTGGCTGAGCTTCCTGGGCACCACCCCCTGAGCCCCCGCGCCGTGCGATGCCCACGCCGTGCCGTGCCCACCCCGTGCCGTGCCCACCCCGTGCCGTGCCCACGCCGTGCCGTGCCCACGCCGTGCCGTGCCCACGCCGTGCCGTGCCCACGCCGTGCCGCGCCCACGCCGTGCGGTGCCTGCCTGCTTTCTCGCTGGGTCTCGTTTGAGGCCCGCCCCTGCACCAGCAGCCGCCGCCCGGCGCCTGATCCTCCCAGGCTAGCCTCCTAGGATGGCTAAGAGCAGGTGGCGGGTGTCCGGCCAAGCCGCTCCGGGACGTAGGGGACCGCGGCGAGACGCAACATACCGTCGACCGAAAGGCGCGTGTCGGTGTTCTGCGAAGTGGGCCTGCAACGCTCGGGAACAGCGTGCGAATTCGACCTGCAACGCTCGGGCAGAGTGGGTCGCCGGGGGCAGGCCGGCCAACCCTCACCGGTGTTGTTCACCCTTGATCACGACGGTGAGGGCCAGGCCGGGGCGGGACCGGCCGGCGGGGCTTGAGCGGGCTGTGCGGGCGATCTGCGTGCCCGATGTGACACCACGCTGACGGTGGGCTGGGAGAGGGCTGAGGGGTGGGGGTGGGGTGGTTTGGTCCGGGTGGTGGCGGAGGGGGAGGATCGCTGCGTGAGCGAGCACGGGGAGCGTGCCGGGCGGTTGCGGGTCGAGCTGTTCGGGGGGTTGCGGGTCGGCCGCGGGGGAGCGGATCTAGCGGTGCCGGGGGCGCGGCTCCGGGGCCTGCTGGTGCGGCTGGCGCTGGCGGCGGGGCGGCCGGTGGGGGCCGGTGCGCTGGTGGACTCGCTGTGGCCGGTGGAGCGGCCGGCCGATCCGGCGAATGCGTTGCAGTCGCTGGTGTCGCGGCTTCGGCGGGTGCTCGGGGATGCGGAGGCGGTCACTCAGGACGAGGGTGGCTACCGGCTGGCGGTGGGCGACGACGACGTCGACGTGATCCGGTTCGAGCGGCTGGCCGGGAACGGGCGGCAGCGGCTTCGGGCCGGGGATGCGGCCGGGGCGGCGGAGCTGCTCGGGGAGGCGGCCGGGCTGGTGCGCGGGCCGGTGGCGGCCGAGGTGGGCGCGGTGGCCGAGGCGGCCGGGGTTCGGCTGGGGCGGGCTGTCAGCGCGGTGCTGGCCGAGATGGCGGAGACGGATCTCCTGCTCGGGCGGTATGACGTGGCGGAGAGTCGGCTGGTCCGGTTGAACGAGGAGCATCCGCTGGACGAGCGGGTCGCCGGGCTGCTGATCGACACGCTCGCGGCTCAGGGGCGGCAGGCGGATGCGCTGGCGCTGTACGAGCAGGTCCGCGAAGAGGTCGCGGACCGGCTCGGGGTCGATCCGGGGGTGGCGCTGCGCGAGCGACACCTGCGCCTGCTGCGCGGATCCGACCGCACGGATCCCGTTCCCGGCGGGAAGGCCGAGGCGGCGCAGGCGGAGGAGCGAGCGGTCGCCGAAGGCGCTGCCACGGAGCGGGCCGCGGCGGAGCGGCTGACCGGGGAGCGGGTGGCGGACGGGTGGGGGGCTCACGACGTACGCGGGCAGGGGGAAGCGGAAGCGGGCCGGAAGCCGGCGGCGAGCAACCTGCCGGAACCGCTGACCAGCTTCATCGGCCGTGAGGCCGATCTTGCCCGGGTGGACGATCTGCTCGGCTCCGGGCGGCTGATCACGGTGCTGGGGCCGGGCGGGGCCGGGAAGACTCGGCTGGCGACGCAGGCGGCGCGGCGGCGGCGCGGGGAGTTCCGGGACGGGGTGTGGCTGATCGATCTGGCGTCGGTGACGGCGCCGGCCGAGCTGGCGGCGGCGGTGCTGGCGGCGACCGGGCTGCGGGCTTCGGCGATCTTCGCGGAGGGGTCGGGGCTGCGGCTGGAGGGGCGCACCGACGTCGACGTGCTGGTGGATCAGTTTGCCGCGCGCGAGTGTCTGTTCCTGGTGGACAACTGCGAGCATCTGATCGACGCGGTGGCGCACCTGGCGACGGCGTTGCTGGTGCGGTGTCCGGGTCTGCGGATCCTGGCGACGAGCCGGGAGCCGCTCGCGGTGGACGGGGAGGCGCTGGTGCCGCTCGGCCCGCTGGGTCTGCCGGAGCAGGCGGAGCTCGAGGAAGCGCGGGAGTCGCCGGCGGTGCGGCTGTTCGCCGAGCGTGCGGCGGCGGTGCTGCCGGGGTTCGGGCTGGACGCGGCGACGGTCGGTGACGTGGTGCAGATCGTGCGGCGGCTGGACGGGTTGCCGCTCGCGTTGGAGCTGGCCGCGGCCCGGCTGCGCACGCTCGGCTTGCGGGAGTTGGCGGACGGGCTCGATGACCGTTTCCGATTGCTGACGACGGGGAGCCGGACGGCGCTGCCGCGGCACCGGACGCTGCGTGCGGTGATCGCGTGGAGCTGGGAGTTGCTGGCCGACGACGAGCGGATCGTGGCCGAGCGTGTGTCGGTGTTCCCGGGTGGGGTGACGGTGGGGTCGGCGACGGCGGTCTGCGCGGACGCGGGGGTGCCGGCCGCGCTGATCCCGGATCTGCTGGCCGCTCTGGTCGACAAGTCGCTGCTGCAGCGGGCGCCGGAGGGTCGTTACCGGATGCTGGAGACGCTCCGGGAGTACGGGATCGACCAGCTCGCCTCGCAGCACGCGTTGACCGGCACCCGGCGGCTGGCCGCGGGCTACCTGTCCGCGCTGGTCGCCGAGCACGACCCGCGGCTGCGGACCGCCGAGCAACTGGACGCGCTGGTCGTGCTGCGCGGCGAGTACGACAACGCGCTCGCCGCCCTGCGCCACCTGTGTGACGAGGGGGATGCGGACGGCGCGACCCGGCTGGCGTTGAGCCTGGTGTGGTACTGGCAGATGTTCGGCCGGCACGCCGACGCCTCGTTCTGGCTGAACGAGGCGCTGCAGTTGCCGGGTGAGCGGAGCCGGCTGGTCACCGACTGCGCCGAGGCGGTGCTGACGCTCAACCGGGTCAGCTTCGACGTGGTGATGATGTCGGAGACCGCGCAGCAGCGGCAGGACCGGCTGCGTTCACTGGCCGACCGGCTGATGTCGCATCCGGAGCTGCCCGGGCTGGTCGGTGCGCTCGCCGCGGTGGTGCTGTTCATGGCCGAGGAGCGGGAGGCCGCCCAGGCCCGGATGAATCAGCTGGTCGAGGGGCCGGACGCGTGGGTGGCCGCGCTGGCGCGGCTGTTCCGGGCGCAGGTCGCGGAGAACAACGGCGACGTCGAGCAGGTCCGGGTGGACGTGACCGCCGCGCTCGCCGGGTTCCGGGCCGCCGGTGACCGCTGGGGTCAGGCGACCGTGCTGCCGCTGCGGGCGTTGCTGCGGCAGTACGAGGGTGACCTGGACGGCGCGCTGGCCGACCTGACCACGGCGAAGTCGCTGGCCGGGGAGTTCGGGTCGCTGGACCTGGGTGACGAGGTCTTCATCGATCTGCGGCGGGCCGACCTGCATCTGCGGCGCGGCGAGCCGGAGGCGGCGCTGGTCGCGCTGGCCGCTGCGCGGGCCCGGGCGGAACGGGCGATGTCGCCGGAGATGATGCTGCTCATCGACGGGCTCGAGGCCGGGATGATGATCACGCTGGGTGAGCTGGACCGGGCCGAGGAGCTGGTGGCGCGGGCCGAGGGGAAGCTGCCCGTCGACGAGCCCGGGTTCCTGAACGGTGACCACGGGACGGCGATCATCGAGGGGGTGCGGGCGACCCTCGCGTTGCGGCGCGGTGACCAGGCGCGGGCGGAGCGGGCGCTGATTCTGGCGTACGAGGCGGCGTGCGAGACCCGGGACATGCCGATCCTGTCGCTGGTCGCGGTCGGGGCGGCCGGGCTGGCCGAGCTGACCGGCCGGCATCGGGAGGCGGCGCAGCTGCTGGGCGCGGCGGCCCGGTTGCGCGGTGCCCACGATCCGACGGATCTGCAGGTGGCCGAGTTGACCCGGCGGAACCGGGCGGTGCTGGGGGAGGACGGGTTCACCGAGGCGTACGCGGCGGGCTGGGCCCTGGACCCGAACACGGCACTGGCCCGGGCGGACCCGGGCCAGTTGCGCGCCATCGAGGGTTGAGCCCAGCCGGCCCGCATCGCGCCCGCTGACGTCGAGAGGTCCGGCGACGACCACCGCTGTGCTGGTCGTTGCCGGACCTCTCGACGTCAGCCGCCGAGGGCGCGATGCCCGCGAGCCGAAGGCGGAGCCATTGCGTCAGGTGCGCTTGTTGTAGGCGCGCAGGGCGAGCGGGACGAAGACCACGAGCAGCCCGGCCATCCAGGCGAGGGTGATCCACAGGTGGTGGGCGACGGGACCGCCGATCAGCAGGCCACGTTCCGCGCCGACCAGATGGGTGATCGGGTTGACCTTCACGAAGCCCTGCAGCCAGTCGGGCAGCGTCTCGGTCGGGACGAACACGTTGCTGCCGAACGAGAGCGGGAAGACCAGCAGGAACATGACGCCCTGCACGGCGCCCGAGGTGCGGACCTTCATGCCGACCCAGACCGAGATCCAGCCGAAGCACAGGCCGAACCCGATGGCCAGGGCGATCGCCCCGAGGGTGGCCATGGTGTCCGTCTCGATCCGGAAGCCGATGATCATGCCGAAGCCCAGCGTCACCACGCACACCGTGGCGTAGCGGACGATGTCGGCCAGGACCGCGCCGACCAGAGGCGCCGAGCGGGACACCGGCAGTGATCGGAACCGGTCGAAGACGCCTTTCTCGATGTCGGCGTTCAGGTTCTGGCCGAGGGCGATGCCGCCCATCGCCAGGGACTGGGCGAGCATGCCGGGCAGCAGGAGCTGCAGGTAGCCGTGCCGGTTCCCGTCCGCGGCGATCGCGCCACCGAACAGGTACGTGAACATCAGCAGGAAGATGACCGGCTGGACGGTGACGTCGATCAGGGCTTCCGGCGTGCGGACGGTTTTGATCAGGCTGCGCTTGGCGAGCGCGCCCGCGTGCCGGACCAGTCCCCACGGCCGCTGAATGTCCCGCTGGGTGGGTTGGGTGAGTACAGCCGTGGTCATGCTTCTGCCTCCATCGGTGTGCCCTTCTGGCCCTCGCGTGCGGTGCCGCTTCTCGGCCCGGGTTGCGGCCGCTCCGTGCGGGCGGTCATACCAGGGCCTCCGACTTCGTCTTTCCGGTCAACGTGTGGAACACCTCGTCGAGGCTGGGCAGGTGCAGGCCGAACTCGTTGATCTCGATGCCGGCCCGGCGCAGCGCCGGGATCACGTCGTCGAGCGCGCTGTCCGAGGTCACCGGCACCGAGGCGGCGCCGGGACGGGAGCCGGCGGCGCTGTCCGGCGCGGCGTTGGTGCCGGGTGCGGCAACACCGTCAAGAATTTGCAGTACGTCGGGAAGCCGTCCCGCATCGGCCGGCCGGATCCGCAGGGTCTGGCCGCCGACGCGCCGCTTGAGCCCGTCGGGGGTGTCCTGCGCGATCACCCGGCCGTGGTTCACCACCACGATCTCGTCGGCCAGTGCGTCCGCCTCCTCCAGGTACTGCGTGGTCAGCAGCACGCTGGAGCCCTGCGCGACCTGGGTGCGCACGACGCCCCACATGTCCTCGCGCTTGGCCGGGTCGAGCCCGGTGGTCGGCTCGTCGAGGAAGATCACCTCGGGGTGGCCGACGAGGCTGGCGGCCAGGTCGAGGCGGCGGCGCATGCCACCGGAGTACGTCTTGGCCGGGCGTCCCGCGGCCTCGGTCAGGTCGAACCAGTCCAGCAGTTCGACCGCCCGCTTCTTGGCGTCGCTGCCGGTCAGGTCGAGCAGCCGGCCGATCAGCACCAGGTTCTGGGTGCCGGTCAGGTCCTCGTCGACCGACGCGTACTGCCCGGTCAGGCCGATCCGGCGGCGTACCTTCTGCGGTTCGCGCAGCACGTCGACGCCGGCCACGAACGCGGTGCCCTCGTCCGGGCGCAGCAGGGTCGCCAGCACCCGTACCGCGGTCGTCTTGCCGGCCCCGTTGGGCCCCAGCACGCCGAGCACCGTGCCCCGGCGCATGGCCAGGTCCACCCCGTCGAGCGCCTGCGTCTTACCGAAGCGTTTGCGCAACCCCTCGGCGCGCACTACGAGATCGTCCACGATCCTCGCTCCCCCTCATTCGTTGTCGGGAGAAGCGTGCGTGATCACGCTGACATGGCCCGCACACAGCGCTGGCACGGCTGACCGGGGGCCGGGTGAGCCGTGCCAGCGCCGGAACAGGCCTTACGGCGTACGCGTAAATCGGGTCCAAGGGTGCAAAGCGCTTTGTCCTCGGGGGTGGCCGGGGCATGATCGTCGTCGAGGATGGTGGCCTCGTCGAACGGGTCGTGGCCGGCCGGCACGAGTTCCGCCGCCGAGCGGCGCGGGTCACCGCGCGGCGCTACCGAGAGCATCTGGCCGAGTCGGGGCGGGCGGTCCGCACTCCCCGTTACGGCGGGCCGGGGCGGCCCGAGGTCGAGTACCGTCCGGCCTGAGCGCGCCGGCGGGCGGCCACGGCGGTCCGCAGTTCGGCCCAGAAACGCCACCGCGGGCTCTTGTCGGCGGCGGCGAGAACGGCGGCCAGATCCGGCCTTTCATGCGGCGGCACCAGCGTTATCACCAAGAGCAGCGGCAGAATGGCGAGGAGCAATTCGGTCACCAGGAAGAAGACGATGATCGCGGCCACGGGTCCGATCAGGGCGACAGCAGACATGACGACATCCGATCGATCAGCGGGCGAAAGCGGCAGCGACTATCAGTGCCAGTGACGCGCCCAGGGCGAACGCCACGACGGCGGCCGAGGCGATGGCCCCGACGACGGGTCTGATCGGTTCGACCGCCCGCTTCAGATATCGAAGTCCGACCACCAGCAGCAGGGCGGCCAGAGCCAGGTGGAGCACTGGAGCGCCGATCGGCACGGCTGGATACGGCGACATTGTTTCGATCATTTGCGACCCCCGCGGGGTGCGGCGAAGTGGATGTGTCGATCGTCTATTCACCGCGCCTGAATTACTACCCCGAATTCATGGACAGCGAAAAGTGCGACCGATTTCCATATTTCGATCAGGAATCTGGCTGACAGGTATGCGGCAGACTGCGGTATCGCAGACAGAGTTTGTTTCCGTCGATATTCTTTCTGGTTGACGGCCGTGATCGCACTGGTTGTCCGACATTGTCAAGTGACGCTCCGACACGCTCGTGCGACGAACCACTCGTGGCTGCTCAGAGCGCATCTGGACGGTGTTCTGAGCGGTCTTGCGCCGGAGGCCGCCCCATATGTCCTATTCTCCTCTCGTGAATAATGCTTCCAGGGGGAACGAAGAACCTTCGTTCTCCCTCCAAGTGGTGGCCAACCACTGTTCGGCCGGCTCCTGCCCGACGATCTATCGAGCGGGTCCGGGGCGGTACGTGGTTCAGGGATTCGCGGTCTCCGCCGAGCGTGCGGGCATTGATCTGCCCGACGGTGAGATGCTGGTCGAAATCCCGGCCGAGTTGCTGCGCGAGGTGCTCAGCGACCTGTCGTGACGCGAGAGGGGGCGTCGTGTCGACCATCGGCGGCGCTCCCTTCGACCCGGAGGAGCCGGTCGGCGCCACCCTGGCCCGGATGCGGCGGGCGCAACGGCTCAGCGGCACCCGGCTGGCCGAGATGGTGGGCATGAGCCAGCCGAAGATCTCCCGGCTGGAGCGGGGCAAGAGCCTCCCGGACCCGGCTGACGTCGCGACCCTGGCCCGGGCCCTCGGCGCCGACGACGCACAGGTCCGGACCTTGATCCGGCGGGCCGAGGACGCTCACGACCGGATGACCGACTGGCGGCCGACGGTGTCACCGCTGGTGAGCCGCCAGGAGAGCCTGGCCGAGTGGGAAGCGGCGACCGCCGAGGTGTGCGACTTCCAGCCCGCCCTGCTGGCGGGCCTGCTGCAGACCAGCGGATACGCGCGCGGGGCGCTGATGTCGTTCCAGACCCTCGCCGAGGCGGAGGGCGACGAGCACACCGAGACCGCGATCCTGGAGGCGGTCACCGCGCGGATCCGGCGCCAGCAGGTGCTCGGGGCGCCGGGCAAGTCGTTCCGGTTCGTGATCACCGAGTCGGTGCTGCGCAGCCAGGTCTGCCCGCCGGCGGAGATGCTGGCGCAGCTGAGCCACCTGCGGGAGCTGCTGACGCGGCACCCGGCGATCAGGTTCGCGGTCATCCCGGACGAAGGACCGTTCGCCTTCCCACCACTGCACGGCTTCACCCTGCTGGACGAGAGCCTCGTGCTCATCGACGTGTACAACACCGGCCTGGTGTCGCGAGGGCCCACCGACGTACGGCACTACCGCAAGGTCTTCGACCTGTTCGAGGCATCCGCGACCACCGAGGTGGGGCCGCTTCTGGACCGGTACGAGGCCCGCTACATCGAACAGCTGACCCGGCGCGACTGACGGTCCGGCGGCGGCCGACCGCGGCGCAGGAGAACAGGCTGCACGGCCGGCCGGCGGGCCGCAGCCGGGACGTTCGCCCGAAGCCGATCGGCATAGGTCCGACGTTCTTCAGCGCTGTCCTCAACTTTCGCCGTGACGTGCCGAACAGTCGGGATGTGACGGGTCTCCGGCGACCTTCGTGGTGGCTCGCCTGGCTGCTGGGTGGCATAGCCGTGGTGGGCGGGTGGTCGCTGCTCCCGTACGGCTGGCCCGCGCTCGTCGTCTCCACTCTGCTGTCCGTCGTGGTGTGCGTCGTCATGGTGGTCGGGGCCCGCCGCCGGCACCGGTCGCAGCAGCCGGCCTGGTACGTCTTCGTGGCCGGCGTCGTCACCTGGGTCGCCGGTGACCTGGTCTACGCCGTGCAGGGGACGGGGCGGTTCCCGTCCTGGGCGGACGCGTTCTACCTGGGCGCGTACCCGCTGCTGACGACGGCGATGTTCCTGCTGACGCGGCGGCGGGGGCCGGTCTGGTCCGGCAACCTGATCGACTCGGCGATCGTGGCGATCAGTGTCGGGATCGCCTACTGGACGTTCGTGATCGAACCGGTGGTGCTCGACGACAGTCTTCCGCCGCTGGCCCGGGCGGTGACGGCCGGCTATCCCACGATGGGCGTCCTGCTCTGTGCACTGCTGGTGCCGATGCTGCTGCGGCGCGGGCCGCGTACCGCCGGCATGTGGCTCTTGACCGTCGGCGGCGTGGTCACGCTGGCCTGTAACGTGATCTACACCCTGCTGCCGGGGGTGATGGCGGCGACCGGGTCGCTGGTCTACGCCGGTTACCTGCTGGCCTACGTGCTCTGGGCGGCGGCGGCCGCGCACCCGTCGGCGACGGCCGGGCCGGTCGAGGAGGGTGACACCCTCGGCTGGAGCCGGCTGATCGCGCTGACCGCCTCGATGCTGCTGGTGCCGGCGATCCTGCTGGTGCAGGGCGAGCGCGGCGCCGGTGCGACCAGCTGGCTCGTCGTCGGGATCGGCTCGATGGCCCTGTTCGTGCTGGTGGTGACCCGGATGTCAGGGTACATCGCGCGGGCCCACAGCCAGGCCGCGCGGCTGCACGACCTGGCCATGCGCGACGATCTGACCGGGCTGCCGAACCGGCGCGCGTTCGAGGAGGAGGCGGTCAAGGGCGTCGCGGCCGGCCCGTGCCGGCTCATCATGATCGACCTGGCCGGGTTCAAGCACGTCAACGACCGGCTCGGGCGGGCCGCCGGTGACCGGACCCTCGCGGCGGTCGCCGGCTTGCTGCGTTCGTCGCTGCGCGAGAGCGACGCGGTGGCGCGGATGGGTGCCGACGAGTTCGCGGTGCTGGTCCTGGACACGCGCGAGGGCGAGGGCGAGGCGGTGGTCGCCCGGCTGATGGAACTGCTGCGGCAGCCGATCGTCTCCGGCGAGCACGAACTGCTGCTCAACGCGCGGCTCGGGGTCGCCGACAGCGCCGAGTGCGGCGCAGTGCCCGTGCCGGAGCTGGTACGCCGTGCGGACACCGCCCGCTACGCCGCGAAGGCGGCCGGCGGCCAGCTGATGATCTACAGCGCCGAGCTGGACGAGCGCGCCGACGCGACCGCGCGGCTCGGCGCCGACCTGCGGCACAGCCTCGACGACGGCGACTTCCGGGTGGTCTACCAGCCGATCGTGGAGCTGGACACCGGGCGGGTACGGGCGTGCGAGGCGCTGGTCCGCTGGCACCACCCGGTCCGCGGTCTGGTCAGCCCGGTCGACTTCGTCCCGATCGCCGAGGACAACGGGCTGATCGTGGAGCTGGGCGAGTTCGTCATGCGTACGTCGTGCTGGAAGTTCGCCGGGTGGCGGCGCGACCTGGGCCGGGATGCGCCCGGCTACGTCAGCGTGAACGTGTCGGCCCGGCAGCTCAGCGAACCCGGCTTCCCCGAAGTGGTGGCCGGGATCATCGCCGAGTGCGGCATCGAACCGGCCCAGCTGCTCGTCGAGGTGACCGAGACCGCCCTGTTCGGCGGCGGGGTCGCGGTCGCCGCCGTGGAGACCCTGCACCGGTCCGGGGTGCGGATCGCGCTGGACGACTTCGGCACCGGGCACTCGTCGCTGGGCCTGCTGCGTACGGTGCCGGTCGACGTGCTCAAGGTCGACAAGTCGTTCGTCGACGAGATCACCGCGGGCGGGAAACGGGCGGTGATCGTCGACGCGCTGATCCACGTCAGCAAGGGACTGGGACTGCGGGCGGTCGCCGAGGGCGTGGAGACCGCGGAGCAGGCCGACTACCTGCGCGAGCTCGGGTATGAGTACGCGCAGGGCTACTACTTCGGCAAACCGGTGCCCGAGCCGTCCTTCGCGGCCGGACACCGGCCGTTCGCCGTCGACCAGTCGTAGGTGTCTCAGCCCGGTCTCCGGTCTGTCCGGACCGGCCGCCGAGCCGGCGCGGCCACTTGCGTTCCCGCGACCGGCCGGTGCGGGGTCAGGGGCGGGCGCGGATGCCGTCGAGGGCGAAGTCGATCACGCGGGTGCGCTGCTCCTCGTCGACGAAGGTGGCCGAGACCAGGCCGGAGATCATGCGGAGCATGTCGTCGAAGCTGGCGTCCGGGCGGACCTCGCCGGCCTCGCGCGCACGCTGCATCAGGGGCTCGCCGGCCGCGTACATGGTGATGCGGCACGCCGTGAACAGCTCGGAATCCCGGTTGAGCGCGTCGATGACGGCGCGCTTGGTCACCACGTACTGCACGAAGCGGTCGAGCCAGGAGCGCAACGCCTGCCACGGCGGCTGGTCGGCGACCGCGAGGGCGGCCGCGCTGAGCTGGTTGATCTCCTCGACGTAGACGGCCTCGAACAGGTCGCGCCGGGTCGGGAAGTTGCGGTAGAGGGTGCCGATGCCGACGCCGGCGCGGCGGGCGATCTCCTCCAGCGACGCGTCCGTGCTGCTCTCGGCGAAGATCTCGCGGGCGGCGGCGAGCAGCGCGTCGTAGTTGCGGCGTGCGTCGGCCCGCTGGGGGCGGCGCGTCGCGAGCGGCACGTCAGGCATGGAGACCCTCCTCACATCCCCCTCGGCGGTAAAGCGGTTGCGAACCGGAGGGGTGCCTCCGCTAATGTGGAGGCATGCCTCGACTTTACCAGGCGACCCCACGCGTGACCTTCACGGTGCTGGCCGCCGCGGCCGCCGCGTTCGCCCTCATGCAGTCACTGGTCACCCCGGTGCTGCCGACCATCCAGCAGGACCTGCACACCACCACCGGCACGGTCACCTGGGTGCTGACCGCCTGGCTGCTGGCCGCCTCGGTGGCCACCCCGCTGATGGGCCGCATCGCCGACATGATCGGCAAGGACCGCACGCTGCTGGTCGCGCTCGGCGCCATCGCGCTGGGCTGCCTGCTCGCCGCGATCGCCCCGAACGTGACCGTGCTCATCGCCGCCCGCGTCGTGCAGGGCCTCGGCGCCGCCGTCTTCCCGGTCTCCTTCGGCATCATCCGCGACGTCTACCCGCCGAGCCGGGTCTCCTCCGCGATCGGCATCCTCGCCGCGGTCATCGCCAGCGGCAGCGGCCTCGGCATCGTCCTGGCCGGCCCGATCGTCGGCTGGCTCGACTGGCGCTGGCTGTTCTGGATCCCGATGATCGCGGTCACCCTGGTCGCCGTCGCCGCGTGGCGCGTGATCCCGGCGTCGCCGGCCGGTGTCCGCGGCCGGATCAACTGGCTCTCCGCGGTGCTCCTGGCCGGCTGGCTCGTCGCCCTGCTGCTCCCGCTGAGCAAGGGTGCCACGTGGGGGTGGGCCAACGGCCGTACGCTCGGATTGTTTGCCCTTGCCCTGATCTTCTTCGCCGGCTGGATGGTGAGCGAACTTCGCTCGGCCGAGCCGCTGATCGACATGCGGATGATGCGCCTGCCCGCGGTCTGGACGACCAACCTGGTGTCGCTGCTGTTCGGCGCCGCGATGTTCGGCGTCTTCGCGTTCCTGCCACAGCTCATGCAGGTGCCGGCCAGCACCGGGTACGGGTTCGGCGCGACCGTCAGCAGCGCCGGCCTGCTGATGCTGCCGATGATGGTCACGATGGCGGTCTTCGGCTCGATCAGCGGCCCGCTCACCCGCTGGGTCAGCAACAAGGCGCAGCTGCTGATCGGCGCGGGCCTGGGCACCCTCTCCGCGCTCAGTCTCGCCCTCGCCCACGACAGCCGGGCCATGGTCGCGATCACCGGTGCGGTTTTCGGGGTCGGGCTCGGCCTGCTCTACTCCTCGATGATCAACCTGATCGTGCAGAGCGTGCCGATGAACCAGACCGGTGTCGCCAGCGGCATGAACACCAACATCAGGACCATCGGAGCTTCCATCGGTACGGCGGTGGTCAGCTCCGTGGTGACCGGGCACGTCGGCCCGCAGGGACTGCCCGCCGAGTCCGGCTACACCGAGGCGTTCCTGCTGCTCGCCGTGGCCAGTGCGCTCGCCTTCCTGGTCGCGCTGCTGGTCCCGGCCGGTCGCCGGGCAGCCGCGCGGGAGACGCCCGTCGCGCTGCCGGAGCTCACGCCCGTCGAGGTCTGAGAAACATGGTGAAGTGAAGACGCCGGGCCCCGGGCAGCGGGGCCCGGCGTCTGTCTATCGGTACGACCCCTCGTCGGGCTCCTCGGCGGAGCGCTGGATGAGGTCGTTCACCGGCTGTGGTGGCTCCCGAAGGGCGGGCTCGGCCGGTTCCTGCTGGTCGGTGTCGGCCGACCCGGGCCCGTCCGTGGTCACGAACTCCGCGAAGCTCTCAGGTTGAAGATCACTCATGGTCGGGACATACCCGCTTTTCGCCAACATGTAGCCGTTCCCCCGCCGCCGGCCCGCGAAGGCGAGCCGAGACTTGCTCACGCCAGCGCGACCGGCTGCTGAAGTCAGGTTAGGCTAGCCTAAATTACCTGACAAGCCCAGGGGGTACGTCGTTGGTTCCGGCCGCCGCGGGAGCCTTTGGTTCGCGCCTGTTGCGTGTGCTCCACGTGCCGCGCCTGTTGCGTGTGCTCCACGTGCCGCGCCTGTTGCGTGTGCTCCTCGTGCCGCGCCCGCTGCGCGTGCCTGTCGACTGTGTGCCCTGGTCTTGCTCGTGTGGCCGACAGGCCGGGGTCAGTGCATTCAGTTGATTTCAGATTCGGCGATTAATTGCGTTGCCGGTTCTGGGACGGCGGCTTAACGTAGTCCACACAAGCGAGCCGGGCGGCCGAAAGGGCCGGACGGCGAAACGATCAGGAAAGGGGTGACGATCATGCGGTGGCAGACCTCGAGCATGTCGCAGCGCGAGACGCTGCGAGCTGAGGGCGTCATGGCGCGACCCGGTCAGCCCCTGACGAGTCCGATCGCGGATCTGCCGGTTCACCACGAACCGCGGAGTGGTCCGGAGCGGTGGCGAGGCTAGCAATCCAGCTAGCGTCGATCAGCCGCCCTCCCGACCGGGACAGGGCGGTTTTTCTTTATCTCCCACGGGTGTAGCTCAACGGTAGAGCGACAGCCTCCAAATCTGTTAGATGCGGGTTCGAATCCTGCTGCCCGTGCTTTCTCATGCTCTTTGAAAACTCCACAGTGGATGGCACATTTTTTCGACCGGCCGCCGGCAGTTCACGCCGCCGGCGGCCGGGGAACGACAAGGGGCTTGTAGCGCAGCTGGTAGCGCACCGGTTCGGCAGACCGGGGGTCGGCGGTTCGAATCCACCCAGGTTCACGCACCACAAGTCTCCGTAGCTCAGCGGAAAGAGCACCAGGCTACGAACCTGGGGGTCGGGAGTTCAAATCTCTCCGGGGACGCGCCATTTTTTTCACGCCCGTGAGGCTGCGGAAGGTTAGACCACCGGACTCTCACTCCGGAAGACCGGGTTCGACCCCCGGACGGGCGACGTGGTTCTTTGCGAGCTGGTGCAATCCGGCAGCACGTCCGTCTCTGGAACGGAAGATTGGAGGTTCGAGTCCTCCGCTCGCAGCTCACGTTTTACGCCGGTGCAGCACGATCGGTCGTGCACTCGTTTCGTAATCGAGAGGTAGCGGGTTCGAATCCCGTCTCCGGCTCTGCACCATTGTTTTGTCCCCGCCCGGGTAGCCCAACGGCAGGAGGCACACCGCTCAGAACGGTGGCAGTGCGCGTTCGAATCGCGCTCCGGGTACGAACGACAGGGGCTCGTAGCTCAGTTGGTAGAGCGCCGCTCTTGCACAGCGGAGGCGGCCGGTTCGAATCCGGCCGGGTCCACGATTCACCAATGCCTTGTTAGCCTCGGCCCTTCGTTAAGGGCTGTCCAAGGAGTGGGCCGGAAACGCAGAAGTGCCTTCTGATCAGGGAAAATAGGGCTTGTCGAAGGTCCTATGT